>JAXMBX010000046.1:0-39898 GCA_046349635.1 Planctomycetales bacterium
GCCTGTCAACTCCGTTCCGGGGCCCCAGTCGGTGAATGAGGACACGCTCTTCAAGTTCTCAACCGCGACGAACAACCGTATCAGTGTTTCGGATCCGGACGCCGTGTTTGGAACCAATAAAGTCAAGGTCTCGCTCACGGCGCAGCACGGGATCATGTCGCTGGGTGCCAAGGGGGGACTGACGTTCCAGACGGGTGACGGTTCCGCGGACCCGACAATCACCTTCACGGGGACGCTCGCGAACGTCAACAACGCCTTGAACAACCTGTTGTACCTGGGGAACACGAACTACTTCGGCCCCGATACGATCACGATCGTGACGAACGATCTGGGGAACTTCAACATCCCGGCCAGCCCGGCGAAGACGGACACCGACACCATCAATATCACGGTTAATTCCGTGAACGATGCACCGGTGTTGAACACGGCCGGCAAGTACGTCCTGTCGAGCATCAAGGAAGAGGAAACCAACAATCCCGGCACGCTGGTCTCCGCGATCATTGCGAGCGCGGGTGGCGACCCGATTACCGACGTGGACACCGGTGCGGTGGAAGGGATTGCGATCCATGGAATCAACAATTCCAGCGGATTCTGGCAGTACTCCCTGAACAACGGCAGTAGCTGGGTGGACATCACCAATATCTCTGCCACGAATGCGCTGCTGCTCAATTCCGATGCCCAGACCCGCATCCGTTTCATTCCCAACGAATCCTTTAACGGCACGGTGAGTGGGTTCATCTTCGCCGCCTGGGATCGGACTCAGGGAGTCAACGGCGGACGGCTGAGCCTCGCCAACCGTGGAGGCAGCGCTTCCGTCGGCAGCGGCAACGGGATCGCCTCGATCACCGTGACTCCGACCCCGCACAACATCACGATCACCAACTTCGGCGGCCAGGTGAACTTCACCGAGAAGGGTGCGCCAGTGTTCGTCTCCCCAACGGCAGTGGTTAACGACAGTGCCGCCCCGGTCTTCGGCGGCGGAAGCCTCGTCGTGAAATTCACCGCGAATGGAACTTCCGCGGACGTTCTGAAGGTCAACAACGAGGGGAATGGAGCGGGCCAGATCGGGGTCAATGCGGGTGGAAGCACCGTCAGCTACGGTGGCACTACGTTTGGGACGATCAGCGGAGGGACCGGAGGGTCGCCGCTCGTGATCACCTTCAACGCGAGCGCCAACAACACGAATGTTCAGACTCTCGTGCGGAATATCACCTTCTCGAACACGTCGAGCAATCCTTCAACCGTCACTCGCGCGGTGCAGTTCAAGCTCAAGGACGTGGGAGGTGACAGCAGTCTGCCGGTCTACAAGAACCTGGGCGTGCTCGCCGTCAACGATCCGCCGGTCATCCTGGCGGATACTGCGAATCCGGTGAACTACGTGGTGGGCTTGTCGGCGGTCACCGTCCTCCCGTCCGCCGTCGTCAGTGATGCCGACAACACGACGCTCGACGGCGGCAAGTTGACGATCTCCATCAATCCGGGGGTGGATACAGGAGATCTCCTGTCGCTCCGCAGCACCGGTTCCGGCGTGGGTCAGGTCAATGTCTTCGGTTCTGACGTCTTCTTCAGCGGCCAGAAGGTGGGAACGATCGCCGGCGGAACGTCCCTCAGTCCGTTGGTGATCACGTTCACCACAAACGCGACGACTGCCGCTGCCCAGGAGATCATCCGCAACATCACGTTCAAGACCTCGGCCAATGCCACGAATGGAAATCGTTCTGTGAGCTTCACTCTGAACGACGGTTCGGGGGGAACGAGTACGGTCACCCAGATTGTGTCGGTCTTCGGAGGTTCCTCGCTGCAATCCGCGGATGCCACGGCGCTGTTCGCTCCCTCGGCAGCCTCGACGATCACCGGTTCCGACCTGTCGAACTCCGGTTCGTCCGCTGTTCCGCAGGCCCCGGACAGCAGCGTGATCACCGCCGTGAAGGAGCCGAAGCACTCCGGCAAGTCTCACGGTAAGAAGAAGTCGGTTCCGACCACGGAAATTGACTCGCTCTTCTCCGCCTTCAGCCTGACCAACCTGGATAACCACCTCTCCTGAGAGAGATCGTTTTGAAAACAGGGAAGGGGAGACCGCATTCATCGGTCTCCCCTTTTTTGTCTTTGTGAACTGGTCAACGTAAACCGATTAATCCCAGCAAACCAGAGCCACGGCACGGCACCAGCCTGCACTCGCTCCCTGGATCTTCACCGGAAGGCACGAGATAAAAAAACCGTAGGGTCGAGGGATTCGATCCAGGCCGCAAAGTTTCTCAATCTGGCAATACTCCCGTTCAATCCCTGCGAAGTGCGCGGGCCAGATGAATCGTCCGTCCCCGGTACGGCGATAATCCGCCACCATCGAGGCAAACGGGCGATCGAGCGTGTAGGCGTCGATACCGATCACCTTCACTCCTTGTCGGTCAACCACAGGACCCCGTCGCGTCCCAGGCCGGGCTGCTCGAAATAGGCGGGGGTCTTCAAAGCCGCGTCCGCACCGGTCTGCAGCAGTACAATTTCCCCACCCTGCAAACTGTATCCGATCTGGGCCAGAGAGTTTTCCAGATCGTCAGGAGTGATAAACTCCCCCGCGGGAATCGTTCTCAGATCAAGCCGCACACCCGGAGCAAAGCACCATTCGAGGGGAATCTCGCGCATCGATGGTTTTTGCCCGCCGCCCCTCCGATTGTGGGGCATAATGGTACGGAGCATCAACATGGGTTCCGGTATGGGTGATGGCCTGGATTTCTTCCACGGCCCAGCCCAGTCCGCCCGAATACGTGAGATCCTCCGAAGCGACGCCGAAGAACTTCTGCATTTGCTGCAGTCCTTCGCCTTCGTGTCGGACGTAGTGGATGCGGCGGGCATCGGCTCGCTCACCGCTTCGTGCTCCAACGGAACACTGAGATCGATGATCTGAAATCTGTCCCACATGCCGTTTGTCCTCCGTAATCGCCAACCCTGATTCCGGCTGTTGATCGCCGGAACTTTCCGCACAGACTTTGACGGATCGCCTGGAAACTACTTGCTGAGGAATTGCCGTTTCGTCGGAGTTTCGTCCCATGCAACGTGATCTCAAAATCGGATTGAGCCTGGCCGTGCTGTTGCTCGGTGTGGTCGGCGCTCTGTTCTTCCGTCGAGATGACGCCGAGGTCTCGGGCCTGCCGGAACTCCAGAACCAGGAGCAGTGGAACCGGCAGATCGCGGAGAAAACCCGCAGTCCGTATCTGCACGTCGATTCCGCATCGTCTCCCCGGTCGAAACCTGCCCCGCATGCTACTCGTCCTGCGGGCTCCCCTCAATGGCAGGCGGAGGATTCTCCCCTCGTCGAAACGCAGCCTGCGGGAACTTCCCAGCCGCGGTACGCACCTGCGGCGCGTTACCAACCGGTGACCGACGCCGAAGTCTCACCCGGCAGGCAGGCCGATGACCCCGCTGAATTCCGTCGTCCGCCCGCTCCCCAATCCCCGGTCCGGCGGACTTCACCCGTGATCGATTCACAGAAACTCCCTCCCGGAGAGGTTGATGCGGAGGAAACGGAAACTCCGCGGGTGAAAAAGTCTCTGGAGAATTCCCGCATGACTGCTCCGCAGCGGAGCCCTCAAGCCGCGCTGGAGGCTTCCGAGGAGATCGCTCCCAAGGCCACCATTCCGCAGGAGAACGCGAAACCCGCTCCCAAAACTTCGGTTCCGTATAAAGCGGGAGGAACGCCAACTGACGGCAAAACCCTGTCGTCCTCCAGTGAGCCGCGTCGCCCGATGATCAGTCCCAGCGCGGCTCCGCAAACGAGCCCGCCGGGGATGTTCATCCCTCCCAAGCGGGTGCCGTTTGCAATGACTCCCCCCGTCACTCCCCGTCGGGGCCTCAAACCTCTCGATGAGGAACCGGCTGATGCTCCTGAATCGGATGTCGCCCAGGCACAAAAATCTCAGCAGCGAGTGTATCGGATCCGCCAGCGGGACAGCCTGGAGCGGATCGCCGAACGGGAATACGGCGATCGTCGGAGAGCGACCGAGATCTACGAAGCGAACCGGGACACCCTGGAAAGTCCCCACAAGCTCCGAGAAGGGGACGACCTCGTTCTCCCCTGATAGGAAAGAGGCACCTCTAGGGTGCCTCTTTGTTTTCCAGCATCGACTGCAGGATCTCATCCCCCAGGAACTCCAGCGTCACGTCCCGCTCCCGGGAAATGGCATCCAGATCGATCTGCCACTGCTCCAGAAACAGTTCTCCCCGCTCCCGGGAACAGAATTTCACGAGCTGCTTGAGAAACGCCTGAAATTCGGCGTCATCCTCAGCCGTCTCCCAGTCCTTGAAATGCTTCAGGAGGTGGTGAGGATGCTGCTCGACCACCATCCGCCGGACGCACTCCGCCCAGCCCCGTTTGCCGCATTCCCAGGAGGCGTGTCCCGCCAGGATCAGGAACTTATCCCGCTGGTTGAACTGCTGCCGCGCTTGCGAAATTTCCGCGAGTTTCAGAAAGACCAAAGCCCCCAGGATCGATTCGCTCATCGCTCCTCCTCATAGCGGAATGCGTAACCCGTCATAGGCCAGTTCCACTCCGGCTGGGAGATGGGCGTTCGTCGCCTCATGCTCCAGATAATGCGAAATATGGGTGAGATAGGCCCGCTTGGGTTTGAGTTGCTCAATGATCTCCACCGCCTGCCCCACGCTGAAGTGGGTCGGATGCGGTTTTTCCCGGAGGGCGTCAAGAATCAGGACGTCCAACCCCTGCAAGAGTGTCAGGCTCTCCTCGGGAATGTGGCTGACGTCCGTGCAGAAGGCAATGTCATTGAATCGGAAACCCAACACCGGCAGCTTGCCGTGCATCAGGCGGATCGGCTGAATATTGATCCCCAGGATTTCCACCGGCTCCAGTGAAATGCGTTCGAAGATCAGATTGGGAATCGCACCGGGATGATCGTTGGGATAGGGAACGGTGAAGGCGTAGCTGTATGTCGCGCGGATATGCCGCTCGACCCCTTCCTCACAATAGAGCGTCACGGGACCATCGAGATAATGTCCGAACAGCCGAAGGTCATCCAAGCCGAACAGGTGGTCCGCATGGCTGTGAGTGTAAAGGGCTCCATGGATGAGGTCGACTTTCTCCCGCAGCAACTGGATCCGCAGTTCAGGGGGGGTATCGATCAGCAGGTTTCCCAGCGGAGCCTGAATGACCGCCCCGGTCCGGGTGCGGTTATTCCGCGGATTATCCGAAGTGCAGACCGGACAGTGGCAGCCGATCATCGGCACGCCGTGGCTGGTCCCGCTGCCGAGAATAATGAATTCGTGCGCTGTCGAGGACTCGGTCATGAGTCTACCGCATTCCGGCCCGGGTTCGCCGCCGGAACACATTCCCGACGACATCCTGAGACGGGAATTATACCGCAGCCGCTTTCCGGAGGGGACTCACCCGAGAATCTTCTCAGGCCGCCTTCAGCTTCAGACCTTCGGCGGGGCTCCGTTCGAGCAGATCTCTTAACAATTTGCGGTATTCATTCTGCAACGCAAACTGGGACCCCGGACGGACGCGGGTCACGGCCCGGACGGTCATTTCGGAGAGTGTCAGGTCCACCAGCCCCTGGATCTGCGTTTCTCCCAGGACGTCGCGGCGCTGTTGGCGCAACTGCTGACCCGCTTCGGCCATTGCGTGCATAACCGCTTCCAGATTGCTGCCGGCGGGAACCTTCAGGTCGACGACGATATTCACATACCCCTTGGAGGAGTTGACCACATCTTTCACCTGGCCGTTGGGAATCATGTGCAGTTTGCCGTCCGGGGTCCGGATCTGCGTATGCCGGATCGTAACCGCTTCCACAATTCCCTTGGCATTCCCGATTTCCACATGGTCCCCGACGAGATACTGATTCTCGAACAGGATGACCAGTCCGGAGATGACGTCGCTCAACAAGTTCTGGGCACCGAGACCGGCGGCCAATCCGAAGATGCCTGCCACTCCCAACAGGGCTTTGGTATCGAGCGTCCAGACCTCAAACATCATCACGAGCGCCCCGAAGTAAATCAGGTATTGCCCGACGGATTGCAACAGGGGAACCAACGTCCGGCTGACCTGGGTGGCCTCGGAATCCTTGTACAGGCCGAACGCCTGGTTCAGCCCCACGTGGATCAATTCGATGACCACGCGGGCGCCGAAAAAGATCCCGATGCAGAGCAGAATCCGCTCGCCAATCACCGTGTTTCCGGAGAAGCGTTCGACATTGTGGATCATGATCGTCGCGGCACAGACGTATGTTGCCGCTTCAAAACAGCGTTCCGCCAGGGGAACCAGATTCGTCAGCCGCTCCCAGTACAGGGACAGGATGGAGCCGGCGAGATTCCGGTCGAGGAACTCCGCGACGGGACGGGCCAGGCCATGGAAGGCCATCACCATCAAGCGTGCTCCGGAGACCACCGTGAACAGCAGGAACACATACCACGCAGGGTGGTGAATGTACTTATAGACCGGCACGGACATCAGGTCGTGCGTCATCAGAAAATCGGACCCGAGGAGAATCGCTCCCAGAAACAGGACCGCTTCCAGGTATCGCTCCAGCAGTCCCAGCCAACTGTGCCACAGTTCGGAATTGAACTCCGAACCGAGAGAGCGGCGGAGGTTTCGTTCCAGAATGTAACGGAACAGCGAAACCAGGCGGGTCACGAACCAGAGCACCACGAGGGACGTCATTCCCCCGATCACATACATGCCTGCGAGCGTCAGATGTTCGACCGTCAACTGGTCGTACCACTTTTCGGCATCGATCTGGATATTGCGACCGGAGAAATGATAGCTGAGTCCACCCGCCACGATCGCGACCATTCCCAGCGTCGCGGTCCAGGCGAGCAATGCGTGGACATGCCGCGTCAGTTGGTGAAAGAACCCTTCCGTGCGCGGACCTCCCAGAATTCGTCCCACGACGGAGATCACTCCCGCGGAGAGTCGCCCTAAAACCATCCAGGCGAAACTGAGCGCCGTCAGCATGACGGTGATTCCCAACAGGTTTGCGGCGAACCGCTCGTTGATGACCAACTGCTGGGAAATGTGATGGAGTTTTTCGCTGATAAGATCCATGGCGCCGTCCTTGGCGATATCTGGAGACCTGCTCGACCTGACAGCCGCATCCGCAGCCGTCCTGGGGGAATCCGGGAAACGCGGTAAGTTATTCCCCATCGGGATTTCTGTCAATTCCTTTCCGCCCGGACAACCGCCTCCCGGGCGAACACCTCACGTCCAAATCCAGCCCTCGGTCTGCTATGATTTCGAAGGAAACGGACCTGAAGTTTTTGAGGTTGAATGCATGCCCCGCTCTCTGATCCTGGCCAGCGGTTCACCTTATCGCCTGCAACTTTTGAAGGAGGCGGGGTACGAAGTGACCCCTGTCGCTTCCGCTATCGTCGAACCGGAACTTCTTGTCGCGCCTGACCTTGAGGAGCAACTTCTGAGTCTGGCATGCGCCAAGGCCCTGACCGTCGCCGACCGTGGTTTCACAGGGCTGATCCTGGCTGCCGACACGGTCAGTCTGGTGAACGATGAGATTTTGGGGAAACCAACGGATGAGGCGGATGCCCGCCGGATGCTCACACTCCTCGTCGGCCATCCGCACGAAGTCTGGACCGCCTGGGTCTTCCTGAGAACAGACCGCAACCAAAAACTGCACGGGGTCGAAAAGACGAAACTGGTTTTCCGACCCTGGAAACCGGGGGAGCTGGACGACTATCTGGCGAGCGGAGAATGGGCCGGGAAGTGCGGTGCCTACGGGCTCAGGCTCCCCGATGATCCCCTTCTCACGGAGATCATCGGGAGTACGAGCAACGTCATCGGTCTCCCGCTGGAGCGCTTCGCCCAACTGGAATGCGAACGTCCTGACTTTTTTGAAGACTGAATTAACGCTATTTCTTCAGCAGCGCCTGCACGAGTTCCTCATCGCTCTTGGGGGAAGCGCCGTGCAGGACCAGTTGATCCTTGGCGGCGACATCGTAGACCGCCTTGAGGGGTGTCAGTTCCTCAGCGGGGATTCCTTCGGTGCCGAACACCTCCAATGAAGTCGGAGCGGCCAGTGCCGCAAGGCCGCCCAAGCCACCATACTTCAACGCCCCCGGAAGCAGTTGCGGGTCTTTTGTGGAAGTGACCCTGCCGAAGCCAAAGCCTTCCCAGTCCACCGTCACCGACTTCACTTTTTCATGCGGTTCGGTAGCGGCGAGCGCGGCCCAGACTCCAGCCCCATGCGTTCCGACGAGGTGAATGGAGTTGATCTGTTCCAGTTCCGCGGCACTCGTCACCACGGCCCGGATGTCCCGCACCCGTTCGGCGACCCACGGGCGGTTGTAGCCATACGTGTAACCGGCGAAGTCCTTGTTGACTTGCGGTTCCGCGGGCTTTCCATCCTTCAGGAATTCTCCCGTCTGGAAGACGTCGCACAGAACGAGTCCATAACCTCCGTCGAGGAGTTTCTGGAATGCTGGAAGCAGTTTGCCATCCGCACCATAGAAATGTTCCTTGCCACGTCCATCGACCAGCAACAGAACCTTGCCGTTGAAGCTCCCGATTTTGGTAATGAGGGTCGTCGGAATTTCCTCGTGCGTAGCATTGGGACGACAACCGACTTTCAGAATCAGCGTCCCATCCTCGTTAATCTTCTGATCGTACTTCTTCTTGGAGATCTGTTCCGGAGTCAGATAGCCTCCGCCCAGTAGCACGCGGGCAGCAGGTCCCACTTCCTGCTTGTATTTCTTCACTCCCGCCTCATCCTTGGGGAGCAGGGCCGCAAGATGCTCCTGCGTTTTCTTTTTCAGGTTCGCACGCAGGGCAGGGGCGACCAGTGCGTCGGCGGGAAGCGGATGCTCTGCGTCCCAGACAGACAGTTCCTTCGGGGGAACCGGTTCGAACGGCTCCTCTTTCACCGGTTCGGGCTGGTTCAGGTGCAGATGCTTGTTGAACCAGTTGTACATCAGTTCCCGGGCCGGCTGGTTGTAGTTGTGCCCGAACTGCGGGAAGCATTTCGCCGCGACGTTCTCCGGCTTGCCATAGAGGCCGTAGATCTGTTTCATCTCCGGCAGTCCCTTGGTTTCGATATCGATGGTCCAGTCGTGAGCGGCGTTCATGGCCATCGGCTTGGGAGCGAACAGGGACGCAATCGTCACGTTGTTCAACCCCAGCCGCAGGTAGGAGCAGTTCTCGCAGGTGCAGCCTCCCTGCATGTTCGTGGAGATCATGCAGGCGGGGAAGTTCGCAACCGGACGGGGATCAATGGCACAGAGGATAAAGGTCTGCGTTCCGCCACCGCTCTGTCCCGTGACGCCGATCCGATCCTTATCCACATCCGGCAGCGACATCAGGAAGTCGAGCGCACAGAGGGAATTGAACGTCTGCAGGCCCATTGCATTCTGCAGCCACAGTTCGCCATCCACGTCGGCAAAACCGTTGCCGTGAGGAATCGGCTTGCTGTCGGCGTAGCCCACCATGTCATAGTGAAACGCGATGCAGCCCATCTTCGCCAGGCGGTGATGCCGAGCCTGGACCGGATGTTTCGCTCCGGACTCAAATTCTTCCGCCTTGAGTTTGAACTGGTCGGCGATCTCTTTCTCAGTCGCCTGATGGAAACGTCCGTCGCGCCAGTGACCGTGCGGGGAAAGAATGCCGGGAGCCTTGCCGTCGATCTTCTTGGGGCGGTACAGATTTCCGGTGACATAGTGGCCGGGGAGGCTCTGGAAGTAGACCTTTTCAATGGTGTACGTTCCCCGATCGATTTTGCCGTGGATGACCGGTTTCAGCGGGGCCTTTTCCGGCATCGGCCAGAGGCCGGTACTCACCAGAATCTGCTCGCGCACCAACTGGGCTTCCTTCTCCCAGGCTTCCTTCGTCTGGGGGGGATTCCAGGGATGTTCCTTATCCCGCAGCAGGCGCAAGGGCTTGAGGCGGGCATCATCCGGCAGTTGTCCCGCAGGGAGAACCCGCGAGGCGGTATTCGCCAGTTCCGCTCCGTTCACCGCTGAAGCACCCCACCACGATCCCAACAACAACAGACAGGTGAGCGACCAAATCAGGGGACGGCTGCGATACGGCATGACGATACGACTCCTTCTGCGGAAAATCCGGGCGTTTAAGCATCGGAAAACTTTGATGGTTGCAGGAAGATCCTTAGCGTATGCTGGGGCGCTGGGGAATGCAATTCCCCGCACGATTCCCCTCATTTTTCAGGAAAAAACACCCGCCATGATTGTTTCGGGAAGGCTCGTCAGTTCCGCAGGAATTACCTCCGGACAGATTCGGATCGAGGGGAGACGATCGTCGATGTCGGCCCTGCTCGGGGAGAGGCGGATCTCACCTTCTCCGAGGACTGCCTGATCTTGCCGGGATGGGGACATTCATGGTCCATGCCCGGAAGACCGTTCCGGCAAGGAGCTGTACAATGAGGATTGGCCAACCGCGGCGGCGGCAGCGGAGCAGGGGGTGTCGTGCATGTCGCCGATATGCCGAATAACCCTTGTGCCCCGATTAACGATGCCACTTACCGGGACAAGCAGGCCCTGGTCGAGTCACACCATCTGCCCGTGCATTACACACTCTATGCGGGCATCGGCCCCGGCACCCGCCTCTTGAGTTTCCCGGTCCCCTATAAAGCCTACATGGGGCACAGCGTCGGCGACCTGTTCTTCACCTCACTCGCCCAGATCGAAGAGACGTTGCAGCACTACCGCTGCGCGGTCAGTTTTCACTGCGAAGACCCAGAATTGATGGAGCAACACAAGGGAGCCGCGCTGCACGAGGATCGCCGTCCTGCGGTTTGGGTAGTTTCCGCGACGCGATCTGCCCTGCGGATGATTGAGAAGTACGACCTGACGGGGAAGCTGTGTCACTACTCCGTCGGAGAAGGGCTCCCTCTGATTCGGGAAATACGCGTCTATGGCCCAGGTCACCTGCGAGCTGACGCTGCACCATTTGTATACGACCGACCGACATCACCCCGGCCAACCGGGGTGGATGCAGATGAATCCGCTGCGCGGCGAAGTTACCGATCGGGAGGCGATGCTGCGCGGCGCTGCGGGACGGGACGCTGGACTACCTCGCCACCGATCACGCTCCGCATACTCGCGAAGAAAACGAGCGGGGGATCTCCGGGCAGCCGCATCTCGATACGTATGGTCTGTTTGTCACCTGGCTGATCGCCAGCGAAGGCTTTTCGCCGGAACAGGCGGCTTTGTTCGCTGCGAGAATCCCGGGGAACTTCGCCGAATCCGCAACATCACGCCGCGCAAGTTCGGCCGGATTGCCCCCGGATACACCGCGTCACTGACGGTCTCGCCAACATGCGGCGTCCGGTGACGATTCGGCGTGAGGATCTGAAACCAAATGCGGGTGGTCGCCGTTTGAGGGGGTGACGTTTCCGGGTTCTGTGGAAGCGGTGTTTCTGCTCGGCAAGCGGGTGAAATGAGATGACCGGAAAGTGGGCTCAGTCAGGCTTTGCGCTCCCGGCTCGCCATTCCCACAGCGACGGCAATGCCGTCATCCCGATTTCGCAGACTCCGTTGCGCCGGGATCTGCCAGAACGTCGGGTTCCAGGTCTCCAGAGAGACGTATCCCTGGTAGTCGATTTCGGCAACGCGCCACGATTGAGGAGAGTGGGAGAAAATCTCCATCCCCCGAGAATGCGGTGCGAATCGGTTGCGAGTTCGCGGGGAGTATCTGCCAGGTCGCAAAGTTCCACGTGGAACAAATTCGTCCCGGTTGAGATATTGGAGGTCTTCGCATTTGCTGGGGCCGGTGAAGAAGCGGGAACGCGTCCAGGCAGAGGCCGACGTTTGGCTGTTCCACGGAGAGAATAAAAGAGGCGGCCGTCTCCAGATTGTTCAGAAACGTCCCCTTAGCCTGAAACTCCAGAGCCAGGCGGACTCCCCGTTTTTCCGCCTCTTGCCCCGCCCGCTTAAGCGACACCTGCCTCAAGGCTGGATTTCCTCCATTTGGACCTGCGGAGGATCGGGGACGACGATCAGCGTCGGCACGCCGAGATCGCGACAGAGATCGAGCCTTTGTTCAAACAGCTCCCACGCCGCTTTTCGAGCTTCTCCCGGGCGAAAAGAATCCCTCCCCTGAGCGCCCCCGCTGCGAAAGAGAGGCTGCGCTCTGGCCAGGGCCAGCACGGGAGGGAGTGTGTCTTGATACTCTTCGACTTTGTGAGCCAGAGTTCGACCGCCGCCCCGGAGGCATCCGCGCAGGCGGAAAAATCCTCCTCCAGCGGGGTCGTCATCGTGCAGGTCTGACTGAGAGCCAATTTCATCGCGCGAGGACCTCTCTTCGCCCTCTCAGGCGCGCAACCGACTAGCGATTTCGGAGACCAGTTCTTTCACCGGAATTCGAATCTGGCTCAGAGAATCCCGATCGCGCAACGTGACGGTCTGATTCGAGCGTCTGACCATCCACCGTCACGCACCAAGGGGTACCGATTTCGTCCTGGCGGCGATAACGCCGTCCGATGGCGGCCTGCTGGTCATAGGTATTGGTGATGCCGGCGGCCTTGAATTCACGATACAGATCCGCGGCGATCTCGGGCATTCCCTGTTTCTTGATCAGCAGCACGGCGACTTTGGTCGGAGCCAGGCGGGGATGCAGCTTCAGGACGACGCGGGTCTGCATCTCTCCTCAGGCTGCTCATCTTCATGATAGGCTTTCACACAGGAATGAGCGTCGCACGATCCGCTCCCGCAGGTTCGATGACATGCGGAATGAACCGCTCGCGGGTCTGATCGTCGAAATAGACCATATCCCGTCCGGCTGCCCCGGTATTTAGAGAGCCATCGGGAAGTTTTTCCACGACCAGTCCTTCGGGATTGCACCAGTTTGCCTTCCATGTGAGAACGGAGATCGAAGTCTCCACGGTGGGCGACCCTTTCCAGTTCGCCATACGTTCCCGGTTCGCAGAACGGGAAGGTATTCGATGTCCGCGGTGCCGACGGAGTAGTGGGCCAGTTCTTCCTGGCTGTGATCGCGGAGGATCAGGCTCTCCTGGCTCAGCCCGAGCTTCAGATACCAGGCAAACCGGCGGTCGCGCCAATACTTGTACCACGCCTGCGACCCATTCGGCGGGCAGAAGAATTCCATTCTCCATCTGCTCGAATTCGCGGGAGCGGAATGTGAAGTTGCGCGGCGTGATCTCGTTCCGGAAACTCTTTCCGACCCGGCCACACCAAACGGCACTTACCCGGCTGCTGTCCACGATGTTCTTGAAGTTGACGAACATCCCCTGCGCGGTTTCCGGACGCAGGAAGGCCGTTCCTTCCTCTCCCGGAGAGCCGCCGATGGTCAGCGTCTTGAAATATCAGGTTGAATCTGCGGGGAGGGGTCAGCGAGCATTTGTCGTGTTCGCCGGGATGTTTGCTCGGCTTGAGAGGGCATTCGCTGGTTTTGAGGTGATCCGCCCGGAAGCGGGCTTTGCATTCACGGCAGTCGACCATGAAGTCGTGGAACAGGTCGTAGTGTCCGGAGCATTTCCAGACCTGCGGATGCATGACCGCCGCGGAATTCCATCCCCACCATCTGGAACGACTGGAGGGACCGGGGGGATTTACCGTCTATCGTGGAGGGTGATCATGTCCCGCCACCAAGCGTCCTTGACGTTGCGCTTCAGTTCCACGCCGAGCGGACCATAGTCCCAGAATCCATTGCTCCCGCCGTAGATTTCGGAAGATTGGAAAATGAATCCCCGCCGTTTACACAGGGAGACGATTTTCTCCATCTTGTTTTCCATAACAGTTCGATCTCTTTCCGTCTCTTGAAAACGCAAACCCCATAAATCGAGGTTGGCCCGAAACATCCCAGTTTCAGGCTGTTATAGGGAGGGAGCATTCTAGCACGTTTCGGCGTTCTCTGAAGCGTCCGCCACGTGAAATTCCCCGTCCTGCTCCCCCAGAGACACGTGGGGTTGCGCACGTCCACTTCTCGTCCCGGAGCAAACAGGCCCCGGTTTTATCCGGTGGCCTGTTCGTTCTGACAGTTGGCCCACACGCTGTGGTTCAGGATCGGATCAGAAAACCCTCCGTCTAGAAATCTTCCACCTGGTGGAAAATCTTCCACTGAGGGTTTCTGTTTGGGTTTGGCCGGTCTCTCGGCCGGGGCCATGAGGATGCCCTTCCCCGGGACGATGCCTGCCCTGGTGATGGCGGGCCAGATGCTCAGCGATCCGCTGGGCGTGCAATTCGATCTATGCCCAGACCCGATCCGCAGCGCACTCCAGAGGAAAGCTGACTGTTTTGTTCGGTCTTAATTTTGATCGCTTCCGCGATTTGTTTTCTAGCCGGGTCATCGCCGGCGTGAATCCGGGCCATTGAACGCCATTCAGGACCGTTTTCAACTCTTCGACGACCTGAGGGTTCTTCATCACGGAACGCATGCGGAAGAAAGATTCCCCTTCATTTTCCCTGACGACAAACCGGAACGATTCCGTCTGCGTGAGGAGAGGGTGTTTATGCCGCGTGGGAATCTCGTTCACTGCCGCCAGACGGGCCAAAACGGTCGTTCCCTGGGGGATGTTTCCGGCCAGTGGGGATCCTTCTCTTACGCCGGGCGCCTTCCCTTTCAGAACTTCGAGCCCTTTTTTCAAGGTTTCGACATCGCTGCCTACAATGAGGGTTTTGCTTTCAATCAACGCGGCAACAGGGGTCAGCCTGGGACCGTGGTGATGCTGATGGGTCCAAGTATGGATTTCGATTCCATCGCCGGCCTTTTGAATCTACGATCCTTCAGGAAGGATGAAACCCTGCAGATGACTGGGGGAAAATTTCGCATGGACGATCATGATCCCCTGGTGCTTGCCGTAGCCGGGACCATAAAACGTGAGTCCCTGCACATCCATGAGGGGATTCATCCCGATGAAGCCCTTGACCAAGGCGAGAAGATGGGTTTCAAGCTGGGGGTGCCTACTTGATCTTCTCGTGTGCTCTCTGCACAACCGTCGAGGCACGGATGGCGTCGCAATCGACATGCACGACCCAGCGAGCATTGCCGGAAACTTCATTGAGCTTCATCGGCTCGGCGTGAAGCAGCCCCCCCTGGCAGGCCAGCGAAAACCCGACGACGATCAGCCAAGTTTTGAACGTTCTGAACGTTTTTAAAGCGCTGCGCATGGAAAAATCCTTCTTCGAGCGGGAAGGAGCAGGGGGGCCGAAATCGGGAAAAAGCACCGAATTACACGTATACCACCTTTCCCGGAAAGGAGTTTCAGCAGATTTCAGGCCATCCCCTGAATCCCAGCATTTTCATGTTTAAAACGGTCTCTCAGCAACCAGTTTTTGGTGGAAACAGTTCCCCCCGGCACCCTTGCGAGACGCCCGATAAACAGCGAAACTGAGGCTCTTCCAACCGGAGAAAAACTGTAATTCCCCCTTAATTCCAAAGGACTTACGAATGGACGCACCAGTGGCAGTCATCCTCGCGGCGGGGAAAAGCACACGGATGAAGTCCGCCCTCCCCAAGGTTTTGCACGAGGTCTGCGGCCGCCCGATGATCGAATACGTGCTGGATGCGGCCCGGATTGCAGGGGCGAAGCGGATTGTGGCCATTGTGGGGCACCAGGCGGAAGCGGTCGAGCAGAAGCTGTCCCATCACAAGGATGTGGAATTTGCGATGCAAAAGGAGCAAAAAGGGACCGGTCACGCAGTGATGATGTGCGAATCCCTGCTGCGCAACCACGATGGGGCGGTCATGGTGCTGACCGGCGACGCCCCTTTGATGAGGGCCACTTCCCTGAAGGCTCTGCTGGACGATTTCGAACAGAATTCGGCAGCGGCGGTCATTGGAACGGCGGTTACGGAAAACAATTTCGGCCTGGGGCGGATTGTGCGGTCGAATACCGGAGAATTCCTCCGCATCGTCGAGGAGAAAGACGCCTCGCCCGAGGAAAAGAAGATCCAGGAGATCAATGTCGGCTGTTACGTGTTCAACTCCAAGGCGCTGTTCTCAGCCTTATCCCGGATCCAGCCGAACAACAAGCAGGGGGAACTGTATCTCACGGACTGTGCGGCGATCCTCAAGGGGGACAAACTGCCGGTGATCGCCAGCCAGAAATTGACGATCTCGGAAGCGATGGGGGTCAATACCCGCCCGCAACTGGCGGAAGTGCAGCAGGAAATGCTCCGGGAATTCTACGACTATCTGATGTCCAATGGGGTCTCGATTCTCGCTCCGGATCAAACGTATATCGACCCCCGGGCGGAAATCGGAGTGGAAACGATCATCTACCCGTTCACGTCGATCCTCGGCCCGTGCAAGATCGGGGCAAATTGCCGGATCGGTCCGAATGCGGCCGTGCATACCGGGGCCAATTTGATCGACGGGACGATTGTCGAACCGTTCCAAAACGTGAGATAATCCGACAGGACGGCGGCGCGCACGGGGAAGTCTTCCGAAACAGCAGAGGATGCCATGCTCTACGAGCAGTTAGCGATCATCAGCGGGCGGGCTCACCCCGAGCTGGCGGCGGAGATCGCGGAATATCTGGGACTCTCGGTGGCGAACGTGGAGTCCTGGAATTTTCCGGATGGCGAAATCGGCATCAAGCTGAATGAAAACATCCGCGGCCGGGATGTGTTCATCGTGCAGCCGACCTGCCCACCGGTGAATGAAAACCTGATGGAACTGCTGGTGTTGATGGACGCCTGCCGTCGAGCCAGCGCGGAGCGGATTACGGCCGTCATACCCTATTTCGGTTACGCGCGGCAGGACCGGAAGGACTCCGGGCGGGTTCCGATCACGGCCAAACTGGTTGCCAATCTCATTCAGTCCGCGGGGGCGGATCGGGTCCTGACGATGGATCTCCATGCGGCCTGTGATCCAGGGGTTTTTCGACGTTCCGGTCGATCACCTGTATGCCGCTCCGATTCTCGCGTTCACTTCAAAACGCTGGAACTCCCCAGCGACCTCATCACGATCGTCAGCTCGACGAGGGGAGCATCACGCTCGCAATATGCGGAACTGCTCGGCGGTTCACCGATGATCGTGGACAAACGCCGCAGCAACGCGACCACGACCCGCCAGGCGAACCCGATCGGCGGTCCGATCGATGGACGGACGCGCTGCTGTTCGATGACATGGTGACAACCGCCGGCTCGATCGTCATGGGTCCGGGTCGTCAAACAGCACGGGGCGAAGGAGATCTATCGGAACTGCACCCGGTCTTCTGCGGCCAGGCCCCTCAGCTTCTGGGGATGCTCCGATCAAGCAGATCGTGGTGACGAACAGCATTCCGCTTTCCGACAAGCAGATGCTGCCCAACGTCAAGGTGGTGGTCGCGCCGCTGCTGGGGAGGCGATCAAACGAATTCACCGCAACGAATCGGTCAGCTACCTTCACCAACGGATGCCGCCTCGCCGGATCGGAGCGAAAAAGCCGGGAGATCCCGGTTTGATCGTCTTGTCGAGGCGAGGATGCGTCGCCCTGACGTGTTACTTCTTCCCACCACCCTTGGCGTGGTGGAGCGGCACCCTTCGCGGGAGCGGCGGCCTTGGCATCCCCTCCTTCGGCCTTCTTCTTTTTCTTCTTGCCGAAGGTCTGCTTCACGACGCGGGTCTTGGGAAGTCCCAGCGGACTGCGCCCGTCGTTCCAGCGTTCCTCGGACTTCATCTGTTCAATACGTTCGCCGCGCTTCAGCACATTCCGGGAACCGGCCCGGCGTCCTTTACGCTTCAGGGTTTTATCAATCGTCACGATCCACACTCCATCCAGTGAAATTCGATATTCAGAGAATATATCGATGCCAACCCGCGGCAGAGTCTCTTCAGCATTTTGTCCGGGAGTCTCCGACCCCGGGCGAGAGTCTTTTGCCAGCGGAGAATTCGCGATAAGCATAACCGCAGAAACAATTTCCGAAGGGAAGAATGTAGCGGTTTCCCGGCAGGGAATCAAGCGAACGGTGGAATGGGCAGCGGATGCCGTTTTCCGGCCATCCAAGCCTCCCAGGACGGGCTTTCGTGGGGCAAAGCCTTTCCAAGCCTGAAATTATGAATTTCAGGCCAGATCTCAGGCGGACCGGCGCATTTTCGCGGAGCGGGGGGGTTCAAGTTCGGCAGCGGTGGAGGGATGCCAGGCGGCATTGAACTTGTGGCTGCAGTCGTGGCAGCGGACACAGACCCGAAACGTGAGTCTCAAAACGAGAGAATCACCGCTGAGACTTCGGAACACACGGATTGGAATGACAACGCGGGCAGAGTGGGCGGGACATAGTGACCCCTCCGTGGGATCGATGGACGGCTTGAGATAAAGCTGCCGTCCATTGCATCGGCATCACAAGCCGCGAATCCTGCCGATTCATACCCGCCAATGCGCAATTCGTGCCACTTGCAAGACCGTCAGAGCAGGAGCGTCTGGATCAAGCCGTTTCCTGAACGCCAGCGGATCAGTTTCTCCTGCCGGAACATCTTTCCCAACCTGCATACATTCAAGGTCGATGCAGGCAGGTCTCACTCCCACTCGATCGTGCTGGGGGGCTTGGAGCTGATGTCGTATACGACACGGTTCACGCCCCGCACGGAGTTCGTGATTCGCGTGGAGATTCTCTGCAGGATGTCATAAGGCAGGGGATACCAGTCGGCGGTCATGAAGTCATCGGTCTGCACCGCCCGGATCGCGACGACATCCTGATACGTCCGATCGTCTCCCATGACACCGACCGTCTGCACCGGCAACAGCACGGCGAAGGCCTGCTGGATCTTGCGATACAACCCCGCTTTGCGAAGTTCGTCAATAACGACGACGTCCGCGGCCCGGAGGGTCTGCAGGCGGTCTTCCCGGATTTCACCGAGACAGCGAACCCCGAGTCCCGGGCCGGGGAAAGGATGCCGCCAGATCAACTCTTCCGGCAAGCCGAGTTGCGCCCCCATCTCCCGGACTTCGTCCTTAAAGAGGTCGCGCAGGGGTTCGATCAACTCAAAACCGAGTTCTTCAGGGAGTCCGCCGACATTGTGGTGATGCTTGATCGTGGCGGAGGGACCGTCGGCCGCAGCGCCGCTTTCGATGACGTCGGGATAAAGGGTTCCCTGGGCGAGAAAATGGGCGTCCGGGATGGATTCCGCTTCTTTGCGGAACACCTCGATAAAGACCCGCCCGATGATCTTGCGCTTCTGCTGGGGATCGGTGACCCCCTTCAATTCCCCCAGGAACCGATCCCGGGCATCGACAACGTGCAGATCGCTCTTGAAATGCCGTGTAAACCGTTCTTTGACCGCTTCGGTTTCACCACTGCGCAACAGCCCATTATCCACGAAAATGCAGGAGAGCTGGGTTCCGATGGCACGGGAGAGGAGAGCCGCGGTGACGGTGGAATCGACTCCCCCCGACAAGCCGCAGATCACCCGGTTTTTTCCGACCCGATCCCGCATGCTGCGGACTTCCTGTTCGATGAAGGAACTCATCTCCCAGGTTCCGCGACATCCGCAGATCCGCTTGACGAAATTCCCCAGGAGCTTGCCGCCGAATTCCGTGTGTGACACTTCCGGGTGGAACTGCAGACCGTACAAGGGGAGGGTGTGATGCTGGACGGCGGCGAAAGGGCAACTGTCCGTTTCCGCAAGCGGAGTGAACTGTTCGCTGAGCCCCTGGACCTGATCGCCGTGGCTCATCCAGACGATGGATTCCGAGGGGACACCATCGAACAAGTCGCTGTGTCGTGTGACATGAAGGGTGGTGCGACCAAATTCGCGATCGGTTCCTGCGGAAACGTCCGAGCCCAAAGCCCGACAGCTGGCCTGCATCCCGTAGCAGATCCCCAGAATGGGAAGTCCCAGCTGAAAGATTTCCGGGTCGGGCTGGGGGGCGTTGGTCTGATAGACACTGGCCGGCCCGCCGGAGAGAATCAGGCCATTGGGGTTCAATTCCCGAATCCGAGCCGCGGTGATGTTGTGCTTGACCAGTTGGCAGAAGACTTTCTGCTCCCGGACGCGACGCGCGATCAACTGCGTGAACTGGGAACCAAAATCGAGAACAAGGATCAGTTCCCTTTGGGAAGACTGATCGGCACGGGCGGAAGAATCCGCCACTTGCATTTGGGGTACGGGCACGAAATACATCCCTTCAGGCGGGAGAGCGAACCCCCTCCCGAGCAGGGTGGAGGTGAGACCTGCGATCCAAACCGCAGGGAGAAACCAGAGATTTTATACGAATGAGTCTCGAAATCAAACCTGACGAGTGAAGAGGATTTTACGATGATATTGCCGTTTTTTTCAGGTCATTCTGGCACCGGCCACCTACAACGGCAGCAACCGGGGTATTAGAATGGTTGTAGCAGGTGTTTCTCGCCGAACGGGGCAGGCTCTCTCCTCCGGGCGGTCATCCGACATCCGCAAACTCTTGAGGACGTTCCGATTGTGCTCACGCTCGGGAACCTCAGGCCGGTCTTTTCCTTCTGCACCACAATTCACGGTCCAAACCCTGTCGGAGTGATGAATGGCGTTACCCACATGCCCCAGTTGCAAACAATCCGTACTCGACGATGATGCGGAGATTTGCCCCTTCTGCGCGCCAACATGAAGGGTAAGCCAGGCCAGAGCAAACCGGTCGCCTCCGCGAAAGTCGCGACGCGGACACCGACTCCCTCCAAGCCCGTGAAAGCGAGACCCCTGCCGGCAAAACCGGCCCCCGCTCCGACGCCGGCCAAACCCCAGACTCCGGCACGCCCGACTGCGCCTGTGGCTGGTGACTCCGACGATCCGTTCGCGATCGTCCACGACACCTCAAAAGCAATTCCCATCAGCCCGCGGCAGACGGGGCGTTTCACCGACCCGATTGTCTGTCCGATGTGTGAAACGGCAGGTTTCATTCCTCCGCAGGCGCGCGGCCGCGACGTCAGGTGCTCCAACCCCAAGTGCATGGCGCCCGTCTTCATGGCGCCCAAAAACCTGCAACCTCCGCAGGCTACGCGACAAGAAGCTCCCGCAGTTAAGAAGAGCAACACGCCTCTGATTGCCTCGGTGGTCGCGGTAGTTGTCCTGGCGGGGGGAGGACTCACGTACTGGTTCGTGCTGAAGGAGAAGCCCAAGGCGGCGGCTGCGCCGGTGTTCGTGCCGGCGACCCCGACCCAGGATGTCGAGCCGGTCATTGAAGACATCGTTGGGCCCGTGCATAAGCCCAAACCCGCTGAGGAAAAAGAGCGGACCGTTCAACAGGCACTCGATGGTCTTTCCGCGTTGGCGTTGCGCGATGAAAATATCCGAGTCAAGGCGTTAGGTTGCCGGCTGGCGACGGTCGCGTTTGTCCTCACGGGAAATGAAAAGAGAGCGGACGAATTCCTGACGCAACTGAAATCCGTCGCCTCGGCCACACCGCATTATCAGATTGAGCCGCTGATTAAACTGGCTTGGCTGAAACACTCCCAGGGTAAAAAAGATGAGGCGGCCAAGCTGGTGAAGGAGGCCTTGGAACTGGCCCCCAAGATCCCCACACATGGCCGGGATGCCTCAGACCTCTCCATTCAACTCGCGGCCGGGCTGGCAGCGATCGGAGATATCGAGCAGGCTCACAAGCTGCTGGAAGAACATCTCCAAGCCACCGGTTCGGGATATGTTTCCGCGGCGGAATCGATCGCGCGGGATATCGGGACATTTGACATCGACCTGTGGCTCCCGGGTTCAATGATCGGAGGCTGGGAATCTCCGCAACGGGTGGCGACGATCGTCAAGCTGATTCACCAGAACCTGCCGAATGAAGCACGCCAACTGATCGGTAAGGCCAAGTCTCCTCGCGCCAAGCTGGAATCCGGGATCGCGTTTCTCGAAGCCACGCTGCTGTTGACGGGCCTTGAAAAAGGGGAGCCGGCGGCGGAGCAGTTGCGCAACGATCTCAAGTCGCTTCCCCCCGCTGCCCAGGCACTCCTCGACCTGCACACGGCTTCCTTGTTCCTCCGACAGGGGAAACAGGACGCGGCGGCTCCGCTACTGGAACGGGCGAAAACCACGCTTTCCTCGCTTCCGATTCCCAAGCCGCTGGAATTCAAAAGCCAGGACTACAAGACTTTCCTGGCGCAGACGCCTCCTGACTTTGAACCGCTGGAAATGCAGGCACTCGCGGACGCGGAGTACGCGGTCGTGCAACGTCGGCTGGGCCAACACGGCGAGGCGCTGAAATGGGGTCAGAACAGCCTGGCCGTCCTGAGAGCGACGACGTTTTCGCTGGAACGGTTAAGAAATGCCGAGGCGGAAATCTCCAGCCAGGGGAGTGCCCGTTTCCAACAAACGCTGAAGACTTTGTTCAAGCTGGGATCGATCGATGAAGCCCGTCGAAAGGCGAGCGAGGTGAATCGGCAGATCGCGTCCTGGAAGGAGACTGCCGAACGCCGGCAAACTCTGCAACTGCTGGTTCTGTGGGAACTGGTGGACCAAACGCTTGCTCCGCAGATCAAACAGGAGGTGGAACGTCTGTCCCGGGCGGAGTCTTTGTCGGACCGCGAGAACTTTCTGAAGTCAGCGCTGATGGTCCGCCTGGAAGCACCTACGGTTGAAACCCCACAACAGCCTTTGTCTCCATTCCTCGCACACAGTCCCAAGACGATCTCATCCCAGTATCTGTGGAGCAAAAGGCAGGAGATCCTGCATGCCGTCCGGGACAAGCAATTCGAACAGGCAATTGCCTTGATCGCCGGGATCGCGACCAATGAGGATTCAGATTACTGGATCACACGGTTGATGAACCGCCTCATGCGCGAACAGTCTGGAGCCTCAGCCGCCAAAGCGGTGCAGCGGATTTCGAGCTCCGATCTGAAGGAGCGATTGGCCCGGCTCCTTTCCGCCCAGGCGATTGCATTGGGGCAGGGAAATATCGCCTGGGAGGTCGCGGAAACTTCCTCCACGCCGATCACAATCCGCCTGAATACCCAGGAAGGTATTGTGGAGGGACTGACTCGCCACCCTCCGGCTGAGACCGGAAAGAAATGAGGCCACATCCTCTCCGCTAAAACACCTAACCTGAGACAGGTTTTCCGGTTTGGCTCCCGTGGCGAGAACGAGCGGCGTTTTCGTGTCCTGTCTCAATCGACCATTTTTCCGCGTTTTTGCCGCGGCTGACTTCGCAGCTACAGCCAATGCGCTGCGCGTGGGCTGTCCCATAAGCCGGTCCTGCTGGATTTGTCCTAAAGGTTCGCGCAAACCCCGTCGCTTTTCAGGACTGGGAGATCCGGATAAAATCGGCACGAAATTCGCCCTATGACGGATGTGCCGTTTTAATGTCCGCCAGGGAAGTGGAAGTTCTTCCTGAACCTGACTTTGGAAACATGAAGTCGATTTTCTCGGGTCCGTTCGTCACGACAGATGTTGTTGTACCGGCGAAAGAGAAAGGAACATTTTTTTCCCCTTGAATCGAGCCCTTCGCTCGAACAGCGAACTTTCGATCTGGCCGATAAGAGAAGACCCCCGAAACTTACGCTACGACGTCACGTATTCGATCATTTCGAGGCACGCGAGCGAAAGCGCCGTGCCCAAGTCGACAAATCAACTCCCGAAGGAGCAGAGAGAGTGAAAAGAGTTTTCCAGGGACTGCTGTTCGCAACGCTGGCCATCAGTGGCTTCCACCTTCATGCCCAGGAAGGGGGAGAGCAGGGGATCACGATCCTGCAATCCGGCGTGGATGAACTTTACTCGGATCTGAAAATGGTCCTGGAAACCTCCGGCGACGACAAATCCTGGAAAAAGCTCTCCGATTACATGGATGGCTTCGTCATCGGCACCAACCGCAAGGCTCCGATTGTCGGACGGATTCAACTGAGCAAGGAAAACAACGGTAACACGAGCTTCAAACAGCTGTGGCAGTTTCCGCTCGATCCGGCCCAGAAGGACGCCTTTCTCAAGAACATCAATAATCTCGACGTGAAAACAAAGGAAGTCCGCGGGCAGATGGGACTGTACCGCGTCTCCGGGGCGTTCAGCGGCTACATGCGCATTATCGAAGATCACGCCTGCTTCGCCGAGGATCGGGATGGCCTGGAAAAGACATTCGTTCCCGCCTCGAAGCTGGCCTCCCTGAAAGGACAGGATGCGGACATCACCGTCAGCATCCTGAGCGATATTGCGGGACAGTCCGATCGCAAGCAGGCGATGGACGAAGCCTCCAAGAACCTGTTGGCGGAAATCGTCGCCAAGAAGGGGGAAGATCCCGAGCGGTTCAAACTTCGCAAGAAGTGGGTCGAACAGCAGATGGAGGAGATGACCCGCTTTTATGTCGAAGCGGCTCGCATCCACCTGAACTGGTTCACCAAGGTCCCGGAGAAAAATGCCTCATTGCACCTGGAATTGCAGGCACTGGCCGGAACCCCACTGGCGGGGAGCGTGGATGAACTCGGCAAAGTCGCCGGGACTTTCTCAGGCGTGCCTCATGCCGAAGACCAGCCCCTCAGCCTGCACGTGAACTTCCCGCTGGATCAACTCCGCCAAGACAACATCCGGGAAATGGCGCAACTGGCCCACCCGATCGCCCTCAAGGAAATCGGCGAGGACAAGGAACTTTCCGACAGTCAGAAGAAGCACGCCACCACGGTCTCCAACGTCATGAATGATATTGTGGAGGAAGTGGTGAAGGCGAAAGTTCTGGACACCTTTGTGAATGTCACCGGCACGGACAAGCAGGTGGCAGTCGGTGGCCTGAAGCTGAACGGCGCCGCGATCCGTGCCTCTCTCGAAAAGCACAAGGGGGACGCGGAGGTCAAATTCGACATTGAAAAGGTCGGAGACGTCGCCATTCACTCCATCAAGATTCCGGCGGACCAGGCCGAATTGCTGGATGTCTTCGGGAAGGATGCGGTGTTCCATCTCGCCACCGGTCAGAACGCGATCTGGTATTCCATCGGAGAAGGAGGGACCGCAGCGCTCAAGCAGGCTATCGAGCAGAGTGCCAAGCCCGCCGATAAGCCCCTCGCTCCTATCCTGATGCACGGCAAGGTCTCGAAGCTGGCGACTCTTGTAGACAAATTCCAGAGCCGGAAGAAAAAGGGGGACGCAACGCAACGCAAGGCGATCGTCGACGCCATTAACTCCGCGGATGACAAACTCGCGTTCTCCATGACCCGCGACGCGGACAAGGTCGTGATTGACGCGAAGTTCAACGAAGGGCTGATCAAGGCCGCCGGCAAGATCATCGCCAAGCAGGTCAAAGAGCTCCCGGATTAAGTTTGAAACCGTGATATTGCCAGCGTCTCAGAGAATCGTCGGAGGATATTGAAGCGTGACCGTTCCGCTGGTCTCCCTGCCGATTGACGATTCTCTGAAAGCCGCCTGCCAACGGATTGCCGAGCTTTCCCGACCGGTTTCTGCTGAGAATGTCTGGCCCGGTCCGCAGTTGGACATCCTGAGGGAGACAGACACGCTCCGCCTGGGGATTCCCGCTGAATACGGCGGGGTCCCCGAGACGAAGAACGACATACTCCTGCATTATCTGGCGCTGTCCCAGGCCTGTCTGCTGACCTGTTTTGTCCTGACGCAGCGGAATGCGGCCGTCCAGCGTGTTGCCTGCAGTTCCAATGATTCCCTAAAGCAATCCCTGCTCCCTCGGCTGGCGCGCGGCGAGATGTTCGCGACTGTCGGCATCTCTCATCTCACCACGTCCCGCCAATATCTCAAGCAACCGATCGTCACCGCCGAACCGGCCTCCGCAGGGAATTATCTCATGCGGGGAGAAGTCCCCTGGGTCAGCGGTGCATCACACGCGGACGTGATTGTGACCGGAGGAGTCCTGACAAATGGGGATCAGCTTCTGGTCGCACTCCCCACGAATCACCACGGAGTTCAGATCCATCCCTCTGCGCAATTGCTCGCACTGACCGGTTCCGCCACCAGTTCGGTCTCGTTGGAAAATGTGACTCTCGCTGCGGATCAATTCCTGTTTCCTCCGACGCCCCAGGTGTTGAAAAAGACCGGGGGTGGAGCAGGGGGGCTTTCCACGACGACTCTGGCGCTGGGGTTGAGCCGGGCTGCGCTGGAGTTCCTGCAGCAGGAGACGCTCCGCCGACCTGAGCTTGAACCGGCGGTCGATCCTCTGGTGATGGAGTGCAATGCCCTGGTGAAGGAACTGCTGGAAGCTGCCGGAAAGAGTGATCTTCCGCCTCAGCAAACCGACACGATGCGCGGCCAGGCCAATTCCCTGGTCCTGCGGACCACGCAGGCGGTCATGATCGCCTCCAAGGGAGCGGGATATGTGCAGGGGCATCCGGCCGAGCGGTGGATCCGCCAGGCCGCTTCTTCCTAGTCTGGTCTTGCCCCGCTCCGGTGGCGGCCGCCGCCTTGAAGCAGATCAGCTTCCCTGCGGACTGTACTCTTTGAGCGGTTCGCAAATTGCGAGCGGTTCAGTAACTGCTCTGGATGAACTGCGATTTGATGAAGTCGGAGTTCGGACGTGATCACCAACCGCATTTTGTCAGGCGCTTTGCTCAGTCCGATGCGGGGCGGGGGGCGTTGTGCCAGTGGCCGCTTTCATCCTGTCCTGCCAGCCAGACCCCTTTCTGGTTCCAGTCCATCCCCGCACGGACGTCCATGGAGCAGTAACGCAAGGTCAAACCGCATCTTCGGCGGGTCGACGTGTTGGCTTCCGACCCGTGCAGCAAAAGGTCACTGTGCAGGGAGATTTCGCCAGCCTGCAGTTCGTCGCAGACCGGCGTCCCAAACTGCTCGACATTTTCCACCGTCTGATCGAGCGTGTTATGTTCTTCCGGCGTGCTGGGGCGATACGTTAAATGTCCGAAATGATGCGACCCCGCAAGAAACTTCATGCAGGCGTTTTCGACATCCGCGTCATCGATCGCCAGCCAGACAGTCACCGCCTTGGAAGGGGACAAGGGCCAATAACTGGCGTCCTGATGCCAGGCGACCCGCTTACCGTCCCCGGGCATCTTGCAGAAGAAATGCGAACCCCACCCCACGACGTTGTCGCCCAACAGATCCCGTACGTAAGCCACAATTCGGGGATTGGTCAGAATATCCCACACCGGGCCATATTTCAGATGGGCCGTGCTGATCGAATAGCTGTTTCCCCCGGCCGCGATCGTTCGCGCCAGTAAATCGTCGAAATATGAGCGAATTGAGGCGATTTCGTCGGGAGAGAAGACCCGGAAGCCCTTCAGAAATCCCTCGGAATTAAAGGTTTCGATCTGTTCCGGCGAGAGGACTTTGGGAGCAGGGTTTCGCGCGGGATGAAAACGCAAATCGCGCTCGAGCGTCTGCATTTCCGAGGCATCGGGAATGACCTTGAATTCGGGGGTCTTGACCATACGGTTCTCCTGTGGATTGGTCTTTCAGCGTACAATATCGCAGGTGGCTTGTCGTTCGATTTTGAATCAATCTGGCCCGGGATTTGCCCAAATAGACTGCGGAAGCGATACTTGCAATATTACGCAACGGATGCGATCACAGACTGCGAGGAGGGTTACACCATGCGATCCCACATTACGGCCCTGTTGATGGGTTTTCTGCTCATTCTGGTGAGCGTGAGCAATCTCACTGCGGACGATGCTGTCGGCAAGACGACGCCTGAAAAGCCGACTGCGGATAAAACGGTCGCCAAACCTGATGCCATTGAGGAAGAGGCCGATCCGGTCAATTCCTGGATGAAACTGCTGGGCAATTCGGACCTCAAAATCACCCCGGAACAGCAACAGAAGATTCACGCCTTGATGGATAAGGTCCGGGCCGATTTCCAACAGGCGAAGACGGCAGCCTCCTCGGAACAAGTCCGCGCCCTGGCGATGGCTCAGTTGAAGGAACGCTCCACAGCGTTGTTCCAGAAATATCAGGCGGAAGTGAACGACATCCTGACCCCGCAACAGAAGCAGCGGCTGGAACAATTGATGTTCCAGATCCGGGGTTATTCCAATCTGCAGGACGACGGCATCGCCGATTATCTCAAGCTGACCCCTGAACAGCGGGAGAAGATCAAAACCCTGCTCAAGGAAAACGAGGAGCAGCGCCGTGAGCTGCGTCAGGCTCCCCGTCCACATTCCAAGGATGAACGGGTCGTCCGGCGGGAAAAACGACGCGAGCTGCGACATACCCATCAGGATCTCCTGAAGCAGGTTCTCACGCCGGAGCAACTGCAGGAGTTCAAGAAGCTGCAGGGGCCGCCGTCTGCTGATCCGCTGCCCGAGTCGACTCCTCTTTCCGGGGATGATTCTCCGGTCGAAGAGGGAGTGGAACTCGGCTCTCCGCAACCCCTCACCAAGAAGTAACGGGGAGAACGCGAGCGGATGGAAGAGATTGTCTTTGCAGGCTCCCCCTCCGGCCCTCACCTGTTGATTACGGGTGGGGTGCATGGGGATGAGTTTGAGCCGATGCAGGCCATCCGTTCTCTCGCGGCTTTTCTGGACAGCACAAAACTGTGTGGACGGGTGACTCTGATCCCGATGGTAAATGAGCCTGCGTTCGCCCGGGGGCAGAGGACTGGCGAAGATGGTCTCGATCTGGCGCGTACCTGTCCCGGCAACCCGCAAGGTAGCGTTACCGAGCAGATCGCCGCGGAACTATCCGCACGAATCCGGCAGACGGATTTCTATATCGATCTGCACACCGGAGGGACGCGGTTCACGATCTCTCCTCTGGCGGGTTACATGCTCCACTCCGACCCGGCAGTTCTGGGGGCGCAGCGCCGTATGGCCCATGCCTTCAACCTCCCGATCATCTGGGGAACGTCCGCGGAGTTGAACGGCCGTTCTCTTTCCGTCGCGCGGGATGCCGGCGTTCCCGCGATCTATTGCGAACATGGGGGAGGAGGGGGTTGCCGCCCGGAAGGGGTCCAGGATTATGTGGATGGCTGCCTGAACGTCATGGGCTCTCTCGGCATGATCTCGCGAGATCTTCCGATCTCGCGCGTGAAGCATGTCGTGGAGGACTCCCGCCCGCAGTCGGGACATCTGCAGATCAACTACAATGCGTCGTGTGCCGGGTACTTTCAGCCTGCAGTGAGACTCGATCAAACGGTTCAATCCGGCGATCTGCTGGGACAGATTCTCACCGCGTGCGGTGACGTGGCTGAAGAAATCCGTGCGAAGCAATCCGGCCTGATTCTGCTCCTCGCCACGTTTCCGTCGGTTCAGGCGGGGGATTGCACCTGCGTCATCCTGGAGACCTCCGTGGGGGCACCCGGATTTCCGGCTGATCTTTTTTCAAAACGAATCTGACTCACCGGACAGATTCCCCAGCCTCGACGCCTGCCCCGTAAACGTCCATAATAAGCCCACTCGAAATTTGCCCACGGTCACATTGATGAGGAACCAGACGCATGAAGCTCTCCGGCAAAAAAGCATTCGTCACCGGCGCAGCCCGCGGAATCGGCTATGGCTGTGCGATAGAACTTGCCCGGGCCGGGGCCGACGTCGCCATCAATGACCGGACCGATTCCGAACAGGCTCAGAAAGTGGTCGCCGAGATCAAGGCCCTGGGACTGCAGGCGGCCTGTATCCCGGGGGACGTCTTCAACCGCGAGTCCTGCGAACAGGTGGTGCAGCAGGCGATCGATTCCCTGGGATATATCGACATCTTTGTCAGCAACCCCGCGTATTCTCGCCGTGCCCCTTTCCTGGAATTCGATCCGCAGACCTTCGACAAGGTTCTCGACGGCGTGCTGGTTGGCGGTTTCCACATGAGCCAACTCGTCGCGCGGCATATGGTCGAGCGAAAACGAGGGGGTAAAATCGTCTTCATCTCCAGCGTCCACTCCCGCATTCCGTATGCGAACAGCGTCGCCTATAACGCCGGAAAAGCCGGGCTGAACAACATGGCGTTTACGATCGCCGCGGAACTCCTGCCGCACAAAATCAATGTGAATGTCATCGAACCGGGGTGGATCGATACCCCCGGCGAGCATGAAGCCTTTGGTGACAAGGTGATGGCGACCGCCGGGGCGGGGCTTCCGTGGGGACGTCTGGGAACCCCCAAAGACATTGGCCGGGCGGCGGCCTTCCTCGCCTCGGAGGATGCGGACTACATCACCGGCACGACGCTCTTGGTGGACGGCGGCCTGTGGCTCAAGGACGCCCGTGAATAGCCCGTTACTCCGCCGCCGCCGAGCCAGGAAACCGGTTGCAAATCGTTTCCACGCCTGAAAATACCGCGTAAAAAAAGCAGGGGAGGCAGGGTGGACATTTTTCGCGAAATCTGCCAGTATCTCATCCAGTTCAGGGGACCGGAAACGGTTTGTTGGACGGCTCGGGCTGTAGCGCAGCTTGGCTAGCGCGCTTGACTGGGGGTCAAGAGGTCGTGGGTTCAAATCCCGCCAGCCCGACTATCTTTCGCGAGAAGCCCTTTGGCCAGCAGGCCAAAGGGCTTTTTTAATTGCGGCGACGGGGGGACGTCTTCTAGACTGCAGTTCGCAGTTCAAAGATGGGCCGTATTGTCCAGGGCATTCTTCCAGCATCGCAGCAACCCCTCTGCCAGGTACGCGCGAGTCGGGTCAAAATCATGCGCGGCCAAGGCTATCTCGTTAGTAATACGTAAGATGATCCCCCGGGGCTCAACGGTCATTTAATTTGAATTGGGTAGAGCAGGCGGTTGGCCCGTGAGAATGGGCACCGCTCGATTCGATTACCTGCACAACAAGGGCATCACTAATGTTGAAATGCATGAAATGCCAGGGCCTGCTCATGCTGGTCCTGGGAGGGCTGCTTGGCTTTGCCGTGGCGGCGGGCACCGTGTCATCACTCTGGGGGGCCGATAACGGCAAAACCGATTCATCTCCCCGAGTGAAGCAGGTCGTTAATACACCTGGTTCACCCAGCGCCACCGGATCCATCTCCGGCACTCAACTGCCGCCGCCGGATCCGAAGTTCGACGGCGTCATCCAGGAGACGACCGCCGCGTCGAAGCCGTATTGGGCGCCGCGTGTGGTTCCGCCCAAGGGTGCGCCGAATGTTTTGCTCATCATGACCGACGACGCCGGGTATGGCGTTTCGAGCACCTTCGGCGGGGTGATTCCGACGCCGAACCTGGACCGTATCGCCAAGAACGGTCTGCGATACACCAATTTCCACTCCACGGCCCTCTGCTCGCCAACGCGTGCGGCCCTGATTACCGGTCGCAACCATCACTCGGTCGGCTTCGGCGTTGTCTCGGAGATTTCGACAGGCTTCCCCGGCTACAACAGCATCATCACCAAGGACAAGGCCACTATCGGCCGCATCCTGAAGGACAACGGTTATCGCACCGCATGGTTCGGCAAGGAGCACAACACACCCTCGTACCAGACCAGTCAGAACGGACCGTTCGACCAGTGGCCGATCGGCATGGGCTTTGAATACTTCTACGGATTCATGGGGGGGGACACCAACCAATGGCAGCCGAATCTGTTCCGCAATACCACGCAGATTTATCCGTTTGAGGGGAAGGCGCCGGGAACCTGGAACCTGACCACAGCCACGGCCGATGACGCGATCGACTACATGAACAGCATCAATGCCCTCAATCCGGAGCAGCCTTTCTTCATTCACTATACTCCTGGCGGGACGCACGCGCCGCACCACCCGACGAAGGAATGGGTGGAAAAGATCGGCAAAATGCACCTGTTCGACCAAGGCTGGAATAAGCTCCGCGAGACGATCTTTGAGAACCAGAAGCGGCTCGGCGTGATCTCGAAAGACGCCAAGTTGACCCCTTGGCCGAAAGACCTGCTCAAGGACTGGGACCAGTGCACCGCCGATGAGAAGAAGATGTATCTCCGCCAGGTGGAGGTATTCGCCGCCTATGCCGCTTACACGGACCACGAGATCGGCCGCGTGATTCAGGCTGTCGAGGACATGGGCAAGCTCGACAACACGCTCATCATTTACATTTGCGGGGACAACGGCACCAGTTCCGAAGGTACGCTGGTCGGCACGCCGAATGAGATCGCGATGTTCAATGGCGTAGAGGTTCCGGTCGAGGCACAACTCAAGAACTTCTACGATGTTTGGGGCACCGATCGGACATATAACCACATGGCCGTGGCCTGGGCATGGGCGTTCGACACACCGTTCCCGTGGACCAAGCAAGTGGCTTCGCACCTGGGGGGAATTCGCCAAGGTATGGCCATTTCCTGGCCCAAGGTCATCAAGGACAAGGGGGGCCTCCGTCATCAGTTCCACCATGTCATCGACGTCGTGCCGACAATTCTGGAGGCGAGTGGGATCAAGCAGCCTGACGTGGTGGACGGCATCAAGCAAAGCCCCATCGAGGGTGTCAGCATGATGTACACATTTGACGCCAAGAATGCGAACGCGCCGTCGGCCCACAAGACCCAATACTTTGAGATGTTCGGTAACCGAGCGCTTTATCACGAAGGCTGGTTCGCATGCACGAAGGTGATGCGGCCGCCTTGGGTCCAGACTGCTCCGAAGGAAAGCGTGATGGAGTACCCGTGGGAACTTTACGACCTGACCAACGATTATTCGCAATCCACGAATCTCGCGGACAAGAATCCTGAGAAGCTCAAAGAGCTTCAGGCCATGTTCATGGTCGAAGCGAAGAAGTACCAGGTGCTGCCGATCGACGATTCCTACATCGACCGGCTTCTGACCCCCCGGCCCAGCCTCACGGCGGGGCGTACCCAGTTCACCTGGACGCGGCCTCTGACGGGGGTCCCGATTGGCGATGCGCCGTCACTTCTGAATACCTCTTACACGATCAAGGCGGATGTGGAGATTCCGGCGAGCGGAGCCGAGGGGATGATGATCACCGAGGGGGGACGCTTCGGGGGTTGGGGATTTTACCTGCTGAAGGGGAAGCCGGTCTTCCTTTGGAACCTGGTTGACCTGAAACGCATCAAGTGGGAAGGCCGGGAGGCATTGACCGCTGGGCGACATGTCCTTGAGTTCGATTTCAAGTACAAAGGGTTGGGGATGGGAACGCTTAAGTACGGTAGTCCTTCCGGCGTGGGTCAAGGGGGCACCGGCATCCTCAAGGTCGACGGCAAAGAAGTCGCACGGCAAGATATGGAACATACCATTCCGTTCATGCTCAACCTCGACGAGGGGATGGACATCGGCTCTGATACGCTCACAAGCGTGAACGACGAGGACTACAAGTCGCCATTCAATTTCACAGGCAAGATCAAGAAAATCACGCTTAACATCGATCCGCCCAAACTTTCCCCGGAAGACATCAAAAAGCTGGGGGAAGCGATGAAGAAGGCGGCGGCCGGCAAGGAGTAGTCCGCCCCGCGGGACGGACCTTGATGAACGCTTGGTATGGCCGAGGCTGCCTCGCCGCGGGATGGCGATCTTGCGCCGAAACTTTGTTCGACGGATTTGTCCCCCGCGGAAATCAGGTCAGGAGGGCGGAGAATTCGTTATCGCCACCGACGTCGGTGAGACGGCGATTACGGCCTTCGAAGAGGTAGGTGAGCTTCTCGTGATCGAGGCCGAGGAGGGTCAGCATAGTGGCGTGCAGGTCGTGCACGTGCATCTTGTCCTGGACCGCGCGGAAGCCGAGTTCATCGGTTGCGCCGATCACTTTTCCGCCTTTGATTCCTCCCCCAGCAAGCCAGACGCTGAAGCCATAGGGGCTGTGGTCACGTCCCTGGTTCCCCTGCATGACCGGCGTGCGGCCGAATTCCCCGCACCAGACGAGGAGCGTGCTGTCGAGTAACCCCCGCTGTTTCAGGTCCGCGATGAGTGCGGCGATGGGCTGATCCGTGGCGGCGGCATTGCCGGAATGATTTTTGGCGCACTCCCCGTGACCGTCCCAGTCATTGTTGATGAGCTGGACAAAGCGGACTCCCCGTTCCACCATCCGACGTGCGAGGAGACACATCTTTCCGAATTTCGCGGTCGGACCTGCCGCGATGCCGTACTGGTCCTGGGTCGCTTGGGTCTCTGATTTGAGATCCATCAGATCGGGGGCGGCGGTCTGCATGCGGAACGCAAGTTCGTAATTTGTAATCCGGGCTTCAAGGCGGCTGTCATCGGGGTGCTCGGCGGCGTGCCTCTGATTCCACGTGCCGAGTTGATCCAGGAGGCGGCGCTGCTGCGCGGGATCAAGTCCCGCAGGAAGCGAGAGATTCTGGATCGGAGACCCTTCGGTCCGAATGACGGTCCCCTGATACAACGCGGGAAGATATCCGGACTGATACATGCCACTTCCTCCCCGGAAAGCGCCGTCAGTCATGACGATGTAAGCGGGGAGATTTTCGCTTTCACAGCCGAGGCCATACGTGACCCACGCCCCGACGCTGGGATGCCCCACCTGTGAGGAACCGGTGCAGAGGAAGTTGATCGCGGGTCCGTGGATGAAGGAATCGTGATAGAGGGAGCGGACGACGGCGAGATTGTCCGCGTGCTGGGCCAGTTTGGGAAAGAGTTCAGAGATTTCGAGCCCCGATTGACCATGTTTCGCGAACTTGAAGGGGGACCCCAGCAGTTTGCCATCGGTCGCCTTCATGAACTGCAGCTTGATATCTCCGGATTGAAAGCTTTTCGGAAGAGGTTGGCCGTCGAGCTTCTGCAGTTCAGGTTTCGGATCAAAAGTATCGACCTGGCTGGGGCCGCCCGTCATGTAGAGATAGATCACGTGCTTGGCCTTGGCGGGGAATTGGGGGGGCTTGGGAGCGAGAGGATTCAGAATCCGACCGGTCGTTTCAGCGTGAGAAAATGTCTGGCCAGTTCCCAGCAGGTGAGCGAGGGCGAGCGCACCGAAACCGTGGGCCGACTTTGCCAGGAAATCTCGTCGAGATGCGACCGATTCAAAGCGACCGCAGTGTGTGGATGAGAACACGGCTGAACCTCGTTCAATCGATGAAAAGGAATCCGTTATGGTTAAACATCGCCAGGGCGAGGGCTGTGAAGGCAACCCCTTGCGGAGCAGGGAGAGAAGCCAATTCACGGGCAGGATTGTCGAGCGATTTCCCGTTACCGCCTGTCTCCAGATTCCGCAGCAACTGCAGGGCTTCCGCTTGCTCCTGGTCGGAGGGAGGCCGTCCCAGCGTGAGTTGCCAGAGTCGGATCACAAAATCTTTCGGGTCTCCCTTTTTTTCGCGGAGGATTCGGGCTGCGAGAGACTGGGCCTGCCTCCAGGCGGTGCGGTTATTCAGCAGCCAGAGCGATTGAGAGGCGACCGTGCTGACATCCCGATCGGCGGTGCTGACGGCGTTGTTCGGCGCATCGAAGACATCAAAGAGGGGAAAGCGGAAATTGCGATAGCTGACGATGTAGACTCCGCGGCGGGAATGCTGTTGCGGATCGGGAGAGACGACCCAGCGATAGCGATCCCGCAACGATGAGAGTTCTTCGTCGTTCAAGGGGGGGATGACCGGCGGACCACCGATTTGCAAATTGATCGTTCCCGCGACGGCGTGCATGGAATCCCAGACCGCTTCTCCTTCGAGCCTGCGGCGATTGAAGCGCCAGAGCATCCGGTTCAAGGGGTCTGCGGCGACATTTTCGGGAGGTGCGAAGTTGCTTTGCCGCTGATAGGCCGTCGAGGTCATGATGAGATAGTGGAGTTGCTTGATACTCCAGCCCCGGGAGACGAATTCGGTCGCCAACCAGTCGAGGAGTTCCGGATGAGAAGGGGGCTGCCCCATTTTCCCGAAATCACTGGGAGTGGAAACGATCCCGCGTCCGAAGTGCCACTGCCACACTCGATTGACGATCACGCGGGAAGTGAGAGGATGATCGGGTCGGGTGAGCCATTGGGCGAATTCCTTGCGACTGGTGAGCCCGTCGGAAATGCGGGAAGGGACGTGCATGACCTCCGCGAGTCCGGACGGCAGTGCCGGAACGACCTGTTCCCGTTCGCGCCCCAAGTCTCCGCGATGCAGAATTGAGACCGGTTTGACGAGTTCCGGACGTTCGTGTTCGAGGACGGAGACGGAAGGAACCTCAAGCAGGCCTTCGAAGGGGGTACTCGGGGAAGATCCCCCTCGCTCAGGGACATCCAGAACGGTACGCCCCACGGCCAGCAAGAGGTCTTGTCGTTTCTTGTCTTCCTCCGGCGTCGGTTTTCGACCTGAGAGCGATTTTTCAAATTGCCGATAGGCGTCGCGAGCCGCCGCGACGGCGATGATCCGGGGATAGACCTGCTTGAAATCGGCGATTTCCATGCCGCTGACAATCGGCCGTTCTGCTTCCTTGCTGCGGGCAAAAATCGCCTGCAGCGAGAAGTAGTCCCGCTGGGTGAAGGGATCGAACTTGTGGTCGTGACAACGGGCACAGCCGATCGTCATCCCCATGAACGCGGCCCCCGTGGCGTCAACCCAGTCGCTCAGCCTCTCGTAGTTGATCCGCTTGCCGTCCATGTTCGATTCGTGAATCTGGGGACCGAGTGTATAGAAACCGGTCCCGATGTGCGCTTCCAACGCCTTCTGTTTTTCGTCGGAGATCGCGAAGCTGCCATTCAGATCGATGTCACTCGGCCAGAACTCATCTCCGGCAATCTGCTCCTGTACGAACCGGTCATAAGGCTTGTCGTCGTTGAACGATTTGACGACGTAATCCCGATACCGCCAGGCGTGCCTGTAGTAAATGTCGGTCTCATAGCCTCCGGAGTCGGCATAGCGGGCGACATCGAGCCAGTGCCGTCCCCAGCGCTCTCCGTAGTGCGGAGAATTGAGCAGTTCCGTGATCATTGACTCCCACGCGGTGGGGGAGGTGTCTTTGACGAACTTGCCCACTTGTTCCGGAGTCGGAGGCAAGCCGAGCAAATCGAAATAAGCGCGTCGGATCAGGGTTTGCCTGTCAGCAAGCGGCGCGGCAATTAACTTTTTCTCGATCAACGCGGTTTCGATGAACGCATCAATCGGATGCAGAGCTTCCGGAGATATTGGCTTAACGGGTTGGCCGAGTCTGCCGGGGCTGACAATCCGGGAACGAGTCTGTTCCGGCAGCGCCTTGAGTGCATTTTGTTGATCCGGTTTTTGAAACGACCAGAGTGACGTTGCCTTTCCTTCAGATGTGGTCGGTCCCTTGGCGGGGCCTTCGGGCATCGGAGCGCCGGAGTCGATCCACCGCCGGACAGCCGTGATCTGTTCGGCGGTCAGGCGAGGCTCGCTCTTGGGAGGCATGGTTTTGGAATCGAGCACTTCCAGGATCAGACTCTCGGCCGATTTTCCCGGCACCATCGCCGGTCCGGATTCTCCCCCCGTGAGGATGGCGGCGCGAGTATCCAGCCGCAGCCCTTGCTTTTGCCTTTCGGGCCCGTGGCACTTGATGCACCGCTCGATCAACAAGGGGCGGACCTTCGTCTCGAAGTGACGGAGAGCTTCCGTTTCATCTGCTCAGCGGATCTGCGTCGACATCAGGCAGAGGATCGAAAGGAAGAGACCGATCGATTTCATGACACACTCCGTAACAGCGGGACTCACTTCACGGCGATCGGATTGCCGGGAGAACCGGTCGCCCCCTTGAGTCGCAGGGGGGAGAAGATAAACGCAAATTCATAGGCCTTGTCGGCCGCCAGTTGTTCCAGATCCAGATTCTCCAGGAAGTAGATTCCGTTCTTCGTGAGGAACCACTGATGAACCTCGATGGGACGCTTCTTATCGGGCGGAGGATCGACCTCAATCCCCCAGTTGTCGGCCCCCACCATGGTGACCTCTTTCGAGATCAGCCATTTGGCGGCTTCGAGTCCGATGCCCGGCTCTCCGGAATTGAACGTTTCATTGTCTTTTTTCCAGAGATTGCCGTGTCCCGTTCGGATGAGGACGACATCTCCCTTGCGGATTTCCGTGTGCTGGGCGGTGAGAGCAGCCTGCAGTTCATCGAGAGAGATTTCATAACCGACGGGGAGGCGATCGGTTTTGCGCATTCCGGCGACGTCAATGAGGACACCGCGCGTGAAGAACACGCCGACGTTTTCGATGCCGAGTTTGGTCAGGCCGTATGCATCTTCCATTTCGGGGGAAGTGACGCCGTTGTAATAGGTATCGCCCGTGGGGAGCCTGCAGCCGACGTGTCCGAGACCATCCATCTGGGTTCCCATCTGCCCGATCTCGCCAACGAAGAATTCGTCACGCCCCACCTGCTGATTCGTCCCTTTGGTCGGAGCCCGAAAGGCGGGAATGGTAAGGCGGAAGGTTCGAAACGGAAACGTGGGCATGTCCCGCTCGTAGACCCTGCCAAGCTGGTAAGTCTTGCCGGACTTGATCAGCTTTGTCGCCTCCAAAACGCGCTCGGGGGTCATCATGTTGGCAGCCCCGCGCTGATCGTTCGGCCCCCAGCGTGACGGCCACCACTTGGGACCGATGGGGGTCTCTGCCGGTGCCTCCGCTGGGGTTTCGATTCTTTTCTTCTCGCGTGCTCCGGACTTCTCCTCCGCACTCAAGGTTGAGGAAGGGGACCTTTCGACGCGTATCGCCGGAACCAGTGGTGAGAGGACCAGCAACAGGAACACCGGTGTGATCCATCGGAAATGGGAACGCATCATTCTTCTCCTCAGCGTGCGTGAAGAAACAGGAACGATTGGATTGACGGAGGGCCTGGATAGGACTACCCTACGAACAATGTTCGAACATTGCAAGAACACGCGAGCCGATCAAGGGTCACCGAGGAGCAGACAGTGCCCAAAACATTCGTCGAGGGGGAAGAGACACTGGCGCAACAGGCGAAGCGGCAGTTGCGACAACAGATACTGGATGGACGGCTGAGACCGGGACAGCGTCTGCCCTTACGTCCGCTCGCTTCGGAACTGGGAATGAGCATGGCCCCGGTCGGAGAGGCCTTGCGTGATCTGACCCAGGAAGGCTTGCTGGAAACCGAACCGGGGTGGGGAGCGCGAGTGCGGAAGTTTGATTCCGATGCGCTGCGCAACCAGCATATCCTGCGGACGGCGCTGGAATGCGAAGCGGTGCGGCATTGCGCGGCTCGTGCCACGGAAACCCAACTCGAAGAGTTGGCCTCTATCGCGGAAAAGCTGGACAAGCTGATCGATTCCCAGGGACCCTGGAAGCAGGTTTCGGAACTCGACTGCCGCTTTCACCTGCGGATCGCCCAGTTTTCGGGTGTCAGCCTGCTGGTGGAAATGCTGAGAGGAAATCAACTAGTGCGGATACTGGCACGCGGGGGTGCCATCGCCAGAAAACTGAAACGCCCGTTGCGCCAACACACGGAGTTGATTGACGCGATTCGTTCGGGTGATCCGGACATCGCGGAGAAAGCGATGCGCGAGCATTGCCGTCGATCCATGGACCTGCAACTGGCGCACCTGGCGTTGGCGGACATTGAGTAAACAAGAGAGAAACAAGCGGAGCGACCACGAATGGACAAGCTGATCATCACCGTGACGTGCGATTCGACGATGGCCTATCCGAGCAATCCTCATAACCCGACTCCCAAGGGTTACAAGGAGGTTGCGAAGGAATATGTCCGCTCGGTGAATGCGGGAGCGAGTATCTGCCACCTGCATGGGCCGTACACCATCGATGCACAAATCCAGGCGGACGGAACGCGCCTGTCGGATCTCGACATTCCGGGCTGGGGAGCGTTTCGGCAGGATATTCTCGATCAATGTTCTGTCAAGCCTATCATTCAGTACGTCATCGCGAACGGTCGCTTACAGCAGCGGCTCCTACTAATGATCGAGAAGAAGCCGGACATGATTTCCACCTGCTTCAACCCGCACGATGAATGCTTCGATTATGAGCCGGGACGGGAGCCCGTGGAGTTATATGGACTGCACAACCGACCGGAACTGGAGGAGTATTGCCGCGTCACGGGCGAGTTGGGAGTGACGATCGAGGCGGAATGTTTTCATTACGGTGGCGTGTGGAACGCACAGCGGATGGTGCAGAAGGGATTGCTGAAGGGGCCGGTGTGGATCACCTTCTTTCTGGGGTGGCGCGGGGGGAGTTACACCCCGCCGACGGCCGAAGCAATGCTGTTCAACCACCATCACTTGCCGCCGGGATTCATTTACAATACGAGCGTGATGGATCCCGAGGAGCAGTGGAAGATCCTGACGATGGCGATCATTCTCGGCGGACACGTGCGGGTCGGCATGGAGGACA
>JAXMBX010000047.1:0-39398 GCA_046349635.1 Planctomycetales bacterium
TCGCTTTTATCCTCCGCGTGGGTATGGGGCGGAGCAGGGCTGGCATTATGGGGATTTGCCCTCATCAGTGATACCCTCCCGTGGGATTTTTCCGAAGTCAGGGAATTTTCCGGAATTGCCGACCAACTCTGGTATCTCGCCACTCTCCTCGTCATGGCAGCCGGAATCGCCGTCCTCGGAGCTCGACGTCCCGGTAGCCACGTCTGGAGCTGGTTCGTCGTCCTCCCCATGCTCCTCGTCCTCGGCTGGCCCTGTCTCTTCTTCTGGGGAAACGGTTGGCCCCCGCCCCGCTTCAGCCTGATGCTCCCCGCATTCCTCGCGGTCTGCCTCGTCCTGATCATGTCCGCCGGCAACTATCTGGGGACTCGATTTTCTACCCCCGCGCTCTGCACTGGGCTCGCCTGCCTGCTCGTCATCCTCCCCCGCACTCCCTGGGGTTGGAATCTCGTTCCTTATGAAGATGAAATCCGCGCTCTCGCCACGTTGCTGATGGCCGGTTCCGTGTTATTCGCCGCCCGGTCTCTCCCCACCCCTGCCGCCTCACGTCTGGAACACTTCTGGCTCGACTTCCGGGACTGGTTCGGCATCGTCTGGGCCTCTCGCGTCCAGGAACGTTTGAACGAAGAAGCCCGCCGTCTCCGCTGGCCCTTCCGGTTTCATGGGGACGGAGTATTCTTCGCCGAGGAGGACGCGAACGCTCATCCCAGGCGGTTTGATCTGTCTCTCAAAAACCTTCCGCCGGAAGTGATCCGGGACTTGGAAACCACGCTGATCTGGGTCTTTCGCCGCTTTGTCGATCCCCCCTGGATCAACGCCCGGCTGGGAGAGGAATTGCAGATTCAATCCGATTCTCCTTTGGAACAACGGGATTAGCCGTCTCTATAATAAATTCAGAGACGTCCTCCACCGCGGAATAGATATCGCCATGCCGGAGCCTTCCTCCTCAAATCTCTCACCGCCATCACCCCGCGTGATCGTGCTGGAACAATCGCCTCGTTGGGAGTCGGAACTCCTTCGCCGTTTTCCACACGCCGGTTCGCGCTTGAGAACGTGTCGAGACGCCGCGGACGTTTTGAAATTGCTGACGGACAACCCTGCGGATCTTCTCCTCGTGACGCTCGCCACTTCTGCAGGCCCTCAATCCGGCGGCAATATTCTGCACCTCGTTGCCGGAATTCGGACGGAGTATCCCCACATCGAGATCGTGGTCGTCTGGAGTGGTCCGGAACACGCGCTCGAATGGTCATTGCGCGAACAGGGAATTCAATACTTCCTCAAGGATACGCACTCCACTGCCGAAACGATCGCAGGGCTGTGTGCCCCCCTGTTGGCAGGCTGGTCGCACGACATCGCGGCCCTGCTCCCTCCGGAATCGCGGTGGTGAGCGTGTCGTGTGGAAATCCCGATTTTGAGAATCAAAAACACCCTCAAAATAACGACACGTTCAGCCTCTTTTCGCTCGATGGTCAATCGGCTGGTTCCCCCGTAAGATGGAGGATCGAAATAAAATTCAGTTCAACGCTTCCGATGGAATGACAAGGGAATACGATGTCGACGGCTCAAGCGACGCAGGGCGCTCTCCTTAACGCAGTGCAGCAGGTTCAGGACCCCGAATTCAAGAAGACGCTGGGTAGCCTGCGGGCGGTTTCGGGCGTCGTCCTGAAGTCCGACACCTCCGCGGAAATCCAAGTCGCTCTGCCGACCTACGTTCACCCGCAACGGGATCTCCTGGAATCTCGCATTCTCGACGCGGTGAAATCCGCAGCTCCCGCCGTGACCGATCCCCAGGTCAAATTCAGCGTGAAACTGAAAGGCAAAGACAGCGGCGGTGCATTGGGGCTCAAGGTCAAAAACGTCATCGCCGTCGGCAGCGGAAAGGGAGGCGTCGGTAAAAGCACCATCGCCGCCTCTCTGGCGTTTGGATTGTTGCGTCAGGGTGCCGCCGTCGGCCTGATGGATGCCGATGTCTACGGCCCCAGTATTCCTCACATGCTTGCTGCCACCGGTCAACCCGGCCTCTCCGAAATCGCCGGCCCCGAAGGCAAGCCGATCCGTCGCATTCACCCCATCGATTGTCAGGGACTCAAAGTGATGTCGATGGGCTTCTTCGTCCCCGCCGAGGAAGCTGTCGTCTGGCGCGGTCCGATGCTGCACGGCGCCATCACCCAGTTCCTCCGTGACACGGAATGGGGCGAACTCGACTATCTCATCATCGACCTCCCCCCCGGAACAGGTGATGTCTCCCTCACTCTCTCACAGCTTTTGGGCCTGGCCGGGGCCGTCGTCGTCTGCACACCCCAGCAGATCGCTCTCCTGGACGCCGTCAAAGCCATCGCCATGTTCGGCAAGGTGAAGATCCCCGTCCTCGGAATCGTCGAGAACATGACCGGCGACATCTTCGGTCGCGGCGGAGCACATCAGAAAGCGGAAGCCATGGGCATTCCCTTCCTCGGGGAAGTCCCCATGAATCCGCAACTCCGCATTAACGCCGACGAAGGCAAGCTGGCCGAGAACTTCGCGCCCGATAATCCTTCCCGCCCCTATCTCGAACACGTGTGTGAGCAGGTTGCGATTCAAGTGGCGAAAGAATTGATAGCCGGGTCGGGCATGCCCACGCTCGAAGTTCTCTAAGATGTAAACATTCGAACTTCCATTGATGCTGGGCTGAATTTTACGGCCATAGCATAATGGAAATGCACCCGGCTTATACCCGGTTTAAGGTCAGATCAACCTGAGATGGGGGTTCGATTCCCTCTGGCCGTAATGTGAAGTAAAAAAATTCGCTGGCCCCGGCTCTGTCCACATGACCGCCAATCCCAATGAAAACACGGTGATCTTCCCTCGCCACAGAGACGTGGCGACGACACTCCCCTCCCAGGTCGCTCCGCAACCCCTCCGCCATGCGACCCTGTTCAATCGGATGGAAAACGAAACCCGCGATCTGCTGCGACAGCGGCTCCGCGCCGTCTCCTTCGTCCTCTTCTGCGGTTTCCTGATGTTCTGGTTTCGCGCCTGGTTTCTCGATGGTGCCTTCGGAGGGTTCGATGATCTGGTCGAAATTGTCCTCGTGATCGGAGGGTTCACGGCCCTCTTCTATTCCAAACTCCGGTTTACTCTCAGGCAGTTGCGCAGTCTCGAACTCCTCTTCTTTGCGCTGGTCGCGCTCTTTACCGCCCTGAATGACTACCAGGAGATTCTCCGCACCAGCCTCGCGCGTTCGAACGTCTACGAACTCTCCGCCGTGAAGTCCTGCTTCATGCACTTCTTCGGTCTCGTGATGCTCTACGGAATGTTCATCCCCAACACCTGGACCCGCGCCTTGCAGGTCATTCTCCCCATCGCGCTCACACCTGTCTTTGTGCTGGGCATTCTGCGCCTGAAGTCGGTCGAGTTTCGCCAGTTCGCGATGGAATTCCAGAACCCCGAGCAGATGAGCGAGCATCTGATCAGCATCTGCTTCGGCGTCCTTGCCTCTGTCTACGCCTCCTACACCTACAATCAGTTGCGACGAGAAGCTTTCCAGGCGAAGCAGATCGGACAGTATCGCCTCAAGGATAAACTCGGATCGGGGGGGATGGGAGACGTCTACCTGGCGGAGCATCAACTCCTGAAACGCCCCTGTGCCATCAAGCTCATCCGTCCGGAAAACCAGACCGACCGCCAGACCATGGCTCGCTTTGAGCAGGAGGTGCAGACCACCGCCCTCCTCTCTCACTGGAACACGATCGACGTCTACGACTACGGCCGGACAGAGGACGGCACGTTCTACTACGTCATGGAATATCTCCCCGGCATGAGTATCTCCGACCTGGTGAAACAGTTCGGGCCCCTGTCCGCGCCCCGCGTGATTCACCTCTTCCGCCAGACCTGTGATGCTCTCCGCGAAGCGCATTCCGTCGGCTTGATCCATCGCGACATCAAACCCGCGAATATCTTTGCCGCGGAACGGGGGGGCGTTCACGACGTCGCGAAGCTCCTCGATTTCGGACTCGTCAAACCGGTCACGACCGCCAACTCCGATCTGCAGATCACCCAGGAAGGGGCCGCCGTCGGTTCGCCTCTCTATATGTCCCCCGAACAGGCCACCAACAATACTGCGGTGGATGCCCGCAGCGACATCTACTCGCTCGGGGCCACCGCGTACTATGCCCTCACCGGCCGCCCTCCCTTTACCGGTGATAACACCATTCAGGTCGTCGTCGCCCATGCCCGCGATCCGGTCGTTCCTCCGTCGGAATTTTGTTCCACGGTTCCCGAGGATCTGGAAGAGGTCATCCTGAAATGTCTCGCCAAGAGACCGGAGGACCGCTATCAGACCATCGCGGAACTGGAGCACGCTCTCGCCTCCTGCCACGATGCCGGAAAATGGTCGGAAAAGCAGGCCCGGGAATGGTGGCATTCTCGTCGCCCCGCACCGATCATCGTTGCCGACTGAAACAGGATTGTAGTCGACCCTCCACAGGGATTCGTCCCTTCCTGGGTGGCATGCCCACATCGTTGCGTAGCAACAGGGTGGGCATGGATTCAATTGATGGCGAGTGTCTTCTGCTTCTCTTGAGCAGGCACTTCCCCACAAAAAAATTCCAAATCGGAATTCCGTATCCGCCTCAAGCCGATGGGGAGGTCGGCGAGACGGATACGGAAATCGTTTGGAACGCGCGCTGACGGAAGACTCATGCTCGGCTGGCGAGGGGACGTCGCGCCGTCACATCGGTCTTCCGCTTGGGACTGTCGGCAGGAGAGCCACGCCACAGCCGGGACTTCATTCTGGTTTTCTTCAACTTTACTTTGCTGGTAAGGTTTATCGACCGGCCAGACTTCTCCAGACAGGCAAAACCTGCCGATTCCGTTTCGAACGATTATGCCCAGGATATCGCCCCTCCTCAGCCCCCGATCACCCCGCTCGCGAGGACTTTGCGGGTCGTAGGGAATGTACCTCTCCCCGCTCCCCGGATAAAATGACAATCGCCGTCCCCCAGCCACCGAGGGCTTCCGGGGATCCCCTTTCAGGGAGTGAATCCGCGTGTCCGAACAGCCTGCCGCTCAGCCTTCACCCACCGATCCCGGGGACAAAGTCCGTACTTTCCCCGACACGCCGGGGGTCTACCTCATGAAGGACGCCCAGGGCCGCGTCATCTACATCGGCAAAGCGGTCAATCTCCGCAACCGGGCCTCCAGCTACTTCACCAAGGCCGCCCGTCTCGACCTGCGGACCGCCGACCTCGTCCGCGAAATCCGCGATATCGATTTCATCCCCTGCGATACCGAAGTCGACGCCCTCCTGATGGAAGCCCGTCTCGTCAAGGATGTCCAGCCCCGTTTCAATCAGGAGCTGAAGGACGACAAGACCTTCCCCTACCTGCAGATCACCACCCGCGAGGATTTCCCCCGCGTCGAGTTTACCCGCAAACCTCGCGCGCGAGGCACGAAACTCTACGGCCCCTTCACCAGTGCGAAAAAACTCCGCGCCACGATCACCGTCCTGCAGAAGATCTTCCGCTTTCGAAACTGCACCCTCGACATCGCCGAGGGGGACGAACGCTGGCGCTGGTTCCGCCCCTGCCTCCTGCACAGCATCAATCAATGCACCGCCCCCTGTAATTTTCGAGTCAGCAAGGAGGACTATCGCAAGGACATCCGCAAATTGCAGATGTTTCTCGACGGCAACAAGCACAAGCTGATCGCCGAACTCGAAGCCGAAATGCTGCAGGCCGCACAGTCTCTTCTCTTCGAACGGGCCGCCCGCATCCGCGATGAACTGAATGCCCTCGAACACATCGACCTCCGCGGCAGCCTCGATAAGCATGCTCAGCCCGAGGTCTTCCCCATTGATCCCCGCAAAGGTCTCCTCGGCCTGAAGAAACGCCTCCAGCTCACCGATCTCCCCCGCCGCATTGAAGGCGTCGACATCGCCCACCTGCAGGGGGGAGAGACCGTCGCCAGTCTGGTCCAGTTCGTCGATGGCCTCCCCTTCAAACATGGGTACAAACGCTTCAAGATCCGGACCGTCCAGGGAGTCGATGATTTCGCCTCCATGCGGGAAGTCATCACCCGCCACTTCAGTCGTCTGCAATCGGAGGGAGAATCATTCCCCGATCTCCTCCTGATCGACGGCGGCAAGGGGCAGCTCAACGCTGGACTGGACGCTCTCCGCACGCTCAATATCCACCCCCCCCGCCCCTTCGTCCTCTCCCTCGCCAAGCAGGAGGAAGAGATCTTCCTGCCGGGCCAGCCGGAGTCCCTCAAGCTCGGCCGCCACTCCTTTGCCCTCCGACTCCTGCAGTATGTGCGCGATGAGGCCCATCGTTTCGCCCAGCATTACCACCACATCCTGCGAAGAAAATCCACCTTTGACGAATAAACGGGTTATGCCAGCCCGACACGCCCCCGCCCTTTGATTCCGTCGATATCTCCTCTAAGGATGGGTGCCCCATACGCCGGTACTACGGCGTGTGGGTGGCGCCAGCCACAAGAGGCCGGCTTCCCTCGCTCCTTGTGGCAGAGGGGCCGGGGATGAGGGGCAAAATAACGGAGACAATATCGTGACTCGACCCGCTCTCCTGCTCGCTGCGGCGTGTTTTCTCTCACTCTCCCTCTCGGCGGAGCGCAACCTCGTCGCCGCGCAACGCTTCGGCGGCCACTTCGTCGGACGTCCCGCCCATCCGCCCGTCTTTCTGAATGAACGCTCCGTTCAGTTTCAGCACCGCATCAACGCGGACCTGCTTTATCCCCGAGGAGAGTTCGTCCCCAAAGGCGTCATCAAGCGCCGCCCCCCCGACAATCCCACTCTGGGCTATCCCAACTACTACTAGTCTGGAGTTGAGCGCGTGAGCAGGTTGCGTCCCATTCTCATCGTGGGATTGTTCCTCACCTTCGGGGAAACACACAACCTCTCCGCGCAGTTCGCTCGCGAGGCCAACACCGTCGGCATCAACTTCCCCTCGCAGAACTTCCAGGGTTTCATCTACAACGATTCCGGTAACCGGGAGTACGTGAATCTCAATCGTCGTGCGGACACCGCCCGGCGCGGGGACACGTTCCGAGGATCTCAGGGACGGGGCATCTCCGCACAATCCTCCGTCCCGCCGGTTGACCCCCGCTTGATCGCAGAGCAGGGCCTGCGCGATCCGTTTATTGGTCCCCCTGCCAGGTTGCCCCCGGTCGCCCAGCGGATCGCCCTCCAGCAGTCTCGCACCCGGGAGGAGTGGCGCTACGCCGGTGAACGGGAACGCTTCGCCCGCGATCCCTTCGAGCACCGTCCCTCCTCACGCCTCGTGCAGCGCCCGCTTCAGGACACTCCCTCCGAGAACGCTCCCCGGATGGTCGTGAACCCCTCCCCCGGTTCCTCCGCGGCCCGCAGGGATCTCCTTCCCCAGGCCCGCGAAGCCCGCGCCTACCCCTTCCTCCAGGACCGCCAGTAATTCGTCCCCAGGAAGTGTAGTAGACCATCCACAGGCATTTGTCCCTTTCTGGGTGGCATGCCCACTTCGCGAAGCAGGGGGGGCATGTGCGCGTTTGACACGCGTTTCTCCCCGCCCCTGCGGTAATTCTGCGTAAAAACTGCGATAGCCACAAATTTCCCAATCTGCGATATTTCCCCCGTCGATTGTCGAAAAAAACTCACATTCGTTCGGTGACTGCCGCATGAAAATTCGCAACCCCTTCCTGATCAAGGCCGCCGCCACGATCGTTGCTCAGCCCTTCATCTGGTTGAGCCACATGGCGGATATTCGCGTCTTCTGCGAAGAACCTCACATCAACATGACGGAAGCCGATTGCGGTCGTCAGTATCTCTATGCCCTCTGGCACGACGAGATCCTGCTCCCCGTCCTCCGTTGTGCCCGTGGCGGCGAAACGCTGTCGCAACGCCGCATCTCCGCCCTGGTCAGCAAGCACCAGGATGGCAGCATCCTCTCCGACTTCATGAATCTCTTTCATATCGATGCCATCCGGGGTTCGACCTCCCGCGGAGGTGCCGAAGCTCTTCGCCAGCTCATCGAGGAAGCCCAGGGACGATCAATCTTCATCACGCCGGATGGACCGCGTGGCCCGCGACACGTTCTCAAGCCGGGAATTATTTTCCTCGCCTCTCAGACCGGTATTCCCATCGTGCCGATTGCCAGTGTCTGTCCCCATTCCTGGGACTTGAAAGGCAACTGGACCAGCTTGATCGTTCCCAAGCCCTTCGCCAAAATCACGATCCTTCTCGGCTCCCCCATCACGATCCCTCCCGATCTCTCCCGCGAAGCCCTCGAAGAACAGCGCCTGCATGTCGAACGGGAAATGGAACGGGTCCAGCAAAAGCTGCAGACCATCGTGGACGACGGCAGTCGCTCCGCCGCGAAGTTTCAGTTGCACCACTACCGCGCCGCTTGAGGACATCGACCGGGGAATCGCTCCGTCGCCTCCTGAAACACGCGCAATAATTCACCGCCAAACGCGCGCAGGCTGTAGTGTGCCTCACCCCAGGCAATGCAACGCTCGGATTCTCTACGTCGTCGTTCCGGATCCAGCAACTCCCTCACCGCCCCTCTGAATTCCTCCGCGTCCCGACAGAGATATCCCGGTCCCCCTTCGATCTGCTCGATAAATCCCCCCCGCCGATCGACAATTGGAATGCAGCCCGATCGAAACGCATCCCCCACCGTTCTCCCGAACGATTCCGTCAATTCGGGATGATGGTTCAACAGCGCATCCCAGCTCCAGAGCAAACGGCGCGCGTCCCAACCCGCGGGATGAAACACCGCTCTCCGTCCACAGGCCTGATGCAGGGCGGACTGCATCTCCGCCGGACAGCCGACAAACTCCCACGCGACCGTCGGAAAATCATGAGCTAACCCCGCATAAAACTCCGGCAACCCGCTCCACCACATCCGTGCCGTCGGCGTGCAGAGCCTCCCCACCCTCATTTGTCCTGCCGCACGTCGCCCCTTTATTTCTTCTGCAACGTGTGGTGGACGCGGAACCCCCTGCCTGACAACCTGCAGCTCAGGCCGGCCGTATCGCTCCCGCAGCCATTCGCTGCAACAGATCCACACATCGGCCACCGCGGGCGCAATCCGGGAATGCAGATAGTTCACTGTCGGCCGGTCGAGCGTTCCCCTCAAACCGTTCCGTGAAATACTTTCCCGCGAAATATTGTGCAACAACACCAGGTCCGCTCGAGTTCGGGCCACCTGGGCGCGGGTGATCTGTCTCCACTGCTCCGGTTCCCAATCCTGAAATCGCTGTCGCGTCTCCGCCGAAAGCGATCCCCGAAACACAATCTTGTGCCGCACATCGGGCAGGCTTCGCGCCACCGTCCAGGCACACGCCGCGGTCCCTCCCGTGATTTGCCCGACGTTACAGACCTGCAGCAGTGTCAGCATATTGCTCCCAGGAAAAATCCGATCGCGTCGTCAACATCCTCTCCCACTTCTCCCCAAAGGCCTCCCGGTCCCGGTACCACTGGTCCCGGCAATCCTCCCGCCGGAGTTCGTGCCGCGTCGTCCGATGCCCCAGGTGCAGCAATGGCAACTCGCTCACCAACCCCCGCGGTAACCAGTCCCATCCCCCCAGTGCCATCGCGGTTCGCATCTGGAAATCCGTGTCCGACCAGTACAGCGCCAACCGTTCATCAAAACCCTGCAGACGTTCGAACCAGCTCCGCGAAATCCCCAGGCACCACCCTTGGAAGAATTTCAGCCGCACCGCACCGGGGCCTGAAACCAACGGCAAGCGCTCCGTCCGGAGGCCCACACCGCACAACTTTTCCCCGGCGACAAGAGGCTTCAAAAACCGTTCCCCCCACTCCCCACGGCATACCACGTCGTTGTTCAGAAACACCACCGACTCTGTCCGCGCGTTTCGCGCACCCAGATTCCACGCCGCCGTGATCCCACGATGCGGTTGCGTCAGGATCTCCAGCTTTTGATCGTCCCCCAATTTCTGCCGCAGCATTTCCACTTCCGCCGTCTCACATCCATCGCTCACGATGCGAATCGGCCACTCTCGGGTATCGAACTTTCGCAGCGACCGTACGCAGCGGATCGTCAGCTCCGAACATCCATACTGCGGAATCACAATCGTCGCCGACCCCATCAACAGTCCCTTTCCCTCATCGGGTGGCCCGGCCAATTTTGGCCGGGTGGCGCAGCCACACTGCCTTGCGCCATGTGGAAACGATGCCTATCAAGCATTGAACGCATTTCTGTGTAGCCCAGGTTGGTCGTTCACGACCTACCTGGGTGGCGCAGCCACAGGAACCCGCACCATGTCTCTTCAACCGTCACCCCTCCTCCACAATCTCCGCCGGTCGATCCAGCCGCCGCGATAACTCCCGCTGCAGCACCGGCCCGGGCATCGCCCGTTCCAAACCCTCCGCTTCCACGATCAAATCGTCATCCTTCTGTGGAAGATTTCCTTGGAGCTGGTTTGGCTCAGGTCGCGTCACTCCGTTCTCATTCCAGTTCAAGGGCCGGAAATCCCGCATCGGCCCACGCTCCTGCGGCACGCGCGGTCCCGCCAGCCGATATCTCCCCCGTGTTGTCTCCCCCTGCGGATCTCCCACCTGCTGCAAAATCTCTTCCAGCGCATCAGCCGTATCCATCACCGGGAAGTAATCGTTCAGCCGGCTGTGCGGCGTGACAGAGACGAGTTGCAACCCCGCTAACGCCATCCCTCGCCGCGACAGTCTCAGGTACTGCGCCACGCGAAAGTAATGCGAATCCGTATTCGCCGCCCCCCGAATACTCTTTCGTTCATCGAAGTGGTACGGCGAGACCTCCTCGATCTCATCCAGCATCGCCGCCGTCAGCCCCTGCTTCTCGCACGCCGTCAGAAACTCCGACAATCGCGTGTGGTCCGACCACAACACCCCTTTCCGCGCCGCCGCTTCCCGCTGCAATTCCGTCGGCGTCACCCGCATTTCACACCCCGCCAGATAAATCCGCCGGAATCCCAGGTGAAACAGCAGGTCGATCCCCTGCACCATCGTGTCCGCCCAGTCCACGAGAGACTGATGCCTCTGCGACACAAAATCCGCAAATCCACGGCTGCGATCCCCTTCAAAGAAATACGTGTTCGGACAATCGCACACCTTGAAGCTTGTTTCCGGCACCAGATCCATCCCCCGCCGGCGATGCACAAACTTCATGATTCCCGGATCCAGATACACGGAACGGTGAAACCGGGCCGAAGGGTCGTATCCCGTCCAGAAGGTCGGACGAAAGAAGCCGCTGCCCGCCAGGTTAATCCCCAGCTTCGGAATCGGACTGGCGGAAATCCCCTGCCAGTCACTCTCCTGCAGCGACGGACCTCCGCCGATCAGCCAGCACGCACTTCCAAACGGGCCGCCGAACGTCCCTTCCAAACTGATGGTCTGCTGAGATCCATCCGCGTTCAACCGGAAAAACATCCTTAACCTCATTTCACTTCAATGCCGGGTCACTCCGTCACGGTCACGTGCAACCGCGCTCCCAGTGTTCCACAACACCCTTCCCCCGCCAGGTCGTTTGCGAACTCCAGGTTCAATGGTGTGCAGGTCTCCCCTGCCTCCGCGCTCGCCGCGTAATCGCAATCTCCCCCTTCAATGCTGAACAGCCAGCCCACCGGCGACGTCGCACACCGCAGAGAAATCACCATCTCCACACCTTCGATCAGATGCGTTGCGAACCAGCACTGGCACGCATCGTCGTAAATCAACGGCAGACTCAGCCCGTCCCACGCGGGGCACGACTCCAATCCCTGGAACTCCGCCTGCAACGTCGTCGGCAGCGGCGACTCGCAGCAGGCCACTTCGACCATGCCGCTCGATGAGGATCCTTCGCTGCTCCCTTCGGAGCTTCCGCCGGAACCTCCTCCGCCGTCGCTATTCCCGCTATCTCCATCCGTCGGTCCTCCGTCGGAGGGTCCCTCCGTATTCGGCTCGGAATCCCCTCCCGAACTGTTTCCGTCCGTGTCGCTCGGCGGTTCTGAATCACTCGGGGGCTCTGTATTCTCGTCTGTGAACGTGTCTCCGCTCGGAGGCTCCGTGTGGGAGTCGTCCGTGCTGCTGAAATCGGACGTCGGTTCATTCGTCGATGAATCCCAGGATGTCGGCCCATCCGTTGACGTCGGCCCGCTCGTCGTCCTCCCATCCGTCGTCTCATCCGTGAATGTCAGGATGTCCGTGATCCGTTCGAATACATCCACCCGCGCCACTTCCCACCGCTCATCGTGCGGAGGCTCCGGCCAATGCGTCCGCGGATCTTCCGCCCCGATCACCATCTGCAGCACCGGAGCATGGTCAAACTGCACCCGGATCGTTTCCGCCGTTCCCTTGATCAACACCGACCCATCCGCCGCCTCGATCTGCACGACTCCCAGCCACGGACGCGGCAACACATTCGGCTCACGCACCTCCACCAGGTAGCGGCTCACCGGCTGCGAGTACACCCGGAAAAACTCCCGCACGAATTGTCGCGAATCCTGCGACGTCCGGATCCACGGCACCCACATCTTCAGCCGCCGTTCTCCGTACTCCGCCTTGCTCGCAGGCTGCACATAGTTTCCACGCCACCGATAAAAGCCCCGGTAGCGCCCCCCCGTGCTCTCCTCCTGGAAGTACACGTAATCTCCCGTCAGCAACACCCGGTTGACCAGCGTGTCCCGGTCCCGCGTCTCCTCCAGCCGCAGCAGGCTCTCCCCTTCCCGATAACTCCCCAGCAACTCCGTCCGTTTTTGCAGAAAGAAAAACTCCCCCTGCTCATCCACCCCCCAGGAGGCATGCCGGCACCGCATCGCCAGTTCTTTCAGAATGGTCCGGACCGATTCCTCTCCCCGGAATTTCATGCTCAAAAACTGGCCCGCCAACCCGCCGCTCTCCACGTTCGCCGGATCGACCGCCACGTGCGTCCCCGGGATCACGTACTGCTGCAATATCTTTTGCACGACTTCAATCGGCTCGTGAACCGTGTCCACCGTCTCCAGCGCATAGTCCGGATCGAACGAAAACAAATCCGTTCGCGCATACAGATGCGGCGGCTCACCGTCTCCGTCCCCCGGCCCGAACCCCCCCGGAAACACTTCTCCCAGTTCGATCCCCATCCCCTCCAGCCGATACGTCACTCGCGCCGGACTTTCAAACGTTCGTTCCTCCACGCGCCCGAAATACCACCGCTCCCCTTCCGTCCGCTCCAGCGCAATCCAGTCCCCGATCTCCACGTCACCTCGGTCGATGAACCGGTCCTTCAGCACCACTTCTCCCGATCCGCACCCTCCCAGCCGGTTTACCTCGAACCAGCAACCCTCCACGGCACGGGCGCTCAAGTCCCCCTTGTAATCTTTCGGCCCGGGCCCGTAATGCAGAATCCGTCGTTGAAACGCCATCATTCATCCATGGAAAATAGTCTAGATCGCGTTGAGTTTATGTGTAGCGTCTGTCGCGGCCTTGAAAACGCGGAAAAATCATCGAGTCTGACGCGACACTAAAACGCTATGCGTTCTGGAGATTGTTGTATTGGGTGGCATGCCTACATCGCACCGTCAGTTGCAGGGTAGGCATGTAGTCATTTGCCCTGTTTCTCCGACGTACTTGATCGAAAGCGACGCAGTCATTCACCCGGGCCGGTTGGATACAACCGCGCATCCTCCGCGTGGATCGTGACCGCATACTCGAACAGGTGCTTGTTCGACAGATCGCACTCCATCCGGACGGTGGAACACTTTTTCAATTTGCGGGAACTTCCATCCGAACCGTTCACGTACAGGATCAGCTCATATTTCTCGTCATCCGAGGTCACATCCAGCATCTCCCGCATCCCCTCCCAGACGACAAACATCTCTTCTTCGCTCAGGCTCAGCGTGGAACCCTGCCGGCCGAACTGACCCTCCAGCGTCAACTCCACCCCGTGCCGCGAATGCCCCGTTAGATAATCCCCCGACAGCAACGGCACCTTGAAACTCTCAAAGTCCCACCGGTCCTGGATTCGGAACTGGGTGATCGGCCGGGGCAACTCAAACAGTTCCCCGTCTTTGTACACGCTTGGACGAAATTCGAGTGACATCCCCTATCCCTCCTCGGTTTATCCCCGACGATTCCTCAACGCGATCCCTTCCAGCCGCAGATTTCGCAACACCCCTTCCGGGTCCATCTCCTGCTGGATGTTGATCGTCATCCCCCCGACATTCGTGATCCGCGTCTCCCGTTCTTCGGAGGGAATTCTGCCGACGGTTCCGACACGACTGGAACTTGAGACCGACGTCTCTCTCCCCGGCCAGGCGAAACCTGTCCCCCGCGCGTGGGCCGTCGCACTCTCGCGTGACAGCTCCTGCACCGCCCGCAGCGGACTGTCATTGAGCGCCGTCACGAAGTTGTGCCCCAGCTCCTCCACCGCCTGCCGATTCAACACAAACTCTCCCGCCGTCAACCACGCCGGAATCTGATCCGTCCCCGGCTCTCCCACCACCGGCCCACCAACCGCAAACCCCGGCATCGAGACGCGGGGACTATATCCCCCCAGCCCTCCCGCTCCCGACAGCATCCCCGCCGCTTTCACCGCCAACAGTTGGGCCAGAATCATCTCCAGCGCCCCGCTCAACACAGTCAGGCTCGCGATGGCGGGAGCCACATTGATGGAAATCGGCGTCCTGTTGATCTGCTGGATCTGCTGATAAATCCGATCCAGCCCCGCACTCAGGCTCGACAGTGACCGGACGCTCCCCAGCCGATCCAGCGCCGTCCCCAACTGCTGCGACACCCCGCTCAGTTGCGACATCCGGCTCTGAAAACCCTCCAGCAGCCGCGCCGCCTCTTCCAGCTCTCGCTGCAGATCCGAACTGTCTCCTTGGATCAGAATCGTCAGCGATTCCGTAAACTGCCCCATCCTTATCCCCTATCAAGTACCTTTGTGTCTGGGTGGCATGCCCACTTCGCGTAGCAGGGTGGGCATGTGTGCGTCTGATTTTCACCCAAGAAATCACTCACGCCCGCGCCACGCTCGGCGATGTCTCAAAATCCTTCCCGTGGAACGAAATCACGTTGTATTCATTCCCCTCCGACATCGTGAGCGTCTCCCGGTACACCTTCGAGAACACGATTTTCTCGCTCGCCGCTCCCGCCGGGTCGTACACCGTGAATTCCAGTTTGAGTGTCTCCTGTTCCCCGGCCGGCGACGTACTCGTCACTCCCAGCCCCGACACGAAATTCAGGAATTCGTACAACTGCAGTGCATCGGTATTGAGCGCCGCTTTCCCAAGCAACTGCGTCCACTTGGCGGAGAAGGAGACCGCCACCGATTCATCGTCTCCGCGCCGCGTATGCCCCGCCGCGATCGAGCCCCGGTCCTTCACTTCGATCGTCCGGGACTTCTCCGTCCAGGAGAGGTCCCCTTCGTCCAGCAACAATGTCAGTGACTTGACGGGGGAACTCCCGTCCTTGATCACCAATTCTCCGTCGCGCAAGTTCCGCGTGATATTCGTCACCGCCATGAATTCTTCTCCTCCTCTATTCGCTTAAGCCGACTCCGCCCGTCCTGAAAAGAGAACCACCGCATGCCGCAGCCCGCTGCCGTCAGCCTCCCGTTCGCGCGGCGAAAGATCCCGGATTTCCCCTTCCCGGAGCCGCAGATATCCCTGCACTTCGTCGTTCTCTTCGTCACCCTCTCGCAATGCAATCAGCCGGTTCTCCAATGCCCCGCGTACCAGTTCCGCCACCTCCTGCAACCGCCCCTCGTTGGTCCCCTGCCTCACAAAGACGTGGACCAGGACGCGCACCTGCAATGCCCCCCGGGAGTTCACCCGCTGCCGTTTCGCCTGCCACGCCGTCACCTGGATCTCTGCCCACTCCTCCAGGTCATCCGTGACCAGCACCGTCCCGGGAAATTCCGTCTGCAATCCCTCCGGTCCCTGTTCCGACCAATAGGCAAACAGATTCCCGCTGATCAATCGCGTCGTCAGTGTTATTGAAGTCGTCACCGCCAGCCCCCAAATGTCTCTCCCCTCGCCCCTTGTGGGAGAGGGGCCGGGGGTGAGGGGTACTAATCCGATCCCTCACAACTCCGCCAGAAAATCCCACCACCGCACCATCTCCGCCGTCGCCGCCAGACTCTCCCGCACCATCGCAAACGGGTCCATCTTCCGCGTCCCATACTCCAGGTAGTTGATGTACCTCACCCGGCTGGTCACGCGATATTCCGTCAACGTCGACTGGCTGCTGTGCGTCACATCCCCCGACTCTTCTCCTTCGATCACCGCCGCCGCATTCGGATGACTCCCCTCCCAATCCGCCGGAGGCACCCCTCCCAGCTCCACCAGGCTTTTGACCCAGCTTCCCCGCGCCCGCGCTTCCCGCACCGGCGTCCGCTCCACCGCCTGGTTCACCGCAAACTCAGTTGCCCCGCGCACAAACTCTTCCCGTCGCCGGAGAACATCATCCGTCCCCCACCTCCGCATCCGTTCCGCGACCTCCCCCGCGTCGCTTTCAAACTTGATTCGTAGCACAGCCATCGTTCACCCTCACCGTTCACGGCAGCGAATCCGTGTCAGCGCCCCATCCTCGGAAACCACAATCTCCACCGGCTCATACTCCCGCTCCTCCCACACCAGCCGATGATCCAGTTGCACTTCGCCCCCCGGCACTTCTTCCCGCCGCACCAGTACCGCGAATTCCCGCTTCAGAAACGCTCCCCCGGTCTCCTTCGCGATCGTTCTTGGCTCTTCTTCGAACAGCGCCGCAATCGTCTGATCCTGATAAGTCTCCTCGACGGTCTGCGTCGCGGGATGATACGTCTGCGTCACCAGCCGATACGTCAACGCCCGCCCCCAATCGGCGAACGCCAGGTCCCGATCCTCCCGCAATGCGGTTTCATCCAACGACATCTCAGGTCCCCTCAAAAAACAAACCCCGTGAGGGGGCTACATCGCCATCCACTTCGACATCGCCACCTGGAACATCACCCCCCCGACAAACGTCCCCAAGGCCAGCACCGGCGACATCCGGTTCTGCCAGCGTTCGACCGTCCGCAAGCGTTCCTCGTGGTCATCCGCCACCTTGATCGCCCCGCGCACGGTTCCACGCAGTCCTTCCAGGCTCAACTGCAACTCCTGCAGCACCGCCAGAATCTGATCCAGCCGTTCGTCATTCACCTGTTTTTCCTTTTATCTGCCTGGGCCATGGCACTCGTCTTCTTACTAGCCCCAAGCGCCAGCGCGGGGTTCCTGTCTTCTCCCATCACCTGCTCACCTGCTCCACTGTTCTCCTGCTCTCGGCGGCAGGAATGCCGCCGTCGTCTCCCAGGCCGGCAACGTCTCCCGCAATTTCCGGTAATAATCCCGCGCTTCCAGCAACGCTCTCAAATTCTCCGCCCGGTCCGCGCTCCGCCCCGCGGTTCCCCCCGGCACGCTGTATTTCAACGCTGCCAGCTTCCCGTCCCGCATCAGGTTCAACAGATCCAGATCAATCTGCGCCAGAATCCCGTCGATCTGGGTCTCGGTCAGCGGCGTCCCCGCCACTCCGGAAAGATCGTTCAAGTCACTCATGCTCTTCCTTCCTCAGCGCTCCGCCGCTTTCCAGACGCGCGCCTCTTCCTTTTCCCGCAGCCAGGTGTAACTCAGCCACTGCACCTGCTGTTCGTAATCCGCGCTCCAGAATTCTCGCTCATCCACACCCAGCCGTTCACGACACCGCAGGATCAGATACTCCAGCGACCGTTCCCGGCTTTCCGTCACCGTTCGTCCGCCCCCCGTCCAGGAAAAAAACTCCGCTCCTGCTCCGCCAGATGTTCCGGCAGCAACCGGCTCAGTTGCGCGATCTCATGGCACAGCTTCGCCACGTCCCCCGCGCTCCACCCGCTCTTCTCCAGTTCCTTCACCAGCTCATCCGCATACGTCTCCCACGACGCCTCTCCCTCCGGGCGTTTCACCTCGAAGGCAACGCTCGGATCCCCTTCGATCGCCTCCGCGATCATCAACGCCGCCATCCGCTGGTGATACAGTTCCACCGCCACCTGGTAACCGCTGTCACTTGGGTCCGCCACCAGCACGGCCAGACCCTGCGCATCACGCACAGGCTTCCCTGCCGAATCCCGCGCCACGCGAGTCGGCCGTGCCGGCGGCATGATCCCATGCCCCCGTAACATCCGCGAGAATCCCAACCCCAAAGGCTTGATCGTGAAGTGAAACACGTCCCCGTTCGGCCGCGTCAATTCGACACCCCGGCGATATCCCCCCTCCGGCACAACCCCTGGCATCTTCATCTCGCTTTCTCCCTTCTTCTCACCTGCTCACCTGATCTACTGCTCACCTGATCTCGCCCACAGGGCGTCAGGCGCCGTCGACTTTCGTCACAAACGCCGTGTCCACCGCCGACACGCCGCCGTAGTACCGCACCTTCACCCGCAGCACCACATCCCGCTCGAACGCCGCCTCGCTCTCCGCACGCTGCAGGAAGGTCTGCACCGGCCAGATCTCCGTCCAGACGTACTGCCGCGGAAAGTCTCCCAGGTACCAGTCGTTGACCGCCTGACCCCCCTGTTCGTCGATGAACGGCGAACTGAGCACTTCCACCAGCCCCTGCACGGGATTCGCGGCCAGCGTCTCCACGCTTCCGTTCGTCATCCGCACTTCCGTCGAGTTGATGATGCTCAATGCCGTTCCCCGCAACTTCTCCGGCACGAGCAGATGTTTCACCGGCATCACAATCGGCCGGCTCGTCCCGTCGATCCGGTCGTCCCGCACTTCCGTCGCCCGGTAATACAGCACCTGCTCGATGTCGGTCCAATCCTGCAACGGCACCGCTGCGTTGAATCCCGTCGAGGTCGTGTTCCCCGACCCCACCCAGTTCCGATGGCTCCCGTCCGTCGCATACAGCGCCGTCCCGGTCCCATTCGGACGATACACGTACATCCCCGCTCCGGCGTCCGCATCGGTCACCGCCCGCACGATCGTCCGTTCCCGTTCCTGCCGGACGTAATAACCCAGCGACATCGCCCGCCGGTTGATCTCTCCCGTCTGGTCGAACGCGATCAACTCTTCGTTGATCGACAGAATCCGCCCCTGCTTCGACTCCACCGTCGACACCCACTTCTCGGCGAACGTCGATTCCTCATACGGATGCCCTTCCGCCACTTCCGTGGGACCGGCCAGCGCCTTGAAGCCCGCAATCTTCTGGTTCCGATGACTCGACGGCAGCACGCTCACCAGCTTGTCCCCGATGAACCCCGTGCTGTCCTCGTAACCCTCGATCACCTTCCGCCCGATCAGTTCGCCGGTGATCACCTGGAACAGGCTCGTGTTCACCCCCGGCGTGGTTTCCCGCAACAGGGCCGTCACCGACCCGCCACTCACGGGGTTTCGTGTGTTCGCACGTGCGGCAGCACGCCACACGCTTCCGCCAACTCCCGGTAGCTCAGGTCATCCACCCGCAGCTTCCGCTCGTTCAGCAGTTCGCACACCTTGTGATAAAACCCCTCCGCCCCCAACGACTCCACCAGCTCCCGCACATTCTGCCCCTGCATCTCTTCCTACTCCTTTTCTTATTCCCACCCTCTCCCCCCCGAGGGAGAGGGCAGGGTGAGGGGGCGGGACCGTCTCTTGTTTTCTGTTTGTTTTGAAACCCCTGTGCCCCACCCACTACCCGATCGCCGCGTTCACATTCCCCGACCCCGTGAAAAACGCCGACGCGAAGTTCACCCGCAACGTCGAACTCGCCGCGGCCTTGTACTCCGCGGCTCCGCGCATCGCCGACGCCGCGGATCCGACCCCTTTCAGCGCCTGGCTCAGCAACGCCTCGGAGACATCCTTCGGGCCGAGCAAGGCGACGATCTCATACGTCCCGGTGTGGACGTCGAATTCGTACACCGCCAGCGGACTCAGGTCGACCGAGATCGAATCGGTCTCCCCTTCCGCCGATCCCTGATGCATAATCCCCAGGAACTTGGCCGCGAACCCTCCCAACGTCGTCGCCAGGTCCGTCGTCCAGGCGAACTCCGACGTGACTTGGCGTCGTCGTTGTCATCCGAATACCATGTCCCCCAACTCGATCACCGTCTCCGCATCCACCCGCACCTTCTGCAACTGCACCAGAGCCGGCCCGAAACTGCAAATGACTCGAGCATCCTGCTCCCCTTCCCCTCAGATTTGTTGTAGGTCAGGCCTCGCCCGGCGTGTGCTGACTTTCCTCTACTTTCTCGCCTCTGGGTGCCATGCCCGCATCGTGAAGCAGGGCGGGCGGCGTATGCGTTTGATTCACGCGTTTTCACCCCCCTCACCCTCGTCGCCCCGTCAACGCCTCCACAATCCACCGGTCATCATCAAGACGTTCCCGCGCGTCCCGTTCCAGACTGTGGGGCACCCCCGCCTTGCCGCACGACCTCCCAGCGGTCATCGATGACCTGCTTCCGTCCCTGCGGACTCTTCTGTTCCGTCAGAATGTCCCGCAGCACCTTCGTCACGGCATAACCGGGCAGGCCGGACCGCCGCAGCAGCCCCTCCACCTCCGACTCCGCCTGCCGTTTCTCGCGCGTGGCGGACAGCTCCCGCACGACCCCCTGCAGCCGGTCCCGTTCCTCTTCGGCCAGAGTCAACCGCTGCTGCAATTCCTGAATCTGTTCGTTCAGTTCCAGCAGCGCGTGCTGATCGGTCTCTTGAACACTCTCCCGGAACGTCGTCGTGGTCGCCGGGTACACCACCGCGTCCACACTGATCACCTCCTGGATCGACTCGATCACTTTCGGATCGCTCCCCCGCTCGACCCGGACCACGTGGCTCATCCCCACCGCCGGGGCATCACTCTCCACCAATGCGAGGAATGTCTCCCCCGCTTCGGTCCCCAGCACCTGGATATCCCCCCGCACCCGCCCGTTTTCGTATCGGGCTTCCAGAATCGAACCGACCAGGTCCCGCGTGCTCCGCTCCTGCGGTCGCCCGGCGTTTGCGCTTCGCGTCCGGACACCGGCTTGTGGGGATACAGCGCCACTGCCTGCCGCAACGCTTCGTCGCTGTAGCGATACCCGTTCCGCGACACCGCCCCGACCAGTGCCACGTTCCGGACCACCCGCCCGGCCCGATCGACCGCCGCTTCTTCCCGCAGGATTTCCCCGGACTGTTCGCAGAGTTCGTGCAGTTCCGCGGTCTGATTCCGCGTGGTCTCCCACTTCCCCCTGGTTCTCTCTCCCCCATGACCTCTCCTTCATGTCTGTGTCACACACCCTCTGCCCTTTCCTGTCTGGGTGCCTCAAAATCTCTTTGCGGGGGGATTTCGTGCTATAAAGCCAATGAGCGAACCATAGAATCAAAGTGATTCAAAAGTTCTTTAAACCTGGGTGGCCCAAACGCCGCAGGCGTGTGCGTAGCACTGAACACAAGCGGCGAGACCCGTTAGATGTGTGGCCTTTGGCTCCGCCAGTGACGGCGTGACGGAATGAAATGAGTTTCGAAGCGGTGCTGCGGCTGATTGAGGAGGCCTTAAAACAACAACAAGTATTGGGATTTTGATCCTGATTACCAGGACACGTTTGATTATCACAACACGATCGGATGGCTCGTTCTGGATTACCTTCAACAGAAAGCGGTCGGGCAATTTGCAGCAGACGCGATGGAGTTTGCTGACATCATTGTTTCCAGGCGATGCCTTGTTTGCTGGTTCGTTTACTGCGAAAGCTTGCAGCCGCTCTCAATTTCAGACCGCCTCCGCGATTATTGGCTCAACCCCCTTTCGACACCGAGCGACGTTGACGATGCGTGGCTTGTTGAAATGCTGCCTAGAGAGCATGGAATTCGCATCACGGACTGCCGCGTTACAGATACTCGCGGTGCGAGTAGCTCTGTGGAAAACGCTGTGAAGTTCGCTCGCACAAGGGCCGTCGTCGAAGCTGTGGCTTGCCTGAGTGATGCAAAAACGGCGACACGGAAGTTTCTCCAGATGGATTGCGTACAGCCAATTGCAATCGCTGGATTGCAGAGTACGCGGTTCCCAATGCCTTGGGTTTAAAAAGACATGACCTTTGAAGAAGAATTTGCATTCAGTGAATCCCCGGTTCCGAAAATGTTCCGCGATCGAAACGTCTAGCATGCAGGTCTTCAGGCCGCAGCCCACTGTTCCTCTCAAAGGTCGGTGAGTATGTTTCTCCGGAATTTACCCTTGGACCTGGATTTGCTGAATCTGGCGGGCCTCGTACAGAACAACACTCGTGAATATTGTTCACCCGAAACGGCGCTAAGAAGCCTCCAGGAGAAGACGAACCAGGATTTCGGAACCGATGCCGCCGCGTGGGTGACCTGGCTGAGCACTCAGGATCAAAGTTGTTTCATAGCAATATCGCCCACGACAAAAAATCCAAAGCCGAGTTCTGATAAACGTGAGGTATCCATGACGAACTGAGTTTTTTCTGTGCACATGGGCACCGTTCATCGGGGCTGTCTCATGCACGTCATTTGCCCTGTACGTCAAAGAGTCCGAGGGGTGGTTTGGACATCTGACCTGGTGGCAACTCGCTCTTACGTGGACGCCGGTGGGGGCGTTGTTGGGGGCCGCCATCTATCTTCTCTTGTTTCTTCTTCCCAGGTGGAGATGCCTCTGGAAAAGGTAGGCCCATGCCCCTCAGAACTCCTCAGGACGTCGGTTTTGAACCCTTAGCCGAAACGCATTGGCAGAAGTATGCCTACCGCTGGTCGTTCTCCCGCACCGATTTCGAGCAGGCCGATTTCTCACAGATGGACTTCACCCAGTGTGCTCTGATCGAATGCCTGGTCCGCAACGGTGATTTCCGTGGCATTGAGGGGTCAGGACGGCACTGCCGGGAATGCTCGATTGAGAATTGCAATTTTTCGGACAGCGACCTCAGCCGCTTCAGCTTCCGGGATTGCACCTTCCACGACCTCCATGAGCTGTGACCGATCAAACCTTGTCCGGAATCGACTTCTCGCCCGCTTGGGACGCATTGCTGTACGTTTCGTGAGCAACGGACCTGCGGGGAACGACCCCATTCTTTCCCCATAGCTGGCAATCCTTCTGCCTCCGTTGACCAGAGAACAGAAACGTAGCACAAAAGTCCGCTGGTTCCGCGGAAACGAACCAACCCCACACTTGTCTGAGAGAACAAACGTGGATCTATTACTTCCACAGAATCGACAGGTTCCGCTGGTGCCTTGGATGATGTGGTTATTGGCGAGAAGAGTGGGGGCTTAATTGCGGCACAAGGGGTTCCGCGCTCCACTGCTTTTGAGGAAATCGACTGCCGACCGATGTTGCAACAAACGTTTGAGCGTCACGTCAGTTGGCGAAATCTCGACAACCACTGTTCCAGCGCAGCTAGATCCTTGGATTTTCCAGATCCTGTTTTCTGGATTGTGGACGATGAGCGTCCAAGGTTATTCAAGGGCATTGCTCAGGTCGCAATGTTTCAAGTTTCGTACAGCACTGTTTCGTAATTTGCGTACAAAGTACTGGGACATTCAATGACTTTAAACTGTTGATGACTTCTGGACGAGGATGCTTGTCATCGTTGCTGGTTCCCACAGAGATGATCGCATGGCGAGGGCATAACGCGTCTTGATAGAGCCATCTGAGTTCGCGCGAATCGGCAGCGCTTTTGTGTGATCTGGCCAAATAATCCCGGCGTGATGGGGAACCGCCACGACATCACAATTCAGCGAGTGCCTCGTTCCTCGTAAATCTGCTTCCACTGCTCCAAACTGGAATCGCCCGGAAACACAACTGTGCGATTACCGACATGCAATACAAGTACCCCACACGTAGCATTGGCATCATTCTTATCCAACGCATCCTGATTTTGTGAAAATGTGGGCGATAGAAGTTTCAGTTCTGCCTGTAGGGCAACATTACTCCAGATTTGTCTTGGTTTCCGGTTGCGTTCAAGGCGATAAATGCGCTTCCGATTAAGATTCCCTGCTTTTATTTCTGTTCTTAACGTCCGCCAAAACCGTGTTTCTTTAGTCCGGTAATCGTTCGGATAATAAACACTGTCAATCCGGTTCTGGAAACTTGTGATTAGGCCAGAAGCCCCCTCACAGTGATCAGCGTCAAGGTGGGAAATGATGAGGCGCGAAATCCGATTCACGCCGAAGGTTTGGAGCAACTTCTCCAAGTCACTCCAGCGTCGCCCAGTATCGATGACAATGGCTCGTCGGTTACCGGTTAAAATGACATTGCACGATCCCTGGCCTACATCCAGGAAGTAAACTTCCATGCCCCTCTCCGGTTTTCTCCCATCGATCGTTCAATCCCAAGTGGTTTCCGGAAGGGACGTTGATCGTGAAGTCGACTCCCAAATCTCATCGGATTCCGCTTTAGTCATTTCCACTTCATTGATTTTATTCAGATAGGTGATCTTAAGGATTTTATAAGTAATGGGATTACGCAAAACAACCGCTTCAAACTGGTCTCCTCGCTTAAACCTCGCAAATTCGGGGGGGATTTCTATGCTGTGCATGTCAATCTTCTCTTGCGAGCCATCTTCCCACCGGATTTTTTCCGGAAGGGGACGCGCTTTAACCACACGGCCAACTCGGCGTGATGAAAGAGGTTGGCTCACTCGAAATCGCTCCACATCGACCTTACTCTGAATTGTTTTCCATTGTTCGCGATCAGTTGCATTCATCTCAAATGGGCGCATGAAATATAATCTCTGAAATTCAGAGTGAAAATTTTCTTGCCAATTCTCCTTCGCAATAGAAGCCATGCCCCCCTCTCCTACAATCCACGAAAAATCGTCCACGATGAATTTTCCCGTAGATCGCACTGTTGGCGGGGAAAAAAATGTTCGTGCTTTATTGAATAAATGGTATCGTGTGCTTCCGACACGAATCTCACTGATGAGCTGGCCAGTCACCGCCAAATCACCAGAATCATCAAAAGCGTATTTTGAGGCAGGGTAGTTGCTGAAGTTCTCTACTCGGGATTGAGGATGTTCGAAATAATTACATAGAGCGAGGGGCATAATATTCCTAACCCTGTGGTTCAAATAATTGCCAAGCTTTTTCAGTAAAAGAGGCTCGAAAGCATTTCATGACTGATTCATGACCTTGGTTCAAAATTTCTGTTAACTGGGCTGCGTCGAACGCCTGGTCGTAGGGACACCATTTGTGCCAATCCATCCGAAACTTTAACGCCCTGTCAGCTCGATCAGGCCTGTCTAACTTCAGTTGAATTTCAAGTGGCCCAGTTCCGTCCTCTGGTTGCAATTGAGTGCGGATTTGAAATCCCACAATATTGCCGAAGGGATCGACTGGAGGCTCCACTCCTAACGTGAAGTAATGCGTCAAATCCACTGACTCTGAATCCAAAAAGGGGATTCGAATTTCATCGACGTAATGAATCGCTGCATAGTCTACGCGCTCAATACCGCGCACGTCTGAGAAACGTTGCAACAGATCAATGGCCGTGTTGTTCAGTTTAGAAAACCCCGGATAATCTTGCCCAAGGCGGATGAAATTACAGACCAATTGGTTTTTTGTGAGCTGTAACGCTTTCTCCCCCCCCTTCGTCATGGCGCGAATCCGTTCGAGCTGGACTTCAGGATTTTCAACTTTTGGTGGCTCAGTAGGGGCTCGCTGAATGAATTCAGCAGTGATCGTATGAGTGAATTTTTGATCGGGAAATTCTTCCGGAGAGTTCATTCAAAAATCTCTCAGCGGGCCCCCAATCATTCAAGAGCATGGGGTTGAACTTAAACTCGATCCACATCTCGACGAGTGGTGCGTTTTTAAGGATAAGTTCCGTTCGCCCTACCATAATTCTCCGACCGATCTGCAAAAACTTTTTCCTTGCATGTCTTCACAAATCCATGTCAGTAGACAGAAGCAATTGCTTTGAAGTTCGTGATACCACCTGTAGTTGCATGATATCAGTTGCGAAAGGCCTTGCTATGCTGACGAATTGGCACATCGCCGCAGTCCGAAATGTCCATAAGGCACAAATTAAAGAAGTTAAGGTGTTCTTGCAACCCGTCAGAATGAAGTCGTCCATCGCAAATCCGCGTTGTCTGTGCACCTTGCCACTCTCAGTATTTCTCCCTCTCAACCCACCTCCCGCTCCACGCCGCACACTTCCAGCCCCTCCCCCGAATTCCGAGCCAGCCACTGCCGCATCTGCCGCACCACCCGCTGCGGCTTTCCTCCCGCATAACCAAAGCGTGAACTAACCACTTCGCCGGCAACCCGCCAACCCACCAGCCGATGAAGTCGTTCGCACCCCGCAACGGGACCGGACGACGCTCAAACACTCCCCGACGGCATTCCGCAATCAGATACCGCTCCAGCGCCCGGCTGAGCCGCGTCCGCTCCGCCTCAGGCCGGTCCAGTTCCCCGAGTATAAACCGCACCTCCTCTTCCGTCACGGCGTGCGTCACACTCTCCGGATGCCCCGCCTTCTCATAATTCAACCACAACACTCCCAGCATTTTCTCTAATCCCTTTTCAGGTGGCAGTCAATCCGTGAGGCCGTTTGGTCATTCACTCGACGGGTGCCATGCCCGCATCGTAGCGCAGCAACAGGGCGGGCATGGATTCACTGGATCATGAGCGTCTCTTGCATTGTTTTTGGGTGGCCCGGCCAGTTTGGCCGGGTGGCGCTAGCCACAAGAAGCGGCCCCTTGCGTGTTCACTCACGAACTCATTCACAACACCACAAAAAAATCCTTATCCTCCCTCCCCATCCGTCTCCCTCGAAATTTCCTTCTGCATCAACACCGGGTCCACCCCCTCGCGGCGCCCCACTTCCGCCCGGCTCAGAATCCCCGTCTCCACCAGCCGCGCATCCGCCAGACGTTCCTTGTTCCGGTCCCGGTTCACCAGCGTCGGCGTCCCCCACCGCAGAGAGATCACCTCAAAAAAATCCTCCGGCAGCAGACCCAGGCCGATCCCCTGTTGCATCACCCACCGCCACAACTTGGTGAACTCCGCCGTGAAGAACTGTTGTTCCCCCTGGAACATCTTCACCGCCGGCCCTTCCGCCACCATCGTCGAGGCATAGTTCCCGTTCGCCGCGTCCGAGGTCAGCATGAACTCCGGCAGCCCTTCCCCCGCCGACATGCTCAACAGCAGCATCCGCCCCAGCGGAATCGAATCCGCGAAATTCGTGTTCGGCTGCAGGAACTGCAACTCCGTCCCCTGCGACGTCGTCAATATCGTCCCCGCCCGGAACCGTTCCCGCCGCACCCCGCCGATCCCGTCGCTCGCTCCGCTCGCACTCTGCGCCTGCTCCGCGAATTGCGCCACCTCCGCCGGAGACCCCCGCACCTTCCGCCACAACACAATCGACGCCTGCAACCGCCGCGCCTGCAATTCCGTCTCCATCCACTGGTCGAACCGCTGCAGCGCGCTCCAGAATCGGCAGGAAGATCGACACGCCATGGCTTCTGGTTGGAATCGACCCCCACCTTCGTGTGCAGCATCTCCTCCGCCGGGATGTTTTCGCTCAGCTCTCCAGTGGCGTGATCCACTCGTTGATAAAACTCCGGCGTCTCGACGTCTCCCGCCGTGGTCACAATCCCGTGCGTCCCTCCGCGCCGGAAAAGTGTCGATCAGTTCCGGATCGACAAATCGGACCGTCGGCGGCCAGGCCCCCGTTTCATACAACCGCAGGAACGCCTCCCCGTCCCGCCAGCTCCGCCGGGCATGCTCCCGGCTGGAAGTAGTGTGCGGAGTTGGACGCAGGAATTCCTCCACATCTGGTCTGCACGCAGCGACAGCCGGTTTGTTCCTCATCCTTGTCATGGGCCACGTGCGACACCGACATCCCCGGCCCGACGACATACATTCCAGCAGCCGCGGGATGTTTCGCGCGTCTGATTCATCAGCACCAGTTTTCGTGTGCGGGCCCGCGGCGCCACCCGTTCTCCTTCGCTCGTGGAACTCCCGTAGTCTCCCAGCAGCAGCCAGTCCCCCGGGATCTTCCTGCACCCGTTGCGGCAGCCGTCCGCTCCGCCAGTTCCAGCAGTTGTTCCTGCACCACCCGCGCAATCGCTGCCCGCCCGCACTCCACGCCGCTCGATACTTGTTCTTCAAAAACTCCAACATCAACCGCTCTCCTTCTAATCTCCTGCCACTTTCTTCTTTGTCTCTGTGCCACTGGCTTTGCCAGTGTCTTCTCCCCCTCACCTGTTCTGCTGCTCTCCTCTCAGCTGTTCTCGCCCGAAGGGCTGGGGAGCGGAACGAACGTCTCTGAGCCTAAAAATCCCTCAAAAAAACACCCGCCCCCATCCCCCATCTGCATCCACTCCGGCTCACCCTGCGTCGTCAGCAGATGCAGACACGCCCCCAGCGCAAACACCCGGTCATCGTGCTCCTCCGGATGATGATTGATCCGGAACCGTCCGTTCCCCGTTCCTGCACGATCACGCTCGCCAGTTCCGTCCAGGTCATCCCGCTTCTCTTCCCCCTCACACACCTGGCCACAGCCTGCATACCAATAGATCTCCCGGTTGACGATCAGCCTGCGCGGGTTCATGGCCGGCGCGTGATTCCCTTTCCCCCCTGGAACGCAAGCCGCTGGATCGCGAACCGCTGCTCATACCGCTGGATCGTCCCCACCAGTTGATACTCGTCGATCACAAACTCCACCCCCGGGAATTTCTCCGCGATCTCCTCCAGCCATTCATCCACCCACGCCACCCGCACGGAGCGGAAGGTTCTGACGGCTTGATCACATCCATCCGGTCGACGATCACCTCCCGCCCCGCCCGATGCACCACCACCCCCACCGTGTTGTCCGTGCTTCTCCGCATAGTCGATCGCCGCGACGTACTGTTTGGTTCCCCCCGATTCCGGTAACTCAGGTCCGCATCGCGGCACGATTCGGCTTCTTCGCGGGTCACAAATTCGCCACCCCCTTCCTGCCACTTGTTCTCCCACAATCTCGCATGGATCGATGGCGGCAGCGGCTCCGCCGCTGCTCCTCCAGTTGTTGCGGATCGATCCACCGCACTGGCTCCCTTCCAGCGATGAGAAATACCACCCCGGACTGAGACGCGCGTTTTCGCGGACCTGCCACTGCCACCCCCGTCCCACCCCGGCGTTCGTCAGCACCACCAGCAGGCAGTTCGGTTTCTTCGCCGCGGAGGAGAGCAGCGAATGCCACAAGCCCTCCTTTTCCCAGTGACACAACTCTGTCGTGAATGGATGGAAATCGGAATCACCCCCCGAACGAGCTTTGCGTCCGAGGAGATCACCTCAGCTTGCTCCCCGTTTCGGAATTGAAGACTTCGTGATTTCGAAATCGCAGCTTCCGGCACAACTCCGGATTCAGGTCCACCAGCCGCTGGATCGCGTCCCGGATCAGATCCCCCTGGTCCCGGTCCGCGGCCGCGGCCAGCCCTTCGATCCGCCGGCGCGCGAAGAGCAGAATCCAGACCAGTTGCACCGCCAGGTCCGAGGTCTTCGAATGTCCCCGCGGCCGCTCCAGATACGCCCGCCATAAGATCTCCTCCCCTCGCCCCTTGTGGGAGAGGGGCCGGGGGTGAGGGGTAGAATTCTTGACGTCTTCCGCCAGTCCCTTCCAGCTCGCATCCAGCGCCTCGAAGTCCCGCCGCTGCCACTCCTGCAGGACCTCATTCAGGGACTGCTCCGCGCTCCCCGGAATCCGCACCCGGCTCCGAAACGCGTGCGGGCTTTTCCGCATCGCCCGCGTTTGCAGTTCGTGCAACAATCTCAGCCGGAACTGCAAATCCCGCCGATCGCGCCAATTTAATGAGTTCTTCATCCGATAAATCATCCCAGCAATCCGAAACCGTTCTCCGCTCCTCATCCGGCATCCAGCCCGGCGGCGGGCGCTTCCGCAGCCACAAAGTCTGCGCAGAAACATTCCCCTTCATCGCTGCGATGTACAGCGCCATTTCCACGTTTTCGTTGAGGGCGGTCCCCACCGCGTCGCATTCGTGTCGAAACTGTTTTTCATCGTCATACGTCCGCCGCAACGTCTTCAGGCTCACTTCCAGCTTCTGGCAGGCGACGGAAGGACTCAGCCCCCGTCCGATCAGGTCCAGAAACTCCGCCTGCTGTTCGTCCGTTAATCGCACGTCCGGATCATCGGCCGGAATAGTTTTCTCCCCGTCGGGATTCCCTTCCCCCTGCTCACTCATGTTCTGCTCCCTTTCCCCCGGCGACGTTTCGCCGGTTGTCGAAGATGTAGTAAACCGGCTGGGAGTATTGGCTTTTCCGGAAGCTTTCCGCGCTGATGATTTTCTTTTTCCCATAACCTTCCCGTCGCGCCCCGTACAACGCGGAGTGACCCCTGCGTGATCCTTTCCGCCGAGGTGCGACTCCCACCCGTTGAAATCCCGCCCGCTCAAACAAGGGATGAATCTGTCCCATCTCCGCCAGCACCTCGACCCAAGGCAAACCGCAGCATTCGCAACTTTTTCGCACGAACGCCGCCGCCACCCCCGCTCCTCGATACGTCGGATGCAGCACTACCCGCGACAGCATCGCCACCTGCCGCGTCAACGCCTGCATCCCCAGCCGCGACCACCTCCCCTGCAATCCAAAATACTTTCTCCGCCCCGCCAGGCTGATCGGCGGGCAGGTGAACACGCAGATCCCCACCGCCCGCTCGCCGTGCCACAACAGGCTGATAAATTTCACAAGCCCGATGGCATGGCTGCGGTAATGCCACCGAGAAAAATACGCCCAGTCCCGTGCCGTGCCGGTGCTGACCTCCAGCTCTTCGCGCAGTCCTCTTTTTTTTTACAATCCTCCCCGCGTGCGACCTCGATGGTCCCATCAAGCCGGCAGCAGACATGCACGTCCGGCGACAACTCCTCCACGATGTCCTCGTGCGTCGTCGCCACCAGCACACCCATCCCCCGTTGCCGGGCGCAGCGCCGCAGATTTCCCGCCAGGACCCGCGCCAGCGTCCGGTCCAGCGTCGCGGTGAATTCATCCGCGCACAGCCACGCTCCCCCCCGGCTTAACCCCACCGCCATCCGATACCGGTACCGCTGGCCTTCGCTCAGTTCCGCAGGGAGACGCAGCAACAGTTGCGCTTCTCCCAGTCCGCACCCCGCCAGCAGCCGCATCCCCTCCTCCGCCTCCAGTCCCAGTCCGTCGATCAACGGCATGTCATTGAGTTCCAGTTCTTCGAGGGGAGTGACGTTTTGGAGTTGCGCCTGGATCTTCCGCAGCAAGGTCGACTTCCCCGACCCCGACTCTCCCGTCAGGCAGACGATGTCCCCCTTCAGAATCGGAATCTCCAGGTCGCGCGCGATCACATGCTCCCCCTGCTCAAACCCGACTCCAAAGTGGTCCATCACGATCGACGTCTTCACCGTCGGAATCTTGGGTTGGAATTCATAACTCGCCGAGATTTTCATCGTCTTCCCCCCTCTAACGAACGTGCGTCTGCACCCCATGCTCCTGCATCAACCGGTCCAGTTCCCGCTGCACCTCGCTCCATTCCGCTTTGGGAACCACCAGAATCACTTCCACCGCATCGGGATGTTTCTCGTCCTCCAGTTCGAACTCCTCTTCCGGGACCAGCTTCAGGTCTCGCAGGTCCGCCGCTTCAAACCCGGTCAGACTCAGGTCGATTTCCGGCAGAGTGTTCAGTTCCTCCAGCACCTCCGTCAGCTTGTCCAGATCCCAGTCGCTCCCCACCCGCGAATTATTCAGCGCGATATTGAGCGCCTTCTCCCGTTCCAGCGGGAGATCGACTTCCACAACTTCAACCTCCGTCACCCCATCGTCCCGCAGGATCTGCAGCCGTTGATGCCCCCCCACGACATGCCCCGTCCGGCTGTTCCACACCAAAGGCTGCACCAGGCTGAACTCGCGCAACGACCGCGCCAGCCGCTCGTAGTTCTTGCTCCCTTTCTTCAACGCACGCCGCGGGTTGTAAGGGGCCGCCTGCAAGTCACTCAGCGGCATGGTTCGAATCTGCATCGTGCTTCACCTCCCCTGCACTCTTGGCGATCGGTTCCCGGCCCGGATTGGAAAATCCCGCTTCCTCCCACTGCACCGCAAATCTTGCGCGCAACTCGGACTTGATCGACTCCAGGCACCGGCTCACGTGCCCTTTCGGATGGCCGAAGACTTGTCCGATCTGCGTCAACGGCCACCCCGCGTTCTCGCGCAACGCCAGCATCGCCAGATATTTCCACTTGCGGTCGTCATCCTGCGCGTAATGTTCGTGGATCTTCTGCCAGAATTCGTCCGCTCCGCTCCGGGGCAGAATCACCTTGAAACCATCGAGATTGATCGTGGACACGTGGGCCCTCCTGCGTGATGAAAACGAGACTTGCAACGCTCCCTCCCGACTGCTCCCCTCCCTGAAAGATTGTTCCCCGGTTGCGCAACATCGAGTTCACAGACATCGCTCCGCACAAATCGGGGGAACATCGTCGCTCTGGTAACTTCGCGTTGAAAAGGGCAAAATCGAAGGATTGTTTTTAACCCTCGAAGTCGCACCGCACTTGACAAGGCCAGTTACCACACGCATGGATCCGCAACTCGCCCGCTACAGCCGCCAGATCCTGTTCCACGGCATTGGAGAAGCAGGACAGCGCGCGCTCCTGCAATCCCGCGTCCTGATCTGCGGCGTCGGTGCGCTCGGGACAGTCCTCGCGGAAACACTCTGCCGCGCGGGCGTCGGCTACGTACGTCTCGTCGATCGCGATTTCATCGAACTCACCAATCTGCAACGGCAGGTGCTGTTCGATGAAGAGGACCTGAAAGCGCAACTCCCCAAGGCGGTCGCCGCCGCGCGCAAGCTGGCCCTCATCAATTCCGAGATTCAGATTGACCCGCTCGTCGCGGAGATCTCTCCCGCGAACGTGCTGGACCTCTGTCGCGATGTCGATCTGATCCTCGACGGAACGGACAATTTCGAGACACGTTTTCTGATCAATGATGCCGCTCTGGAACTCTCCAAACCCTGGATCTATGCCGGCTGCATCGGCTCGCACGGGCAGATGCTCCCCATCTTCCCCGGCAAAACTGCCTGCCTCCGCTGCCTCATCGAGTCCCCTCCACCCCCCGGTGCTTCCGAGACCTGCGACACGGCGGGGGTCCTCGCCCCTGCCATCAATGTGATCGCCTCCCTGCAAGCCACCGCCGCTCTCAAAATCCTCACGGGGCAAGCGGACAAAATTCCCCAGGCGCTGACGATTGTGGATGTCTGGTCCCCCACCCTGCGCCAGATGCAAACGCACGACCTGCGGGACCGCGCTTCCTGCCCCGCTTGTTTCCACGGCGAACGGCTCTGGCTCAACGCCACCCGCGGCCAGCAATCGACGTCGCTCTGCGGCCGCAACGCCGTGCAGATCGTTCCGGCGGACCCCCTGGCGCTCAGCCTGCCTGCTCTCGCGGAAAAATTGCAGCGTATCGGCTCGGTCAGCCAGAACCCGTTCCTGATCAAGTTCCAGCCTCAGAATTCGGAACAGTCGCTGACAATTTTTCCCGATGGCCGCACGATTGTTTCGGGGACGGATGACCCCATCGTCGCCAAGACCTTGTTCGCGCGGTACGTGGGGTCGTGAAAAACAAAAAAACCCGGCTGGAAAAATTCCCAACCGGGTTCTTTGTGTGTCCTGACGTCTCAGCCGTTCATCACGGGCTGGCGTCCAGCTTGTCGTTGATTTCGTTGATCTCGGACAACGCGATGGCACCCAGAGTGGTCCCCGCGATTCCGAAACCGAGCATCGCCAGCGTGATGATGTCCGGACCCATGCCGAAGCAGCAGTCATCCTGGCCGCGAACGATCCCGTTATGGGCGACGATCACGCTCTCCGACTTGGCGGAGGGAGGAGCGGTGTCATTCGTCCACAGGCGGGCCTGTTGAACGTACTTGCCGGCGATCAGTTCGTGAGCGCCGCCGCGCAGGTTCGTCACTTCGTAACGCCCTTCCGTGTCGGTCATCGTTTCCGCGACCATGCGGCCGTTGTGGTGAATCGTGACGCGGGCGCCGTCGATTCCCTTGCCCTGCGCGTCCACAAACTGGCCGCGCAAGGTTCCATTGGCACCCAACGCGATGTCAGTCGCCATCTGGGCCTGCGATTTCGCAGCTTTCTTTCCCTGGGGGCTGGCAGCCATCACGCGTCCCTGCGGAAACGCGACGCCACAGCACGCGGCAGCGACCACCGCGCCCCGTAACCATTTCGATCGGATCATGTTTTTACCCTTTACCTATCGTCCTAAAAATACGATCCACCTCGATTGTTCCCTTGTGTGACCCACTCGTCACACGGCGCACGAACGCCCTGTGACGCGGAACAACCGCGGCATCGCGAATCTGCAATCTCGGCGAGACCGCAGTTATCCTCACGGATTGTCTGAATGTGAAAAATTGAGAGTTCGAGAGGCCGCGAACTATAGTGATCTCCCGCATCCGGTCAAGAGCGATTCTCAATGGAATCCGGCGCGCCGTCCCTTTGACCTTCGTCATTCGCCCGTTTAACATAAGGCCAGTCTCTCCAATCCCTTCGGTTGAATCATTTTCTCCCCGCCCGTCTGTCGGAGTTTCAAAATGCGTCTCGTCGCCGCCTGTTGCCTCGCTCTTTGTGTCTCGCTTTCGGGATGTACTCCCTCCACTCCCCCGGACACGGCTCCCAAACCACAGTCCACCCCGGCGAAAAAACTCCGCCTGGCCGTCATCCCCAAGGGAACTTCTTATGAGTTCTGGAAGTCGGTCCACTTCGGAGCGGAACGCGCCGCGCGCGAAGCGGGCAATGTCGAGGTCTTCTGGAAAGGTCCGTTGCGGGAGAATGATCGCGACGGGCAGATCAGCGTGGTCGAGGACTTCATCACGCAGCACGTGGATGGGATTGCGCTCGCTCCGCTCGATGCCCAGGCGCTGGTGAAGTACGTCGCCGAAGCGCATGCCGACAAGATCCCCACCGTCATCTTCGATAGCGCGCTGGCCGATGAATCGAAGATCGTCAGCTATGTCGCCACCGATAACTACAAGGGGGGCGTCCTCGCGGCCCGGCGGATGGGAGAAGTTCTCGGCAAGAAGGGGAATGTCATCCTGCTCCGCTATACCCCCGGGAGCGAAAGCACCGCGCAGCGCGAACAGGGTTTTCTCGACACCCTCCAGAAAGAACTGCCCAAGATCAAGGTCATCTCCTCCAACGAATACGGCGGCACCTCCGTCGATGCGGCCCTCAGCGTCCGCAGCAGTTGCTCGTGAAGTTCCGGAACGACGTCAAGGGGTCTTCGCCGTCAATGAATCCAAGGACGGGCATGCACCGCACCCTGCAGCGGAAGGGCTCGCCGGTAAGGTCAAGTTCATCACCTTCGATCCTTCCCCCACTTTGATTCAGGGGATGCAGGATAAAACCGTGCACGGCATCGTCCTGCAGGACCCGGTCAATATGGGCTACGTTGCCGTCAAGACCATGCTGCAGCATCTCAAGGGAGACAAAGTTGAAAAACGGATTCCGACCGGCGAATACATCGCCACCCCAGAGAACATGAATTCCGACCAGATGAAAAAACTGCTCCACCCCGATCAGTTCGGCGGGAAGTAGGTCTCCGCATGCTCCGGATGTCCGACATCACGAAGCGATTCGGCGCCACGCACGCCCTGCGCGGAGTCTCGCTCGACGTTCAGCCGGGACAGATCCTGGCCCTCGTCGGCGAAAACGGCGCGGGCAAAAGCACCCTCATGAAAATCCTGAGCGGTGCGGTCCGCCCCGATTCCGGCAGCATGACCTTCAACGGCCAGACCTATGCCCCCCTCAATCCGCGCCAGGCCCATCAGGCCGGCGTCGCCATGATCTATCAGGAGCTGAATATCGCTCCCGATTTGAGTGTCGAAGACAACATCATGCTCGGCCAGGAACTCCGCTCCCTGGGGTTGCTCGATCGGGCCGCGCAGCGAAAACGGATCGCGGAAGTCCTGCAACTTCTCGGCCATCCCGATTTGCCGTTGGGAGTTCCCGTCTCCCGGCTCTCCATCGGCCTGCAGCAACTCGTCGAAATCGCCCGCGCGATTCTCTCCAACGCGCGCCTCATCGTCTTTGATGAACCGACCAGTTCCCTCACCGCCCAGGATGCCGCCCGTTTGTTTCAGGTGATCGACCGCCTCAAGAAGTCCGGTATCGCCATCATCTATATCAGCCACTTCCTCGACGAGATCCGCCGCGTCTGCGATTCCTACGTCGTCCTGCGGGACGGGGAACTGACCGGCTCCGGACCCCTGTCCGGCGTCACCGAGGAACAACTGATCACGCTGATGGTGGGACGGAACCTGCAGGATCTGTTTCCGCATGTTCCTCATCAGCAGGGGGAACCGCTCCTGGAACTGGATGCCCTGAGTGGCCGGGAACTGCCGCGCGATGTTTCCTGCCAGGTCCGCCGTGGGGAAATCTTCGGCATCGCGGGACTGGTCGGTTCCGGCCGGACCGAACTTCTCCGTTCCCTGTATGCGCTCGATCCCGTTCGGGGCGGCACGGTCCGGATCGCGTCTTTCTCACCTCCGCCTCGTCCGGTTGATCGGATCAAAGCGGGGATGGGTTTCCTCTCCGAGGATCGCAAGCAGGAAGGTCTCGCCCAGAATTGTTCGCTGACGGACAACGTGACGTTGAGCCGCCTGCAACCCTACTCCACCCTCGGTTGGCTGAATCTCTCCCGGCGCCGCGAAGCGGTCAATCAACTTCTCCGCAAACTCCAGGTCAAGGCCCGTGCCCCGGAACAACCGGCGCATGCCCTTTCCGGCGGCAATCAGCAGAAAGTCGCCTTGGCCCGTGTCCTGCATCAGGAAGCGGATTTGTTTCTGCTCGACGAACCGACGCGCGGCATCGACGTCGGGACCAAGTCCGAAATCTATCGCCTCATCGGCCAGGCCGCCGCCGAGGGGAAAGCCGTCATCTTCGTCAGTTCCTACCTGCCGGAACTGCTCGCCGTGTGCGACACCATCGGCGTGATGTGCCGGGGAGAACTCCGCGAGATCCGCCCGGCTGCCGACTGGACCGAAGAATCCATCATGACCGCCGCGCTGTCCGCAGGGGCAATGGCCCGTTGACGAAGCCCGCAGGGCGGATCTATTTCCCTTCGCGCAACCGGGTGCCGATATAAAAGATCACGATCCCTACCAGCGTCATGGTCGGCATCACGACCAGCCGAATCCCGTACGTCAATTGCCAAATGATCAGCGCCGGCAAAAGTGCCAGCACCATCAACTGCATCAACATTCCAATCTGGTGTTTCATGTCGTGACTCAGGGGACAGGCGGTTTCGTAAGTACGCCATCTTACCACCCGGCGGACTCCGGCAGAATCATCACACCGCGCAAAAAAAGTCCGAGCCAGTGGAGACTGGCCCGGACTTCGTAATCACTTCGGAGACGCTGAAATTACTTCAGCTTCGAGACCGGCACTTTCACCGGTTCCAGTTCGTTGTCACCCGCCTTCACGGTCACTTCGTACTTGCGGTTGATGAAGCCCGGCTTTTCCTGCCAGATCATGAACTCGTGCTTTCCTTCGGGCAGTCCTTCGATCTTGAACTTGCCGTCCTCATCGGTCACGGCCCCATACGGATGGTCCAGCACCAGCCAGTACGCCTTCATCCACGGGTGGATGTCGCACTTCACCTGGACCGGCACACGTTCCATCGACGGCATCTTGAAGGGAACGCCGGTCTGGTCATTGGGGTTGATCGTCGTATTGGTGGCCGAATTCCGCAGAGGGAACGTATGGGTGTTGTGAGACACCGAATCGCTCGATTTCACCAGCACCGTCTGGTCTGTCCGGACCATCAGGGCGTGCGGCAGGAAACGGCAACCCTTCTGGTCGAACACCACTTCTTTGTCCTTGCTCTTCTTCAGCGCCGCGGGCATGTCCTTCGGCGCCTTCCCCAGGAACACGAACACATTCGCAATCCCCTTGTTCTTGGGGTTTACCACCAGTGCATCATCCGGCACGTCCGCAGCGGCACAGACTGCGGGATCCTTCGCCGTCGCATCACCCTTCTTCACCAGCGGGGGCATTTCCGGGACGTCTCCATCGAGCACGATCTGCCCCGAGATTGTTCCCGTCTCCGCTGCATATGACATCGTGCCCCAGCCGAGCATCCCCACGCAACCGGCCAGCAAGGCACCTCGCGCGATTCGCATCACTCTCATCATTCTCACCTTTCCTGCCCAATAGTATTGTCAGTTCAACGTCCTGCCCGATCATCTGCGGAAAACTTCTTTTCGCGCCGATAAGCAGCAGGACACGCCGCTCAATTCACCTGTTTATTCTAGTCCTTCCGTTGAGACGGGACAATCAGCCCGCCTGGTTCCGCGTACCAGTTCTTCAACTCACTATGTTGTTTTACCCCCCGGCAGCTTATGATCGGGTTGGTTCCCATTTTCGGGAATTCTCTTTCGTCCGTAATCTCTCGCGGTCACTCCCTAAACATCTTTCTCTCATTGGATTTCGATGATGAGCACCGACTCTGCGCCCGCCGTCCCTCCCGCCACCGGTCCTTTGGCGGGGATTCGCGTGCTCGATTGCTCCAGCTTCATCGCCGGTTCCTTCGCAAGCATGCTCCTCGGCGACCTCGGGGCTGATGTCATCAAGATCGAAGCCCCCATCGGCGATCTCGCCCGTTACTGGGCCCCTTTTCTCAATGGTGAGCCGTTGATGTTCCAGGGGTGGAATCGGAACAAGCGCGGCCTGGGGCTCGATCTGAATGTTCCCGCCGCGCTCGAGATTATCGATGCTCTCGTCCGCTCTGCGGACATCCTCGTGGAAAACTTCCGCCCCGGCGTCACGGAAAAACTCGGCATACACTACGAACGCCTCCGGAGTATCAACCCCAGGCTGATCTACTGCTCCTCCACGGCCTTCGGCAACAAAGGCCCCGATCGCTTCCGGCCCGGCTATGATCCCGTCTTTCAGACCATCGGCGGCGTCGCCCGGTTCAATACCGTCTACGCCGGAAAACCTTCCCTCACCGCCGTCGCCGTCTCCGATTTCCAGGCCTCCATGCTGATCGTCACCGGCGCCACCTCCGCTCTCTATCATCGCGAACGGACCGGTCACGGTCAGCTCGTCGAAACCTCGCTCCTCCAAGGAGTCATGTCGATCCAGTCCCACTTCTTCGTCGAGCCCCTCGATACCGCCCCCCAAGGAGTCGTCGGCATCTTTCCCTATCACCTCTTCGAGACCGCCGACAGTCCCTTCTTCCTCGGCGCGCCCACCGACAAGTTCTGGCAACTCGCCTGCGAAGTTCTCGGCCTGCAGGAACTCGCCGCCGACCCCCGCTACCGGACCAACACCGACCGCGTCCAGCATCAGGCGGAGCTGTCGCAGATTCTCACCGAACGGCTGAAAACAAAACCGGCCGGCGAATGGGAACAACTCCTCGCGCCCCTCGGCATCCCCTGTGGTGCCCTCGGCACACATCAGGACCTGTTCCACGCCCCACAGACCGCCGCCATGGAAATGAATCCCGTCATTCACCACGCCACCGCCGGACGGCTCCGCGTCGCCGGAGTGCCGCTG
>JAXMBX010000048.1:0-39281 GCA_046349635.1 Planctomycetales bacterium
CGGCAGTCCTGATCCATTTGATGGGCGGCCGCATAGAAGCTCATTTTCATGTGTTTGGTTCTTTAGCCTTTCTGTCCTTCTATCGTGACAACCGAATTCTCCTGTTTGCGACCGTCATCACGGCGGCTGATCACATTATTCGGGGAATGTACTGGCCCCAGACCATTTATGGGGTCAATGATGTCGAACGCTGGCGCTGGTTAGAACACTCGGCCTGGGTCATTTTCGAAGACGTCTTTCTCATGATCTCTTGTCGCTATGCCCTGAAAGAGCGTTGGTCCTACGCGCGGCAACAAGCGCGACTGGAACTTCTCAACCAGGATGTGTCGCGTGAAGTCGCGCGCCGCACCCAGGAACTCGCGGAGAGTGCGGCTCAAATTCATTCAATCCTTGACGCAACTGCCGATCCAATTCTCTCAGTCAATAAAAACGGACGTCTCCTTTCCTCAAATCGGGCGGGAATTGCATTGCTAGGATTCAATCCCGAACACGCCGGCGGCTCCAACCTCACTTCCTTGATCGAGAACTTGGATTGGCGTCGGATTACTCATCAGGCGCAGTTCCCGGCACGCGGTGTTTCGCATTTTGTTAATCCTGCCGGATTCCGAATTCCCATCGAATACTGTGCGACAGATGTCGAAGGCGTATCGACGGACAAGCGTTATATTATCGGAATTCGCGATATCTCAGAGCATGTGCAGGCGGAGGCGGACAAATCCGACCTCCAGCAACAGCTCGTGAGCGCGGCCCGCCAGGCGGGAAAGGCCGAAATTGCAAATGGAGTTCTTCATAATGTCGGCAATGTATTGAACACCATTGCGACGTCTCAATCCATCATTGCCGAAATCCTGGGACATTCACGCGCCGGGCGTCTGAGAGATCTCTCCAAGATGCTCGCGTCCGAGCAGCATCACCTCACCGATTTTCTACTTCAGGACCCGCGCGGAAAGCAGGTCCCGGCTTTTATCGAGGGCCTCGCGGGGAATTTGGAGCACGACCTCCTCAATCTCAAGTCGGAAGTGGACACGATCGGCAAAAGTGTCGGGCACATAAAAGTGGTGATCGGCACGCAGCAGAATATGGCCAAGGCAGGCGGGTTGAAAGAACTTAACGCGCCCGCATCGATCGTTGAAGAAGCAGTGGCTTTCAAGAGCGACAGGCTGCAGAGACATGCCGTCCGGATCCAAAGAGAATTTCAGGATGTTCCGGACATTCTGGTCGACAGGAATCAACTCCTTCAAGTACTGATTAATTTCGTCAAGAACGCGATCGATGCTTTGGTCGAGGCCCAGACGGCAAATAAAGTCCTTTGCTTCATGATTACCCGGACAGAAGATTACGTACGTATCTCAGTTCGGGATAACGGTCCGGGCATCTCTCGCGAAAATCGCACGCGGATATTTACGCAGGGATTCACCACAAAGCCGAATGGCCACGGCTTTGGACTGCATTTTAGTGCATGCGTCGTCAAGGAGTTGGGAGGCCGGATCGGCGTCGAAAGCGACGGTCCCGGTTGCGGCGCCTGTTTCTTCGTCGAACTTCCCCTTCAACTGACAGGAGCTTCGTTATGATTTCCCCCCGTCGCAACTATCGCATTCTCATTATTGACGACAACCAGGCCATCCATCAGGACTTCCGCAAGCTTCTGTCTCCTCGAAAAGCAGACGCTGAATTCGAGGCTCTCGAAAAGTCTCTGTTTGGAAAGTCGTCATCCACGACCGCAGAGCTGGATCCGTTTGAATTAAGCTTCGCCTCTCAGGGAAAACAAGGATATGAGATGGCGGTTCAAGCCGCGGAACAGGGACACCCGTTTGCTATGGCGTTCGTGGATATGCGCATGCCCCCAGGGTGGGATGGACTGGAAGCGATCGAGCATCTCTGGAAAAAAGTTCCGGATATGCAGGTCGTGATTTGTACCGCGTTCACAGATCACAGTTGGTCGGAGATCACGCAACGATTAGGGCATAACGCCAACCTTCTGATCTTAAAAAAGCCTTTTGATCAGATTGAGATTATTCAGCTCGCAACGGCGCTCTGCGAGAAATGGGAAGTGACACGCCAGGCAAATCTCACTCGGGATCAACTGGAACGCAGAGTCAAGGAACAGACCCGTGATATCAGTTCGGCCTATCAGCTTTCTCTGCACTTCCTCCGACATGTCCAATGGGACTGGAGCCGGGGTGATCAGAATCGGGCACTCGCGGCGGTTGATGACCTCGACCGGCGCATGAACGAAATTCGACAATACCGTGAAGAGAATCGATTACCGGAGCTGCGGCGTGATCCGCGTACCGCCTATCGTACCCCCGTGACCCTGTTTCTTCGCACCTCGGCCGGAACGGACAATGAATGTTCGATTCTCAAATGCTGGTCACATGATCTCAGCTCCTCCGGGATGTCTGTGATCGTAAATCGCCCTCTCCGGGAGAAGAACGTTATTGTTTTTCTCGATGCCACAGAGGACGACCCTATCATTTGTGAGGCTGAGGTCGTGCGAACCAAGCAGGTCAGCACCACCGTCTGGCAGTATGGATTGGCTTTTCGAGGCAGGGCGTTCAAGTCTTTGGCGGACAAGAGGCCGCTGAACCAAACCGCTGGCAGTTGATCAGAACGTCGATCGACAACAAAAGGAAAATCGAGCCTCACTGATGCGACTTGACAAATCAGGCCTGCCTGAGCCTCTGTTTGCGAGATATTCGATGAAAACCGAGCTCTATTGCATCATTTGGGAAGACCTCGCGGACAGTCACGTGCGACATCTTAGGTCTCCTGATGGAATCAGCATGGAAGAGATTCAGCGGCTCTCTTTTGATCGCTGCAGTCGGGCGGGTCGGAATGCTGTGTGTCTGCTGGAAGACGGCGAGGTTTATCACGTCTGGCAACGGAAGGGAGAGCACTCTTATGATTCATGGTATGCGCTGGCGGAGAATGGAACCGTGTATCAAGTGACGCCGTTTGAAGCCATTTCGATTCTCTCTCAGGATCCTAGGAGACCTTGTGGCGTGAGTTGACCAGAGCGACGTTCCACGTCCCCCCTTCGCCGGCGCGGGTAACCTGTACTCGGCTTGCCTGAGCGCGGCCGCACAAAAGCTGAGATCAAATCCTTGTGGGCCGTGGCTGTCGTTTTTTTTCTGACTAGCCCCAAGCACCAGCGCGGGGTTCTTCTTTTCTTCAACTGCTCACCTGTTCTCGCCCAACGGGCGCCGGGTAGCCCATACGCCGTACCCGGCGTGTGGGTGGCGTTAGCCACAGGAGGCGAATTCAATCGGTGATGGTGTGCGGCTTGATTGTTCTCTGACTAGCCCCAAGCGCGAGCGCGGGGTTCCTGATGGTCCAATTTTTGGGTGGCATGCCCGCATCGTGTCAGCAGGGCGGGCATGGGTTCAATTGATGTTGAACGCGTGTAGCTACCTGCGACGCAGTCACCGGAACCACTTCAAATCGACTCACACCACCCTCGCCCCCCCCGTGGGAGAGGGTGGCCCGCAGGGCCGGGTGAGGGGGCGGTGCGAACGTCTCTGAGCGACGATCCTCTTCCCCACATTTCGTGATCGGCCTCTCTGCCGCTCTTTTGGTGCCGGGGGGATACCAGCGTCGGTGGTGGTGTCTCAAGACACTTTGGAATTTGCGTGTTCTTCCTGAGTTTATCGATCGGATTGCTTCCGCGGCCACTTCTCCGAAGAAACGTTCCTCAGGAAACGTCCGAAGCGCGCAAAGGCAGGAACTGTCTCCAATTTGTCCAAGTGCGGGGAGCATGAAAGTCGCTCGCTCATCGTCGGCAATCGCCTGTTAAAACGCGTGTCGATTGAAGTCAATCGGTCACGGTTCTTTAATCCCTCTTCCAGTAATGGGCAAATCAGATGGCGATAGCATTCAAACAACTCCAAGACTGCTTTGTCGTATTTGCTCTCTCCAAATCCCTGCAGAGCAAAGGCAATTCGCATCAATGGATCAATCGCCGAGAAACGCAATTCCCCAGATAATTTTGCCCATATGGCCAAATGTGTTTCATGATTATCAGTTGTGGGGGTGTTTCCGCATCTTAGCTTTTCCTGCCAGAAAAAAAGTTCTCCGAAGCATTGCCATGCTTTTTCATCATTGGTGTTTATGTTTTCTAAGCACAATGGCTCATCGAAAAACAACGCAGAACCGAGATGTCCAAATGAAACCGCCGGTAGTTCCCTGAGGGAGCCGATTCAGCGTCAAACTTTTGACAGTATCTCGCGAATGCGCTGCTAGAAGAAGGTACTGGATGGGAAAGTATTCTCCAAAATATAAGTTACGTCGGAAGAATAATGAAGGGGTTGATTAAGCGCGGCCATTGCAAACAATTGGCTTCTCGCTGTTTCGGGCAATTCGGAAATTGTTTCAGAATACACCCCCTGGAAGACATCTTCAAAAATGCGTGAAATCGCGAGTGCGGCATATTCTTGAGACGTTGTATGATCTGGTGTCTCGATAGCTTCCAGTAGCTCTGTCATCACTGCCGATTTGCTTTCTGGAGGTTCGAGAAAGCCGAATGCACTCATTGCTTCCAGAACAAAAGGAGTTCAGAAAAAGATCCTTCGATTCAAATGAAATGAGGACTTCCTTGAGCTGCTCTCAGTGTCTTGCGCCGAACCGGTGCCACATCTCCAAATGCCCATTGTCGCACGAAATGTAAAGCCTGCCGTGGGTGATATATTCTGGAGTTTAGACACACTGAGAATATCAGGGAGTATTCTGTTCGATGGAAAATGACTTTAGCGGCAGATTGGAGAGTAGAAGATAGATTGAAAATGTGTGATGTTGTGGATCAGCGCAGAGATGAGTGTGGTCAATTCGCTTGCAAGCAAAATCTTGGTTTTGATTGGTTCGAGGAGATGTCTGGTTTTGCAACAAAGAGATGCGGGAAATGTGTCTGAGTGCAATTGCAGAATGAACATCTGGCGAAATAATTCATTTATAGCGATACGTGTGTTTAATTCCTTGCCCACGGAGTCCCGCTGAAAGAATAGAACGAAACGATTCTAATATTTGAAACAACGAGAAGAATGTCGGGGACGAGCACTCCCTGTGAAAAGACTGCTCCCGCGACTGCAAGGAGATTACTTTCGCATTTGTTTAGCCTTCTGCACCCGCTAACTGTGATTCCCAGTTCGGGGTACCCTGGGGGTAGCGTCTTTACTGAAAATGAAAGTGAGATCGAGCTTAACTCGACGCGTATTGATCTGAGAAGTCTTGAGATCTGTGATTAGCGATGAATTGAAATGTTGACCCATCATTTTCACTCAGTAAATCTCGGTCCATTTTCTGCCATTGTGGGTGTCCAGCAGTCTCGCAAAAGTGAAATTTGGCTTACAGCCTCAGATTCCAATTCCAAGGCTGGTCGAAGCAGCTGATGATGGATTGGTTTCAGTAATTCCCGTGCCAAATCCTCAGTGTTAGCGTGTTTTAGAAGCGCAGAGCGATCGTTTCAAAGTGTTGCTGAAATAGCTCATGTTTGAAACGGAAGGCTCCCACGTGATCGTCGATGATTCTGCTGGCACTAGGCACGGGAGAACTTTGAGAACGTAAGCCCTTGTTCGCGAAGGAGCGACTCGCAAACAGTCACGACTTCTGAGGCGTTCAGGCTTGATCGCAGTTGTGTCCGCATTACATCCGCAAGTGCAGATAGCAATCGTCTCGTTACTGTAAAGTCATAAAGTCCGCGGCAACTTGCTCGAAGATATGCATCGAACAACCTCGCTTGGTTTGCAATTCCATTGACTTCAGTAATGCAAGTTGCCGCGATACTGAGTTCAAAAGGTGTCAGGAAGGGCTTGCAAAGGTCTACAGTAGTCTGTGCGAGTTCGCCTTTCTTGTACTCGAGTAAAATGGCTTTTCTTTCGAGAGAAGACAAACTGCATGCAACAATCGTTTTCCCATTCAAGTCAGCTGATAGGGTCGTGTGCTCCTGAGATGTAATGACGATTGGAATTGACCATTTGAGATAAAAGGCTTGTGTGTCTAGGAGTAAAGTGTCGGTCTGAAAGCATTCATTCAATCCGTCAAGAATGATTACCGACTTCATTCCTTTTGACTTGGCTGACGCGAGGAATGTAGCGGCAGGACTGTTGCAAAATGGGGAAATCGCTTTTTCTAAAACGGAGCTGAAGGTGCCACCGTAGTCTGCAGCCTTGGCGAAGATTGGGATTACTCCTGAATCCGCCGCCTGAGAGCCATGTGACGTGCAAGATGAGATTTTCCAGAACCGGACGGGCCCAAAATACACCCGTTCGATCCCGTAGTCAAAAAGTTCAACAAACCATTGGATGAAATCGTCTTGCCATCAACTTCAAATGAGGTTGAAACAAGGGGAGGCAAGCGGCTTCTGAGAAAGTCTACGAATCGTCGGCAGTAGCCATCAAAATCGACATTACGAATCTCTTGGGTCGCACTCGATGAGTCCGGACTGCCCTTGATTTCATTTTTAATAGCCTTGGATCAATAAGTCGAAATCCTTTCGCGAGATATTTCTTGCCCTGGAGTTGAGAGTGAACCGCCGCGAACTTAATCCTCAACAAGAAGCTTTCCTGCGCTGGGGCTGATAACGTTGTCTGGATGTTTCGAAATGAGATAATGATCAAGACGGTGCTGTTTGTTCAACAATCGAACGAAGATTTAAGACGGAAGGAATGGGTATGTTTACTCGCCCCACCTTCCAATTGACGAAACTTGCTCCGAGCAAGGCCCAATCGAATGCAATTCGTATTCATCTGCACGAATTGAATTCTCAAGATCAACTGCCCATCGTTTAGCGTGAGGAAGATCGATTTGGTTTTGAGAGATTAACTTGAACAACCTAACCGAATTGCGGTAACTCCAGACGACATCAATTTTTTCTGATGCGAGAGTTGGCTCGATAGACAGTTCAGTCCAAAGATTTGGTCGTCTAAGCTGTCAAGAACGCAAATTAATGCTTGAATCAGGTATCCATCAAAGCGCCGGTCTGACCATTCATTTGCTTCAATCCAAAAGGTGAATAATGGTCTCCGCATATAGTGTTAAGATGCGAGAAAATTCAATTCGCGAGAGAAGCCCGGCCAATCTTGGCCCGGTGGCGTCGATCACACCACCTTGCACCATGGGCGTTCAACATCAACGCGCACCCACCGCAGAAGATCCCAGCAATAAAACGCGGAGCGGCATCAACTCACGCGCAGTGTGACGCAAACCGCAGTCGCGGTTACCACCTCGGCCCGGGACCATGCCAGCGCCGCGGCGGACCCCAATACACCGGGCCCGTCCCGAAATACACCCCCGCTCGCACAGGCGGAGGCTCGGCGTACACCAACGTCGCCGCAGGCACAACGGGACCCATCACCCCCACCCCCATCCCCGGGCCGCTCACCGCGCCGTCCACCAGCGACAACTGAGTCCCCGGCTGGAACCGCGAACGAGTCTGCACATGCTCAATCACACGCTCGCTCACACCCTGGCTCTTCAACGCAATGATCGCGTTCGGCGTCAGGTCGAACTGCCCCCTGCCGCCGCACCGCCCCGATGATCACCTCGTCCCCCACCTTGTTCTGCGTCATCTGTACGAGTGAGCCGTTCGTCAGCATGTGTGTCGCCTGATGCCACGCCGCCCGTGCGGACTTCCACTTCTTCCCGGCGCATCCTCCGCATTCCCGATCGCGGCCCCCGTCAACGCCCCCACTCAGCGCGCCGATCAATGCCCCCGCGCCGGTGTTCCCAGTCTGGTTGCCGATTGCCGCACCAAGGGCCGTACCAAAGCCGGTCCCCACCACGGCCCCCGACTCCGTATGATCTATCGTCGCGCAGCCGCCGCGCTCACCAGCATCACGATGACACTCCACACCACTCACGCTCGACGTTGCACGTTTCGTCCCCTTCCCCTGGCAATTTGTCCCGTCCTCTCGAGTGCATGCATTCCGCAGACAGGACGGCCGCAACGATCCAATACCAGAACGTCGCATTTTTGCGAATCCCGAATACGGGCCTATTCGCGAATGCCGGATTCCCGGCAAATCTGCGAACCTCGAATACGGGCATTCTTGCAAATCTCGAATCCGAGCATTCCGCCAATGGCGGCGCCGGAAATCGCCTCATCCGGCCCCTGACTCCTCACCGACCACCCCCCATCCGACGGCTCAATAAACACGCGCCGAAATGATCCAGTGCGAAGTGAAAATCCCCTTATCACTCTTGCGGTTGCGCGCGAAAAAATGTTCCACGTGGAACATTCCGGAACGCCCCAAACAGTGTTCCACGTGAAACATTCCGAGCAGACCAAATCGGTCTATTGCCCCCTGCTTCGAAGTGTTCCACGTGAAACACTCTGAGCCCGTCAAAAGAGCCCTTCAAAAACGTTCCACGTGGAACGCTCTTGATCCGCCAAATCGGCCTCCCCCACTCCCCTGCCCCGCCCGCCCCGACTCACTTTGCTCCCCCTGCTGTTCGCATTCCCCCGTCCCCTCCTACAATGAGGCTCTACCTTCAGGGCCGCACACCATCGAAAATATGAAGACCACCCCCCGCAGTCCATCATCCCGGAGACCAACGAGAAAACACGGCAGCCTCGATCGCTGCTGACGAGGTTCGTTCCGTCTCTGTTGTGGTTGATGACCGCGTGATCCTGGTGGTGTTTCTCCTTTGATCATCGGTCAGGTCTTCCGCATCGCTTCTGGTTCACTGGTCTCTGCTTCTACTTCCCCTCTCCGTTGATGCTCCTGCTTCTGGTGGGGCTTCTGATTCGCGCCTGCAAGCGCAGAAAAGACTTTGGCTGGAGCGCGGCCGCGTCGGTCCTTTATTCCGTCATTCTCTGCGTCGAGAACCACTGGAGCACTCCTCCTGTTCCCGCCTCGCACGGGCCCGCGGTGAAGCTCATTCATTGGAATGTGATGGGACCCGGTTTTCGCTGGGAGCGCCTGTCGAAAGAGTTCTCCCGCTCCGTCCGGACATCATCATCTTCCCGAAGTTCATCGCTTGACCTCGACCGCCAGCGCGTCGAGCCGCACCCGGTACCGACTACACCTCCCTGCGAATTGCCAACATGCCTGTCGTTGCGCGCGGGCAACTTGCCCTCCTGCGCCGTTGAAACCCCGCGCGGCGAAATTCATCTTGTACGCTGGGATTACGGCGGAAACACGTGGCGGATTCTCGCGGTTGATCTCCCTCCGATCTGCTCATGCCGCGCGACGGCGTGTTGCGTGAATTGATGGAACTCGCCGGTCGGGAACAGCCGGACTTCGTCATCGGCGATCTCAACGCCCCTCGGCTTTCCCGGCAATTATGTCGCCTCCCCGCGGGGTATCGACATGCGTACGACGAGGCCGGCAAAGGCTGGTCCGCGACGTGGCCCACCTGTTGGCCAGGCTATGCACGCTTCCGCATTCCATTCGACTGGCTGTGCGCTTTCCCGCTCTGGTCGCTGGATCACACTCTTCTCGGGCCGCGCGTGGTTGCGTTGAAATATCAACTGCTGACCACGCGGGTCAGCGATCACCGCATGCAGGTCCTCGATTTCGCGGAGCGGTGACGGCGTCACGGAGCCGGCGGATAATACTTGTCAACCAGCCCGTTCAGCGTCGGCATCAATTCCGGTTTCGCGCGATAGAACGCCCAGAATCCGATCCCCGGCGTCTGTTTCAACACGTGATCCGCATGGATCAGCTTGATCTGTTTTTCCAGGTGCTCGCCGAAATCCATGTCCGGTCGGTCATCGTAGTTCAGGTCCGGCGACTGCGAAATTCCCAATCCAATAATGGTCTTCTTGATCAGCCCCGGATGCCGGGCTTCGAGATTGTGGGCCACTTCATTCGCCATGGCGAAATGCGGATTGGCTTCCCGCTGATAGCTCTCGATGATCAACAGGTTGCAGCAGTCCGCGACCGCTTTCAATTGCCGGTCGAACAAGTGCCCTTCCGCGTAGCGTTTGCCATACGATCCGGTTGAACCTCCCAGGCCTACTTTCGCCACGGCCCACGCAATGATGATCTTGTGTGGCCACCGCTTGTGAAGTTCTCGCAGCGCCTTGATCGTGTTGTCCGATTCGACGCTGCCATCAGGATTGGAATGCAGTTCGTCAATCGAAATCGCGTCGAAGCCTCCGGGCAGGTCCCCGTTCAAGGTGTCCTCAAATGGTCTCGACCACTCCTGCAGGAGACTCTCCCAGTTTTCGTTCTTGTTCTGGACGTGGTAGGCAAACACCTTTCCTTTGGCTCGCAACCGCTTCACCAGATCCGCATCCGTCGTGCGCCCAGTGATGACGTTGAAGTGCTGGAAGACATCCTCCCACGAATTATTCCACTCTTCGCGGGATTGCCAGAAACCACCGACCCGCAAATCCTCGGGGTCGCAATATCCGTACATCACTCGATAGGGAGCCGCAAATTTGACGGGGCCAGGCTCCGCATTGACCGATTGAGCGGCAATCCCCAGGCCTCCCGCCAGGGATGCCAGCAGCACACACAAATGAACACTTTTCATAAGATGATTCCGTTCACATTCGATCGATGACGTGAGGAGCAGAAGACTGTCTCGATTGCAGCGACAAAAAAACAGAGTGACGAAGCGCCCGCATTGTAGCAGCCCTCCGCCACGGCCTTCACGCCAGAGAGTTAAATTGTCCGTTAGATACGAGGGTCACTTCGCCGCGCGGATGTAAATCGGACTGGACAGAATCCAGATCTGCGGACCATCCGGCATGTTGACCCACAGTTCGATGCGGTACACCCCTGGCCCCTTCACCGCCGACTCATACGCCCGTCCGATGGCGCTATCCGCTTCCTTCCCATCCTTCACCAGGCGAAAACGGACCGGCAGGTTCGACACGGAGCGGAATTTCATCCCTTCCGCAAACGGAATATCGCTTCCCAACTCGTGGACTTTTTCTCCCTGAGTCACCTGGAAGTTGAAGCCGGTTGAGTCGCCGATCCATTCGAACGCCACAAACGTCCGCCCCGCCTTCAGTGCCTCGCGGACCGCCGGGTCGCTCAATTCAGTCAGCAGCATGTGCGTGTTCACGTGCTTGAAACTCCGCTCATACGGATCGAGATCCAGAAGCGTAATCGGTTCCCCGACCTTCTTTCCGAGGATGAACGGCTTCACGATCGGCACCTTGTTCGGATTGATCGTCGCCAGCGGTTTTCCCAGCCGATCCTCCAGTTTCAGGTCGCCGTTTTCGAGGAGTGTGGCGATCAAGCCGTTGTTGTGGTGGGCATCGTTCGCCGCCACTCCGGTCAGCTTTGATTTCTGACACAGTTCATCCCAGCGGCGGAGATAATCCGCCGGATAATCCTGCAGCGCGGCGGTCAATTCCTGCGGATAACTCCTGGAGGCGAGGATCAAGGGCAGCAGTCCCGCCGGACTCGCGAGCGACTTCACCAGGCGCGATTCTTCCTTGAAATCCGCGTGTAAATTGTAGATTTCGCTCCCCGTCAGACCGTTCAGATCCCAGTCCATCCGCTCTTCGAGGTGGCACAAAAACGACATTCCTTTCGCGGCGTTGACGACGTCCACCCGTTCCTGCGGCGATTTGAAATCCTTCTGCGTAATGCTCTCCTGCGGGTACGAGAGCAGCCCACCGAACTCCGCCCCGGGAATGAACAGCACACCATCCTTCAGCCCCTGGTTGCCGTCCTTCACGAAGTCGTAAGTGGGGGCGGGATGTTCGTTGAACATCACGACCTGAACGCCGACCGCCTGTGCTCCCTTGCGGACCTCTTCCGGCGTGCTACGGCTGTCGTGCGACAACCGGGAGTGAACGTGCATCACCCCTCTATATTCTTTATACTGGCTGGGAAGTGGCGTGACGGCCTTCCAATCCCCTTTCAACTGCTCGACGGCGGCGTGGGTCGCCTTGAGCTTGTCCATCGCCATGCGGTCGAGTGCATCGCCGAACGCGATCCCGCAGCCGATCAACGCCGCAAACATGCCCGCCGTGACACCGCGCAATATTCCGCTTGTGTTTCGTCCCAGTTTGAATCTGTTTCGAGCCGTCATCGTTGCACTCTCATTGGGTAGTTTTCGTTTTGGCATTGAAGTCGTTCTGTTGTTCACTTTTCGATGCGCACATTAACACAACACGGCGGTGCAAATTGACACATCACTCGACTGATTGGTGAGAACTGATGTGAGAATACCCTGTGCGATTGTTTCTCGCTTCAACACTCTCTCCAAATTTGCACGCCGCGAACTTGCGTGAGACGCCGAAAGATTGCCAGTCGGGAGGACTGCAGGCTGTGAGAATTGCAGGAGATTTGCGCAGGGCGATCAATATGTAAAATTGCCTTAACGTATTGAGAAATATGGATGATCCGAAAAAAGTGATTAACGAAATTGGTTGACTTTGGTGGATTGCACGGCTACTTTGGTACCCGAAGGTGATCTCTGCTCATGACGGGCAGGAAGTGACGTATTCCGCGCTCCTGTAATGATTTACAGATTCGCGGTTTCGTGTTGGCGCAGTATGTGCTGACAGTCCTGCGTACGACGTGTCTTTCAAAAACAAATCGTGGGGTTCCGGGCCAAGGCCCCCCTAAAGTTTGCAGTGAGCCTTCGAAGAGTTGTTCGCCGTGCCTTGATCGATCAGCAACCACCGTGTGGAGGCGTGAGAGAAAGAGGGCGAGCGGCCAGTGAGTCTTCCCGCCGCGAGTTCGCGGTTTGAGAAGTCCGGCTGAAATTCTCTTCTAGCTGACTGATCGCGACTTTGGGGCTGTGGTCACGACGTTGTCAGGAACTCCGCGCCGTATCAGCGTCGCGGTCTGTCGGCGGACATGTTTCGCCGGTCATCTCAGCGACAGGGCATCGGATTTTTGAATCGAGACGACAGAGAGACTTTTCAATCCCATCCGTAATCCAATCGGATGCGTTTTTTCGGATTTCAGTAAATGACGACCGTTGTATCTCCGCCAGAAGTTGCGAAGCAGAGCGAGACTCCGCCTTCGAGTCCCGTGAATCCGTCACGGGGGGGGCGCTACTTTGAGATCGGTGCGCGGTGGATCATGCTGGCGAATATCGTCATTCTCCCGTGGCTGATCGGCGGCAATTACGGCGCGGTGGAAGGAATCGCCATGCTGTTGACCCTGATCGCGTATGCCCTGTGGGGTGTCTCGCTGTTTCTGGGTGGACGGGCGACTCCGGTGGTATTTCCCGCGGTGGGGCTCATCGTCTGCCTGGGAGTCGGGTTGGGGGTGTTGCAGTTTCAGCCTCTCCCGCGGAGCATCGCGGTGCGACTTTCGCCACTGCTGGTGGAGCGCCATGAGACGATGATTCCGGAGGATGAAACGGCGGAACTTCCGGAATTGAGTCGGAATTCAGGATTGGTCAAGAATTCCCGTGAATCCGTTCCGTTGAGTATCAACCCCGCGGAGACGAGACACCGAGTCGCGATTTTGATCTGGGCGGCGATGGTCTTCGTGATCTCGGCGAACCTTTTCCAGGAAGACCGTCATATCCGCGTGCTGCTCGCCATGTGCGCGGTCAACGGCGGGCTGATTGCCTTCTTCGGCATTCTCCAGGCAACGTCCTGGAACGGTAAATTATATGGAATCATTCCGTTGACGCATGGGGGATCGCCCTTCGGGCCTTACGTGAACCGAAATAATGCCGGCGGTTACCTGCACCTGACAATCGGCTGTCTGCTCGCGAGTCTGTTGCTGGGATATCAAAAACGGATCCAGCAGATGTTCGCACCCGTCTGACGGATCGCCGTGAGCACCTCGTCCGATGCGGTTCATCGACCAGGTCGAGGCGCTTGTTGACAAACCTGACCCCGTGGCGAATCGCGCTCCTTTGCATTGCGGGATCTTTGGTGGCGGAATCCTGCACCAACCCCTGTCTCGTGGCCGCGATTGTCTCGCTGCATCCTGACCTCCGGTATTCTGTTGGGGATTGCAGGATGGAAACAGCGTCTGAACCGCATCCTGATCATTATCGTGACGACCGTCTGCCTGGGAGGGATCTGGGTGGCGGGCTCCATGGGAATATTTGAGAAACTACAGGGCCGCCTGGAAGACACCGTGGAAATGAACGAGTCTCCGGAGGATCGGCCTGTTGTGGCATGACGTCGTAAGCTTGATCCCAGGGTCTCTCCCTGGATCGGAATGGAGTTTGGGGACGTTTGCGGAACTGGCTCCCCCTTACCACACGCGGCTGGTGGAACGCCTGTACGAGCATGCGGAAAACCAGTACCTCGAGACAATGATGGAAATGGGAATCTGCGGCGTGGTTTTGCTGGTGAGCGCGATCGCGTTGATGTACTGGTCGTGGCGACGATTGAGTGAAATGGTCGTCGCCGATGAATACGGTGAAACGTTGGCGATGGTGATCTGCGGAGCCTACGTGCTCCTCAGCCAGGTGATCTGTTCTCTCTTCGACTACCGGGGTATTGATGCCCGCGAACATGGTGTTACTGGCATGCCTGAGCGGCGTGATCTGCGGCCGCCGGATGTGGCTGATGTTCACAAAATCTGGACGGAGCTACACGCGTCTCGAGACCTTGTTGCGGCCGGCGATGCTGCTGGTCGTGGTTCTGGGAATCGGAGGTGTGTGGGGATGGTTTGAGGAGCGAGATGCCGCGGCGTCGGAAATCGCGTGCCAGTTGGCGTCCTACGAAGAAGTGGATGGGGTGGATGATGAACACCCGTATCCGAGTATGACCGTGGATGCTCTGGACCGGGTCAGAAATCGACTGATCGACATTGCCAAGCGTCGTCCGGATGATGCAAACGTGCATTATCACCTCGGCCGGCTGTGGATCTGCGGTATCGCCTGCAGGCGTTCGAGATCCTGAAGGCGGACCGGGCGGAACTGGACACAGGTGACGTGCCTCTGTGGAACATGACCAACGTGGGGGTGGCTCACTTGAGCGCCGCAGAATTCACCCTGAAAAATGACAGGGGAAGGGTTGAACAAGCTGCGTGCCGAAGCTCCGATTGAGACGAACCTGCTGCCGGCCTTGCTGGAGTTTGTCGCGGCCCGCCGTTATGCCCCCTGGCATGCGGTTTATTATCGCGAAATCGGCTGGCTCAGTTTCCTGGGGGCCCCGTTTACGAAAGAAAGGGATGCCCAGCTCATCGAGACGGCGGACAGCCTCGATCCGTACAACACTGAAAACATCCTGGTTTGCGGACAAGCTGGATTTTCAAGCGGGGCGCTGGGATGCCGCGGCTCGTCGTTGGCGGCGAGCGATCGCTTTGCGGACATCCCTGTTCGGGGTCGTGGCGGGCATCACGCAGAAGGACAATGGGATCATCAGGGTCATTCGATACTCCTGCCGGATTCCATCGATCAGATTGTCACAATTTACGAAGTTATTACGCGAGCCAGGAGCAGCAGCCGGAACGGCAGGTCATCGCGTTTCGACTGCTCAAAGAGATGGAAGGTCATCCCAAGTTGCAAAACGATGAATACCTGACCGGTTTCATCGCGATGTTGAACGAGGACTACAGTGTCGCGGCGCACCATTTGCAGAATTCGCTCGCTCAAAATCGGCGCGATCCGTTGCGACGATACGATCTGGCTCGCGTGCTGATCGCGAAGGGGGACTTCCAGGGAGCGCAGACGCAGGCGGAAGTGTGCGTCCAACTGGAGCCTCAAAACGACGCTTATCGACGTTTCCAGCAACAGGTTCGAAAAGCGTTGATTCAGCAATTGCAGGGGCCGACCCAAAGCAAATTTCAGTTAGAGGATCCGGGCTTCTAATTTGAAGTCCGGGGTAATTCGAGTGGTTTTGAAGGGGACTTGTCACCCATGGGGACGAAGTCCGTCCAGACAGCGCGAGTTTGAGCGAGACGATTCAGCCGACGGAAACCGGCCCAAGCGGCATGGGCGATCGACACGAAGTCCGAGGAGTTTGAAATGAGTGCAGGAAACATGAACGACTGGGAGGCAATGCCGACATTGCCTGCCCATGCGTCTGCGTCGAGATCACACGATTCTGCGTTGGATGTCTTCAAGCTCATCAACGTGTTGTGGCGCCGAAAATGGATGATCGTCCTGGCCTCGATCCTGGGGATTGCCGGGGGACTGCTGTACTTGTCGCGGCAGCGGACCGTGTATGAATCCCAGTGTCAGATCCTGATTTCCAAGAAGCACTCCGGGATGGAGTCGCAGAACGTGGGAAGCCTGTCGGACTATGAGAAGCAGATTTCGGGGGACCAGCTGGAAACTGCGATGGTCGCGATTCGCAGTGAACGGATCGTCAACAAGGCGATCGAGCAAGGACGGCTGAACGAGTTGAGGAGCGTGAGCCTGCTGGAGGGGGGATCGACCTCCCTGGCCCAGGGAATCATCTCCCGCCTGAAGACCTCGCGCGGGGGCAAGGATACTCAGACCAAAAATGCAAACACGATCAGCATCAGTTTTGAATGTTACGACCCACAAGATTGTGCGACGGTCCTGGCGGCGATCGTGATGGCCTACCAGGAATTCCTGGAGAAATCCTCGGAGAACCTGAGTTCGGAAGTCGTGGACCTGTTCCAGACGGCGGAAAAGACGCTGCAGGAACAATTCAAGACGAAGCAGGCCGAATATCACAAGTTTCTGATGGATACGAAGCTGTTGCGGAATGCGAACAAGGACAACGTGTTTGAGAACGTGCATACGACCCGGGTTCTGGAGTTCGAAGCAGCGAAGTCGCAGAATCAGATCAAGATTACCGAGCTGAAAACCAGCCTGAAACACATTCAGGAAGCGTTGAAGAACAAAGTCCCGCCGGAAGTCATCATTCACAACATTCAGCACAGCGAAGCGATGGCGATTAACGGCGCATCGGGGACGGCGGAATCGACGCTGCAGGCGCAATTCAACGACCTGAAGATCCAGGAGCGTTCCCTGCTGGAGAAGATGGGTCACGAACATCCCAAAGTCGTCGGATTGCGAAACCAGATCCAGGAAATCCGCCGACAACTCGTGGGAGAAGCGCGTCTTTCAGTCTCCAATCCGGATGACTACATCACGACCTACGTGAAAAGCCTGGAGCACCGGCTCAAGGACTTACAAGCCCGAGAAGCGGACTTCCAGAAGCAGATTGATGACGAGATGCTCAAGTCGAAAGACGTCCTGCGGGACGAACTGAAGGACGTTGAGATGAAGGGGGAACTGGAAAACATTCGGGTGCTGGGTGACTTGTATGTCAAACGACTGCAGGAGATCAGCCTGATCAAGGACTATGGTTCTTACAGCATGCAGGTTCTGGCAGACCCGGAATACGGCGTGAAAGTCGGACCGAGAAGCACACTGATCCTCGCGGCGGCGGCTTTTGTGGGGATGTTCCTGGGATTGGGAGTTGTGTACCTGGCTGAAGTTGGGGATCTGAGCTTCCACAGCACCAATGAAATCTCCAACCTGCTGGGTGTGCCGATTCTGGGTCGAGTGCCGACGGCGGAAGCGGCGGAACTGGACATGTCCATTCATCCCGAATCGCGGATCGATACGTCGATCGCGGTTTACCACCGTCCCAAGTCTCGGCTGGCGGAATCGTTCCGCGCGGTTCGAACGTCGCTGTTCTTCAACTCCAACTCGGAGAAATGCCGCGTGATCCAGTTCACGAGCGCGGATCCGGGTGACGGGAAATCGACGATCGCGAGCAACGTGGCAGCGAGCATCGCGCAGTCGGGCAAGAACGTGTTGCTGGTGGAAGCGGACTTCCGGCGCCCGCGGGTGCATGCGATCTTCGGTCTGGACGATGATGTCGTGGGAATCACGTCGATCATCTCCGGAGAAGCGGAATTGAACGATGCGATTCACGAGACGGAGGTTCCGCATCTTTCCTGCCTGCCGTGTGGAAAACGACCTCAGAACCCGTCGGAATTGCTGACGTCACCGCAATTCAAGGAACTGCTGGAACTGCTGCGTGACCGGTTCGACTTCGTGATCCTGGACACGCCGCCGATGCTGGTGGTGAGCGATCCGAGCGTGGTGGCTGCCCGCGTGGATGGAACGATCTTGGCGGTGCGCCTGAAGAAGAACGGCCGTCCGGGGACGTTGCGAGCCGCGGAAATGCTGTCGTCGATTGGCGCCAACCTGCAAGGGGTGGTTGTGAACGGGACCTCCGAGTCACACCGCTACGGGTATGGTTACGGCTATAGCGACAGCTACAGTTACGCAAACGGTGACTACTCGTACTCAAGCGATGAATACTACGACGATGAGCCTGAAGCCGTGCCGGAGTTGAACACCGGCGTCCCAGGGAAGTAAAGGCGACAGGAACTCTAAAGCGATCGACCAACGTGATTGACCAACAAGGAGCAGAAATGGGTCAAGGAAGACAATCGGAAAGAAACCACTCGATGAAATATGACCGTCAGAAAGCGTATCGCCACGCTCGATTAGCTGCGCTGTGCATTGCGCACGTGACGCTCTTCACGCTGAGCTACTGGATCGGCTACCTGCTGCGGTTCGATTTCGCCGTGCCTGTGAAGGACGTGCGGCTGTTCTGGACGACGCTGCCTTTGATGATCGGGGTGAAGCTGACCGTTTTCTACCTGACGGGGAATTTCCACGGACGGGTGCGATACGTGACGTTTTACGACCTGATCGTGCTGCTGAAAGCGGCGGTGGTATCGCTGTTGCTGTTGACGGCAGTGGATGAGTATCTGCTGCGCCAGTACCAGATTCCGCGGTCGGTCCTGCTGATGGATTTCGTGATGACGATCATGTTCCTGGGGATGGCGTTGTCCTCGTGGCGATTTATCCAGGAATCCGTGTTGCCGGTCCTGACGTTGCGCAGAAACGGGAAAGCGACACGCGCGTTGATCGTGCAGACGGGAATGCAGGCGGAGCCGCTGGTGCGGCAGATCCTGGCGGATCCGAATGTCAACTATCGCATCGTGGGCTTTCTCGATCCGGAACCCGCGGAACTGGGGGGGCGGATCGGGGGGACACCTGTGCTGGGGCTTCCGGAGGAAGCGGTGCGGATTGCACGGGAACACTCCGTCGAAGAGATCCTGGTGATGGCGGGAAATCTTTCGGGCGTGCAGCTCCGCGCGTTAATGGAACAATGTCGACAGGCGAAAATCCAGATCCGGGTTCTGCCCAGCACGGACCATATGCTGTCGGGGGACCATCGCCTGATCGTGCGGGACGTGGATATCAACGACCTGCTGCGGCGGGATCCGGTCCAGCTCGATTCGACGGCGATCGGCACACTGATTGAAGACAAAGTGGTGATGGTGACCGGAGCAGGGGGGAGCATCGGCTCGGAAATCTGCCGTCAGGTTCTGAAGTTTCATCCTAAAACCATCGTCATGGTGGAGCGGATGGAGAACAACCTGTTCGTCATCGACCGGGAACTGGACGCGATTCGTGGGGAGGTTGAAATCCGTCCTTGTATCGCGGACATCACGGACAAGCGGCGGATGCGTCGGCTGTTCCGCGAGTATCAGCCTTCGGTGGTGTTTCACGCCGCCGCGCACAAGCACGTTCCGATGATGGAAATGAACTGCGGCGAGGCGATCAAGAACAACATCCTGGGGACCAAGCGAGTGGCGGACCTGGCGGATCAGTTCGGAGTGGAACGCTTCGTGTTGATCTCGACGGACAAGGCCGTGAACCCGACGAGCGTGATGGGAGTGAGCAAACACTTGGCGGAGCGATACGTGCATGCCAAGTCCCAAACGGCGGTCACCACGAAATTCGTGGTGGTGCGTTTCGGGAATGTGCTGGCGTCCGCGGGGAGCGTCGTTCCGATCTTCCAGGAGCAGATTCGCCGCGGCGGGCCGATTACGGTGACGCATCCGGAAATGCGACGGTTCTTCATGACGATTCCGGAAGCTTCCCAGCTTGTGATCCAGGCGGGTGCGATGGGGAAGGGTGGAGAAATCTTCGTGCTCGATATGGGTGAGCCGGTAAAGATCTCCGACCTGGCGGCGGACCTGATCCGCCTTTCCGGACTCTCGCCCGATGACATCGAGATTGTGTACAGCGGGACGCGCCCGGGAGAAAAACTGTACGAAGAGCTGTACTTCGACGAGGAGCAGACGTTGCCGACACCGCACAAGAAGTTGCGCGTGGCGTATCACCGTCCATTCACGCTGGAAGACGTGATGCAGTCGTTCAAGGAACTGTGGCGACTGCGGAATACGAGAGAAAGCCGCGTGAGGCGGAAGCTCAAGGAAATCGTCCCGGAATACCAGTTGAAGGAAGAAGCCCAGGTGGAGCAGCCTGCGTCCGTACCTCCGCAGACCGCGAGTTGAGCCCCATCCAAGAACCAAACGAATTCAAAAAACCAAACGAACAAGCATCCCGATAGACCATTCGGTTGCCAAATTTCGCCTGAAAGGAATGTATTGATGTCCACGTCCAAATCCGATCCGATCCAGATGGTTCCACAAGTTGTCGTCGTCGGCAGCGGCTATTGGGGTCAGAATCTCGTGCGGAACTTTTACCAGTTGAATGCGCTCTGCTGGCGATCTGCGACAGCAACGGAAGCGCGGTTGAAGGAACTGGGAGCGAAGTATCCGGAAGCGGCGCTGATCTCCGACTACCAGGAAGTGCTGATGACGAGAAGGTGCGTGCGGTGGTGATCGCGACGCCGGCGGAGACACATCATGGGCTGGTGAAGAAGGCGTTGCTGGCGGGGAAGGATGTGTACGTCGAGAAGCCTTTGTGCCTGGATGTTAACGAAGGTAAAGAGCTGGTTGAAATCGCGCGTAAGATGGACCGAGTGCTGATGGTCGGCCACCTGCTGTGGTATCACCCCGCGCTGCTCAAGCTGAAAGAGCTGGTCGAGAAGGGGGAACTGGGGCGGATTCAATACATCTACTCTCACCGCCTGAATCTGGGGAAGATTCGCCGCGAAGAGAACATTCTGTGGTCGTTCGCCCCGCACGATATTTCGGTCATCCTGGGGCTGCTCGGCGAGATGCCGGACTCGGTGCAGACGCAGGGCGGGAACTACCTGCACAGTCAGATCGCAGACGTGACGATGAGCACGATGTCGTTCCCGAGCGGAGTGAAGGCGCACATCTTCGTGTCGTGGCTGCATCCGTTTAAAGAACAGAAGCTGGTGGTGGTCGGCGACAAGCAGATGGCGGTCTTCAATGACGTGGAGAAGACGGACAAGCTGGTGCTGTATCCGCACAGCATCGACTGGAAGAACAACCAGCCTATCGCGAACAAGGCGGACGGCCACGTGGTGGCTTACGATGCGACGGAACCGCTGAAGGCGGAATGCCTGCACTTCCTGGAATGCATCCAGACGCGGAGCAAGCCCCGGACGGACGGTAGCGAAGGGCTGCGGGTGCTGACGGTGCTGAACCAGTGCCAGGCGGCACTCGACCAGGTTCCTGCCACGGAAGAAAAAGCTCCAGTCGCGGCCCCGGCTGCCCCGGCGAAGTACAAGGCCCACGAGTCGGCGTTCATCGACGAAGGGGCGGAGATCGGCGAAGGGACCGCGATCTGGCACGTCTCGCACATCATGAAGAAGACGAAGATCGGCAAGAACTGCAAGATCGGCCAGAACGTGGTGATCGGCCCGAACGCGACGATCGGAAACGGGGTCAAGATCCAGAACAACGTCTCCGTCTACGAAGGGGTGACGCTGGAAGACAACGTCTTCTGCGGCCCGTCGATGGTGTTCACGAACGTCTTCAACCCGCGGAGTGAAATCAGCCGGATGGATGAACTGGGTGTCCGACGCTGGTGAAGACCGGGGCGACGCTGGGGGCGAACTGCACGATCGTGCGGGACGACCGTCGGGAAGTATGCCCTGATCGGCGCGGGTGCGGTCGTGACGAAAGACGTGCCGGACTATGCGTTGGTGATGGGGAACCCCGGGCGTGTGAAGGGATGGATGTGCGAATGCGGCGTGAAGCTGGAATTCAAGGATTCCAACGCCACGTGCAGCTGCGGAAAAACTTACGAAATTCAGAACCAAACGGTTCGTCGTCTTGAAAACGTTATTGCTGGAGAAACTCGTTAATGGCTATTCCGATTCTTGATTTGAAGGCGCACCACGCTCCTTTGCGCGGCGAAATTCTGGCCGCGATTGAAAAAGTTTTTGACACGAACGCCTTCATTCTCGGTCCGCAGGTCCAGGAACTGGAAACGCAGATCGCGAAGTACTGCCAGAGCGCGCATGCGATCGGGGTTTCCTCGGGAACAGATGCGCTGCTGGTTGCGTTGATGGCGCTCGACGTGAAGGCGGGGGACGAGGTGATCACCACCCCGTACTCGTTCTTCGCGACGGCCGGTTGCATCACCCGCCTGGGAGCGGTGCCTGTGTTCGTGGACATCGATCCGGTGTCGTTCAACATCAACCCGGCGGGGATCGAAGCGAAGATCACTTCGAAGACGAAGGCGATCATTCCGGTCCACCTGTACGGCCAATGCGCGGACATGGACCCGATCATGGCGATTGCCGGGAAGCACAACCTGCCGGTGATCGAAGACGGGGCCCAGGCGATCGGCTCGGAATACAAGGACAAGCGTCGGGCGTGCAGCATCGGCACGATGGGCTGCCTGTCGTTCTTCCCGAGCAAGAACCTGGGCGCACTGGGTGACGGCGGGATGGTGACGACGAACGACGCGGCGCTCGCGGAGAAGTTGAAGATCCTGCGGGTCCACGGGAGCAAGCCCAAGTATTATCACAAGATGATCGGGGGGAACTTCCGTCTGGATTCGATGCAGGCCGCGGTGCTGAGCGTGAAGCTCAAGTATCTCGACCAGTGGACCGCGAAGCGGCAGAAGAACGCCCAGCGGTACGCGGAACTGTTCCAGAAGACGAACCTGGTTTCGGGCGGGAAGGTGAAGCTCCCCAAGCCGGTCTACCTGGAGTCCGGAGCTCCTCATTACCACATCTACAACCAGTTCGTGTTGCGGGTGCAGGATCGGGATGCGTTGCGGGAATTCCTGCAGAAGCAGAAGTCAATCGGGACGGAGATTTACTACCCCGTGCCGTTCCACACACAGGAGTGCTTCAGCTATCTGGGTTACAAGGCGGGTGATTTCCCCGAATCGGAGAAGGCGGCCAATGAGACGGTCGCGTTGCCGATCTATCCCGAACTGACCGACGAGCAGTTGAACGAAGTGGTACAGGGTGTGGTCGCGTTCTACGCGCAGTCCTGACTTTGTTGGATTCTGAAGCCTTTGGTTCCCGGATCGTCCGACCGCGTTCGAGCGCGGTGGGACGAATTCCAGGAATCCCGAGCTGATTTCCCCGGCGATCCGTCTCATCAAGAGCGGATCGCGTTTTTGTGTCGCATCGACGTGGACGATGTTTGCGGGTGACCGCCAGCTAAATCTCCCACTCCGCTAAATCTCCCACTCCAAAGAACAACAGATTCGCTTTCGTCCGATGCGAGTGAATGGTTAACCCTTGTGACTCAGATTTCTCCGGTCATTCGTCGTCTTCTGGCGCTGCGTCCGTCCACGTATCTGGCGAATGTGGCGTTGCTTGCGGGAAGCACGGCCACAAGCCAATCGATCGGCTTTCTGGCCACGTTGATTCTCAGCCGCATCTACGCGCCTGACGAATTCGGTATTTTGACAGTGTTCACCTCTCTGTCAGGACCGCTTATGCTCGTTGTCACCGGACAGTTCGATCAGGCGATTCCGCTCGCCAAGGATGACGAGAAGCGCGCGCGGCTGCTGGAGTTCACCCTCCTGCTGGTGATGACTTGCGCTTTCCTCGTCGGAATAATCGTCCTGACGTTTCCGAACTCGATCGCCAATGCGCTGGGGGTGCCGGTTCTTTCCAAGTACCTGTGGCTGCTTCCCTTCAGCCTGCTTGGAGCCGGTTTTTTCACCTCGTTGAGCATGTGGTCGCTCCAGAAAAAAGCATTCTCCGTTGTCGCGGCGAGCACATTGCAGCAGACCGTGGTGCGGGTCAGCGCTCAAGGATTGCTGGGTGGAGCGGGGCTCAAACCGGCGGGACTGATGCTGGGGGAGGTCCTGGGATCGTTTGGCGGTGTGGGAAGGCTGATGTGGAAGACGTGGTCGTCCGATCGGCATCTCTTCCAGACTTCGGCGAAGCGAAACTGGCTGGAGATCGCGGCGGAGTATCGTCGCTTTCCGCTGCTGGCAATGCCGTCCGCAGTCCTGAATATCATGGCCAACTCCGTTCCGCAGATCCTGTTGGCCTCAATGTTCGGAACGGCTGGGGCAGGCTTGTTTGGGATGTCGCAGCGGTTGACGGCCGTGCCCGTTTCGCTGATCGGCAATTCGCTGGGACAGGTCTTCTATGCCGATCTGGCTTCGCGGCGGCATGAGATCGGGCATCATCGGAAGCGATTCCGGGAGATGTCGATGATCCTGGCGGGGATAGGAGTGGTGGGGGCGTTGTTGCTGCTGCTGGCTCCCTATTGGGCGGGGCCTTTATTGGGGCGTCGATGGTATGAAGCGGGAGCGGTGATCGCCGCGATGGCTCCGATGTTGCTCGGGAGAATCGTGGTGGCTCCGGTGGCGCGGACCTATTTCGTATATGGAAAGCAACATGTCCTGCTGATGCTGGATCTGTTCCGGTTGCTGTTGATCGTGGTGATGTTTGGAGTGGCTTACTGGAATCAGTGGAGCTACACGACGGTCGTCTGGTCGTTTTCGCTCTGTATGTTTTTCGTCTACGCGATCCATTGGCTGGCCATTTCCCAGATCATGAGACTGGAGCAGGCTGATACCGCACCGCTCGCGAGCGGCGAGGCCTCCAAAAAGTGAGCACGAGCATGGATCAAACCCGGCGGGATGCAACGGCGTCACGGGAGCTTGGGAGCGGTTCCCAGGCTCACGGAGTCCCGCGTCGAAAGTCCCTGCGCGACAGACTCAAAGACGTGTTTGCAGCGTGTGTCGTTCCCGTGTTGCGTATTGCGTGCAGCCCCTTTTTCCATCCGAAATACCTGCGCGGAAAATATTTCGACAGATCGATTGTGGGATGGAAGTGGGTGTGGCGGTCCCTGTGGACGCAGAAACTGCTGGGATATAACCGGAACGTCCCGTGGCCGGTGAGTCCGTTTATCACCATCATCAATGCGACTAATCTGAAGTTTGACGTGGATGACATGAACAACTTCCAGATGTTCGGAAATTACTTCCAGAATTTCTCGGGAACGATTCATGTCGGGAAAGGATGCTGGATTGCGCGGAATGTGGGAATCATCACCGCGAATCACGACCCCGAAAATCCGGACCGGCATTTGCCGGGAGCAGACGTCGTTTTGGGAAAAGGATGCTGGATCGGAATGAACAGCGTTTTGCTGCCGGGGGTGCAATTAGGAGACCACACTGTCGTGGGGGCGGGGTCCATCGTGACGAAAAGCTTTCCGGAAGGGCATTGCGTGATCGGGGGGAATCCAGCCAAGTTGATCCGGCGTATGAATTCCGAAGAGACTGCGGGGGATCGTACTGCCGCGGAAGATGCGACGGATGGGGACGTCAGCAGAAGTTGAGGCCCTGAGAACGTGCCTTGGCTTCGAGAGCGACGTGTGATTAACGATGTTGGGACGACTTAAATCCAGATTTTTGAAATTGGCGGCCTGGCCGAAACAGCGACAGTTCCGGAAGCTGGCGGTGATGGGCCGGGATGTTGAGGTGGGCTTTACCGCCGGATGCCAGGCGCGGCGCGCCGGACAACAGATCACGATCGGGGATCATTGCTCGATCTGGGGAACGCTGATCTGCAATGAGGGAGGGAATATTTCCATCGGATCGCACACGACGATCCGGTATCACACCATCGTGGGTTCCGCGGTCGATATTTCGATCGGGAACTACTGCATCATTTCCAATCACGTTCATATTTATGACCACAACAGCCATCCGACGGATCCTGCGGACCGGATGCGGATGTTGGAAACAGGATTCTATGGGGATGCCTGGGACTGGAAGCATTCTGCGAAAAAGCCGATCGTGATCGAGGACAATGTGTGGATCGGATTCGGAGCGGTCGTTTTGAAAGGTGTGCGGATCGGAGAGGGTTCGATCGTGGCCGCGTGTGCGGTCGTGACTCGTGACATCCCCAGCTACAGCGTCGCCGCTGGAAATCCTGCGCGCGTCGTGAAAACTTTGAAACCCCAAGAGACGTCGTGAGACTGATATTTCTGCATGCCAGCCCGTTTCCCGCTTATACGGGGGGAATCGAGACATGGCTGTACCACGTGACGACGCACCTGAGCCCCAGGTTTCCGGACCTGGAGATCTGTTTTATTGTGCCGGATTCCGATCAGCCTCCGGGGTTCGATCTGACTCCCTTTTCCAACGTGCGCTTTGTCAAGCTGCGTCCGTGGTCCCTGCCGAATGCGGTGCGCTTCAACGGCATTCTAAGGCCAGTCGGAAAGTTGATGACGCTGTCACTGGCCGTGTTGAGATACCTGTGGTGGTCGTGGACCGGATACCGTGCATTGCGGCGGTGCTCGCCCAAGGACACGTTGTTCGTCCTGCATACGATTCCCGCCATGCTGCCGGTTGTCCTGGGGCGCTGTCTGGGAGTGCGGTTTGCGCGGGTTTTCTGCTCGGTGCGTGGGCGCGTGGGAGACGACCTTGAGCATTTCGGCTACCGCGGCTTGAGCCGGCTGTACCTCATGCTGGAGCGGTTCTGCCTGAAGTTTGTCGACGTGATCCTGGCGAATGGCCCGGACACGTTGAACTACGTCCGGAATAAGCTGGGGCTTGACGGAGTTGTCCTGGCTAACGGCGTCGACGTCGAACGGTTCCGTCATCCGCAACTTTCGTTATCGAGCAACCCCGAGTGGCAACAGCTTTCTGACCTGAAACGACAGGGAGTCAAGTTGCTGGTCAACGTGGGAACCTTGCGTGACATCAAGGGCATTCCGGAGTTGATCAAGGCGGCGGCGGAACTGCGCAAGCTGACGGAAACTCCCTTTCGGCTGGTCCTGGTCGGAAAAGGTGACGCGAAACATTACCAACGGCAGGCGGATGCGCTGGGAGTTGGTGAATTTGTGATTTTCACAGGACATCAAAGCCAGGTGCCCGAATTTCTGGCACTGGGGGATGTTGTGCTGGGGGTGTCCGGGGGGGGAGGGTACGGTCATGCCCTTCTGGAAATGATGGTCGCGGGGCGCCCTGTCGTTGCCTGGGACAGCGAAATCTACGCGCAGCTCATCGAACATCAGAAATCGGGCTACCTGGTTAAAGCGGGAGACAGTGCGGCTTTGGCCGCCGGGATCCATGACGTTCTTTCTCACCCGGAACTTGCGGCCGCCATGGGGGCCGCTGCGGTTGAAGTGGGGGGAGAATTCGACTGGGAGAACATCATTCAGAAGTTTTCCGAGATCGTCCTGCAGTCACCTCAATCCCCGAAGGATGCGAAACTGACGGCCCCGGAATTCCGTAGCCCATTTGGTGCCGGGTCTTTACTGTATGTCAACATCGCCATCATCATTCGCGGTCAAGAGGCCAATACCACGGGCAGGCGTGCAGCCTCTTAGTGCCGCACGTCCCGATTCGTATCCGGTGTTGATGAAATGCCTGGTGGCAACGGCGGTTCTTGGACTGGCGATCAGCTATTCGAAGCTGTACCTGTTCCACATGGTACTGGGGGTGGTGCTGTTTCGGTCGGTGTTCGTCGATACGCCGGGATCGCTGCGTGACTCTCGCCCCCTTCCCAGCCGGTTCCATTACTTCTTTCTGTTTTTCATGGGGTGGTTCGCCTTGGGAATGGCGTGGAGCATTCACCGTGTCTATACCTTGCAGTACGTCGGGTATGTGACCGTGGGAGGCTTGATCTCGATCCTGATGGTGAAATACATCGGGACGGATCCGAGACGCTTTGAGGAACTGTTCAAGGTGGCGCGCTTCTGGTTCCTGGTGGATGTGGCGGTGGGGATTCTGGAATCTCTCAAATTGATCCGGTTGCCGGTTTCGCCGTTTTCTCCGTATTCGAAGCACTTCACGAAGTTGTCGGACTTTTCCGACGTGACGATGGATTATCTGGAGACCAGTCCAACCGGTTTCCACTGGAATCCGAACAATTACTCACTGGTGATGAACATCGTCTTGCCGTTCCTGGTGCTGTACCCCAAATTGTGGGTCCGAGCGGTGGGGGCGGCCACGGTGTGCTATCTGGCTCTCTGCACCGGATCCCGCGGGAGCCTCGCCACCGCGGTCTTCATTCTGGTGGCCAGCATCGCCTTCTCCCAAAAGAACTCGTGGGGATTGTGGATTGTTCTCCTCTCGTCCGTGGCTGTAATGGGACTGTTCTCCAGCGGTCTGTCGAGCAGCCTGGAATCCAGTACGCTGGGGGTCAAGATCAAGGACGCAATGGGGACACTGGATGCCATCAGTGGCTATGTGGTCAGAGATTCCCAGAACGAAGGGAATTCCATCGGAGTCCGGCGTGAGTTGATCCAGAATGGATGGAGATCTCTCATGGCCACTGGGGGGCTGGGAGTCGGGGGAGGGGCGGACAAGTACATTCAGGAGACAATGGGGCTGGGGACGCGAAACATCACATCCATGCACAATTACTGGATGGAGTTACTGGTGGATGGAGGCTTCCCCCTGATCGTGATCTTGGGGCTGTGGTACGGGGCGCTGACATTCGAACTGGCGAGATTGTCCCGACATTTCCCGCCCGGTTCTCCGCCGCGCTATTACATGACTGCCTGCGCGTTGGCGTTGATCGGATTTGTGCCGGGCGCGATCACGGCGAGTTCGGCGATTTACATTTTTCCACAATACCTGCTGTATGGATTTGCCATTGCCATGATCAATATCGGTCGCCAGCGCGTGATTGAGGCTCAGGCGTCCGGATCGGCAGGCCCAAGCGGATTTCCCAGTCAACGTCCTCCGGTGGATGGCAGGAGGAGCCGTTGAAGATCCTGCTGTTGAGCCGAGGAAATTCGATCCACACGGTGCGCTGGGCCAATTCGCTGGCCGAGAGGGGCATTCAGGTGGGGTTGGCTTCGTTACATCCGCCGGCCCCCGAGTTGTCCGACAAGATCACATTTTTCCCTCTGAAGATCCGGGCTCCGTTCGGATATTTTCTCAATGTCGGAAGCCTGCGCAAGGTGCTGAAGACGTTCCAGCCCGACCTGCTGCATGCGCATTACGCGAGCGGGTATGGAACATTGGGGATGCTGGCCGGCTTTCATCCGTATCTGGTTTCGGTCTGGGGGTCCGATGTGTTTCAGTTTCCCAACCAGGCCGGTTGGAAAAAGAAACTGATCGCCCGGACGTTGCAGAAGGCGGATTGGGTGTGTTCGACGAGTCACGTCATGGAGCGGCGTGTCCGGGAACTTTGTCCGGATGTCCGGGGGACAACGGTGACCCCTTTCGGTGTGGACCTGGATCGATTTCGTGCGGAGGGGCGAGCGGAATCTCGGGACAGTTTGACCATCGGGACAGTTAAGGCCCTCAAGCCGGAATATGGAATCGATACATTGCTTCGCGGTTTCGCGATGTTCCTGCAAAAACAGCGGTCAGGTCAGAAGAATAGCGTGCAGTTTCGATTGCGGATTGTCGGAGGGGGAACGCTTCGCGAGGAGATGCAGGCGCTGTCCAGGGAGTTGGGAATCACCGGACAGACTGAATTCATCGGAGCGGTTCCACACGATCAAGTCCCTGCGGAACTGCGCGGGCTGGATGTGTATGTGGCGGCCAGCCGGGAAGAGAGCTTTGGTGTGGCGATTCTTGAGGCTTCGGCATGCGGCTGCCCGGTGATTGTCACGGACGTTGGGGGGTTGCCGGAAGTTGTCAAGAATTCCGAGACTGGTCTGATTATCCCCAAAGATGATCCGGGTGCGCTTGCGGACGCGCTGTGCCGACTTGTGGATCATCCCGCAGAGCGACAACGCATGAGTGTCCAGGGGCGGAAATTCGTGAGCGAACATTACGAATGGAATGAAAACGTGGGGCGGATGTTGACGGTTTACGAAGGGCTGTGTGCCGTAAAAGGGGCCAAAGAGCCTGCTTCGGCACTCACGTCCTCACATTGACTCCCGACAGATTATTCGGATTACATTGGAACCAGGTATTCATGGCGACTGAGAAGAAGATAGTTACGATCGTCGGCGCGCGGCCCCAATTCATCAAGGCCGGAGCGCTCTCACGGGTTTTGAACCGGGAGAGCGGCATTGAAGAGGTGCTGGTTCATACGGGACAGCACTACGACAACAATATGTCGGACATCTTCTTCCAAGAGCTGCAGATTCCCGCGCCGCGGTATCACCTTGGGATCGGCTCGGGTTTGCATGGGGCGCAGACCGGAAAGATGCTGGAAGGAATCGAAGGGATCCTCCTGGCCGAGAAACCGGATGCGGTTGTGGTCTACGGGGACACGAACTCAACGCTTGCCGGGGCGATTGCGGCCGTCAAGCTGCATATTCCCGTGGTGCACGTCGAGGCGGGATTGCGGTCGTTCAACCGGAAAATGCCCGAGGAAATGAACCGGATCCTGACGGACCATGCTTCCGCATTGCTGCTGGCACCCACGGAGACGGCTGTTGCCCATCTGAGAGACGAAGGGATACCGGCCGAGCGGGTCCACAATGTCGGAGATGTCATGTATGACGTTTCCCTGTTCTATTCCCGAATGTCGGCGGATCGGGCTTCCATCCTGGGCAGCCTGAAGCTGGAAAAGAAAAACTATCTGCTGACGACGATCCATCGGGCAGAGAATACGGATCAGAACGAGCGAATGCGGGCCATTCTGGAAGCGCTGGTCCGAGTGTCCCGCACCCTGCCGGTCGTGCTGCCATTACATCCGCGGACCCAAAAGGTGATTCAGGGGAATCCGGAACTGGCTGCCTTGGCGAAGCCGTTGAAAGTCATCGACCCCGTGGGTTACCTGGACATGGTGACCCTGGAAAGCAATGCGAAACTGATCACGACCGATTCGGGAGGAGTGCAAAAAGAAGCCTTCTTTTATCGGGTTCCCTGCGTGACATTGCGAGATGAGACGGAATGGGTGGAACTGGTCGGGCTGGGTTGGAATCACCTGGCTCCGCCGTTGTCGGCAGACAAGGTTGAGGAGACGCTGCAGGCAGTCCTGAAAGGGAAGCCGGGAGTGGAAGCTCAACCTTACGGAGATGGGCATGCCGCGGAGAAGATCAGAGATCTGTTGAAGAATGCACCGTTGAAATTGTAATTCGAAATTGTAATTCGCCGGGCTGGTCCGCAAGAGTACTGAAATCCTTTCATGAAAATCTGGTTCATCAATCATTATGCTCTGCCCCCGTCATTACCCGGGGGGACCCGTCACCATTCGCTGTCGCGGGAACTGATCGAGCGCGGTCACGAAGTGACGGTGTTCAGTTCAAATTTCAGCTACTTAACGCACAGCGAGATTGTGTCCCTTGACGGTCAAAATACCCGCCGGGAGATTGTGGAGTCGGTGCCGTTTCAATGGATCTCGACTCCTGCGTACAAGGGAAACACCCTGGGACGCTTGTGGAACATGATCAGTTTCGGCAAGAGCGTCCAACGCGTGGGGCTGCAGTTGGTCCGCTCGGGGGAACTCCCCAAGCCGGATGTGATTATCGGTTCGAATCCGCAGTTGTTTGCGGTCCAGGGGGCAGAGAAACTGGCGCGGCGACTTGGGGTGCCCTTCGTCTTTGAAGTCCGAGACCTGTGGCCTCAATCCCTGATCGACCTGGGAAACATGACCCGTGCCCATCCTATGGTGTGGGTGATGGAGCGGATGGAACGGTACCTGAATCGCAAGGCGATCAAGGTGATCTCCTTGTTGCAAGGGGCTACCGAACACATGGTCATGAAGGACGCGGACCGGGAGAAAATTGTCTATCTGCCCAACGGGGTCGATATGCGAATGGTTCCCGATCCCCAGAGGCCGAAAGACTCCGAAGAATTCACGGTGATGTATGCCGGCGCTCATGGCGTGGCGAACGGCCTCGAAACCATTATCGACGCGGCGAAGATTCTGCAGGAGAAGAGCGACGGGGCGAAGATCCGGTTTCGGCTCGTGGGAGGCGGTCCGCAGAAACCCAAGTTAATCGCTCGCGCGCAGGAACACGGACTGACAAACCTGCGGTTTGAAGATCCCGTCCCCAAGAATGAAGTTCATGCAACGTTGCAACAGGCGGATGCGTTTCTGTTCACTTTACAGGACTCGCCGGTGTTTCAATGGGGGATCAGCCCTAACAAGCTGTTCGACTACTTCTCTCTCGCACGGCCGATCGTTTTCAGCCTGAGCATTCCGAACAACCCTGTGGCGGACAATAACGCGGGGATTACCGTTCCCCCCGAGAACCCGCAGGCGATGGCTGACGCAATTCTGAAGTTGTCGCGGATGACTCCCGAGGAAAGGTGGGAGATGGGGATGCGAGGACGGCGTTACGTGGAAGAGAACCACGATTTCAGAAGACTCGCAGAAAAACTCGAAGCGGTCCTGGAAGAAGTTCGGCACGAGTCTGCGGATCGAATGGTGACGACCTCACGATGAACGCTGAAACGAAACAAGCTCCGTCCCCGGCCCGTTCCGCTTACGCCTGCTGGGGCAAGCGGGTCTTTGACCTGGCGGTGACGATCCCGGGATTGATTCTGTTCAGTCCGATTTTCGTGCTGTTGATGGTGCTGATTCGCTGGAAACTGGGGAGTCCGATTTTCTTCCGGCAGATGCGTCCGGGGCGGGACGGGAAGCCGTTTCAGATGATCAAATTCCGCTCGATGACCGATGCGCGGGACGAGCGGGGAGAACTGTTGCCGGATCACGTGCGGCTGACGCGGTTCGGAAAGTTCCTGAGAGGGAGCAGCCTGGATGAAGTGCCGGAGTTGTTCAACGTGCTGGCAGGGGAGATGAGCCTGGTGGGGCCGCGACCGTTGTTGATGAAATACCTGCCGCTGTATACGGCTGAGCAGGCGCGACGGCATGATGTCCCGCCGGGGATTACGGGGTGGGCGCAGGTGAACGGCCGGAACGCGATTTCGTGGGAACGGAAGTTCGAACTGGATACGTGGTACGTGGACCACTGCTCGCTGGGACTGGATTTGAAGATCCTGCTGATGACGGTCAAGAGGTGTTCGTCAAGGAGGGGGTCAGCGCCCAAGGATCATGTCACGATGCCGGAGTTCACGGGATCGAAGAGGGACGGGAAGTCACATGACTAGCAATCCAATCTGCGTGCTGGGAGCGGGAGGGCATGCCAAGGTGGTTGTCCGGATGTTGCAGGACCTGGTTATAGTTGCTGGAAGTCCGGGATGACAACGAGACATCGTGGGGGAAGACGTTGTGCGGTGTGCCGATTGCGGGGCCGATTGGAGATGCGGCGGAGGATCTGCCCGCGGTGATTGCGATCGGAGACAATGCCGTCCGGATGCGGATTGCCAAGGAACTGGACCTGGAATGGAAAGCAGTGGTGCATCCGCGGGCGTTTGTGGACAGCACGGCCAAGGTGGGACCGGGGACGGTGGTCTTTGCGAACGGGGCGGTGCAGGCGGATGCGATTATTGGAGCCGCTGGGATTGTGAATACGTCCAGCTCCATCGATCACGATTGTCGGCTGGGACCGTTCTGCCACGTGGCGCCGGGTGTGCATTTGTGTGGGAACGTGACGCTGGGGGAAGGGGTCTTGATGGGGGTCGGTTCGGTGGCTGTTCCCGGCGTGCAGGTGGGAGAGTGGAGCGTGGTGGGAGCGGGGTCTGCTGTGATCCGGGACTTGCCTGCGGGTTGCACGGCGTGGGGTGTGCCTGCCGCGCCTCGGAAGTGATGCACTCGAACAGACAATGATCGCGAACAGACCGCGATGACGAACAACAACGAACAGAATTTCCGGGGGATGCAGGGATTGAAGTCGCAATTAAGGCGTGCGGCCGAGTGCGATATCAGGCGTTGCTGAGGGGCGGTGGGAGCAACTGGAAGGATTCATGAAACTGGTCCGAATTGCGGAGAGTGTCCGGTAAACTTTGAACTTCATTTCTTTTGATGAGCGCGGTGTGTGATATGTCTCAAGCTTCCACAACTTCTGTCCGACTGGCGATTGACGGGGGAAGCCCCGTCCGCGCGAAGCCCTGGGCTCCCTGGCCATTTTTCGACAAGGAAGAACTGGCGGCGGTCGAGCACGTGTTGCGGTCCGGAAAGGTGAATTACTGGACGGGTGACACGGGGCGGCAATTCGAGAAAGAGTTCGCGGCCTCGGTGGAAACGAAACACGCGATTGCCCTCGCAATGGGACGGTCGCATTGGAACTGGCGCTCAGAGTGCTGGGAATTGGTGCGGGGGCGGAAGTGATCGTCCCCAGCCGGTCGTTCCTGGCAACGGCCAGCAGCGTGCCGATGTGCGGGGCGGTTCCGGTGTTTGCGGACGTCGACCGCGACGACCGAGAACATCACCGCGGAGACGATTGCCCCTTTGATCACTCCCCGAACGAAAGCGATCATTGTCGTGCATCTGGCGGGTGGTCCCTGCGAGATGGACGCGATCATGGAACTGGCGAAGAAACATGAACTGCGGGTGATTGAGGATTGTGCCCAGGGGCAGGGGGCGCGTGCAAAAACCGTCCGCTCGGTTCCATTGGGGATATCGGGACGTTCTCGTTCTGCCAGGACAAGATCATGACGACCGGCGGCGAAGGGGGATGTTCACGACGAACGACTCTGACTTGTGGGAAAAAGCCTGGAGTTTCAAGGATCACGGCAAGAGCTGGGAAGCGTGCTACAACCGGACGCATCCCCAGTTGTTCCGCTGGTTGCACGAATCGCTGGGGACGAACTGGCGACTGACGGAGATGCAATCGGCGATCGGCCGGGTCGCTTTGGCGAAAGTTCCGGGGTGGGTGGAAACACGACGACAGCATGCGAATGTCCTGAACCAGCAGTTCGCGGAGATCGACGCGTTAAGAGTGGTCCTGCCGTCCGACAAGGTCTATCACAGCTACTACAAATACTATGCCTTCCTCCGCCCGGAGAGATTGCGGGAGGGATGGACAGCGGACCGGATCGCGCGGGCGATCCAGGCGGAAGGAATTCCGTGCGGGACCGGTTCCTGCTCGGAAATGTACCTGGAAAAAGTGTTCCAGGATCTGGGCTTTGCCCCGGCGGAACGACTCCCGGTTGCCAAGGAACTGGGAGACACGTCGTTGATGTTCCAGGTGCATCCGACGTTGAGCGAGAGCGACATGCAGCAGACGGGAGAAGCGGTGCGAAAGGTACTCGCCGCCGCTGCCCGCTGATATGATAAGAGAGGTGGGGCTGTCACCTCAAAATCTCCGGGGTCGTTGATTCCGGATGCTGAATCTCTCTCACGTTGTGGATTTTCCTTTGAACGGCTTTCCTGCGGGCTCGGTCCCTTCACGCCGCGGCACTTTCCTGCCGTTTGCGGTTCCCGACATCGACAACTCGGAAATCGAGCAGGTGACGGAGGCACTGCGGAGCGGCTGGATCACGAGCGGCCCCAAGACGGAGCAGTTCGAGCGTGAGTTCGCCGCCCGGGCAGGGACCCGCTACGCCGTCGCGGTGAATTCGAACGCGGCGGCGTTGCACCTCTCGCTGGAAGCGCTAGGAGTGCAGGCGGGAGACGAGGTGATCACCAGCCCGTATGCGTTTGCCTCGACGACGGAAGTGGTGCGTTATTTCAATGCCCACCCGGTCTTCGTCGACATCGATCCAGTGACGTTCAACCTGGACGTTACCGAGGTGGAGCAGGCGATCAACCGCCGGACGAAAGCGATTATTCCAGTCCACATGGCGGGGCTGCCAGTCGATCTGGAGACGTTGTCCGAGATCGCCCAGATTCATGAGGTTCCGATCGTGCAGGACGCCTCACATGCCTTTCCGTGCAAGCTCCACGGACAACTGATCGCGACACTCAGCGAGGTGACTTGCTACTGCTTCTACGCGACGAAGACCCTGACAACCGGCGAAGGGGGGATGATTTGCACGGACAACCGGCATATCGCGGACCGCTGTCGGTTGAACGCCTTGCATGGAATTGACCGGAACGCGTGGCGACGGCAACAGGCAGGCGCCGAATGGTACTACGAAATCCTGACGCCGGGGTTCAAGTACAACATGACGGATATGGCCGCGGCGATGGGGCTGGCACAGCTCCGCAAAGCCCAACGGATGCGGAACCGTCGCAAGGAGATCGCGGACCGCTATCAGGCGGCATTCGGAGGATGTCCAGAGTTGCAGATCCCCGCCGATTCCAAGGACGCGGAGCATGCATGGCATTTGTACATGCTCCGTTTGAACCTGGAGAAGCTGACGATCGACCGAGCGGAGTTCCTGCGGAAGCTCAAGGCGGAAAATATCGGAGCGACAGTGCATTTCATTCCGCTGCACCTGCATCCGTATTACCGCGATAACTATGGCTATGTGCCGGAAAGTTTTCCGATTGCGTATCGGGAATACCTGCGCGAGATGTCGTTGCCGATCTACAGCCGAATGACGGACCAGGATGTGGAGGATGTCATCGGGGCGGTGCTGCGGGTTGTTTCTGAGCATCGGCGGGGGTAGCGCTGCAAGCTGTGTGTTGCGTTTCGCTGGACCCCAGCGACCCACGTCGATTTGAATTGCCTCTTGTGGCTGACGCCACCCACACGCCGAGTACGGCGTATGGGCCAGCCAGAAAATCCGTGGGGAGAAGGTTTCGAGAGCGACCTGTCTGAATTCGCCGAAAATGGTCGTTGAGAGAGGTTGATTGCTGGAGTGGCGATTGTCGGGGGACTATCATAAAGACTTCCCGATTCGTTGTTGTCGAGTACGAGGCAGCCGGTTTGCGCTGACTCGTCCAAAGCGGTCTTTTTTTATGTCTGTCCCCGTGTGATCTGGAGAGTTTTCTCATGCTGATCCGCCGGTTTTTTGCGTTGGCGTGTGTCCTGTCCCTGATTGTTGTGAGCAGCCTGCCTCTTTCGGCGGCTGAGCCCCAGGGGTGGGTGCAATACTCCGGCTTCAAGGGGGCCGGCGAGGGGAAGCATCTCGTTTTCGTGGCCGGGGATGAGGAGTACCGCTCTGAGGAAGGGCTGCCGATGCTGGCCCAAATGCTGGCCCAGCGGCACGGGTTCAAATGCAGCGTGCTGTTCGCCGTGGGGGCCGACGGGTCGATCGACCCGAACAACAACAAGTCTCTGACGGGTGCGGAGCAACTGGATACGGCTGATGCGATCATCATGCTGATCCGTTTCCGCCAATGGCCGGATGAGATCCTGAAGCATTTTAACGATGCGTATCTGCGCGGGACGCCGATCATCGCGTTGCGGACTTCGACGCATGCCTTCAACCTGCCGAAGGACCGCGCGAACGCGGCGTATTACAACGACTTCGGCAAGAACGTGCTGGGGGAACGGTGGGTGAGCCACTGGGGGAAGCACAAGATCGAAGCGACGCGGGGAATTCTGGACCCGGCGCACAAGGATGATCCTTTGTTGCGCGGCGTGGGGGATGGAGAGATCTTCTGCGACACGGACGTGTATGAGGCGTATCCTCCCGCCGATGCGAAAATCCTGGTGCGCGGGCAGGTGTTGAAGGGGATGGCGAAGAACGATCCCCCGGCCGATTACAAAAAGGCGCGGGCCACGGACAAGGTGGAGCAGGGGATCAACAGCCCGATGATGCCGGTGGCGTGGACGCGAGTGGTCAAGAATGAAGCGGGGAAGACGAACCGGATTTTCTGCACGACGATGGGGTCGGCCACGGATCTGCAGAATGATGCGCTGTGTCGTCTGATTGTGAATGCGATCTATTGGGGAGTGGGGGCTGATGTTCCTCTGCACACGAGTGCGAAAGCTCCGGCGGATTTCAAGCCGACGCCGTATGGGTTCAACGGCTACAAGAAGGGGGTGAAGCCTGCGGATCTGACGATCAAGGAAGCGGGTGGTCAGAAGACATCGCAGGTGGAGGGGGTTCTTCCGCCGATGCCGGAGCCGATTGATCCCGCTCCGACGGGGAAGCGTCCCGCGCTGAGCGCCAGCAAGAGTCCGCTGGAATTTTACAAGCGGGAACGGATTGCGCTGGTGGGGAACTGCCTGCCGGAACGGTTCAACCTGTTCGGGAACTTTGAAGCGTTGCTGCATGCCCACAATCGGGACAAAGAGCTGGTGGTCCGGAATTTTGCGCGGCCGGCGGATGAGGTGGCGATTCGCCAGCGCCCGAACGACTACACGAAGATTGATGATCCGCTGACGGTTTTCAGCCCGGATACGTTCCTCTGTTTCTTCGGATTCAATGAATCATTTGCCGGGGAAAAGGGTGTGGCGCAGTTCAAAGGGGACTATGAGAAATACCTGGATGAGATGGCGAGCCATTACAGCCGGGGTGAGGGGAACGGTCCACCGCGGTTCGTGCTGGTGACGCCGATAGCGTTTGAGAAGGATGGGCCGGAGACGAAATCGCCGTTGCGGTTCGATCTGCCGAAGGGGGAGCAGGAGAATGCGAATCTCAAGCTGTATGCGGAGGCGGTGAAAGAGGTCGGGGCGAAGCGGAAACTGCTGGTGATCGACCTGTTCACGCCGACGCAGAAACTGTTTGAGAGCGAACCGGGGCTGCAATACACGATCAACGGCTGTCATCACAATGAGGAAGGGGACAGGGAGATTGCGTCGCTGTTAATTTCCGCCATCGGCGGCGATACGCCCGCAGTTCCTCCGCTTTCGCCGCAACACATGGAAGCGCTGCTCGCGGCGGTGATCGACAAGGCATGGGTCCACCTGCAGGACTACCGGATGCTGAACGGCTGGTACGTCTATGGAGGACGGCGGACGTGGGATACGGAGACGTTCCCGCGCGAGTATCGCAAGATCCGGAACATGGCGGCGATGCGGGACCGCGCGATCTGGTCCTCTCTGCAGGGGCAGTCCCGGATTCCGCATCCGGACGACAGTCAGACGGGGGAGTTGTTTGTTCCCAAGACCCGGTTCGGGTTGGGGAATCGCTCGGAAGCGGAGAGTCCCCGGATTCTGTCGCCCGAGGCGGACCTGAGCACATTCAAGGTGCCGGAGGGCTTCCAGGTGTCGCTGTTCGCCAGCGAGCGGGAGTTTCCGGAACTGGCGAAGCCGTGCCAACTGGGTTTTGACAACAAGGGACGGATCTGGGCGGCGTGCATGCCGACCTATCCGCAGTGGCTGCCGGGTGACGGCAAGCCGAATGACCGGCTGCTGATTTTCGAAGATACGGATCACGATGGGAAAGCGGACGTCTGCAAGACGTTTTACGACAAGCTGCATTGCCCGACGGGCTTTGAGTTCTGGGAAGGGGGAGTGCTGGTGGTCGATCAGCCGCGGATTCTGTGGCTGAAAGACACGGACGGGGACGACAAGGCGGACGTGGTGATTCACCTGCTGGACGGGTGGGCAACCGATGACACGCACCACACCGTGGGAGCGTTTGAATTCTCGCACGGCGGGATTCTGCACATGCTGGACGGTGTGGCGGTGAGCACGACGGTTGAAACG
>JAXMBX010000049.1:0-38917 GCA_046349635.1 Planctomycetales bacterium
GCGGCCAATAAGGCTCCCCCTGCATGTCTGTCTTCGACAGCTTCGACCAGAAGCGGGCCGCCTCCGCCAGTTCGGTCGCCTGCACGTGATCCGGGTGCGCATCTTCCCAATATGGGACCACCAGGATCCGGGGGCGCGTCAGGCGAAAAACTTCCGCCAGTTTGCGGCGGGAGTCCAGGTCGTGCATCAGGCTGCGGTTGGGCAGACCCAGGTTCTGACGATAGTCGAGCTTAAGGATCTCCGTCGCGGCCTGGGTCTCTCTCGCCCGGATTTCCGGCGAGCCAAATGGGGTCGGTTCCCCATTCGTCAGGTCGATCACCCCGGTGCGCAACCCCTGTTGCTTGGAGAGGATGAGCAGTCCTCCGGCACTGATTTCGGCATCGTCCGGATGCGGAGCCACCACCAGCAGATCAAGTTGCGCGGTCACGGGATTCCTCTGGACAGGATACGTAAAGTCGGTAACATGCCCCCCTCTCATCTCTGACACAAACTCCCTGCACTGTCAATTCCAGACACATTCCCTCCCGGTCGAATGTCGTTCGGCGAAGGCAATTCGTCTGTTCGGTTCGCATCTCTCTCCACATCCCGCTCGGATCATCCCCGCCGTTTTCTTGTGACAGGAACTCTCTCATGGCTCGTGCCACACTCAGCCTGCTTGCCGGTGGAATTCTCTTGTTCACCGGGTGCGCAATGATGCCCTCTGCGATGAAAAAGCCCGAGGGACACGCCACGGAAGAGACCGCCGCCGGCAAGCGCTATGGCACGGACGATGACAGTACAAGTGGCGATCCGTTTGCGAACAAGGCGAGAAAAAAGCAGGACGAGGAAGAAGATGCCTCGTTGATGAGCACAGAGGAAAACCCATTTGCCAAATCTCGCCAGGGGGCCAAGCGGTCGAAAGAGTCCGATTTCTTGACGAAAATCCTGGACAGCTTTTCCGATCCGCGCAAGGCGGAAATCAATCGCGATCTGGGAATCGACTGATTTTTTCTCCCCTCGCCCCTTGTGGGAGAGGGGTTGGGGGTGAGGGGTTGAGTCAAGTACAAACGGTGTGCTACTTGAAAACCGGCGCGGCGAATTGCGCCAGCTCCTTGCGGCTGACCTCTTCGACATCCTTGTGCAGGCTCTTGCCGTGGCTGTCCATCGTGCAAATCGCCGTGAAACCGTTCACCCGCAGATGCCACATCGCTTCCGGAACTCCCAGTTCTTCCAGCAGGTCGACACCGGCCACTTCCGTGATGCAGTCCGCGTAGTATTGGGCCGCTCCGCCGATGGCATTGAGATAGACCGCCCCATGTTCCAATAAACCCTTGAGGGTTTTGGCTCCCATTCCCCCCTTGCCGATGACCGCCCGAATGCCGAACTTCCCGATGATGTCCGCCTGGTACGGTTCCTCGCGGGCGGACGTCGTGGGACCGGCACCCGTCACCTGCCATTTCCCCTCCGGAGTCTTCACCATCACCGGCCCGCAGTGATAGATGATTTGCCCGTTCAAATCGACCGGGGAATCGTGGTGCATCAGATAGTGATGCAGGGCATCCCGTCCGGTATGAACCATGCCGTTGATCACGACCACGTCGCCGACCCGGATGCTGCGGATTTTTTCTTCGGTGATCGGAGCTTCGATCACGACTTCCTTACCGGTGAGCTGGAATCCCTCGCCGACGGCCATCTTCTTGATCTCATCGGAATCCCGATACTGCCATTTCAGGATCTCGCCGCTCTGGGCATCGAGCACGACCCCCAGCCGGCGGAACGCCCAGCATTCATACGCGACGGACACGAAGAAAGATGCCGGGAGGCGATTCAAGACCCCCACTTTGCACCCCAGCAGTGTGACGTTTCCACCCCAGCCCATCGTGCCGATCTTCAGCTTGTTCGCATTCTCCACGACGTACTGTTCAAGTTCCGCCAGTTCCGGAATCGGATTTGAGTCATCGGTACGGCGAAACAGTTGCATCTTGGCTTCTTCATAGCCGCTCGTCCGATCGCCGCCGATGCAGACTCCCAGATAACCCGCCGAGCACCCCTGCCCCTGGGCCTGATAAACCGCGTGCATCAGGCATTTGCGAACCCCGTCGAGATTCCGGTCGGCCCGTCCCAGTCCTTCCAGTTCGCACGGCAGCGAATACTGAATATTCTTGTTCTCGCAGCCGCCCCCCTTCAGCAGCAGGCGGACCTCCACTTCCGGCTTCCGATGTTGATGGAAGTGGATCACCGGCGTTCCCGGACCGATATTATCGCCGCAGTTTTTGCCAGTCAGCGAATCGACGGAGTTAGGACGGAGCTTGCCATTCTTGGTGGCGCGCGCGATCTGCCGTTTGATTTCCTCTTCCAGCTCAATCTGATCAAAACCGACCGGCGTCTTCACGATGAACGTCGGCATCCCCGTATCCTGGCAGATCGGACGTTCCCCTTCGCAGGCCATATCCACATTCAACGCAATCGTCTGCAGCGCCAATGAAGAACGGGTCTCCGGCTCTTCGCGGGGGAGCGCGGCAGCCGTCAGCTTGCGAACGTCTGAAGGGAGGTTCGTGGAGGTTTGGACGATCAGTTGATACAGGCTTTCGGCGAAGGACATGCAGCGCTCCGATTTGGGGCGAATTGTTTGTCAGAACCTGGAAAATGCGGCAGGCTGGCGGAGGCAGAACGCGAAGAGGAAGCCCCCAGAACGAACCGGATTCGAACTACGACTTCTTGCGGCTGCTCTTTCCAGAGGGCGCCTCTCCATCATCGGTGGGGCGATCTTTCAACGCCCGCTCGACCGACTCCAGCAGCACGTCCATCGCAAACGGCTTGCGGAGATAGTCGTCCACTCCGAGCATTTCGGCGTAGGCCTTGTGCCTTCCCCCTTCGTTGGCCGTGATCATGATGACCTTGGGAGGGTTAGGAAGCCCTTTCAGGTATTCCAGAACGGGAAAGCCACCGAGTTGAGGCATCATCATGTCGGTGATGACCAGGTCCGGATTGTGCGAGGTCGCCAGCTTACGCCCTTCCACTCCGTTCGGAGCGGCGAGGACGTGGTAACCGACCGATTCCAGAACACTGCGGATCGTCGTCTGGATTTCGCGGTCATCTTCAATCAACAAAATCGTAGCAGCCATTGAGGTCATCCCGGGAATGCGTTGTCCGCGAAGTAAATGCAACTTGAAAAAGACGTTACGAAAGTTCTTCGGCCCGGATTTCATCGTAGTTTTCCCTCTCCGGAATCTCAAGGGCTGGAGCGGTTTCGAGGATCAGCCCCCCCCTGACAGAGCCTGGTAAACGACGACGGAATTCCGAGTCAGATTCCGAGGTTACGGCGCGAAGAAGCACACGTCGGCTCTATTCGCTGCAGGTCACGCAAGGTATTCTGTGAGACTTCCCCCCGAATTCTTCATAAAGGCAGATCGAGCAGATGACGATGCGCGCGGACAAACCCCAGGAAGTTTCTCGCCTCAAGGATCTCTCCGCCGAGCAGTGGAAATCTGGAATCGCTGCCTGGCTGGGGTGGCTGTTCGACGGCCTCGACATGCACCTCTATACGCTTGTCGCCACACCGTTTGTCGCCGAGCTGCTCCTGCAACCGGATCGGAAGCATCCCGATGTCGGTTATTACAGCTCCTGGATTCAAGCCGCGTTTCTCATTGGCTGGTCGGTCGGAGGAAGTTTCTTTGGCATCATCGGCGACAGAATCGGACGGATGCGGGCTCTGGTGCTCACAATCCTGACGTACGCCTGCTTCACGGGACTTTCATTTTTCGCGCAGACCTGGTGGCATCTCCTGATCTTCCGTTTCATCGCCGCGACCGGGATCGGCGGCGAGTGGGCCGTCGGTGCGTCACTGCTCTCGGAGACCTGGCCAAGACGTTGGCGTCCCTGGATCGCGGCTGTCCTGCAGTCCGCCGTCAATATCGGTGTGATCTTCGCCAACGTGGCTGTCATGCTGATGAAAGACCTGCCTCCCCGTTCTGTGTTCCTCGTCGGGGTTGTCCCCGCCTTGCTGGTCCTCTGGATTCGGCGCGCAGTCCCGGAAACCGAGGCCTGGCATCAGGCCCGGGCCGAGAACCAGAACCAGACCCCCCGCATCCGGGATCTGTTTGGCCCCGCATTGCGGCGCACGAGTATCCTGACCATGTCCGTCTGCGCGTTCTCATTAACCGCTCACTGGGCCTACATGTTCTGGTTTCTGCAGCACGTGCGCAACCTTCCCGCTCTGGAAAGCTGGACCGAGGCACAGCGGACGGAACTCGTCGCCTATGCGATGGGCTGCAACATGGTCGCCTCAATCATCGGGAATTTCCTGGCGGCCGCTGTCGCACGGCTTCTCGGATATCGCAAGACCATCGTCCTGTTCTGCCTCGCGTATGGCGGCTGTATTTTCGGAGGCTATTGCGTCCCGCGCAGCCAAGTCGAATTGCTGTACTGGATCTTCGCTATCGGCACCTGCTCGGGAGTGTTCGGGCTGTTTACGATGTATCTGCCTCCCTTGTTCCCCACCCTGTTGCGCACGACCGGCGCCGGGTTCTGCTACAACATCGGACGTCTCGTGGCGGCGTTCGGCACGGTCTTCTTCGGCCTGTTTAGTAAAGTGGGAGATTACAGGCTCGCACTTCTCTATGCCGGTTTTCTCTTCGTCCCTGCAGCCTTGATTGCGTGTGCGCTTCCCGAACCCGCTGACGAACAGCTTCTTCAACCGGTCGAATAACTGAGAGTAACAATGAGATCTTCAACGTCCTCAGATGTTCCGCTTGTCGGAACCGGTGACTGGAAATATTCCGCCCACAGCACTTGGGACCAGCGCCCTGCGGAAATGACCTGGATGGAAGTGACTGCCGTCGCGACCGATAGTCACAATCGCGTCTTCGTCTTCAATCGCGGTCCGCACCCGGTCATGATTTTCGATGCCGAGGGAAATTTCCTCTCCAGTTGGGGGGCAGGTCTCTTCGCCCGACCCCATGGCATCACCATCGGTCCGGATGATTCCGTCTACTGCACCGATGACCTCGACCACACCGTCCGGAAATTCACTCCCGAAGGCCAACTGCTGCTCACTCTGGGAACCAGCGGCAAACCCTCCGCCACTGGAGCCACCAGCGTCGACTTCCGCACCATCGAACGCGTCGGTGCGCCCTTCCACTTCCCCACGAACGTCGCCCTCTCTTCCTCGGGTGAAATCTACGTCTCCGATGGCTACGGCAATGCCCGCATTCACAAGTTTTCTCCCGATGGAAAGCTGCTCCTCTCGTGGGGCGAGGTGGGAGCGGCCCCCGGGCAGTTCAAGATTCCTCACGGCATTGCTCTCGATGCGCAGGACCGTGTCTACGTCGCCGATCGTGAAAACAGTCGCATCCAGGTCTTTTCTCCCGAGGGGAAATTCCTGTCCGAAATGCGCGACATCGCTCGTCCCTGCCAGGTCGCGTTCGATCCTGCCGGCAATCTGTTCGTGGCGGAGTTGGGATACAAAGCCGGCATGTGGCCGGGGACCGTTCCCCCGACCCCCGATGCCACCGGCGGACGAGTGAGCATCTACAGTCCCGGCGGAGAACTTCTCAGCCGTTGGGGAGGCGGCGAAAATCCCACCGCGACCGGTGACTTCTTCGCCCCTCACGATCTTTGCATTGATCGCCAGGGTGCCATTTATCTCGCGGAGGTCGTCATGTCCGCCGGCGGGAACCGTGGCCTCGTTTCCCCCGACTGCCATACCCTGCAGAAATTCATCCCCGTCTCCTGAATCCGTTTGCAATTCGCGGATTCACGATTCACAATCGACTCACGTTATTTCTCGATCGCTGTCTCTCCGCTTGAGGTTCACCATGAGAATGTTCTCCCTCTCCTGCTTTCTGTTGCTGATCGCAGTTGTCCCGGCTTTTGCCCAGGACGCCAAGAACAAAAACAAGAACAAACAGGAACTCGCGCCGACCCATGCGGATGTTTCCTATAACAAGCCCCTCGAAGACAAACTCGACTTCTGGCAGGCCGAAGGTGAAGGTCCTCGTCCCCTGCTCGTGAATATTCATGGCGGAGGCTGGGTAGGGGGAGACAAGGTGATGTCCACCAAGGCCGTCCAGCAATATCTGGACAAGGGGATCTCGGTCGCCTCGATCAATTACCGCCACACGCCTCAGAACCCGCTCCCCGCTCCGGTGCATGATGCCGCCCGGGCCATTCAGTTCCTCCGCTCGAAGGCCGAGGAATGGAACATCAATCCCAATCGGATCGCCCTGACGGGAGGAAGTGCCGGAGCTTGCACGTCCATGTGGCTGCTCCTGCACGATGACCTCGCCAAACCGGATTCTTCCGATCCGGTCGAGCGTCAATCGACCCGTGTCATCGCCGCCGCCGCCGGAGCGGGACAGACGTCCATTGACCCCAAGGTGATCGAACCCTGGCTGGGGCCGATGGTCCTGCAACATCGCATGATCAACTACGCCGTCGGTGAAAAGACGATCGACGCAGCCCTGCAGAACTACGATCAGCACAAGGCGCTCTATCTGGAGTTCTCACCGATTAACCACGTCGATGGAAAAGATCCCCCTCTCTTCATGGCCTACAAGGGGGACATGACTCTCCCTTCCAAGGATGCCGGACATGGAATTCACCACCCCGTCTACGGCGTGAAGATGAAGGAAAAGGCGGACCAGGCCGGGATGGAATGCCATCTCATCATTCCCGGGCATTCCAAGTCGGAGAAGTACGCCACCGCCGAGGAATTTCTGATCGACAAATTGCTGGCTCCGTAAGGCTTGAGTCGGCTGCAATTTGTCCATTTTGACAGCTCTGGACTGCTCTATTCACGATTCAGGGATTGGGATACCATCCCCGCGCCATATTTCGGGGAATTTCCCGTCGTAGGGCGCGTCTGGCTGATCCCCTCTCTGCTCCTTTCTCGTTCGAATCCGGTGCTTCGGCGAATTCCATGCGCTCACGCGGTTCCTCTTCCGGTGCAAAACACATCCCTGTGTTGCGTCGCGAAGTTCTGCAGGCTCTGGAGTTACAACCGGGAATGAGTGTGGTCGATGGAACGGTCGGTGCCGGAGGGCACAGCCGCGACATCCTGGAGAGAATCGGACCGACCGGTTTGCTGATCGGCATTGATCGTGACCCCATGATGTTGGAGTTCGCCCGGCAAAAACTTGTCGGCGATAACGTGCATCTTGTGCAGAACAGTTATGCGGAACTGGAATCCATCCTGGCTCAACTCGGCATCGCGCAGGTCGATCGCATCCTGCTCGACCTGGGGCTCTCCTCCGACCAACTGGCGGACCCCCAGCGAGGCTTCGGCTTTGATGCTCCCGGTTCGCTCGATATGCGGTTCGACACCTCCCAGGGACAACCCGCCTGGGAACTGTTGTCAAAAGCATCAGAAGAAGAACTCGCCGCAATTTTTCAGGAATATGGTGAAGAACGTTTCGCACGCAGAATCGCCCAAACGATCGTGCAGCAACGGGCAAACAAACCAATCAAAACCGCGGCGGATCTCGTGGCCGTCGTCCATGCCGCCTTGCCTGCCAACGTGGTCTCACACGCGGACAAGGAACCCGCCACCCGGGTCTTCCAGGCCCTGCGGATCGTCGTCAATCGAGAATTGGAACAGTTGGAGAAAGCATTAGACGGAGTTCTGTATCGCTGCCTGAATCCGGGGGGACGGGCGGTAATCATCAGTTTTCATTCGTTGGAAGACTTCCGAGTCAAACAATCATTTCGGAATAGCGAACAATGGCAGATCCAAACCCCCAAGCCGGTCACAGCAACCCCAGCCGAGGCAAGGGCGAATCCCCGTTCTCGGACAGCCAAGCTGCGGGGAGCGCAAAAAAAGCCCTGAAGCCCACCGATGCTTTTCCCGAGACCGATCCCCCCGAGGAGCAGGATGACGCAGCAGAAGAAGGCAAAGCCGCTGAAAAGCCCAAACGCAAGGCGGGGTCGAGCAGCCGCTTCCAGACGATCTTTTCCATCTCCATGATTGTCTGCCTGCTGGGAACCTTTGGCGTCGTCTGCTACCTGAAGTATCGCGATCGCATCGACAAGGGACTGCTCTCGGCCAAGGACAAGATCGTTGCCCAGGCGACCAGGCTCAAGGATTCCATCCGCAAAAAGAAGCCCGGCGAATCCACGGCACCGGAAGAGGACGTGAACACCGAGAAAGACTCCACCGCAGGCACGGAACCGGAGGAATCCGGAGTCGCCAAGCTGACCGACGAACCCCCCGCTGAGGATCCTCCCGCGAAGACCGCCAAAACAGAAGACAGCGAGAACCCCTTCGCGGACACCGAAAAAACTGCTCCCAGGAAAGAACAGGCTGCTGCCGAGCCGCCCGGGGAAATGCCCAAACAGGATCTGGTCACCGAAGAGATCCCCGAAACAAAACAGCCTGCCAGGATCAAAGCCGAACAGGCTTCTGTCGCGCAGTTGAAATCTCCCATCCCCGAGGATGAAGGCGCGACCCTGCAGACTCCTCAGTCGGACGATCCGATGGAGGAGCCGAAGAAGACCGCCGAGTCTCCTGCGAGTCTCAAGGAAGTTGTGGAGGATGATCCGGGATATTCCCGCAATCGCCTGGCCTCTGCCCCTCCGATGGGGACCGCTCCTCCCAAAGATGACTTCATGGAGGAGATTCCCAGGAAAAAAGAACACGTGAAAGAACCGGTCGAGGAGAAAACCGAATCCCGCCCGACAGGCATTCTGACTGAGCAGAATGAAGAACTGGGACGCTACCGGCCATTGGAAACCGGCAGCAGCGAAGCCTCCAGCCGGACCAGAATTCGTTCCTCAGTCGACGACAATCTTCCCCCGGCCCATCCCACGAACGAAGAGCCTCCCGTCGCGCGGAAAGAAGCCCGGGATGAATTCGATCCCGAACCGGTTCCCCGCCGTGTTGAGAACCTGAAGACTCCGGCGAAGGAAAAAACTCTCCCTCGGCATCCCCGGGAGAATATCGTCCGGGAAGAGAAGATCACGGAATCAGCCGCGGCTCCTGCCGACGGACAGACCTACGTCATCAAGCCTCACGACAATTACTGGAAAATCTCCAAGCAGCAATACGGTTCGGCGCGCTACTTCACCGCCCTGGCCCGCTTCAATCAGGAACGCATTCCCGACCCGCAGATGATGAAGCCCGGGATGAAGATCGTCGTCCCCGCCAAAGAAGTCCTCGAACGGCAGTTTCCCGATCTGTTTCAGGAACAGAAACTGAAAGCGGAACAGGAAAAGCAGGAGCAAGGCCCCCGCTTCTTCCGGGACGCCAAGGGTGGTCTCAAGTACCGCGTCGGCTCGGAAGACAATCTTTCCACGATCTCGCAGCGATATCTGGGAAAATCTTCCCGATGGGACGAGATCTACCAGTTGAATCAGGAATTATTGAAAGACGCAGATTCCCTCCGGGTCGGAACCGTTTTGGACCTTCCCGGCGATGCCTCCCCACAACGTATGGCTAAGGAACCTCAGGATTTCCGATAACGAATCAGTCACGATTCACTCAGGAAATCCCGCATGTACGTACGATTTGGCGCGGCCTTGGTTCTTGTCGTCCTCGTTTCTCTCTGGGGCGTCGCGCTGGAAAAGCACAATCTCGACCTGAAGCGTCGCTTGACGCAACAGTCGTACCAGCAGAACGTTCTGCAGGAGCATCTCCTCGCCGCACGGCTGCAGGTCCAGCAGATGAGCGCCCCCACGCGCACTGTCCGCGAGATCGAATCCACCCACTGGGCGAAACGGGAATCGTCCAGATCGGCCCCGCGCAATGCCTCCTCTCCCCCGAATCGCGACACCCGCCAGTACCGTTGACCCTGCGTTCTCTCCCGTACAGGGAAACTTTGACGCTTGTGAGTGACACGCGATCCGGAGCAAACAGCCGCCATGAATTCTGTGGAGGAGAAATCCCCGGAGCAGGCATTTCTCACCTGGCGCGTGCGGCTGGTTTCCGGATTGATCTTCTGCGTCTGTGCTGCCCTCTTCGTGAGGTTGATCCAGTTGCAGGGGATGCAGCACACGGAATTTACCCGAAAGGTTCTGCGCCAGAAGGAAGTCCAGGAACCGATCCCCGCTCCTCCCGGTGACGTGGTTGATCGTTCCGGACGGATGCTGGCGACGACGGTCTCCACGCGCAGTCTGTATATCGTACCCCAGGGAATCCTCGCGAAAAAAGTCTCGCTCCACGAACTGGCCGATCTTCTGCGCCTGGATCACGGGGAACTGCAACAGAAAGTAGAGTCGCATTCGACCCAGCAGTTTCTGTGGGTGAAACGCCGCCTCACCGCGGAAGAAGCCAACGCCGTACGCGGTCTCAAACTTCCGCGCGGAACCTGGGGCTTTCGAGAAGAATATCAGCGCTACTACCCCCAGGGACAACTCGCCGCCCACGTGATTGGTTTGCGCAACATCGACGGACAGGGACAAGGGGGAGTCGAGCAATCGCTGGATGCTCAACTTCAGGGAAAACCCGGCTGGCAGACACTCGTTCGCGATTCCCGCGGGCGGGTCATCGAAGTCTGCGAGGACAAGGGAGCCCCGCCCCAGCCCGGACGGACGGTCACGCTCACGCTCGATACCGTCCTGCAGATGTTTGTCGAGGAAACGCTGGAACACGTGATGGCGGAGTGGCGGCCGCTCTCCTGTTGTTCCGTGGTCCTGGATCCGCGCACGGGACAGGTTTTGGCGATGGCCTCCCGACCCGGCTTTGATCCCAATCATCCCGAGAGGATTTCCGATAATGCATGGAAAAACCGTCCCATCGCGGACATCTACGAACCGGGCTCGACTTTCAAGCCCTGTGTGATCGCCTGGGCGATGAAACAGGGATTGCTGCGACCGGATGAGAGAATCCACTGCGAGAATGGGGCGTATCGCATGGGGAAACGGGTTCTGCACGATCACCATCCGTACGGTGAGTTGTCCATCGTGGAAATCCTCTCGAAGTCGAGCAACATCGGCATGGCCAAGATCGGCGAACGGTTGACGAACACAGGACTGTATGAGGCGGCCACCGTCTTTGGATTTGGACATCCGACCGGCATTGAGCTCCCAGGCGAGCTTTCCGGACTCGTTCGCCCCTTGAAACAGTGGACCAGTTATTCCACTGGTTCGATTCCCATGGGTCAGGAACTTTCCACCACTCCTCTGCAGTTGATCGCCGCGTATGGCGCGCTCGTCAATGGCGGCCGGTGGATCGCGCCACATCTCGTTCTGCGTTCTGATCAGCAGGACGCGTCGCGCATCGCATCGGACGTCATCTCGCCTGAAATCTCTCACTGGCTGACGCAGGAAGCACTAACCGAAGTCGTCACTAAGGGAACCGGCCGTAAAGCGCAGCTGAACGGCTACCAGGTCTTCGGTAAGACAGGAACAGCGCAGAAGCTCGACCCCGCCACCGGGACCTATTCTCACGAGAGATACGTCAGCTCCTTCGTCTGTGGGGCACCTGCGGACAATCCCCGCCTTCTTGTGCTGGTCAGCGTCGATGAGCCGTCCGTGGGACACGACCGCTATGGCGGAACTGTCGCAGCGCCACCGGCCACGGCGATTCTGGAGCAGGCGCTGCATCACCTCGGCATGCAGCCGACGCAGACCGCCAAACACCCTTCCTCCAAAACCCGCCACTGAAATAAAAAAACGGGGCCGAATTCTCGACCCCGTTTTGAATTCTTGCAAATCCCGTCTCACTTCTTGCTGATCAGGTACAGCGCCTTGATGTAGGGAATCGGCTCGGTCCCCAATGCCTTCAGGATCGTCCCCCCCGCCGTGAAGCAGTGGGTGACCCAGCTTTCATCTCCATAGCGCATCAGGGCTGCGCCACCTTCACCGCCCCCGACGTAGACCTGCACGCCGGAGTCGTTCATCCGTTTCAGTTGATCCATGAACTTGCGGGTGCCGTTCGCGAACTGTTCTTTTTCGAACAGTCCAAACACGCCGTTGTGGAAGCAGACCGCGGGGCCTTCCCCCGCGGCTTGTTTCTTCTTGGAGAACTCGATGAATTCTCCCACTTTCTTGGCCTGCAATTCGCTGGACTTGGGACCGATGTCGAATTGCGCGGCGCCGTCCGGAATCTGATCGACAGCGGTTCCATCCTCGATGATGAAATCGACCGGCAGGACAAATTCCACGCCATTCTTCCGTCCGGTTTCGAGCATGCTTTTCGCCTGTTCGATTCGTTCCGGCGGAATGTAGATCTTGCTGTCGGTCTTGTTGGGATCGCCCGCTTCACCCATCTTGAAGCTGATACCATCGAGGTCGGCGGCGGCTTTCTTGAGTGCCATTGCCAGCGAACCGGCGGCGATGACGACCTTGACCCGACCCCGGTTCAGGATCGCCTGCAGGTCGTCGAGCTTGTTGATCTTGATGCCGCTGAAAATGACCAGTTCCGCGAGCCGCGTCCGCGTGACGTGCTGACGCAGTTCCGTGTCGATGTATTTCCCCAAGGCGACCTTGTCCATCGTCAACGGAACCAGCGTCGAGGAGAGATCCCGGTTGGAGGAAGCGAAGCCTTCGTTGATATGGACTTTGGCGAACTTCTCTCGCATCCCGTTCGCGTAATTGGTCAGCCGGTCCCCCAGCCCTTCGAGATCCGGCCCCTTGGCCTTCCACAGGGCCTGTTCCAGCTTGTAGCGGCGGGTATTCTCCAGCACGATCAGGCTGCCGTTCGGAAGCGCCGCCACCGCCTGGCCTGCCGCGTCCAGAATCTGTCCCGTCGCGTCATCCATCCACTCCGGAACGAATTGCACTTCCAGCTTCGGAAACCCGTTTTCCCGCATCAGTTTCTGCATGTATTCCGCGACCGGCTTTAAAGACAACTGCGGATCACGCCCCCGATGTCCGTACAGAATCAGCACCCACCCTTTTTCCAGCCCGTATTTCAATGTCTGCACAAGGGATTGCAGACGGACATCCTCTTCGATATTTCCCTGCTCGTCGAAGACCACGTCCGTATCACCCCGGATCAGGACGCGCGTCCCGGCGGGGAGCGAACTCAGACTTTCCAACGGAGGAATCGCATCCAGGCAGACCTCGAGAGACTCAAAATTTGCCGCGGAGGCAACCTGCTTTTGACACCACTCCACCACCTGCTGTTTTGTCACGGACACGAAAAGCTCCTTCAACACAGTTTGAATTCAGTTGCCGGCGACCGGGGGAACAAGGCACATCCTTTCTCGGCGGCTGACGCAAATCAGTCCCGAAATCGACGTAACCCTTTGCAATTTCAAAGTCTGCAAATCGAGGTTCCGAATGTCAAGGAACGTCTGCAGACGCTTGCCGGGCGGCAGCGGACCAGCATTCCTCTTGACCCAATCTCTTGCCAGCACTATCTTTCCGCCCTCTTCACACCCGCTCAGAGCCTCTCTCTTTCGCGCCATTAAAAAAGGAACAACCATGCATTGGTTGGCCACCTCTCCCGACGATGGTACGTGGTACCTCGGTTTTCCCAAACTTCCCCGCAGATTGGCGGAGACTCTCTTTCCACCTCGCATCATGCGTCCCGACAGCCGTGTGCTCCTGGTCGGATCCACGACCCGCCTCATGACCTGGATGGACTGGTTGGGCCTGCAGGCGGACCTGTTGCCCGAAGTCACTCCCGAAGAGTGTAGCCGTTTGCCCGAAGCCGCCTTTGATGTCGTGCTGGTTCAAAGTCTGCCTCAGCACCTCCCCAGCCTCTGCGGTGCGGATGCTTTAATGGCGACGGCGGAACTCTTGAGGCATGTCCGTCCGGGAGGCCGGCTGGTGGTGCTCGGTCGCAGCGAACCGACCTGGAATCAATTCCCCACGGGCCACTTGCGAAGTTGCTACGCCCGGCACCTGGGCTGTTTCGACGGACTCTGCCAGGTTTATTACTTCGGCGATCCCTGGACCAACTGGAAAACCTGGAACTGGATGGTGGGGTTGCAGCCTCGCTCCGGATTTATCGCAGCCACGTTGACGATCCCGGACCAGCCCATGCAGCCCGGATACTGGACCGCCGCCGCGCAACGCGAAGCAAACCGAACTGTCGGGCAATGCTGTCTCTGGAGCCGCCGCAAAGTCGAAGAACAATCTTCCACGCCGCGCAGACGCTACGCTGCCTGAGCAATCTCACAGAATCCCATGCAGCGGCCCACCCGGAGCCGCCAACGCATCCACCCGGCGACTGACCGCGGGATCTTCTTCCAGTGGCGGCGCATGCTGCGGCTTGATTCGCGCATCGAAAATCAGCGCGCCACGGCATCCCCAGTGCTTGTTTCTCTGGAAGCTGTCGATCCCGTGAATATCCGTCGCGGGATTCGTCCGGGTGAACGTCACCCACAGGAAATTCGACAGATTCCGGGCCGTGAATTCACTGTCATCCGCGAGAACCACCAGCGGAAACCTGTTTATTGACGACTGCGGCGACACGGATGCCAGTAGCCGCGCGATCCCTGACTCAAGTTCCTGATCCCCGCGCGAAAACTTCGGTGCTTCCACCACCAGGACCCCCGGAAGAGCCACCCGTGGATTCGAAAATCCTGCCGGCAGGTTCAGGTCCCCTGGTATTTCCGACGTCAGGGTTCGAACCGGTTCGCCGACCGCGGCGATGACCACCTTGAACCGGAATTCAGTCCCCTCGAATAATCGAGCGTGTCGATCGTGGTGCAGGTCTGGAAATGCAGATCCCGTTCCCAGTTGACCCGCGCGAGGAGCGCCTGAAGGAACGTGCCGATGTCGTGAATATCCAGCGATGGCACATCCTCCTGCGCCAGGATCAACAGGAACTTCGCCAGCGAAAGCTGCCCTTGCCCCAGGATCGCATTCGCACAGGTCAACAATTCCTGAGGCACACGCCGCGATTGATAGGGTGTATACCGTTCGCTGCCGATCGCGAGGAGCAAGGGATGCACCCCCGCATCATCTACCGCGTGGACCGCTTTCACTCCCGCGATCACCGTCGGAATGATCGGTCCCGTGATCTCATGGATGATCTGGCCAAAAGAAGTGTCTTCCTGTGGCGGTCGTCCTACCGCCGTGAACGGCCAGATCGCATCCTTCCGGTGATAGACCCGTTCCACTTTCAATACCGGGAAATCGTGCGCCAGGCTGTAGTAACCCAGGTGATCACCGAACGGGCCCTCGGGGAGCAGTTTGTCCGGATCGACAATCCCAGTAATGCAGAAGTCCGCATCGGCGGCGATCGGCAGCCCCCCCTGCCCCGCAATCATCCGCACCGGGCGCCCTCCGAGTGCGCCGGCAAAGCCGAGTTCCGTCATCCCTTCCGGTAAAGGCATCACCGCTGCCAGCGTCATCGCCGGCGGGCCCCCGACGAAGATGTTCACACGGAACGGCACGCGGTTGCGCAACGCGGCTGCATGATGCACCCCTATCCCCCGGTGTATCTGGTAATGCAACCCGATTTCGCGGTCGGGAATGTATTGCCCCCCGGAAAGCTGCACCCGATACATCCCCAGGTTGGAATGTTTCCAGCCCGGGCGGTCCGCATCTTCCGTGTAGACTTGCGGCAGCGTGATGAACGCTCCTCCGTCATTCGGCCACGACTTTAACTGCGGCAACTCCCGGATCGTCGTCTGACCTTCCAGAATCGGCCCGCTCATCACCGACCGCACCCGCATGTTCCACGCAGTGAACGGAGCTTCCCAATACCGCCACGGGGCACGCAGGGCGAGCTCCGGATCGATCTTCAATTCCACCATCCGCCGGACGGTTTCCAGCGTGTCGCGAAACAGGAATCGCGTTCGGTCCAGCGTCCCGAACAGGTTACAGACCATCGGGAACCGGCAACCCTTGACCCGTTCGAAAAGCACCGCTGGCCCCCCGGCCTGGTACAGACGGCGTTGGATTTCCGCCGCCTCCAGGCACGGATCGATCTCGTCCCGGATCCGGACCAGATGGCGATGCTTTTCCAGATCGTTGACGCAGTCACGCAGGCTGGAATATCCCATGGACGGATTCAATCCCAGGAAGGTTCAACGAAAAGGGGTTTGTCGCGGGTCAGTGAGCGGCGCCGGCAGGCGCGGGCGCGTCCAGCTTGCAGAATATCATACGGCCCGCGCTGTTCTGCAGCACGCTGGTCACCACCACGGAGGCTTCTTTGCCGATCAAGCCGGAACCCTGCTCGCAGACGACCATCGTGCCGTCGTCCAGGTAGCCGACCCCCTGGCCGGGAGATTCCCCCGGACGGATGATCTTGATGAACAGATGTTCGCCCGGCAGATACCGCGGCTTCAGGGCGTTCGCCACGTCATTCAGGTTAATGACGTCCACCCCCTGCACGCTTGCCACCTTGTTGAGGTTGAAGTCGTTGGTCACGACTTTCCCCCCCAACTGTTTTGCCACGGCCACCAGCCGTTGATCCACCGACAAGGCCCGCGTGTTCTTGTCTTCATCGGCGTCGTGCAGTTTGACGTCGATATTGGTGTTTCCGCGCAGCCGCGTCAGGACGTCCAGCCCCCGGCGACCCCGGTTCCGCCGCAGCTTGTCTCCGCTGTCGGCGATGTCCTGCAGCTCCTGCAGGATGAAGGTCGGGACGATCAGCTCCGAATCGAAGATCTTGGTGTCCACCATGTCGGCGATCCGGCCGTCGATGATGGAACTGGTGTCCAGCAGGAACGGTCGGCCACCCTTCATCTCGCGGGCGAACTCGACGTAGGGAATGATAAACCGGAAGTCGGACTTGGTTTGCAGCAGCAGGCTCACGCAGATGTAAGGCAGAACCAGCAGCGTCAGAGTCTGGGCAAGCGCTTCATAATCGGTTTTGCCGACGAGCGGATCGAGGGCGCGGTTGAGCAGAAACGCGAGGAACAGGCCGATGAGCAAACCGAAATAGGAAGCCGAAATTGTTTCCAGCCGCTTGCGCCGGATCAGCCAGTCGCCGAGCGTCACGAGTTGCGACAGCAGCAGCAGGGTGAAGAAGCCGATCAGCGGGTGGTCGGAGATAATCTTCGGTGGCGGAGGATAGGAGGAGTTCACGTACTGCGCGAACACCCCCGCACAAACAAAGGCATACAAGACACGGATGATGATGAGGAGCATGGGATCCCTTCTTCTCGATGATGCTCAGCCGCAACGACAGCGATAACCGCGCTCCGGAACACATCCGGAATGCTGGCCTGCGGCTTGATAACGATATTCCTGATAGAGAGACCTTGTCGGACCGGGCGGGAGTTCCTCAGAGCAAAAAAATAATTTCGACCTGGAGGTTCCCAGGAAACGATCAATATCTGAGAGAACTGTATTCGGGAGGGATGGGTGCGCAGGACGAACCTTTCACCCACATCGACCGACTTAATAGTCATTTTATTATGACGCCCTCCCGCCCGTTTTGCCACCAATACCCAATTGAGCGAGAAATCGCCCGGCGAGCGGACCAACAAACGCGAATTCCAAGTCTTTTTTCTGGAGAAAATCGGTCTCAGGACGGATTAATCCGCAGAATCGTCATGTTCCAGACGCAGTAGGGCATGCAACGCATCCAGAGATTGCGGAATCACGTTCACCTGCGCCACCACCGGCATGTAGTTCGTGTCTCCCAGCCACCTCGGTACGATGTGCCAATGCAGATGCCCGGGAAGCCCTGCCCCGGCAATCGCTCCCAGATTGAGTCCCACATTGAAGCCTCCGGGATTCATCACCTTTCGCAGGAGGCGAACCATCGCCTGCATCTCTTCAGTGCAAGCGAAAAGCTCCTCCGGAGTGAGATCAGTGAGATCCGCCTTGTGAGCCAACGGCGCGATCAGGAGATGGCCGTTGTTGTAGGGAAAGCGATTCAGGACAGTGACGGTGTGGGCGTTGCGGCGGACAATCAGGTTTTCGCTGTCCCGATCTTCCGCCAGATACTGGCACAGGAAGCAACCGGTCGGTTTCTGGTTGTCCTTCGGTGTGGTGATGTACTGCAATCGCCAGGGGGCCCACAACTGCTGATGCAGCACTTCCCGTTCGAGATCCGACATACGTCACCCCTGCGACAATGGTCATTTAATGCTTCTTCGCGACAACGGACTATGATAGCCGATTCTTTTCCGCGGGGAATCCGGAAGAAAAACAGTGGGGAGAATGCCCGCTGTGATGAATTTGAAGAGCTGTGGTGAATGTGAAGATCAGTCTCAAGCTCCCGCCACGCCGCCAGTCGGTTCGTTGTCGGACAGCGTCCGGAGTTGCGGCGTCGAGCCTTCGGTCTCGGCATCCCGGGCCGTCGGAGAGACGAATGTCCCCGGTTTCAGTTGCGGCACGGCATGCTCATCAAGGATTTTGCGGAGTTGATCCGCATCCATCACTTCCCGTTCCAGCAGATCGCGGGCCATGTGTTCCAGGACCGCCCGCCGTTCCAACAGCAGGCTGTGGACCGTTTGCCCCGCCTCATCCAGGATCCGCTTTGTCTCGACGTCGATTTCGCGGATCGTCTCTTCGCTGTGAGCGTAATCACTTGCCGATGCCGTGGCGGTTCCCAGGAACGGATTGCGACCGCTGTTGCGATAGTTGACCCGTCCCAGTTTGGCGCTCATCCCGAATTCCATGATCATCCGCCGTGCCAGATCAGTTGCCCGTTCCAGATCATTCGACGCACCGGTCGAAGTCTCCTGAAAGACGATCTCTTCCGCGGCGATCCCTCCCAATAAGACACAGATGCGGTTTCGAAGTTCCGTTTCCGTGATCAGATGGCGGTCATCCTCAGGACGTTGCATCGTGTATCCCAGCGCGGAGAGACCGCGCGGAATGATGGAAATCTTGTGGACCGGATCCGTGTGCGGCAGGCAGCAGGCCACCAGCGCGTGCCCGCATTCGTGGTACGAAACTCGCGTCTTTTCGTCCTGGTGGATAATGCGGGTGTTCTTCTCCAGGCCGGCGATGACCCGTTCGATCCCTTCCTCAAACTCTCCCATGGTCACCTTGGGTTTTCCGTTTCTGGCCGCGAGCAACGCCGCTTCATTCACCAGATTCGCCAGGTCCGCCCCGACGAAGCCGGGAGTCAAACGGGCGAGATATTTCAGATCGACGCTGTCGTCGATTTTGATTTTGGCAATGTGGACCTTGATGATCGCTTCGCGCCCCTTCACGTCCGGGCGGTCCACCAGCACATGCCGATCAAAACGTCCCGGGCGCATCAACGCAGGATCCAGGGTCTCCGGGCGGTTGGTTGCCGCCATGACGATGACGCTTTGATCGGAAGAGAAACCATCCATCTCGACGAGCAGCGCGTTCAACGTCTGGTCCCGTTCGTCATGTCCGCCGGGGATGCCGCTACCGCGAACTTTTCCGAGGGCGTCCAGTTCGTCGATAAAAATGATGCTCGGAGATTTCGCGCCGGCCTGGGCGAACATATCCCGCACGCGGGCTGCTCCCACACCGACAAACATCTCCACGAAATCCGAACCGGAGAGGCTGAAGAACGGAACTTTCGCTTCTCCAGCGACCGCTTTTGCCAGGAGCGTCTTCCCGGTCCCCGGAGGGCCCACGAGCAGCACGCCGCGCGGAATCCGTCCGCCGAGCGCCTGGTATTTTCCGGGATTGCGGAGGAACTCGACGATTTCACGCAGTTCCTCGACCGCCTCTTCAATTCCCGCGACATTCTCGAAGGTGATATCCAGATCTTCCTGGGCGTGCATCCGCCCCCGGCTGCGGCCGAAGGACATCGCGGAACCGGCCCCGCTTACCTTCCGGAACATGAAGAAGATCAGGAACAGGAACAGCAACGGCAGCCCATACAGATACAGCATCGGAAGGACTTCCGAGGGAGCTTCGTCACTCTTGAAGTCGATCCCTTTTTCGAGCAGCAGATCCGTGAGCTTCTCGTAGTAGCTGTTCAGGCTGACGGAAGGGACGGAGTATTGCTTGGGACGGGGCTTATTGCTGCTGGAATTGGTCCGCCAGGGATTCATCCCCTGTTCGACCGGCTGATCCTGGAACGTAATTTCGGTGCGCGAGAACCTCAGATTGTAGACGTTCTCTTTAGTGTAGATCCCTTTTTGAATCCCCTCGATGAACTTGCTGAACGAAATCGTCTCCGGCTTGTTGCTTTCATTGAAGAAGAGCACCGAAGCCGAGATCACCAGCCCAAGGACAACGAGAACCATCACCAGGTTGGCGGGCGAGTTCCTTTCCGGTTTGCCGCGCGGTTTCGCAGGGCGAGGAATCTGAGGACCGGAAGAAGAGGGATCGTTATTCGCCATAAAAAATAATTCCTGCGAGAAAAGTGGCCATACGCCGTTCGTGCACGGATGATTAATGTACCGATGATACGTCGGCCATCTGAAATGTAGGCACGGGGGGGGGCAGGGGTCAACCTTTCAGGCCAGATCCCGATCCCTAACCGCTTGTCTAATTGTAATTTACGTTCTATGACGGTCCTGACGTGGGAAAAACGGGCCGAATTTCGTATCAGCACCTTCACCAGCCTGAGTAAAAGCCCTCATCCCAGGATTTTAGTCCGCAGATCGGTCAACAATTTGACGGCGGTTCCGATGTCCTGTTTCTGCCGTTCGCGGTCGTGGGAAATCTCCCGTTCGATGGTCAATGGGCCCGTGTAGCCCAGCGCCAGCAGGGTCCGCAGGTAGCGTTCCATGCCGACATCTCCTTCACCCAACGCCACTTCCGTCCCCCAGGACTTGCCCCGCTGTTCGGGGGCGGCCCATTTTGCGTCCTTGCAGTGGACGCTGCGGACGTACTTGCCGACTTTCCTAAGCGCTTCAATCGGTTCCCCGGACCCGTACAGGATCATGTTGGCGGGATCAAAGTTGATAAACAGATTGTCGCGGTCCACGTCGTGGATGAATTCCAGCAGGTGGTCCGCCGATTCCTGTCCCGTTTCCAGGTGCAGGTTCTGGCCGTTGCCGTTCACGTGGTCGAGCAGATCGCGCGTCGCGGCGATCAGTCCTTTGTAGCTGGTCCCCTTGCGATCTTCGGGAACGAAGCCGACGTGCAGACCGACCGCTTTGCAACCCAGGAGCTGCGCGAAGTCGGAAATCTCCGTCATTTCGGCCAGGCGTGCGGCACGGGTCTCTTCGGGGACCAGGCCCACGGTCCGGGCGGTCGTGGGAATGTCGGCGTAGCTTTCCCCCTCGAAGCCCCCAAAGACGCAGGTGATTTCAATCCCGTATCCTTTGCACCGTTCCAGGAAGCTTTTCGCCGTCGCGGGAGTGCGGGTCTGCTGGTGGGGAGAGTGGATCTGGACGGTGGGAATCTGCAGTTCATGGGCCACTTCGAGATGCACCCCCAGGCCTGCATCCACCGATGTAAACACGCCAATCGGCCAGGAACTCATAGTCGCATTCTCCTCTGATCGAATTCGTCGCAATCCGGGGTGGTGAAAAACCTCGTTCGGGCATCATACGACAGCCCGGGAAGGGGAACCAGTAACCCTCCGGAAGTTGAAGATTTGAAAGGGGAAGGGGGGCGGAACGGGGGTGACAAACGGAATTGGGTTGTGTTACTCTACACCCCTCACCCAAATGAGCGCCCTGCCGCTGTTCCTCCAAGTGCCCCCCGAATCTTCTCCCAGCCGTCCTGCCCGCCATGATCAAGATCAAGACCATTCTGCTGCCGACCGATTTCAGCCAGGCTTCTCAAGAAGCCGCGCGGTACGCGCTCGAATTGGCGCGGAAGTTCCAGGCTCGGTTGCTGCTGTTGAATGTGATCGAGGATCCGGTGCTGTTCCTCCCTATGCTTGACAGTTTTCCCCTGCCGACCAATGAGCAGATGGAGACCTATACCGAAGAGCGGTTGGAGAATTTCCTCTCCGCCGAAGAGCGGGGCGAAGTGGAAGTCCAGCTCTTCTGGGCACACGGTCGCCCGTTTGAGGAGATCGTCGCCTTCGGCGCGCGGCGGAAGGTGGACCTGATCGTCATGGGGACACACGGACGAGGGGCCGCAGCGCATCTCATCCTGGGAAGCGTGGCCGAAAACGTCGTTCGCAAAGCGAAATGCCCCGTCCTGACCGTCCACCCCGAAGGCCACCAGTTCGTGCATCCGTAAGTGAGCGAAACCTGCCTCACGCAATCGCCCGCGATGAGGGCCCAGAGTCTTTCGGTGTCTCAAGACCCGTCAACTTCTGCAACATGAGTTCGACGCGGCTTACCATTTCCTGCCGCGAGTCACTCATCGCAGCGGCATCGAGGCCGGTCTCGATGGGAGAAAGTCCTTCTTCCTGCAAAGCCTGCATCGTCTGTTCGACCTGCTCCAGCAGGTGACACAGGTCCGAATTGAGCAGCCCGATTTTCTCCGTGCGGGAGACGTCCGCCTGTTCCGCGACAACAGCGTCCGATCGCTTGAGGCGAATCGCGACGCGCGGCGGAGTGTTGAGGACTTCCGTTTCCGGTTCGACCGGCACCTGCATCGCTTTGGCCCGTGTCTGGATCGCCCGGAGCAGCGAGTCGGCGCCGCGACGTCGACCTTCTTCATAACCGGTGACGAGTGTTTGCTCATCGACGATCCGGTCGAGGAGTTGTTCGGCGGAGAGTTCCTGGACCTCGTGCGCGAACTTCGCGGCAGGGGACCAGATCTTGATGTGCGATTCCGCAACAGGCGCGGTGGATTTGCGTGTTTTGGGTTTCAGGCCGAGAGTCGCTCGCATCTGAAACGGACCCATCTCCAGGAGGTCTTGATCCTTGACCCAACCCTGGCGGATGACCTCGTTGTTCAGTTTGAGCTGCGGAGCACGCGCGACCGCTTCGATCCAGATTCCCTGGGGCAGGGAGCGAATGACTGCGAGGACCTTGGGGATGGATTCGTCCATCAACGGCAGGTCGCAGTCCTCATCCGAGCCGATGAAGAACAGCTCTTCCCCCACCGTCCGGCTGGCGGATTCAGTCTCGCCGGAGAGAATTTCGAGAGTGAGCTGGGAACGGACCTGGAAGTGGGGGGCCTTCAGCGCCTCGCCGGTGGAGTGTGATCGCTTGAGGTCGGTATTTCGCACGACCTGCTGGGAGATTTCCTGTTCCCGATCCATTGCCGCCACCTCCTGTCCCTTACGTATGCCCGCGACTCCGTATTTAGAAATTCGACCAGCGAAATCCGCCGCATGAGGCAATCCGGCACAGTTCAATGCCGTAGGAAAGGTTACGGAGAAAGCGACTAACTTTGGGAAACCTGCGCGTTTGAAGGGATTGGTAATTTATGCGGATGGCATCGATGGCGAAGAGTCCCCCGCCTATTTCCCACCCTCAAACCAACCTCGAAACGCCTCCGCCGTCACCCCTTCGCCGGTTTTCAATAACACGCGGGGCGAGCACGCGGCGACAACCTTTCCACCCTCAGGGCCGGCCCCAGGGCCGAGGTCAATCACCCAATCTGCGGCGGCGATCATTTCCAGTTGATGCTCAATCACGATCACCGTATGCCCCTGATCGACCAGTTTCTGCAACAGATCAATCAACCGCCCCAGGTCAGCCGGATGCAGTCCGGTGGAGGGCTCATCGAGAAAGAACAGAGTGGCAGGCTGTAGATCCCCGACGAGCGCACTCGCCAGTTTGACCCGCTGCGATTCACCCCCGGAAAGAGTCGTGGCTGATTGTCCCAATCGCAGGTATCCCAGTCCCACCTGATCGAGTACTTTCAGAATCGAATGGATGGACGCGATGTTCTCGAAGAACTGCGTCGCCTCGCGAATGGACAGTTGCAGGATCTCCCCCGCATTCAGCCCCTTGTAGCGGATCGAAAGAGTTTCCGGATTGAAGCCGCCCCCATGACACGCCGGGCAGGGGACCTGCAGTTCCGGCAGCACTCCCATCGACAGGCGATGAAAACCCAGCCCGCGACACGTCGCACATCGCCCCTCAGGAGATTGCGTGCTGAAACGCCGCGCGGAAAATCCTTTTACTTTCGCATCGCGCGTGACAGAGAGCAACTTGCGGACATGATTCCAGATCCCCGTCGCCGTCGCGGGATTGGACCGGCTGTTCCGACCGAGGGGACGCTGATCCACCTCCTGCAACCGCTGGATCGATTCCCCACCGCTGAGCTCCGCACGGCAGCCGGGTTCGAGCGGCGCACGCCACAACCGGGACTTCAGAGTCGGCAGCAATCCGCCCCGCATAAGCGACGTTTTCCCCGAACCGCTGACACCCGTCAAACAGATGAACCGCTGCAGGGGGATCTTCACGGAAACATCCTGCAGGTTGTGGCAGTGAACGTGCTCCAAGTGCAACCATTCGACCCCCTCCATTGCTCGTGGAGTGGAGGAAAGTGTCCGTTTCGCAGCCTGGAGGTAAGGACCGCTAACAGTCCCGGAATCCGTGATGAATTCCGGCAACGTACCGGCGGCGACAAGTCGTCCCCCCTCCGGCCCAGCGCCGGGACCGATCTCCAGCAGATAGTCCGCCGCCTGCATCATGGCGATATCATGTTCAACGACAATCAGCGTATTCCCCTTGTCGCGCAATTCACGCAGGATCTTGATCAGCCGCTCCCCATCGATGGGATGCAACCCCGCGGTTGGTTCATCGAGCAGATAGCACGCCCGCGCCAGCCCTTTGCCGAGCATCGTCGCCAACCGAACCCGCTGCAGTTCGCCCCCTGACAGCGTCGGCGCCGCCCGATCCAGCGTCAGATACCCCAGGCCGATCCGCGTCAAATACCCCAACAGCTTGAGAAGATCCGGCAGAATCCGGGCCGCGACCGGCAACGAACCCTCCCGAAACCCCGCCGGTAGTTCTCCCTTCAACGTCGCCTGATTCCAGAGCTGCAGTGAATGTTCAGCCGCATTCAGATTCGTGGCGAGGAGCGTGGGCAGCGACAACCCCGTGAGTGTGACACTCCTCCCTGCCGGTTGCAGTCGTGTCCCTTGGCAGTCAGGGCAAGTCGTGGGGACGTCACTCTCCGGATCAGAGGGAACTTCCCCCAGCCCCTGGCACGTGGGGCAGGCCCCATACGGACTGTTAAAACTGAACGTCCGCGGTTCGATCTCGGATAAACTCTTCCCGCACTGCGGACAGACATACCGCGTGCTGTAGAGATGATCCTCCCAACTCTCTCCCGATTGGGCCGCGACAATGCACGCCCCACCTCCGAGTTTGACGGCCAGCGCAATCGATTCATCCAACCGGCTGCGCAATCCCTCCTTGATGATGACCCGATCAACGATCACCTCGATCGTATGCCGTTTGTTCTTGGCCAGTTTCAGAGGGGCCGAAAGATCCTGCAGCTCTCCATCAACCCGCGCCCGCACAAACCCCTGCTTGGCCGCTTGTGCCAGGACCTCCGCGTGTCCCCCCGTCTGTCCCCGCACAACTGGCGCGAGAAGCATCACCTTCCGTCCGTTTTCCCACGCCAGAATCTGGTCGCAGATCTCCTGCGGTGAGCGTTGCTCAATCGGTATGCCGCAGTCCGAGCAATGCGGAATCCCGCACCGCGCATACAGCAAACGCAGGTAGTCGTGAATCTCTGAAAGTGTCGCGACCGTACTCCGGGTCCGAATCGCCCCTGGCGTCTGGGGGACGCTCAATGTCGGAGGCAGCCCCTCAATCGCATCCACGTCCGGCGGATCAAGCTGCCGCAGAGAGGAACGGGTCTTGGGGGACAGGCATTCCAGGTACCGCCGTTGCCCCATCGCAAAGATCGTGTCATGGACCAGCGAGCTTTTCCCGCTCCCGCTCACCCCGGTAACGACCGTCAGCAGCCCGCGCGGGATTTCCACCGCAAGATTCTGAAGATTGTGAACCCGGGCACCCACGATCCGGATTTTTCTCTCCGGCGGAGACTCCCTTTGCCCAGGGCTCTTGCCTACACTTCTAGAACCAGATGCACGGCCCATGTTGTTCAGTGTTTCTAGACTCCGGCCTGATCGAAACTTTTGCTGCCGAATTTTTTGGAAAGCCCGATGGCGGAATTGCTTCCCAGTCGTTTTCTGTTGCGCATGTCCCTGCCCATCCATCGGCAGGAGAAAATCCCCGCGAAGGGAAAAGAACTCCTCGCGCTCCCGACCACCTGCACGCTACCAGATCCCCAGGAATTGGACCAGCAGAAAGGTTTCGGCCTACTCCGGCTGGCCTGAACAAGCAGGCATGGGACCCAGTCTGGAAGTCCGCGGCAAGAAGCAACCCCGCAATCCAAACCGACCAGCTCTGGGAATCAGATTGCCCATTCCGCTGGATACCCGGCAACACGCAGACCATTCATCGTGCCAGCAAGTTCTGTCATCACCGGTCGCTCCTTGCCCACCGGCGAGGGAAAAGGACCGGCCCCTCCGCGAACAGCTTTCCATTCCTCGGGCACGCGAAGAGACTCCCCTCTGCAAGCCCGAGGATCTGAAAGTCGCCTCCGAAGTCACACCGCAGGGATACAAGTTGGATCTGTGATCCCCGGCAAGGCCCTGCAGGGATACGGGACCCCGAATCAAATCCGAAACTCGGCTTTTACTACTACCTGCGCGATGCCGAACTGGGAGAACAATTCCTCAGCGTGGGGCACGAATTCCCCTTCGGCCAGGACCCCAGCCTCTGGTGGACACTGGAGTTGGTAGAATAGTTTTCAATTCACTTTGAAACTCATTCCCGGGTGGCCCGGATTCTCGAATCCGGCGGGCGCAGCCGCAAAGAGGCCGCCGCTTGAGTGGTGTCATGCCCACATCGTGCTTTGTTTATTGGCGTGCGAAGCAGGGCGGGCATGCGCGCTTGATTCTCGTTGCTTCACTCACTCCGCAAACGGAAACAACTCATCAATCGGCGCCCGATCCAGTTCCACCAGGAACTGCGACAGTCGTGCCACCATCACCTCCATCAGCTTCGTCCTTTTTCATACTCGCGTGGTGCGGATTTCCAGAGCTGTTCGTCGTGAGCAGATGCCACGGCCGGTGACAGCCCCACCCACCCCTTGTTCACCGCTTCGAACCGGCTGGCACGGACCGCCCCTCATCCGCGCGCAGTTTCCCCGTCGCTTCATCCTTTGCGACAAACTCCGGAAAGAACGCCAAAGCGAGACTCGCTTCGACTTCCCCTGCGCGGTTCCTTGTGAGTGAAGATCGAAGAAACAACGTCCGCCGTCAGTCCCTTGAACCAGTCGCACAGAAACAGTTTCACTCCGTGTCCGGGGCCAGTTCCCGCAACAACGGCTTGAATTCATTCCCCCCGTGGCTGTTCAGAATCAGAAATTTCCGAATCCCCTGTTTCTCCATGGACCGCACCAGATCCCGGATCACCAGCCCCAGTGTCGAGGGCATCAGGTTCATCGCAAACGGAAACTCGCTCATGTTCGTTTCCGTGCCGTAAGGAATCGCCGGGAGCTGCAGAACGCGCGCTCCCTTGGCCGTGGCCGCTTCACAGGTGCGGGAAGTGATCACTTCTGACTCGAACGTGTCGGTCCCGTAGGGCAGATGCAGATTGTGCGGCTCGGTCGCTCCCATGGGTAGAACCGCGACTTCGTAGTGCGCCTGTTTGACGTGACCGTAGTTGATTTCCGAAAGCATCCAGGGACGCATGTCACACTCACTTTCAATTCGGTCAGTCATCAATCGGAAGCTGCGCCAGCACACCGTCCAGAAACTCCGCGAGCTTCTCTGCCGCCTGGTTCGATCGTTCCCACATTTTCCACATGTCTCCGACACTGGCAGGACGTTTCCACAGCGCCCCCAGCGTCGCTCCCCAGCGAATGGCCCCCGTGTTCCCGGTCAGTGACAGCACTTCCGGCGGAAGATCCGCCCGCAGGTCATCGCTGATCACCCGCACCGCCATGAAGCGGGTCCGATGTTCCTGACACACCTGCGCCACTGCCAGACTCTCCAGATCGACCGCGAGGGCGTTCGTCCGGGCGTGAAGTTGCCGTTTCTCCTCGACCGTCCGGATGATCGCATCCGCTGTCAGAAGTTTGCCGACATAGCGACCGCCGGCACGGTCCTCCGGCATGTTCAGGTCGATTTTCAGTTCGGTCCCGTGAAGATCAGCGAGGGAATTTCCGACGACGATGTCGCCGATTTTCATCTCCGGCAGCAATGCACCGGAGAATCCAATCGACAGAATCCACTTGGGGGCATGGGCGTCAATCAGGGCGAGTGTTCCCTGTCGCGCCCGGGCGAACCCCATCCCGCATTCCACGATCGCCAGCCTGAGGTGGCCGTAACGTCCCCCGCGGAAGACGAATTTCCCCCCCGAATACTTATTGACTCGCTGGCACTTCTTCAGCAGCGGGGCCGCTTCCATCGGCAACGCGACCACGCAGGCGACGTCCGCCTGCCGAAAGTCAGGCTGCGGGAGGGACGCTTCGCTCATGGAAGGCTCACAGTCTCAATCAGTCGCGGTCTCGTTCAGGAGGATTGACGCGCTTCAAAGTCACGCATGAACTGCACGAGCGCCGTCACCCCTTCTGGCGGGAAGGCGTTGTAAATGCTGGCCCGCATCCCACCCACGCTCCGGTGCCCCTTCAAGCCGTCGAAACCGGCTTTTTGCGATTCCTTGATGAACTGTTCGTCGATCTGTTCATTCCCGGTGACGAAGGTCACGTTCATCAGCGATCGGCTGTCGGCGTCCGCCGTGGCTCGGAACAGCTTGCTGGAAGCGAGGTAGTCGTACAGCGGTTTAGCCTTCGCTTCGTTGTGCTTCTGCATCGCGGCCAGGCCCCCCTGCTGTTTGATCCAGTCAAACACCAGTCCCATGATGTAAATCCCGAACGTCGGGGGGGTGTTGTGCATGGACTGCGAAGCGGCATGCGTCCGGTACTGCAGCATCACTGGCAGGGTCGTCGGAGCCTGCTGCACCAGGTCGTCCCGGATGATGACCAGCGTCACGCCGCTGGGACCGAGGTTCTTCTGCGCCCCGGCGTAGATAATGCCGTATTTCTCGACGTCGATCGGCCGGGAGAAGATATCGCTGCTGGCATCGCAGACCAGGAACCCGGCCGGGTTCTTCGGCGGTTCACGGAACTGTGTTCCGAAGATCGTGTTATTGGAAGTGAAGTGGACGTAGGTCGGGTTCTCGCTGTAGCCGCAGTTCTTGGGGATGTAACAAAAGTTACGGTCTTCGCTGCTCGCGGCGACGTGCACCTTGCCGAACGGCTTCGCTTCCTTGATCGCCGTCTTCGCCCACGAGCCGGTCAGCAGGTAATCCGCCGTCAGTTCCGGCCGGAGAAAATTCATCGGAATCATGAAGAACTGTGAAGAAGCTCCTCCCTGCAGGAAGAGAACGTGGTAGTTCTTCGGGATCCCCGCGAGTTCGCGACACAGGGCCTCGGTCTTTTCATAGACCTGCAGGAAGGCTTTCCCCCGGTGGGAATGTTCGAGAATGCCGATCCCGGTGTTTCCGAGACTCAGGAGATCTTGCTGGGCCTGCTCCAGGACGGAGACCGGCAACACCGCCGGGCCTGCTGAAAAGTTGTGAATCCGCGCCGTCATCCGCTCGCCACTCCCATCAAAGTCTGAACATGAATCTCCGGCCTGTCACAGGCCGGTTGTGTATCACCCCTATACTCTGTTCAAACCCATAGCGTCAATCCAACGCAACTCCTCAAGAGATCTGAACTTTGGGGCTTGCTAAGGGAGACAAGCCACAAGCGGGCTGGTTCAACGAAAACAGGCAGCCCTCTGCAGAAGAGCTGCCTGCCACAAAACGGGGAGGGATGGTCTTGATGACAACGTTGGGTTGCGGAAGTCTGGCTTCCCTGACCCGAACAACCTGCCCCCCTCACCCGAAGAATTCCCGGGAAAGTGCGCGAATCACCTGAATCAATGACACAAAACGGATAACAAAATTAGAACGGAATAATTGCGTGGAAATGTCCGGACGAAATGACTTCAGTGCGAACCGATGTGAGAGACGAATTCCGGATCCGCGGGAATTGAGATTTCAAATTCCTTGCGGCGTTCGAGGATCTCAGAACGTTGAATGGAGTGGGTCTCGGGAGCGACGATTCCCAGGCGAATCCGATTGCCCTGGATCCCGAGGACGGTGAGCGTGATGTCACCATCAATACAGATTTTTTCACCGATTTTGCGACTTAAAACGAGCATGACACGACCTCCTTGTAGTGCGCTGAAAGACGCCCCTCAAACCAGGGGAAGTGGTCTCTGCCACTTTTCACCGCCATCAGCCTGATTGCCCGTATTATTAAGGCAATTGCTGTGCCAATGGGGTTTCTTTACCGAAAAGCGAGACAACTGCCGTCGAGATCGGGTAAAACCGGCAATCTTCCTTCCGAAATTACCAGAACACCCTGATTTCAACAGATCGTGGGAAAATGGAGAAGGAAGTTTGCAGCACTGCAAAACGCAACTGATTCAAAATGCTACAGTGAATTCGCACAGCGAATGGATCATCTGACAAACAAAAAACCTCTCTCCGGAGACCGGAGAGAGGTTTTCGAATGTTACATCAAAGCCCAGCGATTAGTGCTTGGCTTCTTCCTTCTTGGGAGCAGCGGGGGCAGCACCGCCGGCGGGTGCAGCAGCAGCTCCTCCCTCAGGGGGCTTCGCAGCGGGGGCAGCGCCGCCACCTTCGCAACCCAGGAACATACAGCTCGTCACGGCCATCAAACAGCACACAGCAATGAACCGTTTCATGTTGTCTTTTTCTCCAATGAAACCAAAGTGTGTGGGTGGACTGAGGGCCGCACAAATCAATTGTGAATTCCCGGCCACGCAGGGATTTTCCACCGGAAAACTCCTGCTGTTCAGACACGCCCACGTGTCTCGTTCAGCCACAGATCGTAAGAATCGCTTGGTTAATTTGCAATCAAGTTCCTGCGCCGGGACGCCGGTTTTAAGGCTTCCGAGGGGGTTTTAAAGCGGCGAAAACAGGATTATTAACGCCCGGTCGGTCCGTTTGGATCAAGAATTCTTCAGCCATCCTGAACGTAGCGACAGGATTCAGGCGGCGGCAGCTTCGGCGCCCATCTCAAACCGATAGCGCAGCAAAACTTTCAAAAACCGTTCCCCGCGCGAGTCATAAAAATAGATCGCGTTTTCGGCGAACACCCAGATGGCATTCGGACGCACGTGTCGCGGCCCATGCACGGAAAAATGCAGGCCGCACGCCTTCCCCTGTTGCAATAGCGGTTTCTCGCACTGCGGGCAGACCTGCTCGCTTAGACCCTCTCGACGGCACAATTTGTGGTGGACATAGTCCCGGACCTCGTCGAGAGAGAACAGTGAGGCGAAGCAGTCACTCATGGGGGGAGTTCGTCAGGGTGATGTGTTCAGGCGTTGAGTTCTCAAACTGGCTCTCAGGGTATCGTCCATCCGCCGCGAAAACTTTCCCGACACTCTCGTCCCCGACACACCTCACCACCGCAAACTCAGACTGGCAAACTTAGACAGGCTTTTCCCACTGACCGGATTTCCCGGATCGGAATACGGCGTCGATGACCTGCATGTTTTCCACGGCATCCGAGATGGGGGTCGGGACCGGCAGATTCTGCAGCACCGCCTCTGAGAACTTTTCTCCCTGGAGGCCGTACTGGTCGGCGGTGGGGAACACTATCTCTTGAATCTCGGTTCCGGTTTGATGCCACATCCGGCAGGGACGATCGGTGGGGGCGTTGAACGGGATCTCGATTTCGATCCGCCCTTTGTCCCCGAAAATGTTGACCCGCTGGTACGGAACGACCTGGGTGCTGACGGTCCAGGCGGAAGTCCCCCGGCCGAAGTCCATGATCGCGGAGGCGAGGCGATCGGTCTGGAGTTGGGGATCGAATTCGACCGTGCCCACCACCCGCTGCGGGAGGCCCCCAAAGATGAAGCGTGACAGTGAAATCGTGTAGCAGCCGATGTCGAGCAGCCCTCCGCCGCCGGCATCGGACCGGTTGCGGATATTGGCGGGATCGATGTTGTAGTAGCTGAAGAAGCTCTGGATCGTGCGCAGTTGGCCGATCCCTCCCTTGGCGATCAGTTCCTTCGTGGCGACCCAATGCGGATGGAATCGATACATGAACGCTTCCATCAATTTGAGATGCGGATGTTTCTTGCCGGCGTCAGCGATGGCGACCGCTTCCGCGGTGTTGAGACCAATCGGCTTTTCGCACAGCACGTGCTTCCCCGCTTCGAGCGCCTTCACAGTCCACTCCAGGTGCATGTGATTGGGGAGCGGATTGTAGATCGCGTCAATCTCAGGATCGGCCAGCAGCTCCTCGTAGCTGCCGTAAGCCTTGGGGAGATTGAGTTGTTTCGCGGCGGCCTGGGCCTTGCCGAGATCGCGGGAAGCAATCGCTGTGATGTCGGACAGCGTTCCCTTCTGCATCGCCGGCACGACTTTCTCCACGGCGATCTTCGCGACTCCCAGAATTCCCCAACGGACTTTTTCAGCGGTCATGGTGTGGATCCTTCAACTGTCAATTCGAAACCGGTGCCGGAGCCAAAATGAGGCGCCAATGAATATACTGCGGGAATAGACTGCGTGGATATACTGCGACTGGCGTCACACGATAACGGGAATGCGTTCCAATTTCAGCCACAGAAGAAGCAACTGAGACTATGACTGCGTGGGAATTCTGGATCGATGTCGGGGGGACTTTCACGGATTGCCTGGGGGTGAGTCCCGCAGGGAAGTTGCTGACACACAAGGTCCTGAGCAGCGGGGCGACGCAAGGACGCGTGGCGGAGACCCTCTCCCCGGTCCGATTGACCGATCCCGCCCGGATCGGAGATCCGGAAAAATTCTGGATCGGATACACGTTTCGGATGTTCGACGCGCAAGGTCGCCCCTGCTTCGCGACCCGGGTCCAGGACTTCGACACCCGGACCGGGAGCTTCACACTCGCGGCGACGCTCCCGCTGGAGATGCCCGAGGAATGCGTCTATGAACTGAAGTCGGAAGAGGAGGCCCCCCTGCTCGCCATCCGCTATCTGCTGGGGGCAAGGTTGCAGGATCCATTCCCGCCGTTGCAGGTGCGGCTGGGGACGACGCGGGGGACGAATGCGCTTCTGACTCGGCGGGGCGCGCGGACAGCGTTCGTGACCACACGTGGATTTGGCGACGTGCTGCTGATTGGCAATCAGGATCGCCCCCGGCTCTTCGATCTCCACATTCAAAAACCATCCCCCTTGTTTGAACGCGTCGTCGAGATCGACGAACGCATGGACGTCTCCGGGGAGGTTTTGATTGCGCCCGACGTGGAGCAAGTGCGGAACCAACTGCAGGAGTTGAAAAAGACAGGGATAGAATCCCTCGGAATCTGCCTGCTGCACGGATTCGCGCATCCTCAGCATGAACAACTTGTGGAACAGGTGGCGCAGGAAGTGGGGTTCCAGGAAATCAGCGTCAGCAGCCGGTTATCCCCCCTGATCAAGCTCGTCTCTCGGGGGGACACAACAGTCGCGGATGCGTATCTGAATCCGATCCTGCGGAGCTACGTCGCGAAACTGCAGAAGCCGCTGCAGCAGGGACAGCTCAAGCTGATGACCTCCGCGGGGGGGCTGGTGGACAGTCAGCACTTCGTGGGGAAGGACAGCATCCTCTCCGGACCGGCGGGAGGAGTGGTGGGATATGCCCGCGTCGCGCAGCAGGCAGGATTTCCGAAGTCGATCGGGTTCGACATGGGGGGGACCAGCACCGACGTCTCCCGCTTCGACGGCACCTTCGAACGGGAGTTCGAAACAAAGAAAGCAGGAGTGCGGATCGTCGCTCCGATGCTGGCAGTCGAAACCGTGGCCGCGGGGGGAGGGAGTGTCTGCCGGTTCGATGGGATCAAGCTGGTCGTCGGGCCGGAGAGTGCGGGGGCAAGCCCGGGACCGGCCTGTTACGGGCGGGGCGGGCCGCTGACGGTCACCGACATGAACTTCTTCAGCGGGAAAATCCCCCCCGGAAAGTTTCCATTTCCGCTGAATCGCGACGTTGTCGAACAGAAGCTGGAACGGCTGCGGCGGGAGATTGTCGAAAAACACGGTCCAGATCTGTCGCCGCAGGAATTGGCCGCCGGATTTCTGAAGGTCGCCAATGCAAACATGGTCCGGGCGATTCGAAACGTCTCCGTCGCACGGGGATATGACCCCCGGGATTATGTACTGGTGACATTCGGTGGAGCAGGGGGCAGCATGCTCGCCGCAAGGGCGCTGGGGATGCGGAAAGTGTTGTCGCATCCGCTGGCTGGGGTGTTGAGCGCGTACGGAATCGGTCTGGCCGATGTGCGGCAGATCAAGGCACGCTCCATTCTGCAACCTTTTGCAGAGAACTCTCTGGAACAACTGAAACCCGTTTTAGCGGAACTGGAAGCCGAAGCGCGGCGGGAAGTTCTCGCCCAGGGAATCACCGAGAGCCAGATCAAGCCCGCGGAGCGGTCGCTGGATCTGCGATACCAGGGAGTGGAAACGCCGGTGCATGTCCCCTGGCCTGCGGATGGGGATTTCAAGCGGCGATTCGAAGAACTGCACAAGCAGTTGTATGGATATATCCACGCGGGACGGCCACTGGAGGTAACCACCGCGCGGGTGGAGGTGATCGGAGCGCTGCCCGATCCGCCCGTGGAGGTGCAGCCAGTGGTTGCGCGCGTCCCGGAAGCAAAAGAGCGGACAAAGACCTGGTTTGAAAACAAAGAATATGAGACTGCGGTTTTGACGCGCGACGAGTTGCGCGCGGGGGACCGGATCAACGGGCCGGCGATCCTGTGCGAGCCGACTAGCACGCTGATTGTCGATCCGGGATTTACGGCGACAGTGCTGGGGCGGGGGGAGATCCTGCTGGAGGATCAGCAACCCCAAGCGAGTGAATCGCTTTCGACCGAAGCGGATCCGATTCTGCTGGAGATTTTCAACAACCTGTTCGCATCGATCGCGGAGCAGATGGGGACGACGTTGCAGCGGACTTCGTCCTCCACGAACGTGAAAGAACGGCTGGATTTCAGTTGCGCGATTTTCTCCCCGCGCGGAGAACTGGTGGTCAATGCCCCCCATATCCCGGTGCATCTGGGAGCGATGGGAGAAACGGTCAAACGTATCCTGCTGGACAATCCGGATCTCGCTCCGGGGGATGTGTATGTGACGAACGATCCGTTCCGCGGCGGATCGCATCTCCCGGATGTGACTGTGGTTACTCCGGTGCATGATGCCGTAAGTGGAGAATTGATCTTCCTGACCGCCAGCCGGGCGCACCACGCGGAGATCGGCGGGATCGTGCCGGGGAGCATGCCTCCGTTCTCAAAAAACCTGGCGGAGGAGGGGGTGCTGATCCGGAACTTCAAACTGGTCGACAAGAATGTTCCACGTGAAACATTTTTGAAGGACCTGTTACTCAGCGGGCCTTACCCGACGCGGAAGGTGCAGGACAACCTGCTGGATGTTGCGGCGCAGGTGGCGGCGAATCAATCGGGAGGAGCCCAATTACTACTCCTGGTTGCGCGGTACGGCTTGCCGGTGGTGCATGCGTACATGGGGCACATCCGGGCGGCGGCGGCCCAGAAGATGCGACAGGCCTTGTCGCGGCTGGAGGATGGGGAGTATGCGTTCACGGATCATCTGGATGACGATTCGCCGATTGCGGTGACGATTACGATTCGCGGCGATCAGGCGACGGTCGATTTCACGGGGACTGGGCCGGTGATGCCGGGGAACCTGAATGCGAACCGGGCGATCGTGCAGGCGGCGGTGCTGTATGTGTTCCGCTGCTTGATCAACGAAGAGATTCCGCTCAACAGCGGAGTGATGGAGCCAATCCGGGTCGTGCTGCCGGAATGCCTGTTGAATCCGCCGGAACATGATGACCCCGCGCAATGTGCCGCAGTGGTGGGGGGGAACGTGGAGACGTCACAGCGGATGGTGGACGTAATGCTGGGGGCGCTCAAGTTGGCGGCGGCGAGCCAGGGGACGATGAATAATTTCACGTTCGGTGACGCGACGTTCGGATACTACGAAACGATCTGCGGAGGGAGCGGGGCGACGCCGGACGCTCATGGGACCGATGCGGTCCATACGCACATGACCAATACGCGATTGACGGATGCGGAAGTGATCGAACGGCGGTACCCGGTGCGAATCCGAGAGTTTTCGATCCGCACAGGGTCAGGGAAGCGCGGGGCACCATCATGGGGGAGACGGGATTGTGCGGCGGGTGGAGTTCTTGAAGCCATTGAAAGTGTCGCTGCTGACGGAACGGCGGGGAGAGTACGCCCCGTTTGGACTGGAGGGGGGAGAGGCAGGCGCGCGGGGGGAGAATTCGATTGTCCGCGCGGCACAGAGTGAAGCGGAGATCCTGCCGGGGAAGGTGCAGTTGGAAGTGCAGCGGGGAGATGTGTTGACGATTCAAACGCCGGGAGGCGGGGGATTCGGAAAGGCGGCTGGAGAGTAGGTGGAACGAAACACTCGCGGATGCCAGTGGCAAACCACCAATTTAAACTCTACTGTTGTGCTGGCGCACATCGGTAGGCTGAGTAAAGTAAACTTGGGCCACCGCGTGATCTTGAGGGCATGTGAATCAAACAAAGGTGCTTCATGACAAACGAGATGAAAGATGTGTCCAAGTCCATGATCGACGGTGCAATCGCTTCGTTCCGATCGAACAAAAGCTGGGCGGACAAAGCCGTTGCACAGCTTTCGGATGACAAGCTGCATGTCGCTCTCGATCCCAATACGAACAGCATCGCCGTCATCATGAAGCATGTAGCGGGGAACCTGCTTTCCCGGTGGACGGACTTCCTCACCTCAGATGGAGAGAAGTCTTGGCGAAACCGTGACGACGAGTTTGTAGACACCTTTGATAAGCGGGACGAATTGATCGCCTATTGGGAGACCGGTTGGCAGAAGACCTTCGATTCCCTGGCGTCACTCTCTTCCGACGATTTAGCCAGGACTGTGACGATTCGTGGAGAACCGCATTCCGTTCCTCTGGCGATTCAGCGCTCGTTGGCTCACTCTGCTTACCACGTCGGTCAAATCCTGTTGATCGCACGGATTCTTGCCGGCGATCACTGGACGACGATCACGATTCCCCGCGGAGCCTCTGCAAACTTCAATCAGCAGGTGTGGGGGAAGGGGCACTATCAGTCATTCCCGCCCGAGCAAAAGTGACGAAGAGGAGACACCGTGCCTCCAGCACCCGATGTCGAAAAGCAATTCTCGTCGTCTGAGTCTGTGCGAGACTTCGTCTGAAAAGATGGTCATGGTTCTGCGTCCGCTCATTGGCGTATTCCTATTTGCCCTAGTCGGGCGCGGAAGACGTTATTCCTTGGCAGGAGACTCCGCCGTTTTTTTGCTAAAGAACACAACTTTCGACAATATCTCATTCCTGGTAACCGGGACGCAACCGGCGAGGAATTCATGAGAAACAATGCACTGCATGGAGATCTGGGGTGGTAATCACGGAGACGAGAATGGATGTCTGGTTGTCTTCCTGTCCGCATGAAAATGCGGACAGCGGCGGAGACGTCTACTATCTTACATCCTGTGCCACCTGCAGGCCTGCCGCATGGGGACGGTTCAGCTCCATTCACCTCGTGAAGTTGCCGGGTCTGGATCCAGCGTTCGGGCTGGGTAACACGTTTCGAATTCGGGGGGGGCCGCCAAGTAGAGAAAGGCCTATCGCCCTTGTTCAGACTCGCGCCCAGTGAGTCTGAACTGCGGTTGATTGCCCCCGCCACCCAGTCGATAAATCCTGTCGGCGATTTCTTCCGCGGTTTCTGAGCCGTTGATTTCAATCGCGTGGCATTCTTCGAGGTTGCGGAACCAGGTGCATTGGCGTTTGGCGAACTGGCGGGTACGTGTTTTGATCAGGTCGCGCGCGGACTCAAGATTCGGCGCCGGAACGAGATCCTGATCGGCTTCGAGGACGTCGAGGATTTCCTTGTAGCCCAGGGCCTGTCGGGAGGTGTGGCTGAAGCCTTGTGGATGAGCGCGGAGGCGGACGACTTCGTCAACGAGTCCTTGTTCAAACATCTGGTCCACCCGCCGATTGATCCGCTCATGTAGCCAATCACGCGGCGGGGAGAGCCAGTAGACGTGCGGGGGGCGTTGGTCGGCAGAAAGGACGGGCTGCTGTTGCTGGCTGGAAATCGGCTGGCCGGTGAGTTCGATGACTTCGAGGGCACGAATCAGACGGCGGTGATCGTTGGGATGCAGGCGGTCGGCGGTCACCGGATCGAGACGGCTCAAACGGCGGTGCAATTCTTCCCCCCCTTGCTCCTGCAGGACCGTTTCCAGTTTGTGTCGGATCTCGGGATCGGCCGAGGGGCCATCGAAGACGCCGCGGAGAAGGCTGCGGAGATAGAGGCCGGTCCCCCCCACGAAGAGCGGGGTTTTGCCACGGTTCAAGATGTCCCGGACTGCATTTCCCGCCGCGTCGAGAAAGCGGGCCACACTGAACTCTTCCCAGGGGTCGAGGAGATCGAGGAGATGGTGGGGGACGCGGGCTTGTTCCTCGGGAGTAGCTTTGGCGGTGCCGATGTCCATCCCCCGGTAGAGGGTCATGGAGTCCATGGCGACGATTTCGGCGCGGAGATTCTCCGCCAGGAGGAGGCTGACGGCGGTTTTCCCCACGGCGGTGGGACCGGCCAGAAACCAGCATTGGCGGAGCGATTCGGGATCGATGTGGGAACTGGCTGTCATCACTGGGAATTCACGATTGGCGACTTCCGAAATGGGACCCCTCGCCCGGTGGATGTCTCGACGATATCATGAGAGCGGGGAATTTCCCAAGAGGTGAACAGAGAATCTGTCCCGTTTCGGAATTGAGACGTTCGCATGCCGCTCTTTGAATCCACAACACACGTTGCCGCGCCGCCGGACGAACTGTTTGCCTTTTTCCTGGATCCGGCGAACCGGCCGTACATGAGCCCGCCGGAACTGGGGATGATCATCCTGACCGGGCCGAATCCGTTGACAGTAGGGTCGCGGCTGGAGTTCAAGGTGATGGGAATGGGGCTGGTGCAGCAGATGCTGCACGAAATCACCGACCTGGAGCCGAACGTGCTGATGGCGGAGAAGCAGATCAAGGGGCCGTTGACGTCGTTCCTGCATCGGCATCACTTCAAGGTGCTGCCGAACGGCGGGACGGAACTGCGCGACGAGATCGAGTTCGCACCGCCGGGGGGGATTCTGGGGCTGCTGGCAACGGAAGACAAGATCCTGGATTCGTTCGAGGATGGGTTCTAC
>JAXMBX010000050.1:0-38107 GCA_046349635.1 Planctomycetales bacterium
AAATCGCGTCTCCCACCCCTCCCCCATCAACGTCAATATTCTTGAAACGGGTGATTGGCACCATGTCGGAGTTTGTCTCGGTGGCGACCGTCGGCGAAATTCAGCCCGGAAGCCGCAAGTCAGTGATCGTCGATGACCGGGCCGTATTAGTGATCCGGGTCGGGGACAACTATTTCGCGATTGAGGATATCTGCTCGCACGACGGCCAGCCGTTGACCGACGGCAAGCTGCAGGAGGAGCAGATCGAGTGTCCGCGGCATGGGGCGCGGTTCGATCTGAAATCCGGTCGCCCGATGTGCATGCCCGCAACCGAACCGATTGCGACATTTGCCGTCAAAGTGGACCAGAACCAGATCCTGGTCGGCCCAGAGAACTAAGGGGTGCGAGAATGAGCAGCGAAGATCCCAAGCCCACGACTCCCGAAGCCACGTTGCCGGTGGTGACAGACTCCCCTGCCCCGACGGACGCTCCGGCGACCGGAGAAAACCCTGCCGCGGAAAAGCCCGCCGGTCCTCCGCCCGATGAGGCCGCTCTGATCAACGCCCTCAAGGAAGTGGTGGACCCCGAGCTGATGATTAACATCGTCGACCTGGGACTGGTGTATGCCGTACGGCAGAACGACAACCAGGTGGACGTCGACATGACGCTGACGAGCCCCGCCTGCCCTGCCGGGCCGCAGATCCTGCAGCAGTCCAAGATGGCTCTGGAAAAACTGTCCGGCGTGACGACCGCCAACATCAAACTGGTGATGACTCCCCCGTGGAGTCCGGACCGGATGACGGACGAGGCCCGCGACCAGTTGGGGATTTTTTAGGAAATCCGGGCGGATCAATTCTCTTTGCGCTGGGCATCCAGGGTGAACTTGAACTTCTCACCCATGCTGGTAATCCCCTTCACGCGGCCGTGGAAGTGATCCATGTCCGTCTGGACGAGGTGGAACTTCACCTGCTGCACGTGGTTATTGGGATCGGTCCCCTTGTAGAACGGGTTGACCTTATTGCCGTGGACATCCCCGTCGGCGTAGTCGACAAGAATGTTGCCCTTCTTGAAATAGATCGTGATGTGGGCCTCCGCCTGGTTGAAGCTGGCAAAGGCCGGCCCGGCGTTGGTCGTCACGTTCCAATCCCCGGCGTAATACGCAGGGGTCGCGGTCAGCAGCATCCGGGATTCACACACATCCGCTCTTGAACCGAGAACTTGTAATTTTCGACGGCGGTTTGAGCGGAACAGGTCGAACATCTGCAGTTCCTTACGTACGTCACGTCTTTAACTTAGCGGCTCGTTCACTTCGCCGCCTGGGCGGTTGGCGCGAGGCCGGGGGCGGCGATGAAGTGGACCAGTTCCTTGCCGTCGGCGATATTCCAGATCCGGATTTCGCCGTCCCAGCTGCCGGTCGCCAGTTTCCCCGTCGAGGGATTCACCGCGATGCCGTAGATCCAGTCCTTGTGGCCCGGGTACTTGCGGACTTCCGCGCCGTCGGTCTTGTGTTCACGGGCAATCTGGTCGGCACTGGCACTGAACAGTTTGCCGTCCTTCGTCAGGACGATGCGGTAGACCTCGTTGCCGAAGCCCCCGATCACTTTAGCCTGCTGTGCGTTGGCGACATTCCAGATCCGGATCTGCTTGTCCCGTCCGCTGGTGAAGACCTGGGTGCCATCCAGTGAGAAGCTGACTCCGTAAACCGGCTCCGCGTGAGCGGAGAAGGTGACCAGGGATTCGCCGGTTTTGACGTCGAAGATCTTGGAAGTTTTGTCCCGGCTGGCGGAGGCGAGCTTCGCACCGTCGGGAGACCAGGTGATTCCCAGTACCCAGTCGGCATGATCTTCGATCGTCCGTTCCACTTTGCCGGTCGCGAGGTCGATGATCCGGATGGCACGGTCTGCACCGCCGCAAGCGATCTTCTTGCCATCGGGACTGAAGGCGACACAGAAGACGGTATCACCAGAGGTGAGGAGATCCTGGCTGAGGGCGCCGGTGGCGGCGTCGAAAATCTTGAGTTCGCCGTATTGGCCGGGGGTTCCGGCGGCAACGGCGATCAGCTTGCCGTCCGGGCTGTACTGAATTTCCTGGGGACGCTCGGCGACGTTCGTGATGCGGCGAACCAGTTTTCCATCGGCGGCATTCCAGATCAGGACTTCGTGATAGCCGGAGCTGGCGACTTCCTTGCCGTCCGCGGAAAACGCCAGCGCGGTGATCGGCACCGTGACACGGTATTTTTCAGGGGCGGGAGGCTGCGGAAGTTTCGGGAGAATCGAAGTGAGGGCCGCTTCACTGTTAATTCCGGCGTCAAGGACGGCTCCCAATTGGACCCATTTCCTGATAAGGGCGATTTCATCCTTGGTGAGCGGATCGGCATCCTGGGGCATCGAGCCGTCTTCGATCAGGGCGACGATATTGGAGGTGTCCGGTTCCTTCGGAATGACCGTCTCCCCCTGCTCTCCCCCCTTCATGACGCCGGCATAGGTTTCCATGTTGTACCGCCCCTTGGCGGTCCGGGCGTTGTGACAGGCGAGGCAGCGCTTGGCGAAGATCGGGGCGATCTGCTTGGAGAAGTAGACGAATTCCCCGACGCCCGAAAGAGCGGCTTCCGCCTGTTGCGATTTGGCGGTGAGATCGGCGGTCGCTTTGGCGAACTCGGCCTGGGCGGCATCCAATGCGGGCTTGAGCTTGGCCAGTTCCGCTTCCGCCTGCTTGACCAGTTCGGGGGTCTTGGCGATGAGGGCCTTGGAATCGGAGACGATGGTCTCGGTTTTCTTCTGATCGGCGGTGGCATCGGCCACGGCCTTCTCAGCAGCGGCGAGTTTCATTTCCGTCGTCTTGAGATTAGCGGCAGCATCAGCAGCGGCCTTTTCAGTGGCGGGGGATTTCGCGGCGGCCACCGCGGCGTTTGCGTTTTCGAGGCCTTGCGGGCAGTCTCCAGGGCCGTCTTCAACACATCGCGGGCGGTCGTCTTTCTTGACCGCCTCCACCTTGGCGGGAAGATCCTTCTCAGCGGTTCTCAACGCGGCGGTTGCCTTGGCGGCCTCTGTCCGGGCTTTGACAATCGCATCCTGAAAGGGCTTCCCCTGAGCCTGGGCGGCGTCCAGCTTCTTCCTGACCGCCTGCTGGGACTGCAGGGCTTCGTCAGCCACTTTTTTCAGGCTGTGGGCGGTCTCCTGGGGAGTCGCCGCATGAAGTCCCGACGAAGCCAGCCAACAGGAGAGACCAAGCAGAACGACATTCAACCGCCAAGCGCACATCTTCATGAAGACTCCTCGCGACCACGGGGCAGAAATCCTGTTTCCCCGCGCAGTGTGGAACACGCATCAACAAAAACTGATGGACAGTTCAGCCTACCACACCGGACTGAGGGGATGCCAGACCCTACCGGGGGAAACTGGTTTGAGAATGCGGTTTTTCAGGGCCGAAAAACGTGTTGAAAAAACACCACAGGGCGCAAAGAGGCGTTATCACACCGCGCAGCAGAAAGCAGTCGCTTTCCGACATGGTGCACGCCTCCACCGAACTTCAAACGCCCTGCGAAATGACAAGGCGGAGACGATGAGGCTGATTGATGAACGAGCAGGCGGAAGGAGTTCAGGCACGAACTCTCTCACGCGCGATTAGCCCTTGCGATGGCGGATCTTGGCGCGGTTACGTCGTTTCTTGCTGCCGATCTTGCGTCGTCCCTTGCCGGTTTTCTTGGTCCCCACGAGTCGTATACTCCCTCGATCAGTTCGATTCTGCGAAAGTGATTTCCATTTATGTTAATGAAGGGAAAGAGTTTAGCAATACGTCCCGGACAGTTCAACCGAGCCTTTTTCGCACAAAAAACCGGCATTTCGACGGGAGAATCTCCCGATGAATCGGACTATGATCGTCCCAAAGCGAGGTTCGGCTCTTTTCACGGGAGTTATGCGACATGGAGTATCGACGTCTGGGAGGCTCGGGGATCAAGGTTTCCCCCCTCTGCCTGGGGACGATGATGTTCGGAGGGGCGACGGCTGAGGAGGAATCGATCCGGATCATGCACCGGGCGATCGACGAGGGGATCAATTTTTTTGATGCGGCGAATATCTACGCCGCGGGTCGCTCCGAAGAGGTGATCGGCAAAGCGCTCGCCGGCGATAAGCGGGACCAGGTGATCCTGGCCACCAAGGGGCGCTCCGCGGTCGGGACCGGTCCAAACCAGGCGGGGGCCTCCCGGAAACATCTGATGGAGCAACTGGAAGGGAGCCTGCGACGCCTGAGGACCGAGGTCATCGACCTGTATTACGTCCACGCGCCGGACTGGGAGACCCCGTTAGACGAAACGCTCCGCGCACTCGACGATATGGTCCGTTCCGGCAAGGTGCATTACATCGGCTGCTCGAACTTCCGCGCCTGGATGCTGTGCCGTGCGCTGTGGACTTCCGACAAGTTGAACCTGAACCGGTTCGTCTGCCTGCAACCGCTGTACAACATGGTGAATCGGGACATCGAAGTGGAGGTGTTGCCGCTGTGTCGCGACCAGCAGATAGGAGTGGTCTCCTATAGTCCGCTGGCACGGGGAATCCTGAGCGGCAAATATCGACAGGGGGAAGCCTTTCCCGAGGGAAGCCGAGCGGCGCGGCAAGACAAGCGGATGCAGCAGGCGGAACTGCGGGACGAGAGTTTGGAACTGAGCGAGGAATTGAATAAGTACTGTGCCAAGAAGGGTGTGAAAACGAGTCAGTTCGCGTTGGCCTGGTGCCTGGCGAACAAGCTCATCACCTCCGTGATTCTGGGACCGCGAACGATGGAACAGTTCGAAGACAACCTGGGGTGCCTGAAAGTGCAGGTGACGGCGGAGGATGAAGCCTTCGTCGACACGTTGATCCCGCCCGGAGAACACACCGGAAAAGGTTTTCAGGACACGGCTTATCCGATCACAGGCCGGGTGTTTTCGCCACGCTGAGAGTGATTAAAATTCGCCGCTCAGATCGCCGCTGGCACGAGTCGCAAGGGCGCAAAACGCAGCGGCGTTCATCGACTGATTCAGAGCTTTGACGGAACCGTCCGCGAAGACAACTTGTGCCGCGCCGGCGTGAAAGCTGTACAGCCCTGCCCCCTCGTTGAGATGGCTTTTGAAGACGCGGGCATTGCTGCAGTTGATGACGCAGACATCGACGGCGTTGGGAATGGCGACCCCGTTGTGGTTCCCGTCCGGCTGTGTCCCGCTGATCCGCAGAGTATTGTCTCCGCTCACCCACAGTTGTCCGCCAAACACGGACTGAATGTAGGCGTCGTCGGTCAGGACGTCCTGTGTGACAATAGACTGCGGCTTGTTTCCGGCCCACCACAGCTTGTCCCGCCCGGCCAGTTCCGCAATCAGGATCGTATTTGAGGGCCCATCCTTGATGTCCTCCAGGCGGGTCGTAAAGAGCAGTGCATCCTTGCTGTCGTCGACGGCCGTATACGTGATATCGCTACTCAATCCCAAGGGACCGTCGTCGAGCATGGCGGCAATCCCCTGCGGAAAGAGATCCGGATGCTTATTCTTCGCCCAACCCATCACCGGGTCGCCGACTTTCTCAATCGCAACATAATCGGTCAGTCCGCCGGTGACCTTGTATGTCCCGGTCCCACCCGCGAAGTTGACGGCATAGCCTCCATAAGCGGTCGTGCAATCCCCCGCAGTAGGGGAAACGAGATACTGAGTCGCCGCATGGGGAGCACTGGGACAGAGAAACACAGGTAGAACCGCAGCAGCAGCACGTGCATTGGCGGGATCAAAAAAAGGAACGGTCGTGTTGTACTGTGCAAACAGGTTGGCCTGATCCAGCGCGGGCAGCAAAGCCACACCCCACCCCTGCCAGTTGAGAATCGTATTCGGCGGGACTTGAGTGGCCAGAGTGATATGCCGCATCCGGCAACGGGGGAATTGTTTATAGGTGTCGTGGTAATTGTGAAATGCGAGGCCGATCTGATGCAGGTTGTTTCGGCATTCGGTCCGACGGGCGGCTTCGCGGGCCTGTTGAACGGCGGGGAGAATCAGGGCGGCAAGCACACTGATGATGGCAATGACCACCAGAATTTCGATCACCGTGAATCCGCGGCTCTGTCGCATTTCGGCGGCCCTAGTACTTCCCGAGGACTTCGCCGTCCCCTTTGAGAGAAAGGTTTCGATACAGCACCGGATTGATGCTTTCGTTCAAGAAGCGGACGGAACCGTCTCCCAGCAAGAACTGGGAACCTCCCTGGTGCCGGCTGCTGAAACCGTGATACAGCGGGTCCGATTGGTCTCCATCGCAGGGTTGATGATTCAGGACCAGGCTGGCGGGCTGAATTTTCAGTGCCGCGTTGATGGCCACGCGGGGATCACTCTCCGCATTGCAGACCCCCAGAGTCAATGCGACGCCGTTCGCTTTTTCCAGAGCGGAGGGATTGGTGGCGGTGCTGTTATCGGAATGGGCTCCGGCCCAGAGCGCAGTGGTCCCCTGTCGGACGTTATTACCCGCCTGCCTCCACGCCCGTTCACCGACCAGAATGACATTTGAGGGGCCATCCGCCAGGTCGCGCAGTCCCACGGCACTGTTGCAACCGAAGGCTCCCCCCATGACGGTGTGCAGATTCGTCGATAACCCCGCGGCGGGGCCGTCATTCAGGACTGTCGGCGGAGTATTCCCCGGTGACGTCAGGGCCCCCGCAACTGCCACGTAATTCGCTGCGGCGCCGAGGGTGAACGCCGGGGCCTTGTTCACGACCAGTTGCGGCGTCTTGTCATTTGGACACCGAAACGCCTTGAGCACCTGCCGACTGGGAAGATAGTTTCTGTGATTGGCATTGTTTCCGTTGAATCCCAGATCGAAGTCAATCTGCCCATGAAGCGAATTTTGGTCCAGATAAGGCAGGAGAGCGGCTCCCCAGCCCCAGCAGTTCAGCCCGACGGCACTGCCACTGCCTGATGTTGGTCGAGCGGGATCAAAAATATATCCCGGGGGAAACAGGCCATGTGTATCGTGATAGTTGTGGAGGGCGAGGCCAATCTGATGCAGGTTGTTGCGGCATTCCGTTCTGGCGGCGGCCATGCGGGCCTCCTGCACGGCGGGCAACAGCAATGCCACCAGGACCGCAATGATGCCGGTCACAACGAGCAATTCGATGAGCGTGAATCCCCGGGTTGACGGGTTCATCGCAGCCCTAGTCTGTTGGAAAAAGTGAATTGAGCGAGAATCGAAACAGTGACCGGACGCATGTCTGAGCGTCTTGCGATAACCGTTCTTAGAAGTCTTGCTACTAGCGCAAACGCCACGCATTGATCGTAAGCTACTGCCTGCTTCCCGCCGGATCAAGGAATTTCCCAGGTTGTCGATCTCGCCGACGAAGCTCCCCGGAAATTTTCCGCGCATCGTTAAGGTCGAGCATGATTTCCCGAATGAATTTCGGCAGAATAGTCGGTCTCCGGCGTCGAGGATCGACGCGGAAATAAGCGGAAACAAAATGGTCCGCTGAAAGGGACTTCCAACAGGCACATGTGGAGTGATGATGGGGAATCAGATGGGGATCAAGTGGGCGGCGAAACTGACCGGCGTCCACGATGTGACGCTGGCGGGGAAGGCCAATCTCAGTTATTGGACCGCCAAGTTGAAAGCGGAAAGGCTCGTTCCCATTGATCAGGACGGATGGGCCCAGGTCTTGATCATCGGCGTGAATTCAAAATATATGGGGATTAAATTTCGGGAGGTGCTGTTCTCGATTGCCGTGAAGGACGAAAACCAGCCCGACTCAGCCCCAGGGGCGTACTTGCTGCAAGCGTATAACACCAGCGGCCTGCTGACGTGGTGCGAACAGACTTTTTTCTCAGTTCCGTATGCGCAGGAAGAATGCGACGTCCGGACGCTGCTTCCCCCCAAAATCCGTGTCTCACGGCAGGACGTGGAGATCTTCCGGGCCGAGATGGGGAGCTTCGAAGGGGGCGATCCGCGCGAACCGATCCGCTCCGGAATCGAAAACTGGTCCGTGCAGGTCTTTATTCCCAATCCCAAAGGTGGACCTCCCGCGAAATGGTTCCAGGCCCAGATTGAAGGGGAGACAAAGGTCTACGCCTTTGAAGCGGGGAAGGACTTTCTGGGAATCGACCCGTCTCGGATGTGCCCTCCCCTGAGGTTGCTGGTGGATTCGGAATTCACGCCGACGGAATGGTACATCCGACAGTCCTCATCCCATTTCAAATCGAAAACCTATCGACGGAGACCGTAGCCTTCTCTCTCTGTCTGATCGCTTGGAGCCTGTATGCCATCTCGTTCGCATCTCTCCCGCCGACAATGGCTCCAAGACTCGCTGTTGCTGACAGCCGGGACAATGCTGGCACATGACTGGATGCATGTGCTGCATGCTGCGGAGTCGACAGGAACTCTCAACCGGCTCCCGCGCACGGTTCACGAGTACTTCGTGCGGAGGGTCCGGGAAGCGGATGAGAAAAATCTTGCCGCACGGCGCGCCCTGAAAACAAAAGTGGACGCTGAGCGGCACGTGCAGGACATCCGTAAGAAAGTCGCAGCCTGTTTCGGCCCCTTGCCGGAAAAGACACCGCTCAATCCCAAAATCACGGGAACCGTTCAGCGGGAGGGCTACCGGATTGAAAAGGTGATCTTCGAAAGCCGCCCGTCTTTTCTCGTGACCGCGAATTTGTACATTCCCGCTCAGGGAAATCCCCGCTCCGGGGTCGTCCAGGTGTGCGGGCACTCGGAGAACGGTAAGGCTTATCCCACGTATCAGGCGGTTTGTCAGGGGCTGGTGCGGAAAGGGTTCGTCGTGCTGGTGTTCGATCCCATCGGGCAGGGAGAACGACTGCAGTTCCCGGGTACGAAAAATCTAAGTCCCGCATAGGAGCGGGTGTCAACGAGCACTTGATGGGGGGCAACCAACAGTTTCTGACGGGCGAATTCTTCGGGACGTGGCAGGCCTGGGATGGAATCCGTGCGCTGGACTACCTGCTCACACGTCCGGAAGTTGATCCGCAACGAGTAGGAATCACCGGAAACTCGGGAGGGGGAACGCTCACCACCTGGCTGGCGGCGCTGGATTCCCGCTGGACCATGGCGGCCCCGAGTTGTTTCGTGACGACAATTCGGCGGAATCTCGAAAACGAACTCCCCGCTGATACCGAACAATGCCCACCCCATGCTCTCGCACTGGGACTCGATCACGCCGATTTCCTGGCAGCGTTGGCCCCCAAACCGATCACGCTGCTGTCTCAGGAGCGGGATTATTTCGATGTTCGAGGTGCAATCCAGGCGAAAGAACGGCTGCAGCATCTTTACCGCCTGCTGGAAGTTTCGCCGGAACTCGTGCAGCACTATATCGGTCCGGAAGGGCATGGATTCCACCAGGGAGCGCGCGAGGCGATGTATGCCTCGTTCATGAAAACTGCCGGGTTGTCCGGATCCGCCGCTGAGCCCCCCTTCCAGCCGGAGAAGGATGAAGCGTTATGGTGTACTCCACGCGGTCAGGTTTCCGAACTGAATAGCCGGACGATTTCCTCATTCACCCGCGAAATGGCAGAACAGTTGGCGAAGTCCCGTTCCGCTCTCAAGGGAGCTGATCTCAAGCAAGCCGTGACCGAGATCCTGAAGCTTCCCACCCGGAAAGAGACCGTTCCTTTCCGGATTCTGCGCCCCAGACGAACGCCTGATTACCCCTACCCCCGAACCTCGGATTATCTCCTCGAAACCGAACCGGGATTGCTGGTGAACGTTTATCGCAATAGCACGGAGGGGATCAACTCCCGTCCTCCCCGCCAGGTGAACCGGGCGATTCTGTATGTGGCCCATGATTCCATTGACGCGGAACTGAAGTCGGAAACCTTCCTGCGCGAGATCTGTAAAGCGGAACCAAACGCCACACTGTATGCCCTCGATGTGCGTGGGTTAGGGGAAAGCAAGCCGAATACCTGCGGCGAGAACTCTTACGACACGGCGTACGGATGCGACTATTTCTACGCCATCCACTCCCTGATGCTCGACCGTCCGTATGTGGGCCAGCGCACGCATGATGTCCTTTCGGTCCTGGACTGGCTGCGGGAGGCTGGTCACACGGACGTCCACCTGACGGCACGCGGTTACGGCGCGATTCCCGCCACGTACGCGGCACTGCTGCACGACAGCGTTGCGCAGGTCACCCTGAAGAATGCACTGATCTCCTATCAATCGGTCGTTGCAGAGGATATCTACCGTTGGCCGTTGTCCTCGTTGACTCCCGACGTGCTGCAGAAATTTGACTTGCCGGACGTGTATCGAGAATTGAAAACGAAAAAACTGCGACAGATCGAACCCTGGGATGCCCAGCGTCATTCCGGATAGACTTGTTTTTACCTTGCGCGAGGTGCTTCATGATCCTCAGAATTCACCGTCTCTGGCTGGTTCTGTTCCTGTTGTGCAGCGTCACCTTCGCGGCGGAGCGCAAACCAAACGTCATCCTGATCATGACCGACGACCAGGGGTTCGGAGACCTGGGATTTACGGGGAACAAGCAAATTCAGACCCCCCATCTCGACGCCTTCGCCAATTCAGCGGTTTACCTCGACCAGTTCCATGTCTCCCCGGTCTGTACTCCCACCCGGGCCAGCCTGATGACGGGGCGGTACAACTACCGCACCCGGGCGATCGACACCTATCTCGGCCGAGCGATGATGGACCCTGCGGAAGTTACTCTCGCGGAAATGCTCCGAGGACACGGTTACCACACCGGCATCTTCGGCAAATGGCACCTGGGGGACAATTATCCGCTGCGCTCCATGGACCAGGGATTTGAAGAGTCGCTGGTGCATCCCGGCGGGGGACTGATGCAACCCGCGAATCCGCCGCAGAATCACTACACCGATCCGATCCTGTGGCACAACGGCCAGCCCGAAAAACAAAAGGGATATTGCAGCGATATTTATACGACCGCTGCGATCGAGTTCATCGAACACCAGAAGCAGAACCCGTTTTTCGTCTATCTGGCGTTCAATGCCCCGCATAGTCCTCTCGAAGTCCCCGATGAGGAACTTCTTCCCTACTCCAAACTGGGATTAAGCGACAACCTCGCCCACACCTACGCCATGGTGACGAACATCGACCGGAACCTGGGACGGCTGTTCGCCAAGCTTGATTCACTCCAACTGGCCGATGACACGCTGGTGATCTTCCTGATGGACAACGGCCCGGCGTTTGCCCGCTACAACGCCGGGATGCGGAGTGAAAGGAACACCTTACGAAGGGGGACGCGTGTCCCCTGTTTCATTCGCCTGGGAAAAAAACTGCCGGCGGGGAAACGGATCAGCGTCCCAACGGCAGCCATATCGATCTCCCCCCCACAATTCTCGCCGCATGCGGCTTCTTGTTCCGACCGAACCTAAGCTGGACGGTGTCAACCTGTGGCCTCCTGTCAGGGAACGGTTTCCGGCCTGCCTCCCCGCAAGCTCTTCTTTCAATGGCATCGCGGCGACGAGCCGCTGCCGTTTCAGGCCTGTTCCATTCGGAGCGGCAGGTACAAACTCGTCCAGGAAAATTTCTTCCGGAGGTGACTGACACAACGAAGCTGCCGTTCGAACTGTTTGATCTGGAAGCGGATCCCGCCGAATCGAAAAACATCGCCGCCGAAAAACCAGAGATTCTGAAAGAACTGCAGCAGGCGTATCGGGACTGGTTCGCGGATGTGAGTTCCACGCGGGGTATGCTCCTCCTCGGATGAAACTGGGGACGCCACACGAAAATCCTGTGACACTCACCCGGCAGGACTGGCGCGGGCCGCGCGCGGGCTGGAACAATGATGCCGTCGGATACTGGGAGACGGAGATTGAAGGGACCGGCAGCTACGACATCACGGCCCGGTTCCGGCCCCAGAAAGTCTCACGCCAGGCCAGGCTGAAAATCGGCTCGCTGGAGCAGACGATCGAAGTTCCCGCCGAATGTCGACAAGGTCACGTGGCCGCGTGAACTTCCTACCGGGGCACAACGGGTGGAATGCGAACTGCAAGCGGGTGCGATGACTCGCGGCGTCGATTACGTGGACGTCCTCTGGAAGCCGTAACCAGGAATCGGAGTTTCAAGGAGCCACTTCGGCCCAGAGGACGACTTCTACGGCGGCGTTCAACGGCAATTCGTTCGCACCAACCGCGATGCGGGTATGTTTCCCCGCATCCTCGAAGATCTCGACGAGCAGTTGCGAAGCGCCATTCACAACCAGCGGCTGACTGGTGAAACCTTCCGCCGACTGGACGTACCCCTCCACGCGGATGATCTTGCGGATTTTGTCGAGCGATCCGATCAAGGCTTCGATCTGCGCCAAGGCATTCAGCGTGCAGAGCCGGGCGGCCGCGGCCCCCTGCTCCACCGACAAGTCCCGTCCCACTTTGCCCTGAAAGAGAACTTCTTTCCCCTGCATGGGTAACTGTCCGCTCGTGACGACCACCTTGCCGAATTGCGTGGCAGGGACATAAAACCCGACGGGCGCAGGGGCGGGAGGCAACTGGAGTCCGAGATTGGCCAGTCGAGTGGCAATAAAATCAGCCATGAGTGAGCGCAGTCCGAAAGGTGATTTAGTCGAAGCCGAGTCCGACGCCGTTCAACAACGAGGTGTTGACCGTTCCGTCCTTGATGTCGAACATCCCGGGGAAGCGGGTCCGCCACTGCCGATTCATGGAAGGGGAATACTGACGGGCATTCCCCTCGATCGCGGTGACGGTCGGAATCCGGGCGGCCAGGCTGGCGGAGTGGAGGAATGAAAAGCCGGGACAGGTAAGATCCTGCACGCAGAGGAACAGCCCCATCTTCTGGGCGGCGGCGGCAATCAGCAGGGCATCCGAATGTCCCTTGCAGGCCTTCAACGCCACGCCCGAATAACCCATCTCACGGGCCAGAAGCAGCGTTTCGTAATCCGCCAGCGATTCATCGATCACGACCGGCTTCAGTTGAGCCGCTTCATGCACCTTCTGATCCGGATGCCCCTTCAGATCCCGATGCGTCGGCTGTTCGATGTACTGAATCCGCTCGTAGGCTGCGGGTGATGCGGCTTTCAGCTTCTTCAGGAATTCAAGCAGGAACCCGACGTCCGGGCACTTCTCGTTGAAATCCAGAGAGTAGAACCAGTTGGAGACGTTTCTCTTGGCCTGCGCTTCCGTGGCGACTTTATCCACCGCCAGCGTCCGGTCGAGGTCCGCCTGCAAGTCACCGCTTCCAAGCTTGATCTTCAGATGGGTCAAACCTTCCGCCGCAATCCAGTCGGCCAGGCATTCCGGCAATCTGTCTCCGACTTTTGTCGTTACGTCCTCCATCGAGAGGGGATCAAGCGCCCCGACGAGGTGATACAACGGCATGCGGGGCTTGGGTTCGCGAAGAGTGTACTTGTCGAGATATTCCCCCTTGAAGGAGGCATCGAGGTATTCGCTCAGATCAGTCGCGACGAATTCCTTGCCGAGGAGGTTGTAGCTGTTCTGGGAATGTGCCCGGCCAAAGGCATCGTGCAACGCGGCGTCGAAGGGGCTTGCCGCCACCAGTTCCGCCAGCGGAGGCATCGGCTCGGCCAATTTCATCTGCCGGGAAATCTTCTGCCCCAGGTGGGTGTATTCCCCCGAGATGCGATACATCGTTTCCAGGGGATGGGCAAATTCCGGGAAGTCCTCGGCAATCTCGATCAGTTCCCTGGCGAACTGCTTGATCGCCGCAGCCGTCTGGTCGGGCGTAACCGTCTCGGACGGCCAGGCCCAGACATTTCCCATCGGCATGCTGCCGAAACCGATGGCGTGCTTTCCATTGCGGCTTTCGACTTTGATTTCGACGTTGATCAGTTCAGAGCCTTGCTGAACCCGCCCTCCAAAGCTGAGGGGTGTGCGAAACTTGTAAGGCTCAAAAGAACAATGGACCTCAAGAATACGAATGTCGGTATTTTTCGCCATGAGGAATCAAGAGGGAAAGATATCCATTCAAAACACAACACGTCACGGGCCGTTCCCCGCCGGAGGAATCCCCTCCTTGAGGCAAGCGTGATCTTAACGGACCGCAAAAAACGGATCAAGAAAAGTTGAGGCGTCTCACGCACTTCCGCGAATGATTTTTACAGTTTTCTCAGCCCGACTGCTCGCTCGGCGGCCTGTAAGTTTCCCGCCAGTTCCTCCTCCGTCTCTCCACAGGCAAACACCGAACAGATCGGTTCCCCGCTTCGAATCCTCGCCCCCGGAGCGGGTATGTCCGCCATGCGAGGCAGATCCCAGACCCCCACCGGCACGGGATCAAATCCGTCCGGCAGGCCGGGGAAGGTGAAATCCTGGGTGGCATACAGAATCCGCTTCCCCCAGCGTGTCCCTGACGGGGGCCGATCCTGGACCTGGGATTGCAAAGCCTCCCAGGTCCGGGTCGAAACGCTCCCCGCCGTCCCCTCCACATGCCATTTCAGGAGGGGGATGCACAGGGCATGCTCGTGCAACTCCACCGAGGCGGTGTACCGCGGGTTCACTTCCAGCAGATAAAGGCTGTGATTCGCAGCGAGGATGAAGTCGCAGCCAAACAACCCCCGAAGCGAAAAAGTCGTCGTCATTTTTTCTCCCACTTGTTTCATCGCGGGGAGAATCTCGTCGGGAATCGTCGCGGGCACGGCTGAGCCGCAATAGGCGAATGGCGAAATATTCTCTTGCGGGCCGAGTTGCTCCGCAGTCCCCAGCAGCAGCGTCCCCTGCTCTGTTCCGAGGTAGAGGGCGGAGACGGAGCGGCCTGGAACGAATTCCTGAAAATAATGCGGCTCTTCGGGCAACGCCGCAGAACGGTTCCAGACGGAAATGCCCCGACCACCCGAAGAGGCCCACGGCTTGACCAGCCAGTTTCCTTCCTGCGGAGGATCCTCCGAGGCTCGCAATTTCGGAATCTCGACAATTCCAGAGGCCATTGCTCCAGAGGCCATCGCCTCCCGCAAGAGCCAGGGATCACGCACCGCCTGAACTTGCCTGGAGGAAATCCCCAGTAATGGATGCTGTGCGGAAATTGCCGCGATCACCCGAGGGTGGTTTTCCAACCCTCCGGTATAGATCCAGGGTGTCGGCGGGAGGGAGCGGACGGACTCTTCGAAACCCGCCGGATAGGTCGCCACCGGCAACACGCGCGCGACGGCCTGCAGATCGGTGTCCAGAAAGAGATCAGAACAGATCGGCTGAAAGCCGGCGCGCAGGGCGGACCACGCGGCCGCGCGTGTGCTGGCTCCCAGAATCAACAATGACGGCTCGGAACTGGACATCAATGCTCTTTGAAAACCGACCGGGACATAAAACAGTCGCTCGATGATCGGAGAACGTCCCACAAACGGCAACCCTTGCAACCCGGTGGCCGCAGTCCCAGAATCAACTCTTCAAAGTTGCTCCTAAGACCGCTCTTTCCGCCAGGGATTTCTATGTTTGATCGTGACCGCCGAGAAAAACTCATGTTAATGCTCCGAAATTTGAGCACATTACTGATTTGCATCTGTTTTTCCCCCCTTCTGGCAGCGGCTGATTCTGTCCGCATTTCCTCCATCGTGGTGGATGCCAAGACGGTCTCCGTTCTGTTAGACGGTCCTCGCTCCGAAAAGATCAAACTGCTGGAACTTTCTCCTTTCGCCGCCGGGCCGACACCCGAACAGGGGCGGTTGGTCTGGCAGGGAACAGCCGGATCGCAAGGGGTGAAGTTCGACCGCTTCGACCGGGGCCGGGACCGCCTTTATTCCCAGTGGCTGCTGGTGCATTCCGAGACCAATCACCCGCTCGGAGCGGCCCGTTGGGCTGATGAGATTTCAAAACTCTCTCCTCGTCGCGACCACATCCCCAAGCCCGGCAGCATCAAAGGGGTGCAATCGATTCTCGACGTCAAAGATGCCCTCAATCTGGGCGTCAAACAGGTCGCGCACAATGTCCTCGTCTCACAGATCATCGATCTCTCCGGAAATCCTCCGCGCGAAACGTGGGACGTGGATGGGCACAAGATTCCAATAAATATCGACCATATCAGGCATCTGGATGCGACCTTCGGCGAATTGACCACAGCCGGGGTGGACAACACGATCATTCTCCTCAACTCGGTCCCCTCCGAACCCGATCCCAAAAATCCGCTCATTCATCCTCTCACGAATCTGAAAGAGGCACCGAACCATCTGGGGGCGTTCAATCTCACCAACGAAGCCGGATATCTTCGTTACCGGGCTGCCGTGGAATATATGGCACATCGGTATTCCTTGCCGAAAGCGCCGCATGGCCGGGTGAGTGGCTACATCATCGGTAACGAACTGCAGGCCCACTGGTGGTGGTACAACATCGGCCAGGCCGACCCTGCCCTCGTCATCGAAGATTACGCCCGCGCGCTGCGGGTCTCCCACTACGCCGTCCGCAAGTCTCATCCGGAACTCAAGGTCTTCATCTCCATGGACCATCACTGGACCGCCCGGATGAGCGACGAAAAACAGAAGTTCATCCCCGGCAAGGAATTCCTGGACCGGATGAACGAGTTGATCCGCAAGCAGGGAAATTTCGAATGGCACGTCGCCTTCCATCCCTACCCCGAGGATCTGTTCAATCCCAGAACCTGGAATGACAAACAGCCGACGTTTGCTTTCAACACCCCCAAGATCACGTTCAAGAACCTGGAAGTTCTGCCGGCTTATTTGAAACAGCCCGATTTTCTGTTCGAGAATCGTCCCCGCCGGATCATTCTCTCCGAACAGGGTTTTCATACTCCCAAGGAAGAGGATGGGGGAGAGAAGGTCCAGGCCGCGGGTTATGCCTATGCCTACTACCGCACCAGTCATATCGAGGGGATTGATGCGTTCATCCTGCACCGGCATGTCGATCACCGGGATGAGGGGGGCCTGCGTCTGGGAATCCGCAGTCGAAAAGCAGGAACCGTCACCGACCCCGGCGACAAGAAATTCCTCTACGACGTCTTCAAGGCGGCGGATACTCCGCAGTGGGAGCAGGCGTTCGAATTCGCTAAGCCGATCATTGGCATCAAGCAATGGGACGAACTGCTACCGAAGCCCATCTCTCACTAATGCAGAAAATTATGGTTTATTCGCCGACGCGAAAGCCTGCTGAAACGGCTTGATAATCTCCTTGGAGAGAGACGAATCCAGAACGGAAAAGAGCACCCGCTCAAAACGTCCCTGCCAGGGTCCGCGCACCAGGTGGTCCGCGAAGATTGTCGCCACCGTCCGGGGATCGTTGCGAAACACTCCGCAACCCCATGCCCCCAGAACAAGCCGTCGGTACCCCTGCGCGGCTGCGATGGCCAGGACATATTCCGACCTGCGGCGAAGCGTTTCCGGGACGAACTTCATGTCCCCCGGACGATTCATCTGGATGGCCCCGGCATTGGGAGCCGCCGCGGTGATAAATGTCACCAGTTGCGGCTGCTCTAAAAGTCCCCCATCATCGGTCCGAAACACAGGACACGCAGGGGACAGGATCATCCCGTCTGAATACAGCGGCGTGGGGTTGGCCGCGAAGGCGCCGTAGAACTCGGGAGCTTTAAGTAAGGAGGCGTACAGGGCCGAACTGCGGGCGAGCGATTCCTCCTGCGCCTGGGCTCCCGTCAGGAATCCCCCTCCCGGATGCTTCGCGGAAGCGAAGTTCAACGCCGCCACAGCCCCCTCCCCTTCCGCCAGAAGCCGCGTCACCCCCTCCAGAGTGGTCTCATTGACCACCTCCACTTTTGTGGAGAACTTTGGACTCGGTTCCGCAACCAGATTAGACGTCAGTCGCTGCAAATCCACGGGGGAAAAATAGCAGGTGCCATTCAAACAGCGGGTAACGGCGGGCCCGATCTCGACATTGCGACCTGCGGGATTGCGATAATATCCCTCTTCGACGATCTCGACCGTTTCGCGGGCGAGAACCGTCCTGAATGAACGACTCATTTTCAGTTCCTTTACTCATGTTTTCTCACTTTGTTTTATCTATGAAACCATGACGTCCGAATGGTCTCAAAGGTTCGGTGAGAAATCTTTTGCCGTCTGGTGGAACTCAAAATGATTTGCGACGCAAACGTTCTTACAGTTTCCCCTCAACACCCATCTGGTGGAAGATGTGCGGAACCTGGTCCTGGTTTTTCAGCAGCCAGTCGATGGTCGGCTCGTGGTGCATCGCCTTGTGAATCGCCTTGGCGACCGCTTCCCGGTTCGTCTTGAACAGGATCTCGTGGTCGATCTTTTCTTTCACCACGCTCGGGTCGAGCCACGCTGAGACGATGATCCCCAGGTCGTTCACCTTGTTCTTGGGAAGATCCCCGGCCCGAACCGCATCCAGCACCCCGTGAGCAATCGCGGCCTGCACGGTTCCCATCAGGATATTGGTGTACTTCTCGCTCTTCACGGTCACCTTGCTGACCATGACCGTCGTCGGACGGACCTGTACGTCGCAATTCAGGATTGCGAAGACGCGAGTGTGCCCGCTCACCTGGCCGCCGATCATGTTCGCAATCGCGTATCCGACCGGCCCATCCAGTTCTCCGATGACCACTTCCGGCTCCGCGGCGGACCAGCTCGGCTCCGCCTCGACCAAGGCCTCTCCCGTCCGGAGAATAATTCGCCCGCGAGGCAGCTTCTTGGTGGTTTTCGCGGTGTTCTTTTTCTTGGCCATGAGCGGTCTCCTGTTGTCTGACAAAGCTGATCGTTCGAGAAGTATTTCCCCGGATGATCGGCGAGCCGGAAAGACAAGTCAAGACGCCCCTGCGAAAGAATCAGAGGTTTGACGCAGAACCTCACGCCGCCTTCGTCTGTCCCGAGGCTTTGCGCGGCAGGCGGATCGAAAACGTGCTCCCCTTCCCCGGCCCTTCACTCTCGGCTTCGATCGTCCCCTGGTGGTCTTCGATGATCCGATGGCTGATCGACAGCCCCAGGCCGGTCCCCTTGCCGACCTCTTTCGTAGTGAAGAACGGCTCGAACAGATCGTTGATGACTTCGGGGGTCATGCCGCAGCCGTCATCCTTGAAGGAGATCACTACCTCGTCCGTCATTTCGTGGATCTGGATCATTAACGTCCCCGGCCCGTTCATGGAATCGAGGGCGTTCGCCGTCAGGTTCAAGATGACCTGTTTAATTTCTCCCGGGTGGACGGTCAGGTAACAGGGACGCTCATGCTCGAAGATGATCTTCCGATCCCGGAACTTGCTGAGGTGCCCCACCATCTCCAGCACCTCACGCACGATTCCCGCCACGTCGGTCCGGAGGCGGGGACTGTCCTGCCCCCGTGCGAAATCGAGCAGGCGGCCCGTGATCTCACGGCAGCGTTCCGTTTCCCGCTGAATCATCTGCAGGTATTGCTTCACAACTTCGAAGTCCCCCGCTTCGAGATGTCCCTGGCTCGAGTGCAGCCGTTCCACGAGCGAATCGGCCGCCATCAGAACCGCAGACAGGGGATTGTTGATCTCGTGAGCGATACCCGAAGCGAGGAAGCCGACACCCGCCAGCCGCTCCGAGCGGACCAACTGCCTGCTCCGTTCCTTCACCTGCTGATCGAGACTGTCGCGGATATCCTTGAATCGCTTCACCATGTCTCCAAAGGCATTCGCCAATTCGGCGACTTCATCCTTGGTATTGATGACGCAGGGAAAATCCAGATCCGGTGTATCGAGCCGGGTTTCCATTCGTCGGACAGACTCATACAGCTTGTGAATGGGAACGAACAGGAACCGATGCCCGAACATCCGCAACCCGAACAGGATGATGATCGCCGAACTTCCGGCGAAGACGATGATCCAGAAGGACCAGAAGAAGTCCCGCCGCGCCCGGTTGAGTTCGGGATTCAGGCCGTCCACCGGATCGGGAACTTTGCGGGCCAGTTCCAGCATTTCCGCGATGTCCGACCGCATCTTTTGCAGCATGGAAATGCGCAGCTTGTTGTTCTGCCAGTCTTTGAGGATCTCCGCGTCACCGTGCAGAGTCTGCAGCATGATTTGTATGCGGGAAAGTAGCGGACCGGCAACGATGAATCGCCCGGTCTGAATTTCCTGAGTCTGCATTTGCGCGAGTTTGCGATGGAAATCCTCGATCCTTTGCCGTGAGGATTCCAGACGTTCATTGAACTGCCGCACCTGCGCGAGGGCGAATTGCTCATAGTCGCGCGGCGACTTCACTTGCGCGGGAGCGTCCAGACGCAAGGGAGCCAGCAATGCCGCGACGGCATCGACCAGATCCGGTTGATGCGGGGCACGATTAATAGCGGCGTCGAAATCCCGGATGACCCGGTGGTAGGAATGCAATCCCCACACGCCGCTGCCAGCGAGAAAGAAGATCGCCATGAAAACGAGAAACAGCCCCCACTGGAGCTTTCCCCGGATCGTTCGATTCACGGCGTCCCCCTCCCTGAGTGCCGATCTGGTCTGCGTTGAGTTGCTCTTCGGCCAGAAACCTCTGATCCGAAGGTGCGGCAGTCTAGCACCAAGCGGAAAAACAACGCAAGAAGACTCAGACACCACCACGGCAAGACAGGCAATCGAGGCTAAAGAGTCCTCTTGACCAAAATACGCAGTCTGAGATAGAAGTCCCGCCAGAGGAAGGACCAAGTTCTCCGAAAGGAAGGATTCCAGTGTCAGGTTCAGAGTGGATCTGGTTGACGATCGGTGCAAGTGCCCAGGGATTGTTTACCCTGCGGATGCTGGCCCAGTGGTGGGTCTCAGAACGCGCGGGACAAAGCGTTGTTCCTCCGGCTTACTGGTCGATGAGTCTCTTGGGCGGCGTCTGCATGCTGGCCTATGCCTGCCACCGCGGAGACCCCGTCTTTATCGTGGGCCAGGTCGCCGGAATCGCGGTTTACGGACGCAACCTGATGCTCGCCGGCAACTCACCGGGACGCGAGTTAGGACGCCCTTTGCCCGAGGCGCGACTTTCGACCACTCTCCAGAACCCTTGAAACGGCGGAATGTTACAATCTCTCCAGCCCGAATTCCTTCGATCGGGAATTCGCCGTTTCTCCTCCCGGCAGATGATTTGCGCGCGGTAACTCACATGCTACAATGTGGGGCTTCCGTTCCGTCCTTTTTTATTACGTCTTAATCTAACGATCCGAGAATCGAAGGTTGTTCATCCGATGATGCACGGGAGTGAGTCCGCAGTGAGGGAAGATCTGGCCCATCACCGCGGCGGGTTGTGGTCGGTCAGCTTTCTGGGGCTGCTGGTCACGCAGTTTCTCAGCATTATCAACGATAATCTCGTGAAATGGCTGGTCGCCGAGATCGCCATTCACCATATGGGAGATGATTACCGGGGCTTTGCGCTGGGGGGCGGGACCGCTGCCTTCGTGCTCCCTTTCATTCTGTTCGCTTCCCCCGCCGGTTTTCTGGCTGACCGCTACAGCAAACGGAATGTGATCGTCAATGTGAAGGCGATTGAATTATTCGTTGCGATTCTCGCCTGCATCGCGATTGGATTGGGAAGTATCCCCCTGATGTTCGCGACCCTGTTCCTGCTCGGAACACAGGCCTCATTGTTCGGCCCTGCGAAACTGGGGAGTATTCCCGAACTGCTGCTCCCGGAAAAGCTCTCGATCGCCAACGGTCTGGCCAATCTGGCGACCGTTTCTCGCCATTATTGTGGAACGATTTCCGGATTTCAGTTATGCCAATCACCGGGTTCGACAGGATGCAACCTGTTTCAATCCTGGGCGGCAAAGTCAACGGCCTCTGGATCTCGGGTCTATCATGCTTGCATGGCAGCCATCCGGCCTGCCGGCCAGCATGATCATCCGCCCTGTCCCAGCCGCGAATCCCGCCCGCAAGTTCCCACTGGAACCTCATCTCCAGCGCAAGCGCGATCTGCAGACACTTTCTCATGACAAATTCTTTCGAGTCGCACTGGGAGCGAAGCTCTTCACCTGGTCTCGCCTGCCTCGCTCAGTTGAACCTCGAACCCTATGCCGACAAGCAACTCCACCTGAACAAAAGGAACAGACCGGTTACTTGATGGGCATGATGGCGCTCGGAGTCTGCCTGGGAAGCGTCACCGCAGGCATCTGGTCCGGACGCCGCGTCGAAATGGGACTTGTCACCCTCTCCGCGATCGGACTCGTTGCCAATGGAATTCTCCTTTATTTTTCCAGCAACTCCTGGCAATGGACGACTCTCTGGCTGTTCTTGCTCGGAGCGTTCGGGGGGGCATACGACGTCCCCCTCATGGCTTACCTGCAAAAACACAGCCGGGATGAAGAGCGCGGCTCCGTCTTTGCTGCTAACAACTTCCTGACCTTTTCGGGGATGTTTCTCGTTTCGCTGATTTTCTTCGGGCTGCACGACAAGTTGAAGATTTCCTCGCCGGTGATCTTTCTGATCGCCGGGCTGATCACCATCCCTGTCGCCTTCACAGTTTTCAATCTGGCCCCCATGGCAACCATGCGGGTTGTGGTCCGGTTGTTCCAACAGCTTTTCTATCGTGTCAGGATCTATGGAAATTTGAACGTCCCTGACGAAGGGGGGGCACTCCTCGTTTCCAACCACATCTCCTGGATGGATGCCATCCTGATCGGCGCCAACTGCCATCGGGATATCCGCTTTATTGCCTTCGATGAGAACCTGAAAAGCCCGTTCGTCGAATGGATGTCCAAGCTGTTCGGAACGATCCCTATCAATAACACGAAGGGGCCTAAAGCCCTGCTCCAGTCCCTGAACGACGCCAAGCAAGCGCTTCGCAACGGAGACGTCGTCTGCATCTTCGCGGAGGGAGCCCTCTCCCGAACCGGGCAACTGATGGGCTTCCAGCGCGGCCTGACCAAGATCATCGACGGTTTGGATGTCCCGGTGATTCCCATGTTTCTCGACCAGATGTGGGGAAGCATCTTCAGCTTCCGGGGGGGCAAGTTCTTCAAGAAATGGCCCGAGTATTTCGCCCGCCGCCGCGTCACGTTGATTTACGGCACTCCCCTGATCCATCCGAAGGGGGCGTTTGAAGTCCGGCAGGCGGTTCAGCAGTTGTCGAGCCAGTCCTTCGAATTACGCAAACCGGAACGGGTGGTTCTCTCTCGGATGTTCATTCGCAACTGCAAGCGGCATCCCTTCCAATCCAAACTCGTTGATTCCACCCACCAGAAAGCGACCGGCAGGGACATTCTGATGCGAAGCCTGATCCTGCTTCGCATCCTGCAGCGGAAATTTATCCGCCCCGAAGACAAGATGGTCGGCCTGCTGCTGCCTCCCTCCGTCGGAGGGGTGATTGCGAACGCCGCTTTGGTGCTGGGACGCCATGTCCCCGTGAATCTCAATTACACCCTCAAGGCGGAAGAACTGAATTCGCACTTGCGGGTCTGCAAAATCAAGCACGTCCTGACCAGCCGCAAGTTTGTGGAAAAGACCGGGCTGGAACTGGATGTCCCCTACGTCTACCTGGAAGAATTGAAGCCCGAAGTGACGCTGGGCGACAAGCTCTGGGCCGCCCTCGCTGCGTTCCTGATTCCCAGCTTTATCCTCGAACGAATCCTGGGGCTGACGGAAGTCTCTCCCGATGACCCCCTCACGGTCATTTTCACCTCCGGTTCAACGGGAGAACCGAAGGGAGTCACTCTCACGTATCACAATGTCGGCTCGAATATCGACGCGATTGACCACGCCCTCATCCTGTCGGAGAAAGACACTTTTGTCGGCGTCCTCCCGTTCTTCCATTCCTTCGGATTCACGGCAACGCTCTGGACCGTCCTCGCAATGCGTCCGCGGGGGGCCTATCACTTCAATCCGCTGGATGCCCGGGTGATCGGCAAACTCTGCCAGGATCAGCACGTCACGATCCTGCTCGCGACTCCCACCTTCCTGCGGGGCTACATCAAGAGATGCGATGCCGAAAACTTCAAATACCTGCGACTCGTGGTCACGGGGGCGGAAAAACTTCCCAAAGACCTGTCCGATGCGTTTGAGGAAAAGTTTGGAACCCGCCCCTTGGAAGGCTACGGAACCACGGAACTCTCTCCGCTTGTGTCGGTAAACATCCCCAATGTCCAGGACAAGGAATTCCTCCAGGAGGCCAAGCGGGAAGGGACCGTCGGCCGTCCGGTCTGGGGGGTCAGCGCCAAGGTTGTCTGCCCGGACACTGGCCGCGACCTCGGTGTCGATGAGCCGGGCCTGCTCCTGATCAAGGGGCCGAATGTCATGCAGGGCTACCTGCAGATGCCGGAAAAACCGCCTCCGCGATCAAGGAGGGTTGGTACTGCACCAGGGACATCGCCCGGATCGACGCGGATGGATTCATCCAGATCACCGATCGGCAAAGCCGGTTCTCAAAGATTGGCGGGGAGATGGTCCCGCACATCAAGATCGAGGAACTTCTCACGAAGATCCTGGCCCAACCCGAGGACGAATCCCCCGAGCTCCGCGCCGTCGTCACCTCCGTGGCGGATGAGCGCAAGGGAGAGCGCCTCGTCGTGCTTCACAAGTCCCTGTCGAAGAGTCCCGACCAGGTCTGCCGCGAACTCGCGGATGCCGGGCTGCCGAACCTGTGGATCCCCAGCACCGACAGCTTCGTGGAAGTGGAAGAATTTCCCGTCCTCGGAACAGGTAAGCTCGATCTGAAGCGCGTGAAGGCGGTTGCCGCGGAATTCTTCACGACCAAAGTTTGACGCCGCGGATTTCTTGCGCCAAATCTGCGCTCAGTCGCGCGCTCCTACTCCCTCGTTCTGGGGCTGTCAATGCGCTCTGTATCCGGAAGTTTTTTTATTTTGCGATCAGAACTCATCGTCAGAGGGGGAATGGTCTTGAAAATTTGAACCACGGGGCCATGATGACAGGGAGTAACTGACGACATCCACATCCACCGGTACTTGCCACAAGGAGACGCGGTGATGACATACTTCGATCCACAGTCCTGCGCTCATGACGATTGCTGTTCCCGTCGTGACTTCATCAGGATTTCCGCCGCCGGAATCACCGCGGCCGCGATTCCTTCCCTCCCGAAAACGCTCCTCGCCGCCACAGACTCCACTCCTGAGAACCTCGTCGTCAAGCTGTATGAATCCTTGACCCCCAAACAAAAGGAAGAGATCTGTTTCGACTGGGATCACTCCGATGACCGGGGCCTGTTGCGGACCCACGTCTCCAATAACTGGAACATTACCGAAGAGGAATTCGCCGTTGGCGGGAAGTTCTTCAACTCGGATCAGCAGGAAATGATCCACGAACTGTTCTTCAGCCTGTATCAACCCGACTGGAGAAAGCGGATCGAACAGCAGTTGCAGGACGATGCCGGCGGATACGGGAAGAAGCAGACGATCGCGATCTTCGGCAAACCGGGACAGGACAAGTTCGAACTCGTGATGACCGGACGGCACCTGACGATTCGTTGCGACGGGAACACCACTCCACATGTCGCCTTCGGCGGCCCGATCTTTTACGGACACGCCGCGAAGGATTTCAATGAATCGGCCAAACACGAAGGAAACGTCTTCTGGCCCCAGGCACAGAAGGCAAATGCCCTCTTCCAGATGCTGGACGGCAAACAGCGCAAGCAGGCTTTAATCGCCAAGGCTCCTTCCGAAAGCAAGGTGGAGTTCGCCAAACCGGGAGCCCAGACCAGCGGACTTCCGATCAGCGAACTCTCCGCCGACCAGCGGGCTCATGCCCAATCGGTCCTGGAGGCACTTCTCGAACCGTATCGGAATATCGATCGAGAAGAAGCCAAGGCCTGCCTCAGCAAGCAGGGCGGCCTGGAGAAGTGCAGAATCTCCTTCTTCCAGGAGGGGGACATCGGCAATGACCAGGTCTGGGACATCTGGCGACTGGAGGGACCGTCCTTCGTGTGGCACTATCGCGGCAGCCCACACGTGCACGTCTGGGTCAATATCGCGGACGACGCGTCCGTCCCACTGAACGCCCGCGGCTAAGAGCCTGCGGGGATCACTGTTGCCATTCGATCCGAATGTGCAAAGATCGTTGTTCGTCTTTTTTTCGTTCGTCGTATTTCATTCCCCCGTTCCCGCGGTACGAAGGCAGACCTATATCTTGTTCGCGAATCGACTCCCCCAGTTTTCTCCCGCTCCGCAATCGAAACATACTCAACCCGCCAGTCCCGCTCCCCTCCTGTTGGAGAAGCGGTGGGGTGTGCATCAGACCACAACGCTTCGCTGGAGTTTCAAAGAAGACCTGCTGGCGTTTCGTGACATGGGAATCGGACAGGTCGGAGTCTGGCGCCAGAAGCTGGATGACGTCGGACTCGAGAAGGCCCGCGAACTCCTCCGTGAAACAGGGATCAAGGCGGGGAGTCTTTCCTGGGCGGGAGGCTTCACCGGAACCTTGGGCCTGTCGTTCGATGAAGCCGTCGCCGACGTGAAATCCGCGTTGCGAATGGCCCATGCGCTGGAGGCGTCCAGCCTGGTGGTGATGACCGGAGGAAAAGGGAAACTCACCCCCAACCACGTTCGCAAGGTCGCGCTGGAGGGCCTGAACAAGGCGGGGGAACTTGCGGAAATACTGGGGGTCGACCTCCTCGTCCAGCCCATGCACTCCCGGTTCAACCTCGACTGGAGCTTCCTCTCCGACATGGAGAAATGCCTCGATCTGATGGAACGCCTGAATCATCCCTCCGTCGGAATCGCACTCGACATCTTCGCGCTGGGACACCATCCCCGCTTTCTGGATCTGCTTCCCCAACTGATGCCTTTTATCCGGCTGGTCTTCCTGAGCGATTCGGGACGCAAGCCGCGCACCGATTACGACCGCAGGCCTCTCGGCCAGGGCACTCTGCCCATCATGGAGACTGTCGCCATTCTCGAAGCCTCCGGGTACCAGGGGCGCTATGAAGTGCAACTGATGTCGGAGAAATCCTGGGGCGAGGATTATCAAATCCTGCTTCAGGAGGCCCGGCGATATATGACTCAACTTGAGCGGAAGCCCTCGACAGCTCGTTCTGCGGCGCGCAGCCATTAAGAGGACTCCAGACCTAATCTCTCCCCGGAGTCTCTCGTGAACGAGCAACAGGTCTGGAATCTCGATCAGCTTGCCGCCCATCTCAAACGGGACCGGCGGGATCTCGAAAAGCTCGTGCAGCGCGGCGTGCTCCCCGGACGCAAGATCGGAGGAGAATGGCAATTCCATTCGTCCGAGATCACCCAGTGGCTGGAGCAGGAAATCCGGGGCTATAGCGATGCCCAACTCGCCGCCGTCGAGGAGGCGCAGGAGAAAAGCGATGAACTGACGACAATTCCCGTCAGCACGCTGCTCCACCTGGAGACAGTCCAGGTTCCGCTCGAAGCCCGCACCAAGCGGTCGGTTCTGGAAAACCTCGTCGAAGTGGCGGGACGAACCTGGAAGGTGTGGGAGCCGGCCGCCATCCTGCAGGCGGTCCAGGCCCGTGAGGAAGTGCTTTCCACCGCGTTCGAGAACGGAGTCGCGATTCCCCACCCCCGATCCCCGCTTCCTTCCGCCGTGGAAGAATCCATCATTGCCTATGGCCGGACCTTCTCGGGAATTCCGTTCGGCGCCCCACGCCGGCAGCTCACCGATATTTTTTTCCTCGTCCTCTGCAAGGACTCGCGCACCCACCTGCTGGTCCTGGCCCGATTGGGGCGCCTGCTGCAACTGCCGGGATTTCTTGACGAGTTGCGAGAAGCGGAGGATGCACGATCCTCCTACCAGGTGATCTGCGATGCCGATGAAAAAATCGGCAGGGAATCCCGCTAGCACGCATCATTTCACGCCCCGCCTCTGCAACGGCGTTCCATGCGCTCGACTCCGTGACTCTCCTCAGCTCCACTTCTCTTCCGTGTTGAGCAGGATCTGATCCATCTGGGAGGATTTCCGGGATGAGGGTTCCTGCGTCGTTGTCTCGCTGCTGAAACCCACGCCGGCGATGCTGTGCAACTGCTCGATCACTTCCAGCAATTGATGCTCTTCGTGGGCTGAGACCACGCTGGCAACTTGCTCCTGCTGGAGAAGTTCCGCCTGGGTCTGAATCTTCTGGCTCCGTAACAGTTCGTTGACGGTCTCCGCCAACTGCTCCATCAAGTCTCCTTTGCGGAGTTTAACTTCCGGGGAGCGATGCCCCTGGCTCAGTTGCTTCAGCACATTCTGCAAGCGGACCAGCGGGCCGGCCACGCGGTGTGAAAAACGGATCCCGTCCCACACTAGCAGCGGGAAGACCGCAATCGCGCACACCAGGACGGAATAATGCTCCAGCGCAAAATTGCCGTAAAGTTCGCCGAAGGTCTGCACATGCCCCCCGGCCTCCAGTTCCCCCTGGTACTGCAGGTAACAATGCAGGAACATCACGTTCCACAGGATGAAGTGGTACAGCACCACATATCCGACCAGTCGGAAAACGAGATTTCCCTGGATCTGCCAGTTCACAAAGCTTTGACGGCGGTGATCGATTTCGTTGTTCATAGTGCGGACTTCCGGATCAAAAAGAAAACGCCCGGCGCAACTCTAGGTCGGATTTTCACGGTTGGGCAAAATCTTCATCCAAAATCCCTTTTCCGGCAGGCTTTTTCCCCCTACGATGACATTGAACTTGCTCAATAAGTTCAAAGCAGAAATTGACTTACACTCTCGCCCAGAAATTTGCTTGCAGATATGGTGAACGGCCTCACACCCCTCTCCGACAGCCCGGCCGCAAGCCATCTGTCGAATCCGCCTACGCTCCCGCAGCCCTCGAAGCTGGACGGCTGCCCGATCCCTCTCGCCTGGCATCAGGTTCTCGAGGAATTCCAGCGTCAGGCCGAACAGGTGGAAATCCCCCACTCCACGGGTGTCATTCGGGTGCGCCTCTGGGGGTCGGGGCCGACACTCCTCATGATCCCCGGCATGTGTGGACCGCTGGAGCACTTCTCGCTCCTCTCCTACCTCCTCAAAGACTATTTCCGCTGCGTGATGGTCGAACATCCCAGCGTCGCGACTCAGGGAAGAGTCTGCTTTCGTCTCTCCCTCGCGCAACTGGCGGACCGGTGCCTGGCGGCAGCCGATCAGACTGGGGCAAAACAGTTTCACCTGTTCGCCACCTCCTTCGGCGGCCTCGCGGCTCTCCGCCTGCTGGCGGATCACCCCCAGCGTGTCGATCACGTTGTCCTCCAGGGAGCCTTTGCCCGGCGGGAACTCTCGGTCACCGAGCGTTTCCTGGCCGGCCTTGCCGCGTGGCTCCCCATGCACCTCGGACAGTTTCCTCTCTCCAAGACGGTCGCTCGCAAAAACCATCTCCGCTGGTTCCCTCCACACGACGTCAACCGCTGGATGTTCTATGAAGACCTGGTGGGGCAAACGCCCTTGCGGGACATCGCCTGGCGAACTCGTTTGATTCGCGACAACGATCTGCGGCCGGATCTCTCGAAAATCACTCCGCCGGTCCTGCTGATCCGCGGCGAAGGAGATGGCATTGTCTCGGGGCAGTGCCTGGACGTGTTACAGGCTGGCTTGCCGAACGCCCAGGTGGAAGGGATGCACACAACCGGCCACATTCCGCACCTGACGCATCCGCATCGCCTCGCGAAATCAATTCGTAATTTCTGCATCCCTGAGTTCGTGGCCGAGTCTCACTGAAAGCCGTCGCTATGAGTTCCGAAACTGCCCCTGAACTTTTGGATGTCATCGCCGTTGGTGCCCATCCCGATGACGTGGAAATCGGTTGTGGGGGAACGCTCGCCAGGCTCGTGCAACAGGGGTATCGCGTCGGCATCGTGGATCTGACGGACGGAGAGCCGACGCCGGGCAGCCCTGGTCCGGAAGTTCGCCTGCAGGAAGCGCGCGACGCGGCGAAGATCCTCGGCGTGGCGATGCGGGCCACCCTCCCCTTTTCCAATCGCAAGCTGTTCGACGATTTTGAGGTGCGGGTGGCACTGGCCAAAATCCTGAGAAAACATCGCCCCAAAATCGTGCTGGGAATTTCTGGAAAAACGCCGCTCGCCTCTCCCGACCACTGGCAGGCGATGCAGATCACCGATGCCGCCGTCTTTTATTCCCGCCTGTCAAAGTGGGATGCCCACTTCGAGGGGCTCGCCGTGCATCACGTGAAACGGCAGATCTGGTATCCCCTCGGATTTTCCAGTCCCGACCTCCACCCGGGGGGAGCGGCAGGGCATTTTGTCGTGGATATCTCAGACGCATTGCCGGTAAAATTACAGGCGATTCGGGCCTATCAGACCCAGTTTCCTCCGGCCAAGGATCGGGTCTTCCAGTTGGTTGAAAGTCAGAATCGGTACTTTGGTTTGTGTGCGGGTTTTGCCGCGGGAGAACTCCTGATCTCCCCCGGCATCATTGGCGTTCAGGATTTGGTCAAGTCTTTCGGAGAATAGGGCACGACGCGGATCCGTCAAAATCGACAAAATCCGCGATAAGCTTTATTTCCTCCCCGGGCATCGGCAAACTGGATTTCCTCGGCAAACCGGAACCGGTGAATTGCCGATGAAGGCGATACGTTTCCGTTCTCCCCTCGCAGAGTTCCACAACCCATCGACCCTGAGAGCAGTCACCCCAGGAATTGAGGCGGTCACGGTGAGTCTAAAGTCCTTGTGGAATTCCCTGTTCCCTCGCGGCGGAAATGGGGCCAGCCCCACTCCGAAACCGAGCCGGTTCCGCGCGGGAGCCTGCAGCGTCACGGGGAATTACCGGGAGAACAATGAAGACCGCTGCCTCGTCGATCCGCAGGGTCGTTTTTTTCTCGTCGCCGACGGCATGGGAGGCCAGTCCGCCGGGGAAAAAGCCAGCGAAATGGCCGTTGAACTCATCTCCAAACGCTTCGAACAGCAGCTTGGAAATTCTCCCCCCCCCGCGGAAAAGACCCTGGAAGTCATTACCGAAGCGGTGATCCACGCCAACTCGGAAATCCTCGCCTTGGGAGCAATCGACACCAAGTATCACTCGATGGGGACCACCGTCGCCCTGCTGGTCGTCTCCGATGCAAACCTGTTTGTCGCGGGAGTCGGAGACAGCCGCGTCTATCGCCTGCAGGGGGGCGCGCTGGAACAACTGACGACCGACGACTCCCTCTCGGAAGCCCTGCGCATCGCCGGAACCATCTCCAAGGAGGAAGCCGCGACGCATCGCTACAAGCACGTCCTCGTCAAATATCTCGGCTCCAAGGAAGCGAGCGACGGTCCGAAGTCGATAAAGATCCCCCTCCAGAAGGATGACCGCTTCGTACTCTGCTCGGATGGAGTCACGGAGGGTGTTCCCGACGATGTCCTGGGACAACTCCTCGGCCAGTTCGACGACCCGCAAAAGACCGCGGAGATGATCGTGAATACGGCCTTGGAGCGAGGCTCCAAGGACAACATCACCTGCGTCGTCGTCTTTGTCGACTGACCTCCGTAAGGATTCTTCCGGCGTCCAGTTCCTTCCTCCGAGCCCCTCCACGCTCGTCAAATCCGGCAAGAATCGTTAGAATTTCCCCGGAACCCGCCTCTTTCGTCTTCCCCCTGTTTTTCAGTCTCATTCCTGACGTAGAATAAGGCGAACCGCGAAATATCGGCTGCGTTTGGCTTTTAAGTATTTGCACGGCTCCAAGATCTCCGCATCCCTTGCTCTGCTCTCCGCAGATCGACAACCCGAACTACTCCCTGGGAGAAGAAGAATGCGTCTGTTTCCGATTGTGCCTCTGGCCGGAATCGTCCTCCTGATCTCTGCTCTGCCGACATCGGCCGCGGACGCCCCTGCAACTCCCGCCCCGCCCCAGAAATCCAAGTTCGACATGATGGTCGAAGGGTCGCAGACCGGCGACGTGAAACCGAGTGAAGGGATGTGGCGGGTCTTCTATAAAGACCAACAGATCTTTGTCGAATTGTCCCCCAGCCAGTTGAATCGCGATTTCCTGGTGATCACCTCGATTGCCCAGGGGATCAGCCATCAGCGGGTGATCGGCGGCATGAGCTGGCGGTTCGGCGATGAAATCGTCTGGAACTTCAAGAAGGTCGGCGACAAGATCCACGTCATCCGCCGCAATCCCCGCTTCAAGGCCCGCCCCGGCACCACCGAATCGCTTGCCGTCAAAATGGCCTACAGCGACTCAATTCTCTACTCTCTTCCGATCCTGACCCAGACCCCCACCGGCGGGTCGCTGGTCGATTTTACCCGCGTCTTCCTCAGCGATGATGAATCGATCGGTCGCGCCATCGGCCCGGGCTTTGCTTTCGCTTATGACCGCTCCACGTTTGCGAAGGTGAAGTCCTTCCCGACCAACGTCGAAATCGAAGTCGCCGCGGTCTACTCCGGATTCTCACCCTTGGAAACCGTCGCGGACTCCCGTGGCGTCCAGGTCCACGTCCACTACAGCATCAGCCCGCTCGATTCCTCGAGCGGCTATCGTCCCCGCAAGGCGGATGACCGCGTCGGTTACTTCCTCACCGCTTCCAAGGATTTTTCCGACATCCTCGATGACCAGCAGTTCGTCCGCTATATCAACCGCTGGCACCTGGAAAAACTCGACCCCTCCGCCACCCTCTCCCCTCCCAAAAAGCCGATCATTTTCTACATCGAAAAGACCGTCCCCGTCGCCTATCGCCCGATCGTGAAGTCGGGGATCGAAGAATGGAACAAGGCTTACGAAAAACTCGGTTACGCCAACGCGATTGAAGTCCGACAGGATCCGGAGGACATTGACCCCGAGGACCGCCGCTACAACTTCTTCCGCTGGATTACCGCCGATGCGGGCTTCGCGATGGGCCCCTCCCGCGTGAATCCGTTCACCGGTGAAATCCAGGATGCGGACATCATTTTCGACGCCGGGTTCCTCCGTTACTGGCGTGACGTCAACGAATTCTACACGGTCAAGACGGCCCAGATGCCCTGGAGCTTCCTCCCGAATGCGGACCCGAAGAAACAGGACGCCAAAACCGACCCCGCGAAAGTCTCCGCTCCTCACTTCCATCTGCCGGGTGCCGAATGCACCCTCTGCCAGGGGGTTCAGGCCCAGTGGGGAATGGCCGCCGCCGTCATGCTGGAACGGGGTGAGATTTCCGCTCCCGGAAAACTGCCGGAAGAATTCCTGCGCCAGGGACTCAAGGAGATTGTGATGCACGAAGTGGGCCATACCCTCGGCCTGCGGCACAACTTCAAGGCCAGCACCTGGAAGACATTGGAAGAAATCAACGATCCCAAGCGCGCCGGAGAAGCCATCTCCGCCAGCGTGATGGACTATCTGCCGGTCAACATGGCTGGAAAGGATGTCAAGCAGGCAAATTACTTCTCTCCCACGATTGGCCCGTATGACTACTGGGCGATTGAATACGGCTACAAGACCTTTTCCGGCGACGAAGACAAGGAACTCGCCAAGATCGCTTCCCGCTGCACCCGAACTGGTCTCGAATTCGGTACCCGACGAAGACCTCTTCCTGCAGGCCGATCCGCACCTCGTCTATTCGATCTCGGCAAGGATCCCCTCGCGTTTGCCCGTCAACGGATGGCTTTGATTCAGGAATTGATTCCCAAGATCGTCGACAAGTCCGTCGAAGCCGGTGAAGGCTATCAGCGGCCCGCCGCGTCTTCGGGATGCTGTTCGCCTTGGATTACTGGCGAAACGTCAGCACAGCCGCCCATTTCCTCGGTGGAGTCTATTCCAACCGCGATCACAAGGGAAACCCGAACGCCCGTCCTCCGCTGCAGGTGGTCGAAGCAGCCAAGCAGCGAGAAGGGATGAAGATGCTCGTAGAGCAGGCCTTCCGCATCCCCCCTGTCCCACCCGCCGTCTTGAATTACCTCGCCGCCACCAACTGGCTCCACTGGGGAGTCACTCCGCCGACACGCGGCGATTATCCGATCCACATGGCAATTCTCTCGCATCAGGACCAGATCCTGGGTGAACTGCTCGATCCCTCGACCCTCTCCCGCCTGCAGGATTCCGAAAGTCAGCTTCCTCCGGAAGCGGATGCGTACACCGCCGCGGAACACCTGCGGCTGGTGGTGGATGGAGTCTTCAGCGAGTGGAAGGCTCCCGCCGCCGGGGATTACACCCCCCGCAAACCCTATCTCCCGGCGTATCGCCGCAACCTGCAACGGGAAGCGGTTCGCCGCATCTCGATGCTTGTGACGATTCCGATGGGGAGTACGGATGATGCCAGGACACTGGCCCGGTTCCACCTCGTTGAATTGGACAAGCAGATTACCGCTGTCCTGGGAAATGCCCAGGTGAAACTGGATGATTACTCCCGTTCACACCTGCAGGACTGCCAGGAACGAATCCGCAAGATTCTGCAGGCGAACGTCATCGTTCCCTATGTGAACTAAGCCTGCTCAAAACCTGAACGATATCCACCAAGCCCGTCTTCCAGACGGGCTTGGTTCGTTTTGGGGGCATCTTCAGATGCGTATTAAGTCCAGTTGCAAGCGATTTCCCCGCATGCTCAAATGACCTCCCCCTCGGTGACGTATATTGAGGGCAAGACCCGTCACAGACTTTTCTCCCTGACCGCGATGGAACGGGCAGTATGCCGTCTCCCGAGAATTCCCCCCGAACTGATCGCCTCCTCCTCGGAATCGCCGCGTTTCTCACGCTGGCGACCGGAGTGTTGATCTGCGGCAGTTCGATTCCGCTGGGGATCCCGAAAGAGTGGGTCTGGAACCGTCTCCCGCTTGCGGGGGATTATGCGTGGAATCTCCCGTTGCTGCTGGGTCTCGCGGGGATCATCGCCACCTTCGTCTGGCAGGGCCTGCAACGGATGGCGCTCGCCGGTAAGTTGGAAACCGCCACCTGGCTCGCGGGACTTGTCTTGCTCTGTTTCTCCTGGCTGTGGATGACGCAGGAAAGCGCCCCTGATCCCTGGCGTCTCTCCAAGGGGGTCTGGGTCTTGTATTTCCCCGGGCCGTCCGGTTACTTCACGGAGGCCAAAACCCACGCCCAGAATCTCCCTGATTACCTCGCGCACTACGACCAGACGATGCAACAGGGGGATGTCCTGCACCTCGGCACGCATCCCCCCGGCCTGATTGTCGGCTATCGCCTGCTGATGGATCTGACCCGCGGGTCTCCCGCTCTCTGCAATCTCATCGACAGCACGCAGCCCGAATCGTTTCGTCTCGCGTTTCAGGAATTAAAACGGCTCACGGAACGGGATCCGAATCCCGTGACCGATCGGGACGGCACGGTTCTGTGGGGAGCCTACCTCGTCATGCAACTGGGTGCCGCGGCGACGATCATCCCCCTTTTCTTCCTGCTCAGAACTCTCTGCTCGGCAGAAATCTCCTGGTGGACGGTCTCCTTGTGGATCTTCGTCCCCGCCCTCTCCCTGTTTCTTCCCAAGTCGGACGCTTTCTTTCCGTTCCTCTCGACGAGCATCCTCTGCTGTTGGTGTCTCGCCTGGACAAAAAGTTCTCCCTTCTGGTCGCTGCTGTCCGGATTGATCACCTGGATCGGACTCTTCTGCAGCCTCGCGTTTCTACCAACGTTGTTCCTGATGACCCTCTGGACGCTGTTCCAAATCCTCGGCACTCCCCGTTCCGAAATCCTGTCACTCGTCAAACGTCAATTTGGGCGCACGGTCCTCCCCTACCTCTGTGGCCTAGTGCTTCCCATCCTCGCCTGCTGGCTCATCTGGAAACTCCCGCTCTGGACTGTCTGGCGGTGGAACTATTTGAATCACGCCGGGTTTTATGCCCGCTATCACCGCACGTACCTCTCCTGGCTGCTCCTCAATCCCTTCGAACTCATGATCGCCGCCGGCCCACCGCTCGCGCTCGTGGCGGTCTCCGCCTGGAGTCTCCGCAGAGGCTCCGCGCTGCATCGCTGGGGGGTGATTCTCCCCTGCACTTTGACCTGGGGAATTCTGTGGCTGACGGGGAAAAATTCCGGCGAAGCCGCCCGTCTGTGGATCTTCCTGATCCCCTGGGGAATCTGGCTGGCGGGAGAATCCCTCGCGCTCCGCCACACCGCACTGCACGCCCGGAATTGGCCCCGCACGCTCTGGGGACTCTGGTGGCTGCAGGTCATCTGCTGCCTGCTGGTCACCGCGCGGGTCGTCGGGTTCGATATCCCCGGCTGAAACTCCACTTTGACGGTTGTAGGGATCGCACGGCCTCGCTCCTGCTGCGCCCCCCCTTCAAGTCCCCCTTCCTCCGCTTACAACCGGTTCCTCATCGGCCGCAACCGATACAGAAGAGACACGCGTCCCTCTGTCTCTGGTTGGTTTTCAACGTGCGGAATTTCTTCCCTTCCAGCGATTTTGCTCTCTCGCGCCGCCAGGTGCTGGCCCTCCTCGGCATCAGCGCGATGGGCTGGCACGGCTGCGCCTCGCAGGAAGACGACCTCGTTTCCATCAAGCAACTCTCCGACGCCATTTCCGTCAAAGAGTTGGAGTGGTTCTGCCAGATCGTCGACTGGCTCCCTAGCAAAAAGATCCCCTTCTTTCCCTCCCCCCTGGTTCCTCCGGAAGCCTGGCAGCACCAGGATGAAAAGAGCATCGAACGTCTGACCCAGGAACGGGTGGAAGAACTCGCCAAACGCTGGTCCGTCAACCAGATCTCCTCTTACCTCTCCCGCAGCCGCGCCCTCCGCTGGGCGTTAACCCGCATGGAAAGCCAGGTGATCGTCTTCGCCGGACTCACCGTTTCTTTGGGTGCCGCCCTCTGCAAGGCTTCCCTCCCCCCCGAGCAAAAACTCCTGGATCTGGAAAAAGAGGCGCGGCAGCACGTGGACCTGCTGCTCGAGGAAAAAAACTCGATGAAGAACATCGCCAAGTTTTCCCAGGACAACGGCTATCGCATTGCCCATGATGCCCTGTGGATCCCTCTGTGGGACCTGATGCTGCATCTCAACCAGGTTCCCAATGACAACCTGCAACTGGTCATCAAGAACCGCGCCCGCCTGGAACCGATGTTCCCCGACGAGTTCCACGAGAACCTGCTGAACCGCTACTCCCGTGTCCTCAAGGATACGGGACTCCCCTTCGAGGATCTGCCGGGGCAGAAGATCGACGATCTCGACGTCTGGAATCCGGAGAGTCCGACGTATCAGGAACGGACCGCGCCGAAAAGCCTGGGGGGAATTTCCCCCGAGGATGCGGATCAATCGCTGTCGGAGTTGCTCAAGCAGACCTCAAAAGATCTGGAAAACGCGATGAAATCGGACGACAAAGCCCGTCGCTGATCGCCTACTGCGCGCTCTGCACGTCGGGACGCAGCCGCTTCGCCTCGCGCAGGTAAACGTGCACGATCTCCTTCTGCGGCTTGTCCGTATTCCAATGCATCAGCACACGCACGCAACGGGGCATGCGGTCCGGAACACCGATCTCGGAGGCACACAACAGGGGGACCTGCCCCATTCCCATCGCCCGGGCCGCCTCCGCGGGAAATGTCCCCACCAGATCCGGTGTCGTCGTGAAAAAAATCGAGGCGATGTCCTCGAACTGCTCGATCCGGTTCACCTTTAACAGCTCTTCCAGCAATTCGCGCGTGGCGGCCAGAATCTCCCCCGCGTCATCGCGGGTCACCGTTGTTGCCCCTCGCACACCTCGCACGCTCATGAGCCTTGCCCTTCTCCTTTTTCGCTGATTGCTGGAACCGACCGCTGAAATCACGCGGATTAGAGTCGCGGAATTGATTTGAGAATCTCCACATTCTACAGGGTTTTGGTCAAAGTGGCATCGACCGGAGATGCGAAAAAAATGCCCCCGAATTCAATTCATCGCGTCTTCGCCCGCCCGGCAGTCCAATCTCGATCTTCCGGCGCCAGAATCATTTTCGCGCCAAAATTCCAAAATTCACCTTGCATCGCAGGTGCGTTATCCGGTACATAGGCGATGACTGACGTGGAAACGGATTGGAATCCACGTCGCGCCGAAGGGACCTGACACGATTGGCAGGCCTTCAGCAGGATGCTTATTCGGGGGAAAGGATGCCGCTCATGGGGGTGACGGTCGGCGATCTCGCGCGACAAGTCGGCGGGACGGTGCGTGGAGACGCGTCGTGTCCGATTATGGGGGCGCAAGCGCTGCGCAAAGCCGGTCCGGGTGATATTTCCTTCGCCGCGGACGAGAAGAATCTCGTTCTCCTCAAGGCCACCGACGCGTCCGCAGTCATTGTTCCCGCAGCGGCAGAGGGTCGTTTGACTCAGGTGGAACCCCACCTCATCCTGCTGTTCGTCGCGGACCCATTCGACGCTTTCCTCACGATTCTTGCACAATTCCGCCCTTTGGAAACCCCCGCGACCGTGGGCCTTTCCCCGCAGGCGACCATTCATCCCTCCGCGACGTTTGGCGAGAACTGCCACGTCTTTCCGGGGGCATATATCG
>JAXMBX010000051.1:0-36046 GCA_046349635.1 Planctomycetales bacterium
TGAACCTCCCCGCTCCAACGGAACGCGACGGGAATGCCGGCCGGAGTGAATCGGGATTCGCCCGCGGCGTAGGCCACGGGCCGGACGCCCGAGGGGGTGATGACTTCCTGGCGCAGGGGCTTGAGGAAGAAATAGAGGATGTGCTGACGAATGCCCGACGCGTAGTTGACGCCGCCCGACCCGCCGCGGCGTTCCTGCATGAACAGCCCGGGCCATCCGGAAGAGCGGCGGACGACGGTGATGGACAACGGAACGTAGGTCTCGATGTCCACCGGCGGAATGCGGGTGGGCGTCGGCGTCACGGTGGCCATTCAATCATTGACCGGGAAAAGAGCGAGAACGGGGTGGCTCATTTCGAAGCCGCGGCGCGTGCGGCTCTTTTTCCTGTCCCGCGCCTGCGGACTCTGCGGATTCTCCGGACATGGCTCCGGAACCGGACTTGAATGCGCCCGCCGTCCACGGGAATCCCTTCGAGACCTACCGGCAGCTGCGCGAGAGCGATCCCGTCCATTGGTCTGAATCCTTCCGGGGTTGGTGCCTCTATCGGCATGCGGACGTCCAAACGGCACTCGGCCATCCGGCATTCAGTTCGAAACGTCTCGACACGTTCCGCCGATTGACTCCGCCCGACCGCGCAGCCCAGGTGGCGGAGGTCTTTGAAACGCTGGATCGGTGGGTGTTGTTCCAGGATGGGGAGGCCCACCATCGCCAGCGGCGCCTGTTCGGCCATGGATTCGCCCCGGGCGCGATCCGATTGATGCTGCCCAGGATTGAGTCCGTTGCGGACGAACTGATTCGCGGACTGTCGGGACGTCCGTCGTTTGACGCCGCGGCGGAGTTCGCCATCCCGTTTCCCGTGACGGTGATTGCGGATTTGTTCGCGGTGAAGCCGGAGGATCGGTTGCGGGTCCAGCACTGGTCGGACGACCTTGCGTATTTCCTGACGAGCATTCCGATTCCGGCGGAGGCGTGTGACCGGATCGGACCCACGCTGCGCGATTTGGAAACCACCATGGCGGCCGTCGTGGAGGCGCGCCGGGGACATTCGCGCGGGGAGTTCATTGACGAACTGATCCGAGCCGAAGAGGACAGAACCGTTCTGGAGACCGCCGACCTGATGGCCAATTTTTCCGTGCTGTTGCTGGCCGGCAATGAGACGACGCGAAACCTGATCGGCAACGGCATCCACCTCCTGCTGCAGCATCCGGAGGTGCTGGCGCAGCTTCGCTCCGATGAGGCGCTGTGGGAGAAGGCGGTGCTGGAGATCCTGCGATACCGGTCGCCGATCCAGATAATCAGCCGGCAGGTAGTTGCCGAGGTGGAGCTGGGTGGGAAGCGGTTGAAACCCGGGGATCAGGTGTTTTGCATGCTGGGGGCGGCGAACCACGACCCGGCGGTGTTCCCGGATCCGGAACGCTTCGATCTCCGGCGGGCGAACGCGTCCGATCACCTGGCCTTTGGCGCCGGACCGCACTTCTGCATCGGCTATGCGCTGGCCCTCGCCGAGGGACGCATCGCCCTGCGTCGCGTGTTCGAGGCGTTCCCCGGATTGCGGGCGGATCCGGTGAGGTCCGCGGAGTTCCTGCCCATCACGCGACTGATGGGGTTCACGCACCTGCCCGTGGTGAAAGGGGCGTGACGAGACGTGTCACGTCACGGCTTGCGGCGCCCCGACAAGGGGTTGAACCATCGCAGTCCGGGAAAGCGGGCGAAATCGTTGTCGGTGGAGACGATCCTCGCCTGGTGTTCGATGGCGAGCGCGGCGAGGTGGGCATCTGTCGTCAGATTGCCGGCAACTCCCACAACTCGGATGAGCCGGAAAAGGATCTCTGCATGGCGGGGGCCGGGTTCGATCAAGTCCGTCGATGGGAGATTCAACCACGACTCCACGGCCTCCAGCGCGTCTCCCGCCGTCATGGGGCGCTGCATGATTCTTGGATTGGTCATGATCCGGACAAACCCAAGGATGGTGACCCACGCCAATCCGATGGGTTCCCGATCATTCGTAACCTCTTCCCACCAGGTCTTCGCCGAAGAGTGGTCCGGGAAGTCCCGATTGTAGGCGTTGAGCAGCAGGTTGACGTCGGGAATGATCATCAGGCGCGGATCCGGCTGAGCACGGCTTCGTCCTCGATTTCATCGGCCACCTGGTTGAGTCGGTGCGGATCCAATCCGGGGAGAAGGCCACTTCGGTGGACCTTGACCCGAAATGGGCGGGATTCCTTGGGTGCGGTTTCCATGGCCAAACCAATGCGCAAGGCCTGATTGACCGCCGCCTTGAGGGACACTTTCTTTCGCCGGACGGTCGCTTGGAGCTGGCGGGCCACGTCCGAGTCCAACGTCAATGTCGTCCGCATTTTGAGAATCTGATGCGTGAAGGTTTTGATGTCAAAGCATCAACTCTTTGCCGGAAGCATGCAGTCAGATCGGTCGTGCTGGCTTGATCTTCTTGGGCAAGAGCTTCGTCGTTCCCTCGTTACGCATCTCCGTTCCGATGCGCGCCTCGCTCACTCCTCGTCTTGCCCATGAAACTGCGGCGCCATCACTTCCCTACCGACTGCATGCTTCCGGCTTAGTCCGCGACCAGACCTGGGTGTGGGTGCACTCCGTGAGTGCGGGTGAGACAAGAACTACTCCACCCGCACCCGGAATAATCCACCGGGGTCGCCGTCATTGAGCAGCAGGGGGATCGTGACGGGACGCGTCGTGGGGGCGGGGTCGATGGCTTGGAAGAGCTGCCAGCCTGCGGAGACGGACGCGTGACGCTCCACCACGTAGCGGATCCCGGGCGTGGCGAGGAACGTCAAGGCGTCCGGCGACGTCCGGTCCGCGGAACGTTCGAGGGCGAGACGCAGGGTGCTGGCGGCATCCTGTGGGTCGAGCCCCAGCTGGAATTCCAGGGCGTTGGACCAGCCGTCCCCGTCGGGATCCGCCCCGGCATTCGGGGAAAGCGGATCCAGATGATGGGTGAGTTCCCAGACGTCCGGCAGGCCGTCGAAGTCGGCATCGGACTCATTCGTCGCCTCCGGCGTGGGTCGCAGCAGCGCATACACGCCTTCACCTCCATCCGGAACACGGCCCTGGGAAACGCCGCGCTGCTGGCGCGGATAGAAGACCCGATCCACCAAACTCCGGTCGCCGCGCCGGAGCAAAATTTCCCCACCCCCTCCGGAAAGTCGGAAGGTCACATGATCGTCGATGGGTTTCGGGACTCCGTCCGCCGAGAGTTTCAGGAAGCCCCCGGCCGCGACCAGGGTCAGGGGAGGCAGTTCGCTGTCGTCCGCTCCGTCCGACACGATCAATCCGCCAAGGTTGACCGGCCGGGAATCCGGATTGAACAGCTCGAACCAGTCCGCGGTGTTGTCGGCGATGGCGAGCCATTCGTTGATGCGCACCGATCCGGCGTTTCCGAGATCGACCGGGGTGTTGGCGGCGGCGGGGGACGGAGTCACGGGCGCCCAGGGGCTGTCAGGGGAACCCGTGCGTCCCACGGCGAGGTCGGGCAATTGCGGTCCGAAGGTCACCAGATCCACGAGTCGCAATCCCGTGGGGCCCGGAGCGAACAGGCCCACGGTTTCGCCTTCGCGCTTGAGTCCGAAACCGGTGTGCAGTCCCGGGGAATTGCGACGGCTGTCGCACCACACGATCAGGTAGCCCAGCGCGGGAATCCGCGTTCCTTCCGGGAAAACAAACTGGGATGGATTCGTGAGGTCGTCGGTGACGGTCCAGCCTCCGAGATCCACCTCGCCGGCATATCGGTTGACCAGTTCGAGATAGTCAGGCCGGTCGGCGCCATTGCGCACACTCCCGCTGTTGACGGCGAGCACCTCGTTGAGGAGCACGGCGGATCCGGCTTCGGGTCCGAAGACAAAGCGTGTTTCCGCAGACCAGGGGGACGGATGTCCCAGTTGGTCCACGTGCTGCACGCGCCATCCGTAGGTGCGTCCGGGAACGAGGACGCCGTTTCCGAGGGTGTATGAGGTGAGCGGGTCCTTGTTGGTGACGGTGAGCACGGGTTCGAGCCAGCTTCGTCCGGGTTCCCGGATCTGCCAGACCGAGGCCGCGTGCGGCACGATCGGGTTGGTGTTGTAGAGGTAGGCCGACGCGACGAGGGAACTGCCGGGTCCCGCCGAAGTGCCCGACGCGGGAAAGAGGTTCGACGGACGCAGCGGCCGGGAGAAAAATCCCATCTGGAGCTGCGTATTGACGTTGCGCTGGCGGTTGATCGCCCAGGTGCGCGTCGAATTGGGAACTCCAAGGCTGGAAAGGTTTTCGGGATCCAGCAGGGTGTTGTTGAGCCACCAGGCCTTCGCCTTGAATTCATCCCGCAATCCCGCAATGGCACTTTGTTTGAAATAGTTCGGTCCGGCGAACGGGGCGCCGTTGAAGATCGAGGTATTCGCGGACTGCGATTCAAACTGATCGTCGAAATCCCAGGGCAGCATCGACCACCGGCCATTGGCCTGTCGCCAGAGGAGGTGGTTGTGGATGGTGTCGTCCCAGACGCACTGCCAGTTGATGAGGGCCAGGTGGGTGAGGGTCTTGTCGACGTCCCAAACGTCGGTGAAGTAGTCGTGAAGGCGGTTGGTGAGGATGCCCGTGGGGGGATTCACGGAGTTGTTCCGGGCGATCCAGAGGTTGGTGAGCATCTTCCCGAACTCGAGGTGTCCCTTCCATCCGTGCATCTGCTCGGTGTAGGTCCACTCGTAGCGTTGGAGCGGGGTCCAGTAGGTTTTTCCTCCGCTCACCAACGCCTTGAGCCGGGTCCCGTCGCCGCGGCCATAGGGACCGGTGGGTTCATCGAAGACGCCCTGGGCCTTGAAGAATTCGCCGGCGGGTTCCGGTGCCGGGTCCCCCCGGCTGGCCGCCTCCTCGGCGTGGTGGCGTTCGAGCAGAAAGTCATCGTATTCCTCCTGGGCGAGCCGGCGCAGCTTGCCGTCGTTGTTCATATAGAGGTCACTCCACCAGATGCGCGGGGTCGGGAGTCCTGCGGCGCGGAAGACGGTGTGGCCGGAAACGGTCTTTTGATCCTTGTCGGTGATGAACAGACTTGAACGTCCCTCCAGCCGGGCGTAGTCGGGGAACTGGACCTTGTAGGACTTCCGGGACACGTCGCGCCGGAATTGGCTGCCGTGATGCCGCATCTGGATGTCGTACACGCGTCCATTGTGGACGAGGATGGCGGGTTGCGTGGCGTTCCAGGACGGGCGGGGCCGCGCGGTGGCGCCGCTCCCGATGACGCGTTTGGGGTCGCTCGCGATGTTTGTTCGCAGAATGGTCAGGCTCGCGCGGGAGATGAAAACGTCATAGATGGGATCGGTCGTCTGGGCGCGCCGCGGCGTGACGAACCAGCTGTGCCACGCCATGGGATCGTCCGGACGCGGCGAAACCACCTCGTCACCGGCCCCGCGATTGGCGTGGATGCGATATCGGATCACGCTGCGATCCGCGTTGCTGGGGACTTCCGCCTGAAACCGTGCATCGAGTCCGCTTCCCACCGGCCACATCGGCTGAATCGTCACCGGTTTGACCTGAGCTTCGAGATCCTCGCGATACCACTCCAGTCGAACGTCAGAAAGTCCGGTGGCCTCGGTGAAAACGCATTCCACGCGGGTCGCCTGGCCCGCGCGGATGACGTCGGAACCGTCCGCGGCCTGCCGGACGTCCTCCGCCAACACGACTGGACGGGGGACGGAAAGCGTCGTTGCGTTCGGTCGCCCTGGTGATGGGCCGGCGGGGAGGGGTGAAGCCAGCCAGTTGGCGGGGTCACTGGCTGGATGCGTCGGGCTCACGCGTTCCAGAGATCGGCCACGGTATTGGTAATCCTCGCTGTGGAGATGCGTCCAGTCATCGTCGGCACCCAGCGCGTTGGCGGAGATGGGCCACGGGGAATCGCTGCGATAGCTGACGGATTCGACCAACGAGCCGTTGCGGTCCCGGAGTTCGAGGGTTTCCCGACGGTTGCTCAGATGTCCGATCCAGGGGCCGAGGACGGATCCGGTGGGGAGGGTGTATACGGCCTCGATGCGGTCGGGATGTCCGGAGAGAACCAGGAAGCCGCCTTCGGGAAGTGTGGTCCCGGTGGGAAATGAAAACTGAATTCCTCCCGCGAGCGCCCAGCCCCCGAGGTCCGCTGGACCGGGTCCGGTGTTGAGCAGTTCGATGAATTCGTGGACGTCCTCCGTGAGGTCCAGTACCGGGGAGCCGTCGGCGTTGAACGCGGCGTTCTCCACGGGGTGGTACTGGATTTCGTTGAACAGGACGGCGCCGCACGCCGGGAGGCTAAAGGCGAGCCAGGCGCCGAGCAGGGCGCGGACGGGGAACGGGGACATTGGAGTGATCGACCCTGACTGTGGCGATCCGGTTACGAGGGCGCCAGCGGAAGGATGGGGAAAGAGTCCCGGGTGGACACGGGCGGACGGCTTCACTTCGCGACGATTGGGGAATCCTCCAACTCCACCGTTGTCTCGCTTCGTCGCTTGTTTACGATGCTGGCCTGTCAGCCGATGACGAGTCCCCACGATACCAGTGCATGGCTTGAGCGTCAGGACGGCACCATGGTGACGATCCAGGGTGCCTGTTCCATTGGCCGTGCCGAAACCAACCAGGTGGTCCTTGCGGACGGCAAGGCGTCGCGGAAGCACGCGGTGATCCACCGGCAGGGGGAAAGCGAGTATTGGCTGGTCGATCTCGGGAGCAGCAATGGCACCTATCTCAACGGTCGCCGGGTTCCCCAACCCGTCGCCTTGAGCGATGGCGCGACGATTCAGATTGGGAATTCCGTCCTGCGGTTCCGGCGGGCGAGCTCGCCTTCCGACGATGGCGCCGGGCACATCACGATCAGCCAGCCTACCTTGGTGGACATTCGCACGGTTCCCTGCTGGCTGCTGCTGGCGGACATTGCGGATTCAACCGGACTGAGCAACCGGGTCCCGGCGGAACAGCTTCCCATGATCATCGGCCGATGGTTCGCCGAAACGAAGCAGGTCGTGGAGGCCCATGGCGGGGCGATCAACAAATATCTGGGGGACGGATTCTTTGCCTACTGGCCGTCCACGGCCTCAACCATTCCCCGGTTGTCGGCTGCGATCCAGGGGTTGAAGGAATTGCAGGCGGCGGGAACGCCCCGATTCCGTCTGGTGGTGCATCACGGGCAGGTGCTGATGGGGGGAGGACCGTCCCTGGGTGAGGAAAGCCTTTCCGGGGCCGAGGTGAATTTCATCTTCCGGATGGAGAAATTGGCGGGGTCGCTGCAGCACGCCTGCCTGATGAGTGAGGCTGCGGCCACCGGCCTGGCCGGGCACGTGGCCTCCACTAAGGTGGGGAGTCACCCGCTGAGCGGCTTTCCGGGATCCTATCCGTTTCTGAGTTTCTGAGTCGCCGGAAGAGAACCGGAGACCGGCGTTTTCATCGCCGCGGGCTGACCCATCCGACCATTCAACCTGGGGTGAGGGCGGGAATCGCCCGCGGATTCAACGGCGGCAACGACGCCATCCGGCGAGACCCAGCAGCCCGAGGGCCGTGGCCATTCCGACCGTGGCCGGTTCCGGTACGAGGGCCAGGTTGCCTCCGAATGCGAAAAGCCCGAAGGACCGCTCTCCCTGCCCGGGGTAGTTCAATCCCGGCACACCCGTGTCCGTGTACAGGTACCCGTTTCCGGCGAGAAGAGTGCGAATTGATCGTCACGTCCGACGGATCATTGAGGGATGTTCAGGGCACCGCTGTCCTTGAACTGATTGCACCGTCCGCAAAAGTAGGTGGTGTTGGCGCTGAGGGGCGTGGGGTGGTGAGGTTTTCCCAGCGGGTGCCGTCGTGGTACGGCTGATCATCCCGCTCCCAGGCGTAACGGAACCCCGGCATCTTGTCCGCCCGGAAGATTCCCACCTGCTCGGAACGTTCCAAGCCGTCGCCATCCTTGTCAAAAATCCCGAACGAGCCCCAGTGACCCGGCGTTGTAGCGAAACAAGCGCTCGCACCGGCGGTGAAATCCGTGCCGATGGTGACGACGCTGCCCCCGTCCGCCCAGGTGCCCGTCGGATTCGTGGCGAAGACCTGCGCGATGCGGAACCCGCCGCCAAAGAGTCAGGCCGGCAACGCCAGGGTGTTTTTCGTGAATTCATCGGAAGGTCGGTTCGTTCTGGATGACTTTCAATTCGGAAAATTCGTGAACGGTCGGGTCCCGGCAGGAAGATCTTCACCGGGTCGCCGGGTACTTACCCAATTTAAAAGCCAGACAGGACGCCAGTTGGACGCTCAGGCGCCGAGGTTCTCCAGGGCAAGAGCCACCTGGCGCTCCTTGACACCACCAGTCCACCAAACGCTGCTGATGTTCCGCCAGGACGGCGGCCAGGACCTTCTAGGTAAGCCGGATTCGCCAGCTTGGCCTCCGCCTTGCCGATCTCCTGGCGAATTTTGTCCAGCTCCTTGGTAAGCCGCGTCCGCTCTGCGCCGACGTCACCAGGCCCTCCAGGGGCAGGAAGAGTTCGCCCAGGCTATTCGCCGCCATCCAGGGTGCCCTTGGGCGGGGTGAACGCACGATCCAGCTCCAGGGACTCCGCGTTGAGCGAGGATCTTGAGGACATGCTCGGCGGCCGGAAGTTCCCCGGCGGGGCGGAGGACAAACTTCACCTTCTTCGCCGGATCAATCTTGCAGTCGCGACGCAGGCCGCGTCCGGGGTGACGAGATCGTATTTCGCCTGCGCCCGGCGTCGGCGGATTCATCGAGACGGAAGAACGCCTTCTCGTCGTCGTCGAATGCCTTGGGCCACGGGGCAGGTGAATGGTTTTTCCGCCCTGGTTTTCCGGCAGGTCGGCATTGAAGCCGAGGGCCTGCCCGGAAGTTCCTCGGTGATGAAGGGAAGGAACGGATGGAACAGCCGGAGCAGGTTGCCGATGACGAAGTCGATCACGGCCAGCTTGTTGGCCTTGAGCGCTTCGTCGGTGCCGTGGAACACCGCCTTGGACGCCTCGATGTACCAGTCGCAGTACTCGCTCCAGAAGAAGCGGTAGAGCGTCGCCGTCGCGTCGCTGAACTTGTAGTCGGTGAAGGCCTGCGTGACTTCGCGGATCGCCTGGTCGAGACGGAGCAGGATCCAGCGGTCGTCGCTGGTCAGCAGCGCCGGATTGATCTCGCCCTCGGTCGCGCCGCCCTGCATCTGGCGGAAGCGGCAGGAGTTCCAGAGCTTGTTGCAGAAGTTGCGTCCGAGCTCGACGGACTGCTCGTCGAAGAGGACGTCCTGTCCGAGCGGCGCAGCCCGCATCACGCCGAAGCGCAGCGCGTCGGCGCCGTACTTGGCGATGAGGTCCAACGGGTCTGGCGAATTGCCGAGCGACTTGGACATCTTGCGGCCCTGCTTGTCGCGGATGATGCCGGTGAAATAGACGTTCCGGAACGGCAGGTCGCCCATCCACTCGTAGCCCGCCATGATCATGCGGGCGACCCAGAAGAAGATGATGTCCGGCCCGGTCACCAGGTCGGTCGTGGGGTAGAAGGCCTTCAGCGTCGGGTTCTTCGCATCGGTCTCCGCATCGCCCGTCCAGCCCATGGTGGCGAAGGGCCAGAGCCAGGAGCTGAACCAGGTGTCGAGCACGTCGGGATCTTGGGTGAAGCCCGATTTCTCCAGGATCCCAACAACTTCGGGATCAATCGTTGCAATGTTCACCTCGACTTCGTCGTTACCTTTCAGGACACCGGGCCGAAGCAGAGACTCCGCAGTGAAAAATTCCTGTCCACGAAGGCTGACTCGAATCGCGCCGCCCCTCGCTTCTGAAGCACAAAGAATGTGGCCAAGCCCATGAGGTGAATCCGAAGGAATTGTTTTCCTACTGGTCCACACCGGGATGCGGTGTCCCCACCACAATTGCCGGCTGATGCACCAGTCCTGGATGCCGCCCATCCAGTGGTCGTACACCTTCGCCCAGCGGTCGGGGAAAAACCGCATCTGGCCCGCCGTCGAGTCGCCCGGTTGCGCGACGCAGGCTTTGGAGGCCTCAACGCTCGGATACTTGAGGAACCACTGCTCGCTCAGCCGCGGCTCGATGGGCACATCGGCCCGTTCGCTGAAACCCACGTTGTTCACGTAGGGCTCGGCCTTCTCCAGCGCGCCGGCGGCCTCGAGAATCTCCGCCGACCTCTTGCGCGCGGCGAAGCGGTCCAATCCGACCAGGTCCGCGCCTGCCTCAGCGGTCATCTTCCCGTCCGGGGTGAGCACGTCGATGACCGGAAGCTGGTGCCGGAGTCCGATCTCGTAGTCCGCCTTGTCGTGAGCCGGCGTCACCTTCAGCACGCCGGTGCCGAAGTCGAAGGTCACATGGTCGTCGGCGATGATCGGAATGACGCGCTGCTCCTTCGGTTGGTCGAGCGGGAGCGCGCGAATCACATGCTTGCCGATGAGGTGCGTGTAGCGCGGGTCCTTGGGATTCACCGCCACCGCGGTGTCCGCCGGGATCGTTTCCGGACGCGTGGTGGCGATGGTGAGGAACGTGCCGGGCTGTTCCACCACCTCGACGCGGAAGTGATACAGGAAGCCCTTTTGCTCCTTCATGATCACTTCCTCATCGGACAGTGCGGTCAGGGACGCCGGGCACCAGTTGACCATGCGCTTGCCGCGGTAGATCAGGCCCTTCTTGTAGAGGTCCACGAACACCTTCTGGACGCACAGGGAGTATTCCGGGTCCATGGTGAAGCGCGTGCGGTTCCAGTCGCAGGAGGCGCCGAGCGCGCGGAGTTGCTTCAGGATGATGCCGCCGTAGGTCTCCTTCCATTCCCAGATCCGGGCCACGAGCTTCTCGCGTCCGAGATCGTCGCGATGCTTGATCTCGCCCGCCTTCTTCAGCGTTTTCTCGACGACATTTTGCGTGGCGATGCCGGCGTGGTCGGTGCCGGGCAGCCAGAGAACCTCCTTGCCGTCCATGCGCGCCTTGCGGGCGAGGATGTCCTGGATGGTGTTGTTGAGCACGTGTCCCATCGTCAGCACGCCGGTGACATTGGGCGGGGGAATGACGATGGAGTACGCGGGCCGGGTCGCGGAGACCCGGGCCGGGTCGGCGGCAAAACACTGCTGCTCCAGCCAGAAGGAATACCAGCGGGCTTCGACAGACTGCGGCTCGTAGGCTTTGGAGATTTCCATGGCGCGAACGGACGGGTAGGAACGCAATTCCGGCGGGAAATCGCGAATCAATTGTGAAGGGCCCACGGGAGCTCCAGTTGCTCCTGGTGTCCCAGGGCCCGGGCGTCGAAGCCCAGGCGCCTGAGGTGGGCGGCGAATTCCACGGCGAACCCATGCAGCGTGTACACGCGCCGGGGGGCGATCCGGCGGACGAACTCCACGAGGTCCGGGAAATCGGCGTGGTCGCTCAGCGGAAAGGCCGCGTCGGCCCGGTATTGATACCGGCACGAGGAGTCGAGGGCCCAGCCGCTCAGGACCGCGACGCGGCTGGGTCCAATTTGCGCCCGGAGGGAGGCGAGGTCGGATCCCGGCGGGGCGACGACGACGCGTCCGGCGGCGGTGGCGGGATCGAGCGGCTCGAACGCCGGGAAGCGCCACCCGAGGTCCTGGTAGATGGCCGTCATGCGGGCGACGGGCGGCGTGACGGCGATGGGGAGTCCGGCGTCCAGCAGTCCGCACAGGGCCTCCTGGCTTTTGCCGAGCGAGTAGGCGAGCAGAATGGGCGTTTCATTCCGCGCCAGCGTTTCGCGGCAGAACGCCAGGATGCCGGCGCGGATGTCAGCATCGGGCGGGAACCGGTACTTCGGGAGCCCGAAGGTGGTTTCCATGATCAGGTGGTCTGCGTGGCGCGGTTCGCAAGCTTCGGCGCTGAGTCCGGTGCGCAGCTTGAAGTCACCCGTGTACAGCAATGAAGAGTCCCCGTTCTCCAGCAGGATCATGGCACTGCCGAGAATATGGCCGGCGGGAAGGAGGGTGATTTGGGTGTCGGATGTGGGTAGTCCGAAGTCGCGCGCGGGGTGGGGGCGTCCGAACTCGAGGACCTGTTCTGCGCGCTTGCCCGAGACGCGGGCCCGCATCAGCCGGCGGGTGGGTTCCGTCAGGAGCACCCGGGCGTGCGCTGCGGTGTGGTCGGAATGGGCATGGGACACGAAGACGGCCTCCGAAGGTCCGATCGGGCGATGTGCGTCCAGCCACAGACCTTCGTCCGGCAGGTGGATGGCCCCGTGCGTGTACTTGAAATCCAGCGCCCCCATTTCGGGGAAACGATACCGGGGGAGGGACGGCGTGTCGCTGGGTTCACTCCATTTGAATCCAATTTTTATGCGATTTATTCATCAAAATCACAGAAACCATTTCCCATTTCTGTGACTACGTGTAGTGACTATGCACAACCAAAGGTTGTGTATGGCCAGACTCTTTACACGACCCACCTCGAAATTTTGGTTCGCCTGCTATCGAGACCGCACCGGGCGACAGATCCGCAAATCAACCAAGCTCCTCGACAAGGCGGCGGCCCTCAAGATTGCGGTCGAACTGGAGCGGGTCGAGAACCTGGCGAAGACCGGCATGGCGGCGGTCTCCCAATTCCAAAGGGTCGTAAGCCAGGTGTCGAAGAAGTCATCGGGAGGACCCTCCCGTCCCAGTCTGTGGAGGAGTACTTCGCTGCATGGCTACCCATTGCGGAACGGAGACTGGGGGAGATCAGTGCAAAGTCCTACCGGCTTGCAGTACGGCGGTTTCTTGAATCGCTGGGACCGGTCGCAAAGAATCCTGTCCGGTCGCTTTCTCCGGTCCACATCGAGCGATTCTTGAATCAACGACTCGATGCCGGCGTGGCTCCAAAGACTGCGGTCGAGGACATCAAGGTGATTGGACTCGCACTCAAGCGCGCGGAACGGTTCGGGGAAATCGACCGCAGTCCAGTTCCTGCGGTCACGCTGCCAAAAGTCACGAGTTCTGAGCGGGAAGTATTTAGCCTCAAGGAGGTTGAACTTCTCGTGGCTGCCGCGGATCACCTGGATTGGCAAACGGCTATCCTCATCTCTGCTTACACCGGAGCACGGCTTGGGGACTGCGTTCGAATGACTTGGGACAATGTTGATACGGAAACGGGGTTCCTACGATTCCAACAGAAGAAGACCGGGAAGTGGGTAGGGGTACCGCTCCACAAACGTCTCGTAGAGCATCTCCATCATGTGTCGGCGCATCATGCCGCGGGACCTCTCTGTCCCTACCTTGCCGCACTTCCAGACAAGGGAAGCCGCGGCCTATCGATGCGCTTCAACCAGATTGTCCTGCGGGCCGGGCTTGATCCCATGATCGTCCAAGGGAAGGGGAAGCAGAAGTTTACCCGTCGGACGTTCCACAGCCTCCGGCATGGCTTTGTCTCCGTCCTCGCGAACTCTGGGGTGTCGCAGGAAGTCCGGATGCGACTGACCGGACATGCAAGCGCGGGAATCCATCAACGGTACACCCACCTGAATCCGGGGGCGCTTGAGGAGGCGATACGGAAGATTGGGTGAAGGGGCGGGTGGTCTATCAACGTCCCCTCAGGTGGCCTTGTCGACCCGAGTCTCCGCCTCGCGAAGAACGGGCCAAAGCTCGATCTCCATCGCGAATGAAATCCGGAGAAGCATGTCGAGTGTTGGACTGCGAAGGCCGCGTTCGATTCTGCTTACCATCGTGTGGGAAACGCCTGCGCGGTCAGCAACCGACTTCATGGATAGTCCCAAGGCAATTCGCTTCGCAGAAAGCAAACGAATCGCCTCTCGAACAACAGCTTCAGGTCGCCCTACTGCCACGTCGAAGGGTTACCCGAGAAGGCCCTTGACGGGATATGTGCCTATAGGCACAGTAAACCATGTTTTTACGCCGCCTCGTTGCCGCCGCTGCGGTTCGTCCCTGCCAGAGCACATACGCCTGCCCGGATCTTTGGGAGCTTGAGAACGGCGATTTTGCCGTGATTGGGACGGACATCACGGAACTGGCGGCGAAACTCCCGCCGGAGGCGGGTTGTGCGCCCCACGAACGAATCGTGCGGGTGCCCCGGGCGCTCCTCATTGCCGCAAGGGAGAATATCCCCAGCGCCGGGTAGGATTGCCGGTCGTTAGTCGTGGTAGAATTGTGGAATGGAACTCTACCATTGGATCGGAAACCACGGATTCGACCTCCTGGAGGCGGTTGGCATCATTGGCAGCCTTTCCTACACTGCAGCCGCATTCCGCCGGGATCGGGAATCACGCCAAGTAGAGAATCTCCTAAATTTCATTCAAAACCACCGGGAGATTTGGAAGGAACTCCTTCGTGAGGAACGGCTGAAAAGGATTCTCGATCCCAAGGCGGACGTAGATCGAGATCCCATCACTCCGGAGGAGCGGGTTTTCGTCACATTCCTCGTGACCCACCTGAGCGCCGTGTTTTATGCGAAGCGTGATGGCCTCACGATTGGACCCAGCGGGGAACGCGACGATGTCCTGCGCTTCTTCTCTCTACCAATTCCACGACGGATTTGGAAAGACCTCAAGGGTGTCCAGAATCCGGAGTTTGTGGAGTACGTAGAGGAGTGCTTGAGGGAGGGGAGATAGCAAGGGACGTCCCAAATCATGCGATAGCGATCCCCGAGCGTGCCAAGGACCCGCCAGTTCGGGGACTGCTGGCTGGGGCGCCGCCTCTTTTAGAACTCCAGCTCGCTCAGTTCTTCTCCGCCCATCTAGGGAAGACTGGGCCAAGGTGGTCGAACTGCTGACTGCTGAAATGCGAACTGAACTTGTGGTAGGTCTGACACCGGACGGGGCCACGGGTGGAGGCGCACTCCATGGTGGAATTCCAGCGCTCCTGCCTATGGGTATCTGTGAAACAGAAGCTGTGGGCGGCGGTACAGTCCCTCATCCCAGCGATGGTTCTAGCAGGCCATTGAAAAACCCCTGTTTTTCGGAGGGCTTCTCTCCTCGGTCACTTTCGGGCGGCTGAAAGTTGGGTTTGGCAAGGGGGTGGCTCGGCGGTGTGGGGCTGACTGGCGTCATTTCTCCAGTCTCCCGAGACACCGCAGGCTACGGCGTCCCGCTCACGCGGTCGCCAGTCCGTTCGCAGGTGGGCTTCCCAGCAGTTTCCCCATCCGAACCAAATTGTACGTCGTCAGGATTAGCATCATACTGAGTCCAACCCGATCCGTTCCGCGTTTGCGGATCCGCCGTAGTCCGCCGATCTCCTTGCACCATCCAAAGACCTCTTCGATCCGCTTCCGCACCTTCTGACTGGTCTGGTAACCCAGGCTTCGGGTGGTGCGCCCGTCCAGGCCCTTCACCGAACGTCCCTTTTGCTGGGCAATGTGCGGCTTGATCCCGTGGTTCCGGCAGAACCCGACCACCTCGGCACTATGGTAGCCTTTGTCGGCCGCCAGTGTTTCCGGGGACTTCTCCGACTGTTCGATCTGTCGGGCCAGCAGTTCGGTAGCTCCCGTGGACTCGGTGGTTCCATAGGCTGTCGTCACCATGGCCTGCACGCACAATCCGTTGCGGTTCTCCATCAGGGCATGGAGTCCAAAGCTCAGTCGGGCTTCGCGCCCGTTGCCTTTGCGGGCAAACTGCGCCTGCCGGTCCGTCGTGCTTTGGTGGGTCGCATTGCTCCGCTTCTGTCCATGGAAGTCGACGTTGGGGTTACTGGGGTCTCCATCGTTCGGATTCTTCGGGCCGCTCTTGGGCTGGAAGCTCTTCAAGCTGTCCGTGTAGGTCACGCTCCAGATGAAGTCCCCCTCCAGGCTGCCACCGCAGTGCGCCACCGTATCCGCCTCCAGGAACCCCGGGCGGGTAATGTCCCAGTTGTCGGTCCGGATCGGGATCTGGGTCTTCAGCAGCCCTCCGGGCTTCGTGCCGCACCGTCCATGGTGTCCGGCCTGCGCCTTCCGCGGGGCCAGAAGTCGGTCGATCTGGGCCGCGCTGACTTCCATCACCCCCTTCCGGACCCCGGCGGCTAGACCGCCATGCTCCCTCTGGTAGTGCGGCAGCCACTCCGGCAGCAGCGCCTTCAGCCTCTTCCCGCACGGCTGTTCGGCCACCTTCCAGATCCGCCACAGCACCTCCACCACCTCACGCCCATACTTCGGCGGACGCCCCTTGCGCACCCCAGGGTCTCCTCCCCACCCGGCCTTCGCTCCCAGAAGCTTGATCGCATGCTTGCGGCTATATCCCCACTGCTCGCACACCTCGTCCACCAGTCGCGTGCGCCCCTCACGCCCACGCCCCACGTACCGTTGTCGTAGTCTGGGCAACATCTCCTCCGCCACCTTCCGGCTCATTGGCATCCCTCCCTTTAGCCGGTGTCATCCTTTTTGAGTCAACGTCCTCGTCCTCCTTCCACTTGCCATTCCCTCAGGGTGTCAAAACTTTTGAGTCAACAGGGCCAAGGCCCAACCTCAAATTTGCGCTGGCCAAAACTTAAACAATCGAGCCATGCTTAATTAGCCCCAAGACAAACGTTCCAAAAGCAACATGACCAACGAAGCTGCCTCGATAAAAACCATCATGCTTTCAGGAACTGACTATGTCTATGACCTCCTGTTCTCCCTGTACAGAACAATTGAGGAAAAGGGGCTGTCGCCGTGGTGGTTTCATGAGCGGTTTCCCCAGGTGGAGCATTGTAACGCCATGAGCAACTGTTTGGAGGCGGCTTCTCGTTGCGACCTCCTTATAGTAGTGATAGATGCTAGGAGCGGTAATAAGTATAATGCAACAGGGAAAACAATTACAGAGGCGGAGTACGACACAGCGAGACGTGCCGGGAAAATCGTCAAAGTCTTTGTTCGCAATAATGTGTGGTATCAGTGCAAGAACTATCAAAAAAGACTCAAAAAGGAAGGGCCCAGTATAGAACTGAATTTAAGCGCGCCCGAATATACAGCTGATTTAGGCGTGTACCAATTCGTCAATCGCATCATGCACGAAGTAGACGAACATGGAAATCCCAATATTCCCTGGGTGAGACCATTCGAAAACCTAGATGACATTGTTGATGTGTTAGAAGCGACGCTCCTTCAGAGCGCAGTTGTCGATTACGCTTCAAATGAACAAAAGGATGACATGGAATCAATGGTACTGACAGAGAGTACCATTGAAGAACAGGTTATCAAGGAAGATGCGATCCTTACTGTACTTCAGAATGCCAGCCAGCTACTTCAAAATGATAACGGAACCTTTGACAGGGCTACTCTTATCCATCGAGCTTGGCTTAACCTAAGGCATGCACCCGAGGAAGCTCGCAGAGTTCTAAATGCCTCGGACGGATACACAGCGGCCTTGAAATCCGCAGTCAGCGTGATTTGCAAGATGGCAATGAAGAGCCAGTTAGACCACAATGACCTTGAAAGCCTGACCAATTTCGCATCCCAAGGAAATCAGCATCTCCATTACTTAACACTCATCTTGCTCACTAAAACTATCCTTTATGATTATCAATCATTATGCGAGACCCAAAGCTTCTACCTGACACTGGAACGCCTGTGCCAAGTTAAAGACTGCGGGGTGGCAAAATCCGTTTATGACCTGCTCTTGAGGCACAAAATGGGGTATCTCAATTTAAATGCGGATTGCCTTCGAATTATAGATAGTTCAGTTGCATTCTTTGAAGAAAACTGTAAGGAGTCTACGTTCCTGAAGATTGTTGGCTTAATCTTTGAGCGGACGGGAAGTGCTCTTCCTATCCAGGCGCGAGACTTAGTAGACCGATTGATGTCGATTGCAACGTTGTGCGAAGACGAAATCGACGCAAAGTGGTGCACAATCACGTTAATGAGAAGTCTTCCGCTTCTTGACATAGATGAAGAAGAGGACGGAAGTCGCATCTGCGCGAAATTGATATCAAGAATGCCTGGCAAAATAGTCTCTGCGTCATCGGCGATCGCCGTCTTATACACGAGCGCCCTCCTAAAAAGTGCGACTCGATCGCTGAAGTCTGCGGACATCATCCGGGCGCAGAAGGAATTCGTTCAAATATCCCCGCGCCTGAAACCTGCAGAAAGAATTATACTCCAAATACAATGGGCAGGTACAATGATCCACTTGCTAAATTTTGGTGATGATGATTCAGACCCACTAGTGCTTCAACTTATTGTGATAATGAAGCAGGGCAACCTGACGAAACACCCGATGCTTTCTAATCCGATCTATCGGGCAAGCTTTCCCATAAAGACTAACCTAGATTCAAATTCTCGCATTAATCAAATCGAGGCTTTGAGAAAGGCACTCGGAGACTTTTTAAAAACAATGTTTAGGTTTTCTGTAGTTCCAGTACTTAGGCATAATCATTGTAGGGTAATTTACTATATCACTGCCGCACGTCTATCGTATGTTTATAAAATTACTGGTGATGCAATCTATGAATCATTGAATTCAATGATTGCTTCGCAGCAGTTTAAATCTCCAACTTATTGCTTACGATCACTATCAGCTGTCGAATTTGTGGATCGAAGGGTTCGATCAAAGCTGGTGGTTCCACTTCTTACTGAATGCATAAATGCAGATTTTGTCGAAGTTGATAGATTTAAGCTGCAGATTTTTAGATGTCTATACTGGGTATACTATTATGACGATCCTCCATATAGAGATTCACTGATCAAAATAGCTAGCACTTTTGCGGCGAAGTTTCCTCTTGATCTAGGCGCTTTGAGTTTCTCTTGGATATTCTATGGCTGCATTCGACTGCGTAGTGAGAGTGTAGAACAGGAGTTTGTGAACGCACTCGTTCGGGTAGTTTTCGATCGAGTATCTGATATCGAAACGGATCTTCTTGAGGATCTTTCGGAGAATGGAATCGCTTATTTCGAGAGTTACGTCGGGGTGATTAGAGAATATTCATCGAGGGGATCGATTCTGGCGATGGTGGTTTCTGGTCGGCTAAATGACCCGGAGGTATGGAATATTTTGGGTACCTCTAGTTTCAATTTGAAATTTAGTGATCAAGATGTGGAAGCGTTAAAGCGGGCAACAATGTTTTATCTGTTTGCCACAGCTTGCGGAAAGTCGTTACCAAAGCGAAATGCGAAGTATTGGTTTAACTACATTAGGGCAAGGTCGCTATTGCTTAAATCGTTAAACCGATCTGTAAGCTCAAAGTTTGTAATTGAGGTGATGTCTTTCCTTAATCGACCTGAAGCCCAAAGTTTTATTCATAAGGATGCGAACGTAACTTGCTTTGTGGAGCTGGTGAAGTTGCAAAGCAATCGGCTGACCAGCGAGGCTTGGCAGCAGATTGCGGAATGTAGGGCAAGATACTTTTGGTTCAATCGTTTATTTATTACGTAAGCTGGAGCGTGTTACTGACGATGGAGTTGTTATTGATCCAATCAAAGGTTAACGTGGTATTTACTTTATCCCGGCTTTGTGATTCAATTGACTGATGAGCTCTTTAAACAAGTTCGTCAGGTGCTGCTCTGGAAAAGAAATGGTTCAGATAGGAAATCTGCGAATCGATGAGGATGTGTCTAAGTATCTTTCGGTAATTGAAATTTGGGGTGTTATTTGCCGTCATTGGCGTGGGGAATGGGGGGCGGTTAGTTCAGCTACAAAACGGAGGAATATGGAGGTGCTTAAGACGCGTCGCGGGTTTGCATGTTCGATGTTCAAAGTGAATGGTTTGCCAGTGGTTGTACTCACAAGGTATGAAAACGCATTAACTAAAGTTATTCTTTAGATAAAAGTATACAGTAATAGATTTAATTTGCAATCCGCTCTACAAAGGGCGGGTTTTTTGTTTCACTTCGTTTAAGAGGCCGTTCAAAGGCCCAGAGGGGCGGTTGGACAGATTGTCGGTGTGATCGTGAGGAAGGCATGACTCTTGGGAGGCGTACGGTGCAGCAGCGGGAAATGTTCATTCCCGTGGCCGAACTGGCCAGATCTCCGTCCCGTACGTTCTACCCGCGATTGCACCAACTCCTGGCGGAGGCGGGGGTTGACGAGTTCGTGGAGGGGCTTTGTGCACCCCACTACAAGGAGGGTGGACGTCCTTCGATTCCGCCCGGGATCTACTTCCGGATGCTCTTCATCGGCTGCTTCGAGGGCAGCGACAGCCAGCGAGGCATCACCTGGCGTTGCGCGGACAGCCGTTCTCTGAGGGAGTTCCTGGGGCAGCCCCGACGGATACCACCCCGGCCCACAACTCAATGACGGCGATTCGTCAGCGGTTGCCCGAGAGCGTGTTTGACGGGGTGTTTGAGAAAGTCGTGAGCCTGCTGCGAGAGCGCGGCCTGCTGAAGGGCAAGATCGTCCCGGTTCCACTCCAGTTCCCGGAGGTAGTCGAAGACCATGCCCTCCTTGACGCGGCGCAGGAAGTAGACCGCACACTGCTGGCGGGCACGGGCCCAGTAGGCGAAGTTGATGCCGGCCCGGTCATAGATGTTGAGGATCCGCACCCCCCTTGGGAACGCCATGACGGAGGCCGACGGGTTTGAGGCGCTTGAGGACGCTAATGTCGTGCTCATGGGGTTTGGCGGCGACCGCCATGTGGCGCAGCAGGTGGCCATGGAAGTCGACGTTGGGTTTGCGCCGCCCCCTGGGATCTGAACTCACTGAAGCAGCCGCCCTGCCTCGCCTCATCACCCTTTTGCGTTCCTCTTGAACCCTTCGAGTGAACACCGCTGGGTCGTCCCATAGAGCATTTGTGGGATTTTGCCCTCGCACCCGCGGCAAAGCAAACCGCAGGGATCGCAGAATTACCCCCAAAGCGCGAAACCTGTATACAAAGTCGGGGCTTCTCCAAATGTGTAGATAGTTTGGTGGGGTAGTACGGCCGTTGTCTGAGCCAGCCGCGATACTGCTCCCAAAAAGACTGGCTTGGCCGGGCTGAAAGAGGGCAACATTTGTCCGTACCCAACCAGTAAACAACACCTCTCGATCACCATCCGAAACGCCCCCATGAAGATCAAGAAGTTCATCATACACCGCATCGACAAAAAGCAGCATGAAGACCCCTCCGTGACTATCCGCAAGGCCGCCTTAGCGGGAAACGATGGGAAGGTCGTCAAATTCACGAAACTAGCCGTGGAGGTGTTCAAAACCAACGAGGACAAGCCCAATTGCGTTTTCGCGGATTTCAACAGCGAAACGGCCGCTTACCCATTCTCGTCCTGGTGCCTGGATTTCTTTAACGGAAAAAAGCAATTCAACAGCTTCACGTCGGAAAGCACCCACAGGCTGTCCGTCTGCATGAAGGCGCAACAGATGGCGACCGGCGGTTTCGTGGTCTTTGCGACGCTAGAGGAAGACGGCGTGGACAAGATTCTCATTGTGATGCTCCACCATCAGGATGGACTTTCAATCAACGAGGAGCTGGAACTCCTGGATGTGACGCACCTGGAACTCAAGCAGATCGACAAGGCGGCGCTCATAACCGCGCCGAAGAACGGCACTTTCGGCGAGAAGCCGCTGACGTATGCCGGGTTTCGCAAGAAGATGTCGCAGTATTTTCAAGAATTCCTGGGTCCCGACGCCTTCCGCAACCCGAATAGAGACAGCCGACTTTTGGTAAAAGCCATTGAGGATTACGCCCGGGAGAACAACTTCGAGTCTGACCAATTGGGAGAAATTCGGGGCAAACTCCGATCCTACGTGGAAGAATGCGTGAAAAAGGGCGAGGAACTCGATTTGGACTCGGTCTCAGCCATCGTTGATCCTGTCAAGCCGCGCGCCTTTGCCTCCTACGCCGGCAAGACAAAGGTCAGCGCCACGATTAAGCCCGACGGCGGAGTCTTCAAGCGATGGCGGATCATCCGTCACAAGAGCAGCGACGGCTTAGTCATCCAGTTTGCTGCGGAGACGGTCGGTGCTCCGGGTACCGAGCATCGGCTAATTTTCGACGAAAAGAAGTCCACGCTCACAATCCGGGACCTGGACGAAGATCTGGTGGCGAAGCTCAAGAACATTGAGAATCCCACCCAGTAAGGGGTCGCATGCCTCTTTTTCACTACCATTCCATCCGCTCCGCCCTGAAGGGCGCGGAGGCCGTCCCTGGCACCCGAAAGGTCGCCGGCGAGATCCTTGTCGTGCCAAACAACCTTGAGGGCCTAAAAATCCTGCAAGACAGAGGGCACGTGGACGAGTCCACGTCATCGGACGGGGTGGTCGATTTCGGCTTGGTCACGTCGATCCCGCCCGAAGGCATCCTCGTGAAGTTGGTGCTGAGCCCACAGCATCTGCATTACTACGAGGACATCAACGACCTGCTGCGCCATTCCACTGAGGAGCCGGACCATTATTACCTCTTCGGCCATGGCAGCCTCAGCAGTTCCTCGGAGCAGGTCCCGGATTCCGTGGCGAAGTATCGCCAAATGCTGCGCATGAAGCGGCTTCTACAGCAGGTCGCCGATTTTCCGGAAGCCGGAAAAGTGACTCTCCTCACTCCAGAGAAGCTAGAAATCCCCTTCCATTGCACGAGCGCAGATCTGCAGTCGCTTATCGAACTTCCGGAACTCGAAAGGCAATTGGGAAGCGCATCTATCGAACGAGAACAAAGGATCATTCTGTTCAAGCGATGCCTGCGGGAGCACCTCCGCGCCCACTTTCCGGAAACGCGCTTCGTAATGCTGTTGCGCAACCTATCGAGCGTGTACGACGCGTACAACCGGGACTACGAACTATGGGTCGGTAATTCTTTTGGAGAGCTCGAGAAGACGTTCGAGGAAAAGCGCCTAAAGTTCATCGTCGACTTGAACGGAATCCTGGGTGGCATCCAATCGTCGATCCTCGCAGTCCCCATCGCCACGCTCTTGATGGCGGACAAATTCGACCTAGCAAAACCGGGCAGGAACACCTTCCTCTCCGCGAGCGTTCTGATTGTTGGTGCCATCGCCCTCAAGCTGCTGGACAACCAACAGAATACACTTGAGGCCACCAGCCATGCCATAGAGGCGGTCAGAAACGATTTCGAGAAAAAGCAGAATACTCGGAAAGACGAACTCCGGAGCCGACTTGGCGCGGTCTTGAGACAGGAAGATAAAGTGAGACGCCTGCTGTCGCTGTTCCGATTCGGTATTCTGGGTATTTTGGCCGCGGTGGTTGTAATCTGGTTTGGCAGCCTAATTTATTTCAGCAGAAATGACACTGCGTCTCCGAAGGAAGCTCCTTTGGCGACCGGGCAGATCCTGCTTCCGTCCCCCAGCGACGCTCCTCGGTGATCATAATGGAAGATGGGTAAGGATGCCGTAGGTCGAAATTGAGTCCATAGAGAATCTGAATCGTAGTTCCGCAAATTCCGATCATTTGAATAGAGGGCGCCCAGTGCGGGCGCCAATCGAACCTGGATTTGCAGGAAGTATCCAGATCCCACCTAGAGGATTCTTGAGGAGGTCGTACCTCGTGGAAAGCCAGGTGATCGATTGAATTGGCGGGTCTGCCGTGATTAGTGCCTTGGCGAGATTGTCTCGACGGGACGGTGAATTCACTACTACCAGGACACGGAATGGGAAGGACCGGAGGCTGGTTCTGACCTTTCCTTGGGATATCGCAAATCCGCCTGAGCGGTAGTGAGCCAGGTAGCTCGCGGATCGCGATACCAGAGTTTCGAGGGGCTCGGTTGAACGATCCACTTCGAGAAAAAAGCGATGAATCTCTGGTGTTGGGCCAGAAATGGACTCGTGGATTTCAAAGTAGCCGTCGGGCCGTACCAGTACCCTGGCCCCTGTGCCCTTCGGGTGACTCACGGTGAAGGAATGGAGGAGGGGCCAAGTCGAGAACCTCGGGATTGAGAGATGGGAGTGGGCGCTGATCGCCTCGTGGAAGGCTACTTTGACGTCCATTACCTCCAGTTCGTGGCGGATGGTCGAATTACCAACTTGGGCGCGACGCAGGAGAGTGGGTAGATCGAAGGCCGGGTACTCGTTGAGAATTCCGTCGTCTCGAAGAGTTTCGAGTCCTTTACGGGTAAGGTAGAGAGCAGCGGGTTCGCTTGGGGCCCTTGGACGTTCAGCGATGAGGCCAGCCCGCTTGAGAATCTGGAGGCGCTTCTTCGCCGCCTCTTTGCGGCCGTTGAAGAATAGGGAGGCCGCGTGGGTTGTCGTGAACACGCGGCATTCGAAAAGGGCGCGGAGGATGGATAAGTCGCGGGGTTGGAGGGAAATATTTGCGTGTCCGCTTTTTGGTGAGGGCATGGAGATATTCTACCATACTGAGCGATCAGAACCCTATAAGCTCATTGCGACGGTCGACGTCAATCTGTACTGACGGGAAGAGGGGAGAGAACTCGGAACCGGACTTCATCGTTTGCGGTCGGAACAGGTGTTCAACGTGGCCAGCACCCGTTTCCGAACCTTGGTGCCGATGCACTCGCGAGCTCTGGCGTGGAGCGATCTTGTCCAAGGGGGCTTACCAGCTGAAACCGCTTCTCCACATCAGTCAGTCAAACTGGGTGGAAGCCGTCCAGGCGGTGGGCAGAGAAGGCGATGCCGTGTGCCTGTTGCTGACTGTCCAAGCGCTCGTGCGCGAGGATGGTCCCGTTAGAAGACCCGCGGCCCATTCTCGTGCCATGCATCGCGGGTGCGCTCCGGCGAACTAAATCTGCAAGGAGCGACTTTTGGATTGCTGAAAACTGGATAGTGGAAAAGAACAACCGCGTCTCTTGATTCCTTCGATTATCTCTGAAGCCGTACAGTTGAAAAAATCTCAACGAAACCCCTTGGCACATTCCACGATCGTGAGTGTTCAACTGAAAACCATCAAAAGGCTCTACGCGAAGTCGTCCAATCTGTGCGCGATGCCACAGTGCTCCGCGCCTATCGTCCTAAACGACATACCAGTGGGAGAAATCTGTCACATCAAGGCGCGAAGCAAGAAAGGGCCCCGTTGCGATGCCAGCCTGACGCAGGCCGAAAAGGATGACTACCCCAACTTGCTGCTTCTGTGTCGCACTTGTCACAAACTCGTCGATTCTGATGAGACGACATACACCTCTGAGCTGCTGACCAACATCAAGGAACTCCACGAAAAAGGGGGAGGATTGGAAATCACCCCGCAGGTCTCCCGTGAGGCTGAAGCCCTGTTCCAAGCCGCGGCCGGGACGCGGAGCGTCTCCGCCAAAAGCAACGGCGGCGGTATCTCAGTCGCGGTAGGTGACCACAATAAGGGGAACATCACGATCACCCAGAAGGCACCGCGAAAATCCGAGTTCAGCCGTTATCCGCAGAATTCCATTGGGGCTGACGCGAACCTGGCGGGCTACATCGATTACTTGTTCGGGTTGGCCGTCGAGTACTGGAGCGGTGTGGAAGCGATGAATCCGGGTCGCCTCGGCAAGAAAATCAAGGTGAGGTTTTCATTGAAGTCCCGCACTCGGCATCACCTAGCCGTCGAACGGTTTCCAGACTTGGTCGATTTCATCATCACGCAAATGCTTCGGCCCTCACCTGTGGGAAGGCGACATGAGAGAAACGGAACGAAACTCTACTCAACCTTCGAGGAATGGAGATATCGCTAGCTCAGCGCTCATCTTCCCTGTATGCGCTAGCAGTTCATTGAAAAACCCTGCGCCGATGGTGAAGAGGATTTGAGTTGGATCGTCGGATTGGAATGCGTGGAGCCGTGGATCCCCAGACCGACCTGTTCTGCCTGATTTCGCCTGAGAGTCGGGTGCCGAAGAACCACCCGCTGCGCCGGATCAAGGTGTTGGTGGATGCGGCACTCAAGGACCTGTCGCCACTCTTCGACGAGATGTACGCCCACGAGGGGCGTCCTTCGATTCCGCCGGAGAGACTGCTCAAGGCCAAGGTGCTTCAGGCCGCATCGAGTTACCCTCAACCAGAGCCGACACGATCCGCTTCCGTTCTTCGAGGTTGAGCTTGTTCACGGGATCAAAGTGACTGTTTATGCATGACCGGTCAAGTGACTTAGTTGAATACATCGGGCTGAACTGGCGTTTTGGATTAAAATTCTTGACCACTTCTTCCGTTTCGATTAAACCGGATACCGATTTAAGTATGGAAACGCAACTGTTGAATATCACCAGTAGCAGCTTGCCGAAGGATTTCGTCAAAGCCGTGATGGCCAGCGTGGAATGGGCGTGCGCAGAGTCCTACGAAAAAGCCATGGAAAACCTTGCCTCTGGTAGGTACGGGCACCCTGAAATGAATTGGATGCTCGGTTACGAACGCAGGGCGGTCTGGGAGAAGCGCATGAGAGACTTAGCGGAGCAGTTTGGACTCTCCGCTACAATCGAATCGAACGAGTCTGGAAACCACAAATTTACACAGATCCGAGCTGGGCGGCTGATGCTGACGTGCTCACACAAACTTGGGCCCGAGTACTTCATGTTGAGACGATCAAGTTTTCGAGACTCGAACGCTCGACTTAATGCGGTGATGAACCAGTTCGAGATGCCGTTTATGCCGAAGGCAATGCGGGAAGACGATGGTGGAATGCTGAACGCCGTCATTTTCTATAGCGTCAACAGCCACGAAAAGTACAAAGTTGATTACCTTCGAGTTGGGTTTCCGTCTCAGTCAAACGAACGGTGGGCGCACAGATTTGACTTCTACGATATCCTTGAGAATTACCCGGCAGAGACTCAGGCCCAAGAAGACAAGGATCTGCTGATTCGCTGGAAGCAAAAAGTCGCATTCGGAACGGAATAATTATGGCAAAAGGAGTACAGTCGTTTTTGGGAGAAAGACTTATTCAAGCTAGGGAGATCAGGGGCCTTACTGGGGTAAATTTGGCATCCATTGCAGGAATCTCATCTTCATCAGTTTCACAATATGAGCACGGAACCGCAAGCCCAACTCAAGACGTCATCGAGAGGCTTGCGGCTGCGCTGAATGTTAAACCCGCTTTTTTCCTTCTTCGGCACAACCAAAGCGACGGGGCTAGATTTTATTGGAGGTCGCTCAGTTCAGCCACGAAACAGGCTAGAAGGCGGGCTCAGCGAAAATACGAATGGCTTTGCGAGTGCGCGGAATACTTTGAAGGTGTATTCGACTTTCCCGTTTTGAATATGCCTGTTTTTAATGTGAACCAATCTGCTGAAGCAATCACTGGGGACGATATTGAATCGTACGCGAAAGAGTGCCGCACATTTTGGAACCTTGGAGATTCTCCGATTCAAAACGTCATTCATGTCATTGAGAAAAACGGAGTTTTGATTGGTAGATTTCCTCTCGAAGCAGAAACCCTTGATGGGTTGTCGGAATGGACTGCGTCAACTCGCCCTGCAATTATAATTGCGTCAGACAAATCTTCATGTGCAAGGTCTAGGTTCGATGCTTCCCATGAATTGGCTCACTATTTACTTCATAGAAATGTTTCCAGTAGGACTTCAGAAATTCACGCGCTGATGGAATCGCAAGCCCATAGATTCGCTGGAGCGTTCCTGCTTCCTCGCGAGTCATATTTGAAAGAGTTGAGATCTCCAACGCTGGAAAGCTTCTTGGCGTTGAAGGAGCGATGGAGGGTGTCTATAGCAATGCAGATTCATCGTTGCTTTAATCTTGGAGTCATTGATGAAGATTCCAAGAAGAGGCTTTTTATAAGCCTCTCAAAGAGGGGTTGGCGCAGAAAGGAGCCGGGTGATGACAAAATGCCGGCAGAATATCCTCGTCTTTTTCGTCAATGTGTTGACGCCATGCTAGAGGCTGGGTTTAAGACTCGGCAGCAAATCGCAGATGACCTTGAGCGCCCGGCAGAGGACATTGAAGAAATTTGCGGCTTGCCTGATGGATACCTTCGCGACGACTTCGGAGAGATGGTTAAACTCCCGTCGTTTAAGACACCCACGATGAGGGTTGAAGGAGACACGGGTGAGATCATCCCATTCCGATCTTAAGAAGCGTTACGCTTCCATCGGGAAGCGGCTGCCACTTTGGCAATCTCCATTCTCCTTTCCGGAGTCAATTTCATCGCCCTAGCTTTCCCACCCTTCAGTCCGCCCAGCCTGCCAAGGGCCACGGCCGCTGGGTTCTTGCCTCCTTTAGATTCCTCAGGCGGATTTGGATCGGGCTCTTTCGGTAACAGGCTTGGAATCGCCTGGCCAGTCGAAAGGGCGACGATCTGGGCGGCTCTTGAATTTGGATCGCGAGGTAGCTTCCGTGGCTTTTGCATGGAACAAGATTGCTTGACCGGTCTAGCCTGCGCCAGCCGGAATTTCAATCTGAGCCACTACCGGATGATCCAACTGCTCGACTACTACTTTGCCTTCACCCGCGACGCGGACTGGGAGCGGGGCAGCCGGCCGGTCGTGTATCAGTCCCTCGCCAAGACCGCGCTCGACCTGAGTGTCACCGAACGGCAGGTGCAACGGCTGGAATAGGCGTTCTTCGAGGCGGGGGCGCTGACGTGGAGCGACAGCGGCAACCACCACCGGCACGGGCAGCGGTGTGCCAAGACCGGCCGCATCCTCTACGCCTACGGCGTGGACCTGTCGCCCTTGGCTGCTCTGAAGGGCAAGCTGGAGGCAAAGTTGCAGGAGAAGACGCTGCGGGATCAGGCGTGGTTGGAAACCAAGCGGCAGATTTCGGCGCAGCGTCGGCAGGTGTGCGCCTTGCTGGCCGAAGCGGAGGCGGGCGCAGAACGACCGGCCTGGCTAAGTGAGGCCGCCGGTCGTTATGAGGCCCTGGCGGTGCCCATCCGCACTTACCTGGACCTGGCAGACCTGCGGGAATTGCTGGCGCGGACGCAGGCTTTGCTGGGGTGGTTGTCGGAGAAAGCGTCGCCCCCAGGCGACGGCATTGTCGTCCACTACCATTCCTTCACTCAAGAATCAGAAGAGTCAGTGGGCGCAGCCAATGGCTTTCAGGAAAGCGTAGCGGCTCCCAGCAAGCCCGCAGCCCAGCAACGGGGCGAGGGGAGGCAGGGTGACTTCGGCAAGGGGTTGCAGCATCTCAGCCCCAAGCAGGCGATCAATGCCGGCAGCGAACGGTTCCGGGCACACGTCCCGATGCATCCCCGGCCGGTCAACTGGAGCGACTTGGTCGAAGCGGCTTACCGGCTTAAACCCGACCTCCGCATCAGCCAGGGGAACTGGGGCGAGGCGTGTCACACGCTTGGCCGGCACGGGGCCGCGGTGTCCCTATTGCTCACCGATCAGGCGATGCTGCGGCCGGACGATCCGGTCCGCCAGCCCGGGGCTTACTTCCGGGCGATGGTCAACCGTGCCCGGACCGGTGAACTCAACCTGCAAGGCTCGGTCTTCGGCATCTTGAAACGGCAGGAGAGTTGACGGAACAACCACGTAAAGAATCGTCTTGAGCATTGCCCCAGTTGAATGTGGCATTGCGAGGTGCCATTGATCTCCGCCACTCAGATTCCCCAGACAATTCGCATCTTGGAGGAAAAAGGGCTATCGTTATATCATGCATGTCACTATGCCGATCTTTTGAGTTACTTGAATCTAGGCGGAATCCCAACGCGCTCTCTCCTGAGTCTGGGCGGCCATCCTTTCACAGCATACGAAACGGACGCAATCGACCACGCGAATGATATTTGGGACAAAGTCTTTTTTAATTTTTCGGATTTTGGGTTTTGGTTTTTTCGAGGCGGAACAGCCCGTTCGCTCCCTAATCCTTTCGGCCCCATCCTGCTGCAACTAAACCCCAGCATACTCACCACGGCGGCCGAGGTTTGTATTTCGCTGGTTTCGGCAAGCAGGCCCGGTTTTTCACGCGAGATTCATGGACTGGGGATTGACGATGTCTCACGCTTATTTACGCAAAAACCTAACACAGGGCAGAGATGGTTTCCGAAAATGAAGCATGAACTGCAACAGGATTTTCCAAGTCATGATGTTGCATCGCCGGAACTACACTGTAGTTTCCCTGGAGATCTCGCTCCGTTTCAGAATTATCTTACCTGGGTAACAATCGATCCTGTCCCGCAGCTGGCCGATACGGTGAGACCACTCTTCCGACAACATGACCTGCAACCTCGATTTGTTGAACGAGGATGTCCCAACGAAAACCACCGCAGATTGTATGAGCAAATCCTGATCGCTGCCAGGCTAGGGATAAGAACACTTAAAGACTTTCAGGGCATGAATGCCCCTGAGGAATACACGAGAAATTGGATTAATACGGTGCAACAATGGGATCGTGATTCGTTTCAATTCAGACGTTTTACTGAGTATACAACGAACGGAACTCTGATCCCTTTACATCCGGTAGAAGATTTGGAGCAATTCTAACGGTGCGCTGGTTGGCAGCCCAACTCGCACCGATCTCCTTTTTAAGTTCAGGCGAACGCGCTCAGACCAATTGAAGCGGGAGGAGGGGACGGTGGCAGACGCCGGACAGACCCGCCGACTACCGCCTGGAGGAGGGGCCTGCCCCGCCCGCTTTCCGACCGCTCCGCTCCGTTCCAAGTTCCGCTTCGCCGACTTCGCAGAACGTGTCTCCTTGCTCCGACTGTGCGGAAACAGCCGGGACAGGCGGGAGGAGGGAGCGCAGCCAGCCTCCTTCTAGCGGAACTGACCGCCATCCCTCCCCAAGACCGTTCCCGTCTGACCACTGATCCTCCGTCTCCGAACCGGGCCGGCGTGGCGGAAGAGGGGGGAGCCAGCAGCGCCACCCGTCCCCGCGCTCCGGCTGCGGGTTCAGTCGTCAGATGACAGGGGGCTGCGCTTTCGCGTCAGCCCCGGCGCGTTTTCAGGTCCAATGGCTGCCCGCCTTTTCGAGCCGTTCCTTTGCCCTTGCCTGGCCGCTCCAGCCGGGGGCCGGACACGGTGCCCTCCGAAGACCCCTCCCGCTGGCCGCCCGGCTTCTCGCGGCCTCTTTCGGCGCAGGGCGACGGACCGCAGACGAACGGCAGGGGTTCCCCAGCCACGACCGTGAAAACTCAAATTCAACTCAAGGACGCAGCGCTCAGGAGCCAAGCCGAACAGCCGGGTTATTCGGGAGCCGACTCTTGCCCCGGTAGGCATTTAGCCCATGAGCCACCACTCTCAAAGTGTTGTTCAATACATTTGAGCCTCGTCGGGAACTGTCGTTCATAGGTAACAGCCAGTAAGCTTCTTGCCCGGCTTAACCCTACGTAAACGTATTTATCAATAAGCTCTTTATGGATCTCGGCCATCCGATCCAGTCCGACGTAGAACGCCGCTTCGAATTCCAACCCTTTGATGTGCTCAACAGGAAATATCCGCACGCGAGCGGAATCCCCAAGGTTTTGGCCACCTTGCGAAGCCTCAAGTTCCACTCCGTTTGAATGCAAAAGTGGAAGAAGTGCTGCCTTGAGAGGTTCAACGTCGGCTGGGGTTGGAACCAGGACCGCAGTTGTTGGAAGGTGATTGTTGCCCAGAATGAAGATCTCGCAGATTCGGTCTACAATCCAGTGGGACGCCGGCGCATCTTTACTTGATTTGAAACTCAACGCCGGCGGATCTTCGGGGCGGCTGGGATAGGCTGATCTGAACGCGGGTTGGCTTCCTGTCGCGTTCTTATAGAGATCGCGTGCAATATTGAACAGTCGCTCAGTCTGTCGATAGCTGACGTTTAGCTCGCATTTTTTATAGGCGCGACAAATGCTGTCCATATCGGACCACTCCCGAAGTCCCGTTTCTGTGACGCGTTGCATGACATCTCCAGACACCGTAACCCCACCTTCAGGAAGGGCGAACCGCTCCATGCAAGCGAGTTCTAGGGGCGAAAAGTCGGACGCCTCGTCTACGGTGATCAAGAGCCTAAAGCGCGGTAACAATGAACGGATCTCATCCGGCACTCCCGTCGAGTCAGCAGGAATGTCTCCGCGGAGTTGGCGGGTAAACTCTAGTGCGTGGAATAGGAGCACGTCTTGCTCAGGTTCGGACAACTGACGGTCTCGGATTGCCTTTTCAGTGTCTGACGCGAAGAATCTGGTGCGCGTGTCTTTGCCCTCGCGAAACTCCTGATAAGACCTCGCAATGTGTAGAAACAGGCGCGACAAGGAAAGTGACTCAATCAAGTCACGTAATTCCCTTCGAAGCTTTGACACGAGAGGCGGAACATTTGGGAAGATTGCAGTTTCGGCTTCGGCGGTGCTAAGAGTAGGCACCGCCTGCCGCCACCTATCGCAGTATGCGTAGATTGAAGATGGCGAGATGTTTCTAATACTATCCAACGTATCTACGATGCCCCTGGTCGTCTTTACTATAGCGGTAAGGTCTTCGTTCAGCTTGCGGTAAGTGGTTGCGCGACGCTGAGCTTCCCGCAACTCACCCTGATCATCATGCGGTTTTGCCATGATATCCAACGCAGTAAGAAGCACCTTCTGGTTTTCGTCTGTCAACTTGCCCAGGGTGTCTCGAATGTCGTTACTGAACTTTAGTAGCGAATCGCGGAACAGAAGAAAATAGGCATTGGCAAGATACAGGCTAAACGCCTGATTTAGGCTCAATTGTTCCGGTCCGGTGACGCGCTTCATTAACGTCTGGTCTACCGGGGCCATTTTGAAAAACCCGCGCGGCCCAACTTTAATGAACCCACTGTCACGGAGCACCTCTAGGCGAAACGTGCGGTAAACCTTAACATGCTCGTCGCTAGCCGGCAGAAACTCCTTGGCCATAGCTTCTTTCAAGTAAACCTTCAACAGATCGCTCGGAGTGAACAAGAGCCAAGACTTTCCATCCTTAAAGACTTGATCCGTCAAACCCTTCAACTCTGTCGTCGTGAGAAACTCCTTCTTCGATTTCTGGGACAGCCGCTTCAGCAATACTGTCGTCTTGCCGGTCCCCGGAGCACCAGTAATGAGTATATATTCGGACAGGGGCAGCCGAAAAATATCATCCTGAGCCTCGTCAAGAACTGCTTGATCGGGAAGTTGGACAGAATAGCGAATCGCCCTGGGCGGTTCCTTTTCGGTAAGGCCCCTTAGTAAGCTGCGAAGCGACCGAACCGCCACACGCCCACCAATCCAAGCGATGCGGTTATCCGTTGCGTCCCAATGAGCGTCCTCTTTTTTAGGACGAAACTCATCTTTGGTTTCAAGTGCGTAGGCATGCTTGCCTTCAACATTTCCTAGTCTGTCTAGGACTTCATAATGGTGAGCGTCGCCAGGTGTTTTGGCGATAATGCGACCCAGCGGAGAGAGGTATGCAGCATAGCTTATGGTGTCTTTGGAAGGCTGATAATTGGATGGAGTGTTGTGTCGGCAAATGAAGAACTCTTCGATGACGCCATCGGCGCGCCTGGCGGCTACATAGCCAACGCATGGCTCATTGAGTAGTTGGTGTTGGCCGTATCCAGAAAGAGCTCCACCGTAGGGACGAAAGTGTTTCTGAAAATGATCCAGTTCTGCGATGATCGTTTCCGCGATCCCTTTTACGGGGTTTGATGTCTCTGACATAGCCTCACCTTGATAAACGGAGTGTTTCTTGTCTGGAAATGTGGTTGTGTCTGGCGATTGAGACGAGGTTTTCTGGACCTTGCAAGATGCATCGCCGGACAGAAGGCCTCGATTTTCTGAGCCGGGGGAGAATTCGCCCACCGAGTGCCGTTTTTAGGCGAAGCGCTGCAACCTGGGATTAGATTTTCACAGTGCCCAAAGGCTTCACCGCCCATTTCATCGGGGTGTATTTGCTTCGGCCAGTGTGGCAATGGATTGGCGCACATGCTCCGGCAACTTCTCCCACGCTTGGACTACGCAGGCCAGTTCGTGACCCAGCCGGCCGGAAAATTTCATCCCTATTTGTGTCCCTGGAGACTTGCCGATGTTGCAACCGATTGCAATTGAGTCACTTGATAGTTCGGATGTAAGGGGTGTGAATCCTCCTTGCTCGCCGTAAACCGGTAAAGGACATATTTTGTCCTTTAGCGCCTTTGGCTTGGATTTCAGTCGGAGCGTCGGACCGGTTGAGCCCGAGCACCGTTAAGCGTACGGAGAACCGATAGGCCGCCCCGTCAGGGGAAACCGGTTCTGGAGAGCGCCGTCTCGGCGCGTGAACACGTGTGGAGGAGACCGCGTGAGGGGAACCGGGGACACCGTCGCGCCGTGAGGCGAACGGGTGCGTCCTCAGCGCCGTGAGGCGCGGGGAGAACGGGTCGGGGAGTCCCCCGTGAGGGGAACGGGTGGTTTCCCGACGCCGTGAGGCGAACCCGTGGGGCTTCTGCGCCGTGAGGCGGGTGAAGAACCGGTGCGGGGAACGGGTTGGGTCCCTACGCCGTGAGGCGAACGGGTTTCTCGCTGGCGCCGTGAGGCGCGCTCCAGAACCCGAGGATGTCGGGGGTCAAAATATCCCCCTCCACGACGATTCCAGGGCTCAGCAGCGCCACATTTGGTCTTCGCCACCCCTCCCCACCGCGGGGAGGGGGCCGGGGAGGCCCTTTCGGCGTGTCTGATATGGCCAGCGTACCTCATCGGTTCAAGCCTGATCACTGGCTCCTTCACTCGACAGGGGTGGAGTTCGAATCCAAACCGGTGCATAAGAGTGATCACGGAGCCCCAGCGGGGATGGTTGACCAGTGCCGAGGCCAGACCACCAGGGTGGCCAGTCGTCAAGTTCCAGGGATTCGGATGAGCGTGGTAACATGACGCCGGAGCCTACTCCGGAATCCCAAACGCCGTTCGAATGGCGTCGAGGACGGGCACAAGACTAGTTGCGGGGTCAAAACCGACGAGGGCGTTCCACGGTTCTACGGCTCTACCTCTGAGTATTTTGCCGTCGAGGGTCAGGTTCGAACCAAAGATTTCGACGGCGAGGGTTCGGAGTTCCTCGGACGTGCCGGAATACACCCGTTCATTTTCGTAAGCCAATTACCCATTAAACAAACCCTTTATGAACAAATTTCGATACTTTCTTTACCTGCGTAAATCAACCGACAGAGACGACATGCAGGCGCTATCCATAGACGGTCAACGCACCGCCTGCGAAACATATGCCGCGACAAGCGGGCTCTTGATTGTCGACACCTTTGTCGAGCATCAGTCCGCCAAGGCACCGGGACGTCCAGTCTATGCCGCAATGCTCAAACGGATCGAAGCGGGTGAGGCCGACGGCATTCTGTCATATCACCCAAATCGCCTGGCCCGAAACAGCAAGGATGGAGGTGATCTCATCTACTGGCTCGACACCGGAGTCATCAAGGATCTCCGCTTCCCCGTCTTCTGGTTCGCAAATGACCCCCAAGGAAAAAGTGTACTCGGGATCGAATTTGCTCAAAGCAAGAGATACTCCGATGACCTTTCCATCGTTACCAAACGCGGAATCTCCCAGAAATGCCTTCGAGGCGAATACCCTGGTCCTACTCCCCGCGGTTACCTCAACGACCGCCGCACCAAGACGATCAAAATTGACCGCGAGTTTGGTCCCGTCGTCGCAGAAGCCTTCGAACGATTTGCAAATGGCACCGAGACCATTGCCAGCCTGCAACAGTTCCTCGCTTCCAAAGGAATGACCACCGAGAGTCGCAACCCATCCCGACGCGGCGGTCCAATTTCCAAGGATACGGTCCGGTTGATGCTCACGAACCCGATCTACTACGGAGCCTTTCGGTATGCGGGCGTGGTGTACGACGGGAAACACGAACCGGTTCTTTCAAAACAGCTCTTCGACAAGGTGCAAAAGGTGATGGACGTCCGAGCACCCACTGTTCGAACGAAGGAGACTCCCAAGCCCTTTACCCGTCTCATTCGATGCGCGAAATGCGGAATGTCCATCACCTCCGAAACACAGAAAGGCATCGTGTACTATCGATGCTCACGACAGTCACGAGTTGTTGTCTGTACCACCCCGTACATCCGATCCGAGGACCTCGTGATGGCGTTATCCACAACTCTTGATCGCTACGGCATTCCCGATTCAGTCGCGGCCCAATTGCTCGAATATACTGAGGCACGCTTCACGGCCGGTGTCGCGAATCTGGAGTCGACTCGGGATTCGATCCGACAGCGGCAACAGGTGGTGGCCACAAAACTCGGCCTCCTCACGGACACACTCCTGGACGGAGCTATTGACCGGGTAATCTACGTCCAAAAACAGAACGAGTTGCAATCGGAACGGGCGACGCTGAAGGCAAAACTTCTGGAAATCGAGCAGGGACACTTTGGTTGGCTCGAACCGGTTCGAAAATGGATCAAAACGGCTCAACGAGTTCACGAAATCACGAGTTCCGGCACGTCCGAGGAACTCCGAACCCTCGCCGTCGAAATCTTTGGTTCGAACCT
>JAXMBX010000052.1:0-35428 GCA_046349635.1 Planctomycetales bacterium
CCGACGACGCGCTGTCCCGCATAGCGGCCGTTTTCCGCGACGCCGACGAACTCATGCCCGAGCGTCCCGTGAAAGCCCATGTACCCCTGCATCAACTGCAGGTATGTTTCGCAGATCCCGGCGCAGGTGACGCGGATGCGAATTTCCCGGCCTGAGGGTTCGGGAGCCGGGGCATCGGTGACGAATTGAATTCCGGAGGAAGTCAGGCGGAGAGCTTGCATGTGATCAGGAACCGCCTATGAACGTTTGGACCAGTATCCGGGTTTGCGGCTGGTGTGAGGAACAGCGACCACCTGAACTGTCGATTCGTCAACAATCTGATAAACCATCACATATGGAAAACCGGAGACTCGCAATGATCGCAGCCTGCTGAACAGACACGGATAGGATTCCGGATCGAGAAGGATTCGTTCGGCAGTTTCCTCGATCGCCTCACGAAACTTTTGGGCAGCCACCGGATTCTCGAGTTCGTAAAACTCAGCCGCGTCCTGAACCTCGGTCCGAGCCCACCGTTCATAGAGGAGAGTCCGCAACGGAACTCTCCTTTCTCCATAACTCAGAGGCCGGAACAGAATTCTTTGTATCGGCGGCGCGGCGTTCCAGTTCCGCGAGGTATTCCGGATCTTTCAGAAACCAGTAGGATTCGTCCGGAGACTCGATCTTCTCTCCTAATTTTCGAAACAGCTTGGCCTGCTCGGCAGCCGGAAGCTTCAGGATTTCGTCCAGAAGTTCATCGGTTCTGGTTGTCGACATCGGGATCTCCCCACAAGGCTATTTTTAACTCCACCCCCATCATATCACCGACTTCCCTCGCGGGGAGCGCGAATTCCGCGGTAGGATGCATGCGATCTCCCCCTATTTCCCTCGAAGAATGTATTGATGACACTGCACAACGACCAGTTGCTGATTCGTGCTGAGATTGACGCGGATATTGCGGCGATTCATGCGGTGCATGCGCGGGCGTTTGGGCAGGAGGATGAGGCGAAGCTGGTGGATGCGCTGCGCGCGGGTGGGTTTGTGGTGCTGTCGCTGGTGGCTGTTGAGCAGAATGAGATTGTGGGGCATGTCCTGCTGAGCCGATTGCCGTTGCATACCGGGGAAGGGATCGTTCCGCTGTTGTCGCTGGCTCCAGTGGGGGTGTGGCCGGAGTATCAACGGCGCGGGATCGGCTCCGCGCTGATTCGGGAAGCAATCCGACAGGCGAAAGGGATGGGGGAACGTGCGATTGTGGTGCTGGGGCATGCGGATTATTACCCGCGGTTCGGGTTCGATTCGCAGTTGGCGCGGCGGTTGCGGTCGGCGTTTTCGGGGGATGAGTGGATGGCGATGGAACTGGTTCCGGGAGCCCTTCTCGGGCTGGAGGGGGAAGTTCGGTATCCGGCTCCGTTTGGGTGTTAGTGGGTGCCTTAGTCACGAGAGGGGCGATTGTTTAGCCTGGCCTGATAAATTTTGGCCAGAGGTTCGTCTCGCTTCCATGCGTTGGACCGGGGATACTGGTGAGGTTAATTCAAGACACCTGTGTAACCATTATGTTGCGATGACAGACTTCCCACAGAAAGCAATAACCCCCATATCTCCGCCGAGAGGGCGATGGTGGCGGTGTCGCTGGAGAATTCTGGTATTGTGGCTGTTTCTGGTGATGGTTTACGGGTTGGTGCAGACGTGGCGGGATGGTCCACGGGTGGCGTGGCTGGAGGAGGCAGGCCGCGCGGCAGGACCGCGTTTCAACAAAGAGACGGGCTCAGCGCCGTTGGCAGTCAAGATTCGCCGGTGGGAGAACTGGGGAAGCAATCTCCCGGTTCCGTTCGCGAAGCCGTTGATGTCTACGGTGTCCTACTGGTTGCTCGGTCCCCTACAACGCTCGTTCCTGGAGTCACATCACATCGAGTATCTGTCTGACGTGGCTCCGACGGAACAGGAGGCGGCGTATCTGGCTCAGTCCCGATCGGTCAATTCGCTCAGTCTTTCGCACGCACCTCTTGGCTCTGTTCAGATTCAGTATTTGAGCCGAATGCACTGGCTGCGTCACTTCCACTGCTATCAGCCACTGTCCGCGGCGGAGGCGACAAAGTTGCTGCGAGGAATGTCACGACTGGAGAGCGTTCTTATTGTTGCGACAGATCTCGACCAGGAATTGCTCACGACAATCGCGGGGATGACGTCGGTCAGAGACTTCGGGATGCAGGCCCCATTCGGGGAATTTCAGGGGCCGTCTGAACTTTCCATGCAGTCGAAGTCTTTAAGGAATTTGTCTCTGGTTGGTCCGGCACAGGGGTCTGGAACGGGGGCCGTTCAATTGCTGCTTCGAAGCCCGTCATTGCAAATCGTGCACCTGTCGTCGCTGGCCATTGATCGTGGCATTTTTATGGATTTAGCGCGAATGACAAACGTGTCGCAAATCATTCTTCTGCATTGTGACGTTGAGGTTTCCGCGCTTCCGCTGCTCGCGAAGTCGCCGAAACTGGAATTTCTGTCGCTGGCCTATAACAAGATCGATGACCGTGCGATTCCGTACTTGAATCAATTAACAAATCTCAAAAGTATTGATTTGCGTGAGACCAACATCACCTCTGAGGGGATACGAAAACTGAGGCTGCCCGCAACAATTCGAATCGACGAGACTCAGAAGCCTGGCCTGGAGACCGCCGGTTTGAAATTGAATGTGATTCCCGCCGTGCCGAGGGATGAGACGTTGGGGATTGCCTCCGTTTCTGAATTCCTGAACACTTTGGCAGCGGTGCTAATTAGATGTGACTTGCCAGTCCGCGACATCAGGCGGAGTCTGACCTGTGCATTCGGATCACAAATGAGAGTCGAGTTGAAGCCGGTTCCCATAAATTGGTCACCCAGGTAGGTGGGTCACTGTGTGCGGATCACCCGAGCAATATGATTTCATGGAAGAGAAATTGAGATTAGCGACATGGATGTTTCCCCGGCGGTTGAGGTCGCCCCGAAGGTGCCTCGGAAGCGATGGTATCGGCGATGGCGGGTGTGGCTCGTGGCACCGGTGCTATTGGTGCTGATTTTGGGGGCGGGGCTGCGGGTGTTTGTGTTTCATCACTCGCAGTCCCAGTTGGCAGTCCTCACAAAACTCGAAGGGAATGGATTCATCGACATTGTTGAGACGCCGCGCACTCAGCGTTTTCTCACCGTCATTGAGACACTGGACAAGATTCCCGGTTTCAGTGACTGGATTCTTAGCCCTTTGGCGGAACAAATGGGGGAGTCTCCGAACCTGGTCCTGGCGGCAGCAGACTGGATGGTCGGATTTCCTCAGAGTGAACGAGGGCCGGTTCTCACCCCGGAAGAATTCCGGGCCTTGACGACACTGCGGAATGTCCTGGGGATCAACTTTTCCAATCAGCCTTTGTCGAAGGAGCAGATTGAGTCTCTGGCAGGGATGACGTGGCTAACGAGCCTGGCGATCGATCTTTCCTCTTTTCAAGAGGAGGCGGAGGTGCGGTCGACGCGATTCAAAAACTGACATCGATTCAGAAACTGGAGATGCTTCGGTTGAACGTGGGGAATGCCTCCCCTGCTCTTGCGAAGTGGCTCAAGAAGCAGTCGCAGCTCACGGAGTTGTGTCTTTACTATCAATCCATTAGCCCCGAGGTCGTGCCGGCGATTGCAGGACTGAAAGGGCTGAAATCGCTGGAGCTGATGGGGCTGAGTGCGGAGGAACTCGCGGGGACCAATGTCAGCGTCTCGAAGTCTGTCGTTCAGACGACGTACACCACCGCTTCAGCTCCGGATTTGAAATTTCCGCAGTTAAAGAGGCTGCGAATCGCCACGGGGTCGATGCTTGGCTCGGAAGAGGTTCTCCACCAAATGCTGCAGTCCCCTGCCTTGACCGAGGTGCAGTTGAGCCAGGTCGAGTTGACGGATCGGCTGGTGGCGGATCTGTGTGCTCTGAAATCATTAACGGCGCTGGATCTTTCACGGCAGTCGATTTCGCTGCCACACCTGCGGAGAGTCACCTCGTTGCCCCAGGTGGTCTCCTTGAATCTGCAAGGGTCGACATTTGAGGACGGAGCGGTGGATTTGCTGAAGACCTGCAAGCAGCTGAAGATTTTGAATATGCGATGGACAAACTTATCGCCGGAGTCTGTCAAAGCGATCTGCCGTCCGGGGCTGAGTCTGCTCGCGGATCAAGCGGGAGTGCGGGTGATGATGGTCCAACAGGGAGGCAAGACCGTGATTCGGGAAGAGCCGATTACGGAGAGTTGGGATGAGAATCCGCCGGGAGACGTGAGCGATGGAACCGTTGCGCAGGAGTAGAGACGAGCGAACCCCGCGCTGACGATCGGGGCTGTTGGGCACCCCAGCGCATCGAATTCACCGGGCCGCAAGTCGAATCCGGATTCGTTCCTCGGAGTTCATTTTGAGAATGGTGACGGTGGTACGCCCGGTCGAAGTTAATCCCTGGATTTCGACGCCACTCCAGACAAAATGCTCGGACCAGTTCTGAGTCCGTGGATTGAATAGGGGCGTCAACTGGTTTGTCTGAGGGTCGATGCCAGCGATATCGCTTCCCTTGTGCAGATTGCACGCCATGCATGCCAGTGCAAGATTGTCCAATTCGGTCTTCCCCCCATGCTTCAAGGGGAGGATATGTTCGATCTGCAAACTGGTGAGTGGGGACTGTTCCTGAGTCAACTGGCAATATTCGCATTGATCGCCGGCACGGTTACGAACAATCTGTCGCAAACCGGGCTAAATCACGGCGAGGCATCCCTGGGCTCAAGGTGTTTGCGAGCGCGTGCCTGAACCACCGCCAAGAAAGAATTGGCCTGGATGTATCCGAGATATTCCTGACGTTCGTCCGAGGTGAGATCCCCTTCATTCGCCTTCAGGGCGAGGACTTCAATCCGCGCATGCAAATCAGGGTCCGCGTGCAGTTCCTGCAATTGCCGCAGTTGATCCACCGTCAGGAGCTGAAAGACGGGATCGGTGGCGCGCTCGAAAGCCAGGTTTTCTGAAGTTTGGGGCTTATTCACAAAATGCTCTGGACGAAGTACTGTTTCCCAAAAATAGCAGATCCAACTTGGTCACCAACCGCATTTCGCCAGATGGCTTTATCTTATCACCGGAAATCGGCGGGCGTCAAAAGGAAAGCGGATTCTGGCGAGGGGTGTCGCCCGACTTGCGGGTGGAGATGACGTGCATGTGTTCGAGGGCGGCGGCGGTGAGTTGCCGGCCGCGGGGAGTGCGCTGCAGAAAGCCACAGCGGAGGAGGAAGGGTTCGATTTCGTCTTCGAGCGTATCGGCGGGGACGTTCATGCTGTGGCCGATGGCGGTGAGTCCCGCCGGGCCGCCGGCGAAAATCGTGATCAATGTTTCGAGATAGCGGCGGTCGAGACGGTCGAGTCCCAGGAGATCGATCTCGATCTTCTCCAGGGCGCTGCGGGCGACATCCGTCGTGATGTTGCCATTCGCCTCGCTGTCGGCGAAGTCCCGGGTCCAGCGCAACAGGTTGTTGGCCTTGCGGGGGGTGCCGCGGGCGCGGATCGCGATTTCCGAAGCGGCCTCGGGAGTGATTTCCGAACGGAGCTTGCGGGCGTTGCGGGTGACAATCTCCCGCAGTTCCTCGGTGTCGTAGAAGTCCAGGTGTTCGCGGTTCACGAAGCGGTCGCGGAGGGGGGCGGTCAGCATGCCGCTGCGGGTGGTGGCGCCGATGACCGTGAAGGGTTTGAGCTTCATGTTGATGGTGCGGGCGTTGATCCCCTCCCCCAGGGCGATATCGACCCGGAAGTCCTCCATGACGGGATAGATGAATTCTTCGACGGCGGGAGGAAGCCGGTGAATTTCATCGATGAAGAGGATGGAGCCCCAGGTGGCGTTGGTGAGATAGGGGAGCAGATCCTTGGGGGCGGCGAGGGCCGGGCCGGAGGTAATCTGACAATCGGTGCCGAGTTCGCGGGGGAGAACGGTGGCGAAGGTGGTTTTACCGAGGCCGGGGGGGCCGTCGAGCAGGAGGTGTCCGAGGGGTTCCTTGCGCTTGCGGGCGGCGTTGAGCATGATCTGCAGCCGCTCGACGACGCGGCGCTGTCCGACGACATCGGAGAGTTTTTGGGGACGGAGTTCCTCATCCAACTGGCGGTCGGCGGAGGGGTCATCATCGCGCACCGCGGGAACGAAACGACGAACGTCTTCTTCCGGTTCGTCGTCCGGTCGTCCCTGAATGATCGGTTCGCGCACCATGTTATTTGACTGGGGCTCTTCGTCCGTGAAACGTTCCGCTCTAACAATCTCACAAAATGCACTGAGCGAAGGGGGCTGCCTGAAAATTGCAGGACCACCCTGATCATCTAGCGCATGTTGTCAATTCCTTTTACTTATTCGCAGCGAGGGTTAACCCGCGGCTTCCGCCAGGAGTTCGTCCGGGATACTGAGATTCGAGGTCACTGACTGTACATCATCGTTTTCTTCGAGGGCCTCGAGGAGCGCCATCGCGCGCTTCGCGGTCTCGACGTCTGCTTCGGCCATGTTCGCGGCGATGCGGGAGATTTCGGCGACGTCGGTGGGAATGCGATGCTCCTGCAGGGCGGCGTTCAAGGTTTCGAAGTTAGCGGGGTCACAGGTGATTTCGAAGACGCTGCCTGAGTGCTTGACGTCATCGGCCCCGGCGTCGAGGGCGATTTCGTAGAGCTTTTCTTCTTCGACATTCTGGGCGGGGACGATAAAGAGTCCCTTGCGTTCGAACATCCAGGAGACGCAGCCCGCGGCGCCCATGTTTCCGCCGTTGACTTCAAAGATCTTGCGGACTTCGCCGGCGGTGCGGTTGCGGTTTTCGGTGAGGATGTCGCAGAGGACGGCGACGCCACCTGGGCCGTAGCCTTCGTAGACGATTTCCGCGTACTGTTCTCCCTCGGTTTCGCCGCAGCCGCGCTTGATGGCGCGCTCGATGTTGTCCTTGGGCATGCTGTACTGGCGTGCCTTGTCGATGGCGTAACGGAGCTTGAGGTTGGAATCGGGATCGGCGCCGCCGTGCTGGGCGGCGACGATGATTGCCCGGCTGAGCTTGCCGAACAGCTTGCCGCGTTTTTTATCGATCACGCTTTTCTTGGCGGAGATGTTCGCCCAGTGTGAATGTCCTGCCATGATTCCCGTCTAGATATTCAGAGACTTGCTGTTGAGATTGTTTCAGAGGTTGTCAAACGCGCCGATGCCTACCCTGCCGCTCCGCGGCGATGCAGGCATGCCACCCGGATGTTGGAAAATTGTCGGTCGATTTGAAGTTGTTCCTGTGGCTGCGCCACCCAGGTAGGTCGAGTACAACCAACCTGGGCTACTCGTTACTGTTTAGATCGTTTTTTAGAGATCAGAGACGCTCGAACCGCCCCCTCACCCTGCCCTCTCCCTCGGGGGGGAGAGGGTAAATCCGGGCCACTCCATGCGGCAAGCCACGGATTCTTATGGAGTTTTGGGGGGTGGAGTTGTGGTGGCCATTTGCTTGAGTTTGGATTCGAGTTGATCGATGAGCTTCTTGTCCTGTTTGGGGGCTGACTTGGCCAGTTCCAGCGCCTTCTTCCAGGAGTTGCCGGCTTCGCTCGTCTGCTTGAGAGCGTTGTAGACGTCTCCCAGGTGTTCCCAGATGGTCGCGTCTCCGCTGTCGAGAGAGGTCTTGCTGGCCTTAATGAGATAGGGGAGCCGCTCGGCCGCCTTGCCGCGGCGATACAGAACCCACCCCATGCTGTCGAGATAGGCGTCCTTGTCCGGCTCCGCTTTCAAGGCCTTGGTGATCATCTTCTCGGCCTGCTCCAGATTCTTGGACTGGTCGGCGTAGAGGTAACCCAGGTCGTTGTTCACGGAGGGATCCTCGGGAGATTCCTCGAGGATTTTTTCCAGGATCTCCTCTCCTTTCCGCATGTCTCCCTTCTGGACATAGACATTCGAGAGGGTCATGAGCGCGGTGCGGATCAGCGGCTTGGCGGCGTTGTCGGATTTGATGACCTGCTCCAAGCGTTTGATCGCTTCGTCGTAGTTTCCCGCGTGGGAGTAGATCCAACCTTCCTGGAAGGTATTGGCCGGGTGATCCATGACCTTGCGGGCCTGCTGGATCATCTTGAGGGCGGTGTCGGTTTCCCCGCCGAGTTCATAAGCCTGCGAGGCCTGGAAAAAGAGATTCCAACGGCGGTCGCTGGCGGCGGGGTCTTCCGCGCCCTGCTGGTAGAACTTGCCCGCGTCCTTGAAGCGCTTGACGTCCGCGAGATGATCGGCGAGATCTTCGTATAACTGGGCCGCCTGGGAGCGTTTGAGGGCCAGGGCATAGGTGACCAGTTCCTGGGCCGGCTCGGTCTTTCCCGCCTTGATCGCGGTCTGAACGAGGACGTAGATCGTGGGATAGTCCAGCTTGTTGGACTTCTCCTTGATCAACGGCTGGACGGCAGCCCACATGCCGTCCCAGACTTTCGCGTCCGCCTGGACGGCCTTGAACTCGGAGTCAAACGGACCCAGATCCTTTTTGTCGGCGTAGGCCTTGCCCAGATCCTCGACGTAATCGAGATATTTGCCCTGCATGCGATCGACCTTGGCCAGGCTGAGATAACCCATCTGGTTGCGGTTTTCGGCGAGGGTCTTGCGGATGATCGTTTCGGCCTCCGGGAGGCGTCCGGCCGCGAGGTATTGATCGGCGAGGAAATATTGCAGGGTCGAATTGTCCTGATGGTCGGCGGCGATCTTCTCCAGCTTGGGAATGAGTTCGCTCTCCCGGCCGAGTGACTTCAAAACCTCGGCGAGCAGTTCATAGGCCCCGCGTCCCTTCGCATGCAGCTTTCCGGCGAGATGTTTTTCGATCTGTTCGAGGGCCTGGGCGGGTTCCTTTTTCTTGACGAAGACCCGGGCGAGGTTGTAGCTCAACTCGGCCTGTTTGGAACTGCCCCCCTTCGCGGCGGCCTTCTCGAAGGCCTGTTGGGCGAGATCCAGCTTGTCGGCGGCGAGGAAGACTTCTCCCAGGTCTTCGAAGCGGGCCTTGGGGTCACCGGTGATTTCACGCCGGACGCGGGCGTCCAAGTGATACTTGTCGTAATTCTGGAGGGCGTCGAAGAGGATTTCGAAGCAGGTGGCGGCTTCGGGAATGCGATTTGTGCGCTTGTACAGAATTCCCAGTTCCTTCATGAGGAGGACTTGCAGGGGGGAATTCTTGGGGAGATTCGGAGACTGGGCGGCCTTTTCATACAGGCGGATCGCGCCGGGGATGTCATCGTTGTTGACCAGAAACTCGGCCAACTGGCGGAGGAAGCGGGAACTGTCCGTGGGGGACAATTCGACGAGTTTGAGAAGATACTTGTAGGCTTCTTCCTGCTTGCCGTTGCGGAAGGAGAGGAGGACCAACTGGTTCAGGAGGGGGATGGACTGGGGATCGTATTCGAAGGCCTTCTGAAAGGCGGCGAAGGCCTTGATCTCGTTGTTGTTGCGGAGGAGTTCCAGGTTTCCGACGCCGTACCAGGCGAGGGCCTCGATCCGGTTTTGCTCTTCCTGCGTGCGAGGATGCAGCGGCTTGAAAGGGGTGAGAGGCTCATCCAGCAACTGGTCCTGGTATCCCTCCCACTTGGGTTTGGCCTGATTGGGGGGAGGGGCGGGAGTAGTGGCCTGTGGAGCGGCCTGAGTGGAAGCGGCCCCCCAAGCGGTCAGGAGAAGAATCGCCAGCAGCCCGGATCTTGCGCCAAACAACGTCATTGAACGTCCCCCCAACACGAATTCCGAATTTTCGGCAGGTCCATTCCCGGAGCGGCGTTCGACTGAGTGACGTCCGTCGGTCGGACGCTCAGCCACGCCGGCACACCTCACAGGTATTCTAACGTCCTCCCCGCTTGCCTTTCGACTTGGAAACATCCTTTCGGGCGGGTTTGGATTCCTTTTTTGCGGGGGCCTTGGGCTTGGGGGCGGGCTTCGGCTTGGCTTTGGGAGGAGGAGCGGGTGGAGCCTTGGGCTTCTTGGCGGGGGCCGCCGGAGCCGGAGGCGGGGGGGCCTTGGGCTTGGGCTTTTTGGGTGCCTTCCTCTGCCAATCCCCCTTCACCAATGCATCCAGGCGGGCGAGGGTGGGGACGCCTTCCCAGGCACCGTCGGCGTGGATTTTCTTGTAGTTCTGCAGGATCTGGCGATAGGCGGGATCGTTGGAAACCAACCGGAGGACGTGAGTGAACTCGGGTCCATCCGCCTTGCGGATAAAGCCACGGAGGCCTTCGGCGGTTTGCTCGGGGCCTCCTTCGTGGGAACCGAGGTCGAGCCAGCAGAGAATGGCGTGCATGCGGTTATCGATGGGGAGGAGGTGCGCCCCGAGCGAACTTTGCAGGACGTAGGAACGGACAAACCAGGAGAGGGAGCGGACCTTGGAGAGGGCCTTGACCGCCTGTTCGAGGGTCTTGCGCTTGAGGGAATCGTAGTCGAAGGAGTAGGTGGTTTCGAAGACGTGATGCAGGACATCGCGGAGGCGGAGGGCACGAACCTCAGGCTCGGGCCATTCCTGGAAAATTTCCTCGATCTCCTCGATGGAACTGACGCGGAGTTCGTTCCTGTCGTGAAAGCTATTCGCAATCTTGTCGTAGGCGGCCTGGGCCTGCTCGAGAGTGTTGTTCTCCAGGCAGACGGCGAACATCATCGTTTCCATGACGGGAAACGTGGGGTACTTCGCCGCGGCCGGGTATTTTTTCTTGAGCGAGGCGATGACCTTCTTGCAGACTTCTTGCTTGTCCGGTCCTTTGGTTTTTGCAGTCGCCATGGTTGTCTCTGAATCAGCCTTTGTCGGGATTGGATTTCAACGTATTTGGACTCGTTCGGAACGTGGAAATTTTCAGCGAAAAGGAAGCAGCGTGGTCACTCCTCCTCCTGAGTGTCTTCCGAATCGCGATCGGAAGCGTGGAGATCGGAAAGGGTCTCATGGGCGGGGTGAGCGTCATCCCCCGCGAGTTCGGTGTCTGCGTTCTCCGCGTCTCCGCTCTCTGAGTCTGCGAGTTCGTGGTCGGCAGCCCGTTCGGGGGCATCATTCGCCTGATTTGCCATGGCCTCACGGATCAGGGCGGCGGCGGCGATGCTCTTCTTGACGCCGTCGTCGATGATGAAGCTGAGGATGGGGGTGTAGCGGGTCTGGAGTCGGTCGGCGACCTTGGCTTGGATGAAGCCGCGGGCGGAGTTGAGCCCGTGCATGGTGAGGGACTGCATTTTTTCGTCCCCCATGATGGAGATATAGACCTTGGCGCTGCGGAGGTCATCCGCGACGTCGACCCCGAGTACGGTGACGTTCTTGACGCGCGGATCTTTCAACCCAAAAAGAATCGTCGAGCTTACCGATTCCCGGATTGCGCTCGCCACTTTAGCTGTTCTGCGGGAAGTCATCGATCAGTCATTCATCAGTTCAAAAGCGTTTCAGGGAGCGGTGCCGCCTCTTCGCAGAGTCGCGGGACGGTCGGTCTCCGCCTGAAACCGGATAGATCTCGCTGAGTAGTGGTTGAGAACCCTGATTCCTTTCAGAAAGCCGTTCTCCGGCGGGATTAATGGGCGAATTCCCTCATCCTTTGACGAGGGAATGCCCGGAATGCATCGCGGGACAGGATGGTGTCCGCGATCAGGATAGTGTCCGTTTCACCTCTTCGACGCGATAGGCTTCCAACAGATCCCCCTCCTTGACGTCGTTGAAATTTTCGAGCCGGATGCCGCATTCCATGCCTTCGCGGACTTCGCGGGCATCGTCTTTTTCCCGCTTGAGGGAGCCGATGGCATAGTCGTTCAGGACGCGGTTTTCGCGGATGACGCGGATGCGGTTGCTGCGTTCGATGGTACCGTTGAGGACGCGGCAGCCCGCGATGGTTCCGAAGCGGCTGATATTGAACGTCCGCAGGACGAGTGCGCGACCGGTGGAGACGTGGCGTACTTCGGGCTTGAGCAAGCCTTCGAGCGCCAGCTTAATGTCATCGGTGACTTCGTAGATGATGTCGTAGCGTCGGATTTCGACGCCCATCTGCTCGGAGAGGGCGCGGGCCCGTTCTTCGGGAACGACGTGGAAGGCGATGATGATCGCCCCGGCGGCCTGGGCCAGGGAGACGTCGCTTTCGTTCACACCGCCGATGCCGTCGTGCAGGATGGAGACTTTGACTTCGGGATGGTCGAACTTTCCGATCTCATGCTTGAGGGCTTCGATGGAGCCTGGGGTGTCGGCCTTGAGAATCAAAGGCAGGTGTTGCACATCGCCGGCCTTTTCGGGATTGAGGATGTCTTCGAGGGTGCGGGGCTTGCCGCGGTGGGCGAGCGCTTCGGCACGGGCGGTCTGCTGACGGCGGGTGACAATTTCGCGGGCCGCATCGAGATCGGGCATGACGTAGAACTTGTCGCCGGGAGCGGGAACGAGATCGAGTCCGGAGACCTTGATCGGCATGGATGGTCCGGCCGCGGTGATTTCCTGGTTGCGATCGTTGTAGATGGCGCGGATGCGTCCGTGTCCTTCGCCGCAGGAGATGACGTCACCCACTTTGAGGGTGCCCGTCTGGACGATGAACCAAGCGACGACACCACGACCTTCATCGCGGAAGGCTTCGAGGCAGACACCGGATGCGGGGGCATCGGGGTTGGCTTTGAGTTCGTGGAGTTCGGCGGTGAGGAGCAGCGTTTCGAGGAGGTCGTCCAAGCCTTGTCCGGTGGCCCCGGAGGTGCGGACGACTTCGACATCGCCGCCCCATTCGACCGGGAGGACGTTGTTGGAGGAGAGTTCCTGGAGAACCTTCTGTTCGTTCTTGGAGGGGAGGTCGATCTTGTTCAGGGCGACGACCATGGGGACTCCCGCTGCGCGGGCATGGCTGATGGCTTCGGCGGTTTGCGGCATGACGCCGTCATCGGCAGCCACGACGAGAACGACGATGTCGGTGACGTTGGCCCCACGGGCGCGCATTTCGGTAAAGGCGGCGTGGCCGGGGGTATCAACGAAGGTCAGCTTGTGACCGTTGTGTTCGACCTGATAGGCAGCGATGTGCTGTGTGATTCCGCCCGCCTCACCAGCGGCGACGTTGGCGGAACGGATTTTGTCCAGCAAGGTGGTCTTGCCGTGATCGACGTGCCCGAGGATGGTAATGATGGGTGGGCGTATCTGCATAGATTCCGGTGTCTGTGTGGCCTGGGACGCTTCAATGACTTCCTGTTCCAGATCCCGTTCGCGCTGGATTTCGAGTTCGACACCGCACTCCATGGCCAGTTCAATGGCGGTTTCCTCATCGAGGGAGGAATTCATGGTGACGGACATGCCTTTGCCGATGAACAGGCTCTTGATGAGCTGATTGGCAGGACGACTGATCGCTTCCGAGAGGGAGCGAATGGTAATCGGGGGAGAAATGACCGCTTCCGTCCGCTGGGGGGCGATGAGGCGATGGCTGCGGCTGCGCTTGGGGCCGCGGACGCGGATTTCGGCTTCGAGATCGTCTTCCAGTCCGGGGCGTTGACGGCGAGCGGTACGCTCCTTGCGCCCGGTTCCAATCAACCCCATGGTCTTGGATCCGAGTCGACCGGGGCGAGCTTCTTCTTCGCTGGTTTCCCCTTCGGGAAGAATGGACTTTGTTTTTTTGCGTTCTTCCGTTTTGCGTTTTTCTTCCGCGTTCCTACGGAGGATGTCATCGAGGGGACGCTGTCCGCTGAGAACGCTGGGGGGGAGGCGCATTTCGGGTTTCTGCGCGGCCACTTCCGGAACGGCGGTGGTCCCCGGCCCCTTGAATTCCTTCAACTTGGGGAGAGTGGGGAGCGCGGGACCGGGCTTGGGGCGGGGCTTCCTGGCCCCTTTCGTTTCGCCACCGGCAGCGGGGGGTGACGAGGACCCTTTGTTCATCATGGCGCGGAGACCTGTCCCGGCTCCGGACGCGGGAATGTAGTCCTCGGGGCGCAAGGGACGGGGAGTGGCGACTCGCGGCGCGAGGGGATCGCGGGGGGGAGTTGCCGCGCGGGGCTCCTCCGGAGGAGTCTCCTGATCGGGGGTTTCCGGTTCGGCGGGTGCAACAGCCGCGGCCGGACTCACGGGAACCTGAGGGGCCGGGGGGGCGGATTCCTCGACGACGGGTTCGCTGACCGTCTCGATTTCCTCCGCGACTTCCGGCTCATCCGCGGGTTCGTCCTGAGGACGGGTGCGTGGAGGAGCCGTTTTCCCGATGATCGTGCGGATTTCGGGAACCTTGGTACCGAGATTTCGTCCGGTGTCGCGCACGGGGACAGCGGGCTTCGCAGGAGCAGGCTTCACGGCCGTCGCCACTTCCGATTCCCGCTTCAGATAGGCAATGACCTGGTCGCGCTCCTCTGGGGAGACGCTCGCCAGCGCCGAATTCTTGAGAACGATGCCGATATTGGCGAACGCCTCAATCAAATCCTTGCTGTCCAGGTTGAGCTCTTTGGCAAGAGCGAAAATCCGAATCTTCAAACCGTGTACTCCTGATGTGAACCGCCCAGTCGTGTGGAACCACTGTGCGAGAAAGCCGAGTTAAAAACGGCTGTGGCCTGCCTTTCGATATACCCTCTGATTATTAACGAATTATTAGTTTTATGTCGCAGAAGACTCCTTCTGTTCTTCCTGATTCTGCTCTTCGGGCTGTTCGGGGACAGCTTCGGCTTCGGCGACGACCTCCGGAGCAGGTTCCGCTTCGGGAGTTTCCGCTTCGGGAACCTTTTCCTCGGGGATAGTTTCCTGGGGAGCGGGAGTCGCTTCGGCGGCGGGTTCCTGCGGAGCCGCCTCGGGTGCTGCCGCGGGAGGGGCTTCGTCCTTGGAGGAAACGGTGAAGCGTCTGCGGGGATGCTGCTTATTCTCTTCCGCCTCTTCGAGCAGTTGAGCCCGGCGATCATCCTTCTTCTGCTTTTCGAGTTTCGTCTGCTCTTCCAGCAGGGCACTCTGATCATCCGCGAAAGCGATGATCTCGTCGCATTGCTCGGGAGTGAGTCCCCCCAGTTCGGCCAGGTGATCGGGCTCGATCACGGAGAGATCGTCAAACGTGAAGAAGCCCTGAGCGACGAGGTTCTCGGCGAGTTCGTCGGTCGTGCCGGGAATCTGCGAGAAGGCTTCGACCGATTTTTCGAGTTGTTCGTCGAGTTCGGCGCGGGTCATGATCTCGATGTCCCAGCCGACGAGCTTGGAGGCGAGACGGACATTCTGGCCGCGGCGTCCGATGGCGAGTGAAAGCTGGTCGTCGCGTGCGAGGACGATCACGCGCCCGAGCATCGGGCAGAGAATGACGTCTTCGACTTCGGCGGGCTGCAGGGCGTTGGGGACCAGAACCTGCATGGAGTCATTCCAGCGAACGACGTCCACGCGTTCGCCGCCCAGTTCGTCTGTGATGTTTCGAATGCGCGCCCCGCGGACACCAATGCAGGCGCCGGTGCAGTCGACCTTCTGATCGAAGCAGGAAACCGCAACCTTGGAGCGATACCCGGCTTCGCGGGCGAGGGAGCGAATCTCAATCACCCCTTCGGCGATTTCGGGAATTTCCAGTTCGAACAATCTGCGGACGAGATCGGGATGGACGCGGGAGAGGACGATCTTCACGCGAGGTCCCATCTTGCGGACTTCGGTGACGATGGCGCGGACCCGTTCACCGACGCGGTGTGTCTCGCCGGGAATCTGTTCTCCCTTGGGAAGGATGCCTTCGACCTTGCCGAGGTTGACCGTCGCGGCGCCTCCGATGTAGCTGGCGATTGTCCCGGAGACGATCTGCCCCTGCATCTGGGTGTAATCGCTGTAGAGGGTATCGCGTTCGGCTTCGCGGATTTTCTGGATCATCACCTGCTTGGCGGTCTGTGCGGCGACGCGTCCGAGGTCGTCTCCGAGGAAGTCCGCGGAAACCACCTCGCCGTCATGTGTGACGGTGGTCTGTCCATTGTGCCGGTCGATGGTGACGTTGATTTCGGCTTCTTCGCCGTAGTGTTTGCGCGCCGCCGAAAGGATCGCCTGCTCGATCAAATCGAAGACGAGTTCTTTTTCGATGTTCTTATCGCGGTGGATGGCATCCACCACTCGCAACAGCTCATTACCGTTCATGAAATCCCTCGCAGTTCTCGTCTCGCCGACAAGGACTGGCTGAAGACATCCTGCAGGACGGGTGCGATTCGTCGTGAATCCCGCGCGTCACATTGCAGTCCGTCGAAACCTCGCAACTCAGTCAGGGAAGCGGCCGCGGAAAAGATTCCGCTTACGCTTCCCGTTAACCACCGGATGCACCAACAAAAAAAGCGGGCACAGGTCCCACTTCTTCCACACAAACATCGGGCATTCTGGGTCGAAAAATAGCTGGCGCTACCACCGACCGCGAGAAGGACCTGAATTTTGGGCACTAAGGCCGATTCTTCAAGACGTCATTCTCAATACCCTTCAACCATTTCACAAAATGCCGTGAACAAAGCGCGGTTTCCTGAAAAACGTCGATCCTACTTGATCACCAACCGCAAATTGCGAGGCACTCTGGTGAAAACTTCATCCCGAACCGAACCGTTGCTGACGAACACACTGATCACACTTGATGACCGGAAGCGCTGTCACGGCCCGAACCGAAATTCCACAGACCATTTCATGTCGAGATTTCGGCCTGGGACCAAGCCGAGATCGTGGCGATGAAACATCAACAGCCTGCCCGGCCAACCTTTCCCCTCAAGAAGGAGAGAGGGAAGCCCGCAGACTGTCTACCTCCTTATGACGATACTAGTCCCCGGTTTAACTGTCAAGGAGCGGGGGTCGGCTGGGGGTGTGGGAAAGAGCGTAAAAATCTGGGGGATGTCGAGGGGGAATGGGGGTGGTGGAGGGGTCGGCCGGGACGGGAGGGGGTGACGTAAGTCGGTCGCAGACAGGGGGGTTGGCGCCCCGCGGGCGAGAACAGGAGAGCAGGTGAAATAAGCGGGGGTGGCGCATCAAGGATGGTCAAACGGCAACCTCTTGCTGCCGCGCCGCCCGGATTTAAGACGGTATTGATATGCCCAGAGGGCAATCTGGGCCACCCAGCATTGATTCGGGGGCTTCCACTGGGAAGACAAGGACTATCGCCCTTGTTCAGACTCATGCCCATGAGTCCGAACTGCAGTTGATTGCCCCCGCCACCCATCGTCAGGATTCATGAGAGTCAAACGCGCACATGCCCGCCCTGCCACTCTGTGGCGATGCGGGCATGCCACCCAAAAAGGGACAAATACCTGTGGATGGTCTTCTACGCGCCTTGGACGACGAGGGCGCTGGCCTGGCCGATGCGGGTGACGCTGAGTTTCAGGCAGACCGGGTTGGCTCCCTTGAGAGGTTCGCCATGGACGACATTGAGGCGGCAGGCGGGATCGGGCTTGTGGTAGTTCAGCGTGGGGAGGACGATCCCCTGGCTGAAGCCGAGCAGCGAACCGATCAATTCGAGCGACCCGCAGCTTGCTCCCGGGTTCCCCCAGTAGCTCTTGAAGGCGGTGACGGGGACTTTCGTGCCGAGATCGCCGAAGACTTCGTGGATCGCTTCGGTTTCGAGGACGTCATCGGTGGTGGTGCTCAGGCCGTGGGCGTTGATGTGGCCCACGTCGGCGGGGGTCAGTCCCGCATCCTTGAGGGCACTCTTCATGGCGACGACCATGGCGCGTTTGAGGTCGGGCTTGCCTTCTTTGTCAGCGACGCAGGAGGCACCCGCGCCGAGGATGTAGCCCAGGATTTTCGCGCCGCGTTTTTTGGCGTGCTCTTCTTCTTCGAAGATCATGACGCCGGAACCTTCCGCGCAGACCTGGCCGCAACGGTCGGCGTCGAAGGGGCGTGAGGCTTCGGCGGGGTCGCCGGACCAGGTGGAGAGTTCATCCCACAGGGTGGCGTGGAGGGACTTGACGGCGTGGATGGTGGTGCCGGTGGAGCCGGTGATCATGACATCGGCCTGGCTGCGGGAGACGATGCGCCAGGCTTCGGCAGCGGCGAGATTCCCGGAGGCTTCGGACATGGTGAGTGAGTTGCTCGGGCCGCGCGCGTCGGCATGGATTCCGATGTGGCAGGCGGGCATGTTGGGGAGAAACTGCAGCAACCAGAGGGGCTGCAATTTCGGCATGCCGGTTTGCCCCCAGCGATCGAACTGGAAGAGGACATCCCCCGGATCGCAGGTGGCTTTGGCGGCGTCGAAGAGAATTTCGGGGGGGCTGAGCATGAGGTTGGCCCCGAATTCGACGCCCATGCGTTCCGGATTGACGACCCCTTCGGTGATGCCGGCGTCTTCCAAAGCGAGGGTCGCGGCGGCGACGCCCAACTGGATCTCGCGGCACATCACCTTGATGTTTTTGCGCTGCTTGATGTAGTTCCTGGAGGTCTTGTCGTTGAAGTCCTTGACCTGCCCGCCGATGTGGTGGGGGATCGAGGAGGCGGACATGAGGTCAATCTGGGAGATGCCGCTGTGACCGGCGGTAATGCTGTTCCAAAACGCTTCCCGGCCAATCCCATTGGGACTGACGACCCCGACCCCGGTGATAGCGACGCGACGGCTGTTTTCGTGACGGGTTCCCATGGAACGAGCGCCCACTCCTTCTTTGTGAGGGATCTGCCAGTGAACTTCCACAGTTGTGGAATTTCCGACCGACCCCTGCGGACTTTTCGGGATCCGGTGGACCCGAAGGGGTTGCCCCCTTCACACCGAACCTTGCCAGCATCCGTAACGGGAGAAAACCCCAGACTCTGCCAGCCTGCGGCATAGATCGGACGGCGACCCATCTCGGGGGGCCTCTCCGCGCGATCGGAACAGGGGATTCTCCCAACCCTGAAGATAATGTTGACCCAAACGGTTTATTTTAACGCTTGCGGGCGTTTCTGACCAGTAAGCGGGCTGACCAGAGACTCCGGGAAACGGTTCGGTCCCGAAGATTAAGGGGACGTTGTACTTTGAGCGTGGGGGCTGTTGTATCGGGTCGAAAATCGGCCGGTCGTTTTCCCGCGTATTTCGCCGCGACAAACGCTTCCGATCAACGCATTACGATCTAAATTCGACCGACCAGCAGGCAGGCGTTATGCCCGCCGAACCCGAAACTGTTGGAAATTGCGTAGTTCAATTCCGCGGTGCGGGCCTGGTTGGGAACGTAATCGAGATCGCAATCCGGATCGGGATTTTCGAGATTGATCGTGGGGGGGACGACCTGATTCATCAAGGCGAGTACGGCGACGACGAACTCCACGCCTCCGGAGGCACCGAGCAGATGCCCCAACTGGCTCTTGGTGCTGGAGACCATCAACTCTTTCGCGTGGCAGTTGAAGACGCTCTTGATCGCCATGGTTTCGGCTTTGTCCCCGAGGGGCGTGCTGGTGCCGTGGGCGTTGATGTAGTCAACATCCTGGTAATTGATGCGTGCGTCCCGGATGGCCTCTTTCATGGCGTAGGCGGCGCCGGTTCCATTGGGATCGGGTGCGGTGATGTGGCTGCCGTCGGCGGACATTCCGTAACCGAGCATCTCGGCGAGGATGGTCGCACCGCGGGCCTTGGCGTGCTCATATTCTTCGAGGACGACGACGCCTGCACCTTCGGAGAGGACGAAGCCATCGCGGTCCTTATCGAACGGACGGCTGGCGGACTGGGGATCTTCGTTGCGCGTGGAGAGGGCATTCATACGGGCGAACCCGGAGAGCCCCATGGGTGTGATCGCGGATTCGCTGCCGCCTGCGATCATGACGTCGGCCATGTCGTTCTGAATAATCTTGTAGGCGTCCCCGATGGCATTGCTGCCGGAGGCGCAGGCGGTGGCGACGGCGCTGTTCGGCCCCTTGAGTCCGAAGGCGACGCTGATGTTCCCCGCGGCGGCGTTGAGCATCATCTTGGGAATGAGGAACGGCGAGACGCGGCTGGGACCTTTGTCCATGAGGTTGCTGCGCTGCTCTTCAATTTCGTGGAGACCGCCGACGCCGCTGCCGATGATCACACCGTGGCGATAGGGATTGCCCTGGGTGAAATCGATGCCGGCCTGGCGGGAGGCTTTGGCGGAGGCGTACATCGCAAATTGCGCGAAACGGTCGAGCCGCTTGACCTCGCGTTCCGGGATGAACTCAACGGGATTGAAGTCCTTGATCTCCCCGCCGAAGCGGACCTTGAAATCGGAGCAATCAAAGCACTGCAAAGGACCGATGCCGCTCTTGCCGGCGCAGAGGCGTTCCCAAAATTCGGACGTGTCAAAGCCCAAGGCCGTCACGACCGACATCCCTGTAATGACAACGCGCCTCCTGGTGGACATCCGTTACTTCTTCTCCTCGATATATTTCACGGCGTCACCGACGGTCTTGATTTTTTCGTAGTCTTCGTCGGGGATTGTGATCCCGAACGCTTCCTCGAATTCCATGACCAGTTCCACGAGGTCGAGAGAATCGGCCTTGAGATCCTCAATGAACCGGCTGGCCGGGGTGAGTTCCTCGGCGGGAACCTTCAGGTGTTCTGCGACAATACTGGTGACTTTTTCTTGAACCGTTGACACTCGACATCCCTCCGACTGCAACACCCGCGTGCCTTCATTCCTCGCACGAGAACGGACCCCAAAAACAAGGGGCGGCAGGTGCAGGGGCGAAGATATAACGGGTTTGAGTAACCTTGTAAACCGCAATAATCCCGGGAACAAACGGAGACTTTCCGGTTCCCCCATCTGTCGACGGACGTCCATTCCTGGCGACGAATTCGCTGGACTGCAGGAGGGACAAAACCGCTTCCGTGAGCGCGCTTCTAGAACAACATGTCAGGGGCCAAGTGCGGCTTCTGACAACCGCGGATCTTACGCGATCACCCACCGCATCTTGTCGGACGTTCCTGATTTCCTACGACTCGGAAGTCGCGAGAAACCAATAATATCCGGCAGCGTTCACGGAATGCCCCACTTTATACCTCATTCAGCCCCAGACATTCCACCTTGCGGTCAATCCGTTTCATCAAACCGCGTGCAACTTTTCCCGGCCCGATTTCATAGAACCTGTCCATCCCGGCGGCCAGCAGCGCCCGCATGCTGTCTTCCCAGAGGACGGGATTGACGACCTGGCGGACCAGAATCCTGCGGATTTCCTCCGGGTCGTGGTGGGGCTGGGCGTCGACATTGGAGTAGACGGGGATGCGCGGGGAGGTGAGGGGAACCCCCTGGAGTGCCTCCGCCAACTGGGCATCGGCCGGGGCCATGATGCTGGTATGGAAGGCCCCGGCGACGGCCAGTTGCACGGTCCGTCCGCCGGCCTGTTCCGCCAGTTCCGTGACCTTCGCACAGGCCTGTTTTGTGCCGGAAACCACGAGATTTCCGGGGCAAAGGAAGTTTGCGATCTGGACCACTCCGAGATCAGAAGCCTGCTTGCAGAGGTCTTCCACCTGGGGGCGTTCCATCATCAGGACGCTGACCATTCCGGAGGGGGTTTTGTCGGCGGCGGCCTGCATCACCTGGCCGCGGCGCTGGACGACGCGGAGGCCATCTTCGAAGGTCATGGCCCCTGCGAAGACGAGGGCGGTGTATTCACCGAGACTCAAGCCGGCGGTCAAAGCGCATTGGTCGATGACGTCGGGGGATTCCTGGCGCAAGGCTTCGAGTGCGGCGAGGCTCGTCACGAAGATGGCGGGTTGACTGATCTCGGTTTTGTCCAACTGGTCGGTAGGACCTTCCAGGCAGATCTTGAGGAGGTCGTATCCGAGGATCGAGGCGGCCTGATCGAAGAGTTCCCTGGAACGGGGACATTTCTCAATAACGACGCGGCCCATGCCGACGGTTTGCGCCCCCTGCCCCGGAAACAGAAACGCCAACTTGCTCATGTGCGATTACTCCCTGGTCTGCTCGACTTCGGCTATGCATGCCGATTTGAAGTGGCTCCCATGGCTGCGCCACCCAGGTAGCCGGATTACCGGCAACCCGGGCTACCCGACGTCTTTCGTGCGAGAAGGGAGACAGTGGAAAGTAGAATTGATTGTCGATTTGAAATCAACGCGATGAGAAGCTGAGTCTTCACCCAGCCTAAGGGGGAATGCGTTCACAACCGGTTGAAACCTGGGTGCACAAGGCGCAAGGAAGTGTGGCTGCGCCACCCGGCCAAGATTGGCCGGGCCACCCTGTCACTCATCGTCGAATTACAAGTTGGGCATGTCGGCGAGGCATTCGACGATTTTTTCGTTGATCCGCCGGGAGGCAAAGGTCTTCGTGACGCGGAGTGCGTTCTGGATCGCGTGGGCATCGGAGGATCCGTGGCAGATCATGCAGATGCCGTCGATGCCGAGGAGAGGTGCTCCGCCGGATTCCTTGTAGGCGAACTGCTTGCCGACGTCCTGGAAGGCGGCCTTGGCGAGTCCCTGCTCCTGCTGCAACTGTCCGACGACGTGGCGGGAGACGGTGCGCATCAGCATATCGGCCATGCCTTCGCTGACCTTGAGGATGACATTGCCGACGAAGCCTTCGCAAATGACGACGTCGGCTTCCCCCTGGTAAATCCCGCGACCTTCGACGTTGCCGATGTAGCGTTCTCCGAGGGAGCTTTGCGAGAGATACTGGTGTGTTTCGCGGACGAGATCGGTCCCCTTCCCGTCTTCGCTGCCGATGTTGATGATTCCGACGCGGGGCTTTTCGATGCCGAGGACTTCACGGGCGTAGATGTCTCCCATGAGTCCGTATTGATAGAGGTGTTCCGGGCGAGCGGCGGGATTCGCCCCGACATCCATGAGAACGGTTTGCCCTGAGAGGGTGGGGAGGACGACGGCAATGCCGGGGCGTTTGACTCCCTTGAGAAAGAGTCGCGTGCGGAGTCCCGCGGCGACGACGGCTCCGGTGTGTCCGGCACTGATGACGGCATCGACTTCGCGTGCGGCCATGAGTTGCCAGGTCACGGCGAGGGAGCAGTTGGGTTTTTTACGGAGGGCTTCGGTGGGTTTTTCTTCCATGCCGATCCAGCCGTCCGCACCTTTTACCTGGAGGTTGCGTCCGGAGTAACCCCGTTCCACCAGGAGGGCTTCGAGACGGGGCTGGTCCCCGACGAGCACAATTTCCAGGGATGGGTCGGCCTGCACGGCGGCCAAAGCGCCGTCGATGTTGGGATCCGGGGCGTAGTCCCCCCCCATGGCATCGAGCGCGATCCGCATGGGTGGCTACTCTCCGGTCTCGACAACCGTTCGGCCCTGATAGTAACCGCAGTTGGGACACACAACGTGGCTGGGCACGGAGGTTCCGCACTGCTGGCAATGGTGTAATTGGATCGGCTTCCGCGCCATGTGACTGCGTCGTTTGCGCGAACGTGATACGGACTGTCTCCGCTTGGGAACGGCCATGCTGCTACCGCTTCTTCGTTAACTCGCTGAAAAGACAAGGCTTGCGATTTACGTCTCGCAAGCCCATGAGGAGGGCATCACTGTGCTATCGAGGCACGGAGCCCTTGAGATAGGCAGAAATCTTACGCGAATTCCGCGATCACTGTCAAGCAACCTCCCTCGAACGTTAGCCCATGGTGATCGAGGCTTCGTAAGCCTATGTTTCGCAACGGGAAAGCCCTCTTTCCATTTCCCCCGCAGACTGGCAGCGGCCCCCCGAAATTTCTATAATTTCGGGAATACTTTTCCTGCGGATGTGCGTTCTTCCCGCAGCAACCTCTTCGGGGCCATTCCAGGAATCCCGCGCGGCTTTCCTAGAAAACTGTCGCCCCGATCCTTCTCCCCCAACTGGAGTGAGTCTTTTCATGGCCGCAGGCAATCCGTTTGGTTCCGCCAGCCAACTTAAAACACGTAGCGGCGACTACACCATTTATCGCCTTCAAGCCCTTGCGGATGCCAAGGTGGGAGACATCGAGAAACTCCCCTACTCGATTCGCGTGCTGCTCGAAGCGTGTCTGCGGAATGTGGACAACTTCGTCGTCAATGAAGAGGACGTGGTCAATCTGGCCAAGTGGAACCCGACGAAGCCTCTGGAAGTGGAAGTCCCTTTCAAACCGGGGCGCGTGGTGCTGCAGGACTTCACGGGTGTACCCGCGGTCGTCGATCTCGCCGCGTTGCGGAGCGCGATGGTGCGGATGGGAGGGGATCCGAAGAAGATCAATCCGCTGGTCCCGTGCGACCTGGTGATCGATCACTCGGTGCAGGTGGATGAATTCGGCTCTGCGAATGCCTACAAGCTGAACCTCGACAAAGAATTCGAACGAAACCAGGAACGGTATCAGTTCCTGCGGTGGGGACAGACAGCTTTTAACAATTTCCGCGTGGTTCCACCGGCAACGGGGATCGTGCACCAGGTGAACCTGGAATACCTCGCGAAGGTGGTCCTGACGGACAAGGGGACGGTGTACCCGGACAGCTTGGTGGGGACGGACAGCCACACGACAATGATCAACGGCCTGGGGGTTGTGGGCTGGGGTGTGGGCGGGATTGAAGCGGAAGCGGTGATGCTCGGTCAGCCGATTTACATGCTCACGCCGGAAGTGGTGGGCTTCAAACTGACGGGAGAACTGCCCGCCGGTGCGACGGCGACGGACCTGGTGTTGACCGTGACGCAGATGCTGCGGAAGCATAAAGTGGTGGGCAAGTTCGTGGAATTCTATGGCCCGGGCCTGGATGCGATGAGCCTGCCGGACCGGGCGACGATCGCGAACATGGCGCCGGAATATGGGGCGACGATGGGGTTCTTCCCCGTCGATCAGGAAACGTTGCGGTTCCTGGAACGAACCGGTCGGACGGCGGACGAGATCGACCTCGTCGAACGTTATTACAAGGAACAGGGGATGTTCCGGACGGCTGCCAGTGCGGAGCCGGTGTTCACCAGCAGCCTGTCGCTGGACCTGTCGACGGTCGTGCCCTCAATGGCGGGACCGAAGCGTCCGCAGGACCGGGTGCTGCTGTCCGAGATGCAGACGCAGTGGAAGAAGGATCTGGTGGAAACGTTCCACAAGACCGGCAATTCCGCTCCGGTCGGCCTGAGCGTGGATGGGAAGCAGACGGAAATCACCGATGGGGCGGTGGTGATCGCGGCGATCACGAGCTGCACGAACACGAGCAATCCCTCCGTGATGATCGGTGCGGGACTGCTGGCGAAGAAGGCGGCGGAGCGGGGACTTTCGCGCAAGCCGTGGGTGAAGACGAGCCTGGCTCCCGGCAGCCGGGTGGTGACGGACTATCTCGCCAAGGCGGGATTGGACAAATCACTCGATGAGATGGGTTTCCAGACGGTGGGTTACGGTTGCACGACGTGCATCGGGAACAGTGGTCCCCTGCCCCAGCCTGTTTCGGAAGCGGTGAGCAAGGGGAACCTGGTGGTCTCGGCGGTGCTGTCCGGGAACCGGAACTTTGAAGGGCGAATCAATCCGCAGGTGAAGGCGAACTATCTCGCCAGTCCGCCGCTGGTGGTGGCGTATGCGATCGCGGGGACGACGGACATCGATCTCGATACGCAGGCAATCGGGAAGGACAAGGCGGGGAAGGATGTTTATCTGAAGGAGATCTGGCCGAGCCGTGCCGAGGTGAACGAGGTTCTGGCCACTTGCATGTCTCCGGAGATGTTCATCAAGGAATACGGGCACGCGACGCAGGGACCCCCCGAGTGGCAGGCGATCAAGGCGCCGACGGGGGACCTATATCAGTGGGATGAGAAGAGCACGTATGTGCAGGAGCCGCCGTTCTTCCAGGACATGCCTGTGACCCCTGCTCCGATCAAGCCGATCACTGGGGCGCGGGTGCTGGTCTCGGTCGCGGACTCCGTGACGACGGACCACATCAGTCCGGCGGGTTCGATCAAAGCGGACTCTCCGGCGGGTTTGTACCTGCAGCAGCATGGCGTGCCGCCGGTGGACTTCAACAGCTATGGGAGCCGGCGCGGGAACGACCGAGTGATGACGCGCGGGACGTTTGCGAATATCCGCCTGAAGAACCTGCTGTGCCCCGGGACGGAAGGTGGGGTCTCGAAGTTCCTGCCGACCGGCGAGCAGATGTCGATCTATGACGCGAGCGTGAAGTACAAAGAAGCGGGGACGCCGTTGATTGTGCTGGCGGGTGCGGAATACGGAACGGGTTCGTCTCGTGACTGGGCGGCGAAGGGGACGTATCTGCTGGGTATCCGCGCGGTGATCGCGGTTTCGTACGAACGGATCCACCGTTCGAATCTGGTGGGAATGGGTGTGCTGCCGCTGGAATTCCTGCCGGGTCAAAGCCGTGAATCGCTGGGCCTGGATGGGACGGAGACGTTCTCGATCGCGGTGGATGACAATGTGAAGCCGCGTCAACAGATTACCGTCACGGCGAAGAAAGCGGACGGGAGCGAAGTGAAGTTCCAGACCTTGTGCCGGATCGATACGCCGGTGGAAGTGGAGTACTACCGTCACGGTGGTATTCTGCACAACGTGCTGCGGAATTTGGCGAAGGGTTAAAGCAAGATCCGGTCTACTGCGTTGAAGTGGAACGGTGAGGCGATTTGAAATCAACACGCTGAGAAGCTGGGTCTTGCCCCAGCCTACAAATATGACCTCTTGTGGCTAACGCCACCCACACGCCGGAGTACCGGCGTATGGGCCATCCAGAATTTCAAAACTCTCCCGTTCGAAAGAGCGGGGGAGTTTTTATTTCGGGATTCGAGTGCGGCGTGCTAGAGTCGGCGGCGTTGCCCCTGCCTGTCGCTCAAGAGGATGTTTCCATGCCGACTGTTGCCGAGTATGTCGTACAGCGTCTTGCCCAGTTGGGGATCACGGAGTGCTTCGGGGTGCCGGGGGATTTTTCGTTCCCGCTGAATGACGCGATCGAGTCGAGCGGGACGATCCGGTGGATCGGGTGCGCGAAATGAGCTGAACGCTGCCTATGCGGCGGACGGTTATGCCCGCGTCCGAGGGATGGCACTCTCAACACGACGTTCGGGGTGGGGGAACTTTCGGCCATCAACGGGGTGATGGGAAGTTACGCGGAACACTGCACGGTGTTTCACCTTGTGGGGTGCCCAGCACACGGCATCAAAAATCCCGTCAGATCGTGCATCACTCTCCGGCGGATGGGAATTTTGAGCGGATTACATCGATCTCGGCCAAGGCCGCGTGTGCCCACGCTGCTGACCCCGGACAACTGCGTGCATGAGATGGAGCGGATCATCGCGGCCGCTTTAACGCACCGCAGGCCGGTTTACATCCAGGTTCCGCGGGATGTGGCGGACATGCCGGTGTCTGGGGGAGTGTCGGTGCGTGGCCAGAACCCGCGAGCGATCCCGAAAGAACTGCTTGGCGGTCCAGGCGGCGCCTGCCAAGCTGCAGGCGGCCAAGAGCGGGGCGATTCTGCCGGCGTTTACCGCGGCCCGGTTCGGAGTCCAGCGGGAATTGCTGAATCTGATTGAAGCGTCCGGGCTGCCGTTCGCGACGACGTCCTCGATAAAGCGGTGATCTCCGAATCGCATCCGCAATTCATCGGGATGTATGCGGGGAAGTTTTCGATGCCGGACGCGGTCCGGCTGGTGGAACATTCGGACGTGCTGATCGATGCGGGGAGTGCTGTTCAACGATTTTTCGACCGGAGGGTTCGCGCACACCATCGATCTCGCACGGACGATCAAGATCGACATTGATGCGACGACGATTGACGGGCGGGTGTATACGCCGGTCCGGATGCAGGACATGTTTTCCGCCCTCGCGAAAGAGATGAAAGAAATTGGGCCGTTTGAGGCCGCGCGGCCGCAACCGCGGGAAGTAGTGGATTCCGCGGACGATCCGATTACGGCGGCTTCGCTGTATCCGCGGTATCAACGGTTCTTCCGGCCGGGGGACATCATCCTGGCGGACACGGGGACCAGCTCGGCAGGAGTGAGCGGGCTGCTGTTGCCCGAAAATGCGGTGTATCACAATCCGACGCTGTGGGGGGCGATCGGCTGGGCGACACCGGCGCGCTGGGGACGTGTCTCGCGGATCGGAACCGGCGCACGGTGCTGATTCACGGGTGAAGGAGGGCACCATCGCACGGTGAACGACCTGGGGGCGTTTGCGTGGTACGGGGCGAAGCCGATTATTTTTGTGTTGAACAACGCGGGCTACGCCGTGGAGCGGGCGCTGGAACAGAACGGAAACTGGTCCTACAACGACCTTGCCCCGTGGAATTACGCGCAACTGCCGGGGGCGTTTGGGTGCCAGGACTGGCTTGTGCGGACGGTGAAGACGAACGGGGAGTTGGATGCCGTGATGGGGGAGGCCTCGACGGCGACGACCGGCTGCTATATCGAAGTGATCGCCGGGCCGCAGGACTATCCGCAGATATTGCATCTGCTGCACGATCGGCTGGGGATTATTTACGGGTATTAGTTCACCACCCTCCAAGGAGAGACGTTCCGTACGTTTGACACTCGATTGTTTTGTCCATGTCCAATGACGGCACTGCTGAACCGCTGTGCGGATTCCGCAGTGGCACCCGTCCAACGGGAAGCGACGTGGGTGCAAGAGACGTTTGAACCGTTAGGAACCCCGCGCTTGGGCTTGGGGCTAGTTGATCCAAATCCGGACGATCGCTTCGCAAGAACCCGGCCACCCTATTTACTTGGCGGTTTTTTCGAGTTTGGCGATTTCGCGGTGGATTTGCTCGGGCCAGGGGCGGCCGCCGTGGGTCCGGCTGACGCGCTTGTAGCGGACGATGCCTTCCCGATCGATCAGGAATGTCGTGGGGTAGGAGGTCTCCAGCGAGGCGTTCCAGCGGAGGCCGTATGCGGAGGTGAATTCGAAGTCAGGATCGAGCAGAAGGTAAACATTGCGCGCGAGATCCTGGTCGCCGAGGAATTCCTTGGCGTGTTCTTCGAGGTCCTCCGCTTCGCCGGGGTAGACGAAGACGAGGAAGATCCGTTTCTTGGAGAGTTCCTTCGCCATGGCGGTCAGTTCGGCGAACTGCTTTTTGCAGGGGGGACTCTGGGCGCGGGGATAACCGCGGAGCACGACGAGCATGACGGAGCCATGTTTGGTCATGTCGGAGAGGCTGGTTTCGTCCCCATCGAGATCCTTGAGGGTGAAGTCGGGGGCCTCTGTGCCGACCGCGGGAATCTTGCCTGCGGCCTGGAGGGAGAAGGGGGCGAGCAGCAGTGCGCACAGGGCCAGGCAGGCCATGAGCAGCCAGCCGCGCGACAACCGTTTTTGCATGACGGCACCTCCTGTTTTGTTCTCACTTCGCCCCGTTATCTCTGAGTAATCGGCATAACCGGACTGCGGAAACCGGCATAAGTCACACTACCGGACCAGCTTCGCGAAACGGAGAACTTCCAGCAGCTTATGGATCACCCCCAAAGCGCCCAGACGTCGATCAGACAGCAAGGTCTGCCTTTCCGGCTGAACTTTACTGACCCACAAACTCGCCGACGGACTGGCTCAAACTTCAAAGTCCCTCATCATGCGCTACGACCTGTTAATCCTGGGAACCGAACCCGCGGGCCTGCATGCGGCCTTCCTCGCCGCGCATGCGGGTCGCCGTGTCGCGTTAATCAGTTCTCCGGATGTCCCCTGGCCTGTGAGTTCGGAGACGATCTGCCAAGACAATGTTCGGCCCCGTTCGTTGCGTCTGGTGTATGACCTGCCGCAGATTCTGCTGAACCAGCCTCTGCTCCTCCCGACGCTGGCGGCTTGCCGCGGGAACTTCGGCAAGTTCGCCCAGCAGTTGGGGCATTTGTGGCGGGTGGATCAGGATCTGCAACAGGGCCGGCTGCGCGAGCAGGGGGTGGATTGTTTCCAGGGAACGACGGAAATCCTCGCTGCCGGGCGAATCCGTCTGACGGAACCGGCGCGTCAACCGCGCGACCTGTCCGCGGATCGGATCCTGATCGCGGCGGATTCGGAACAGCGCGAATCGCACGGGCTGCGGACGGATGGGTTGCGGATTGTGACTGCCGATCAGATGGTGCTCCTCCCCGAGCTGCCGAAGCGAATTCTGGTGGTCGGCGGAGGGATGACCGGGATGGCGTGGACGGAAGTCCTGAGCCGGCTGGGGCACGAACTGACCGTCATCGATTCACAGGGAGATTCCCTGACCCAGCGGGGAGCGCTATTGGCGCGTCCGCTGGCGGATGGGAAGAACCACGGGAATTACCGGCTGTTGCTCGGTCACGACGCGATCGGAGCGGATGTGGGACGCCGCCGCGAGATGGTGGTGACGCTGGACTGCGGCGTGAAAGTCCACGGGGATCTGATCCTGCTGGCGCATGGCCGGCGTCTGAAAACCGATGCCAAGGGCCTGAAGCAACTGGGTGTGCTGACGGACGAACAAGGGCGTCTGTGGTGCAACGACCAGTTGCAGACGTGGGAGCCGAGCCTACTGGCGATCGGGCAGTCGATCAGCTACCTGGAGCCGTGGCGATATTCGCTGCCGTTGTTGGATCGAATCCTGCTTCCCGATCCCCTGCCTGCGGAGGCATCGAAGGCGGAAGGCTCCGCCAGTGCCACGAATGTTGCAACAGAAGGTAACGCCAGGAAGCGGGCGCGGGGGGAGGACGGGGGAGAAAGTGGAGGGTGGGAAGTAGGGAGGAGAGAGGGACAAGAAAACCAAGATCAGAGACGTTTGTGCCGCCCCCCTCTGCCCTCTCCCTCGGGGGGGAGGAGGGAAAAGACGGGTTTCAGATGCGCAGGTTTGGCTCGAAGCCGACATCGAGGGTGCAGGGCCCAGATCCGTCTCAAGGTGTAGCCAATAATGGGTGGACCAGCGGGGGGTGTAGAGGACCATACCCTCGCTGATCATCACCTGGGGGAGTCCGAGCCTGGTAGCTGATAATCTTCCAGCTCGCGTTTTCCGTGGCCGGCGACCAGGCTTGCCATTTCGCCGATGACGTCCCGGACGAATTCATCGGGTTCGGTCGCTTCCATGCCGGTCATCATCTCGAGCATCTTGCAGGCGACCGGGATGGTTGTGCTGAACGTAACGGCGCCGGTGAGTTCTCCGACAAACCGACCGAGGAGGAGACGGCATACAGTTGAGGCGCCCTGAGACACCAGTTGCGGTTCCCCCATCTGCGAATTGACCTGCATCATGGTGCTGAGGACGGACTGCAGTGACTTCTGCAAACGGACTCACCAGTTCGCGGACAACATCAATCTGGTTCAGGCTTTTGACCGGCATTGTGCTCCCTTTCCCGCGTGAGAACCGGGGGACGGCATTCGAAGGCTTCTGTGACGATGGTGCAAAGCATTCCGGACGGCGATGTTGCGATGGAGGCTTACGAAAGAATTGCCTTGCACCTTTCGTAAAACGGCATTCCCGGAGTTGAGACTGCAATGCATCCGGGGGAGTCGCGATGGAGCGGATTTCGGAGAGTCTGTCGATCGGGAGGCCTGTCTGTCGTTTTCGCGGAGAGACGGGAGAAAGTGAGGTCATTCGCCTCAGTCTGTCGAGGTTCTCCGGGTTGCCGTCGGTTGGGAACATGGCGTGCGCGATTCGCGGCGGTCATTTGCGGCGCGGCGCTTTTTCCAGGGCGGCCACGAAGTCCGCGGGGAGCGGGGCCTCGAAATACATCGGCAGTCGGGTGATCGGGTGCATGATGCGCCGAGAACGCGTGCAGTGCCTGGCGGTTCATCAAGTGCCCGGCCATGCCACCTTCGGGAGGGCGATAGGCGGGCCGAGTTGCACGGGGCCGTCGGGTCCATAAAACTCATCGGCGACGATGGGGTGTCCGAGGCTGGCGACGTGCACGCGGATCTGGTGCATGCGTCCTGTGATGGGCTGGGCTTTCACCAGCAGTAATCACCCAGGCGTTCCAGCGTCTCGAAAGTGGTCCGCGAAGGGCGTGGGTCGATGGCATCCGGGGCGGTGGTCATAAGGAAACTCTCGCCGCCGGGAACCACCCCGATGGGGAGATTGACGGTATTGAGATCCCCCTGCACTTCCCCGTGGACCAGGGCGAGGTATGTTTTGCGGACCTTGCCGTCTTCAAAGGCGGTGGATAATCGGCGGTTGGCGATGTGTTCCTTGGCGATGACAGTGACGCCGCTCGTCAGGCGGTCGAGACGATGGACGATTCCCGGTCGCAAGACGCCCGGGACGATGGTCTGCTGATCGAAGTGGTACTGCATCGCGTTCAGGAGCGTTTCGCGGTGGTAATTCCCGCAGGGATGCACGACCTGTCCGGGGGGTTTGTTGACGACCACCATCCAGGGGTCTTCGTACAGGATCTCCACCGGCAAGCATTGCGGGGGGAGCATCTTGTCGGGGGGTTCGAGGAGGCGGATCGAGATGATTTCCCCGGTGCGGACCCGGTCTTCGACTTCGGCGGTGACGCCATCGATTTTCACCTGGCGGGCGCGGACGAGGCGTTGGAGGCGGAAGGAGGTGTAGTTGCGGAAATGGCGTTCCAGGAAGCTGTCGATGCGCACGCCGCTGAGGTACTTTTCGACGGTGACTTCGGCGGTGAAGGGAAAGCCTGCGCCGGAAGCTTGGAAGAGGGAGAGTGGAGGATGGGCGACGTCAACGTTCAACGGACTGATTCCTGTGTGTCTGATGTTTCCTCGAACATACGGCAAGGGGCGAGGGAAACCAAGTCACGCCCGGACTCGTCACCCGTCCAATTCATACGGCCCCGAGGGGGGTAAGAGTGTTTGGAGGGGGCAGGCGGTGCATTTTGGTTGGGGGCCGCAGAATTCTTTGCCGACCTGACGGAGGTGGGTGAGGAGCGGAATCAGTTCGACGCCGGCGTTTTCACAACCGCGGACGAAGAAGCTCTGCCATTCTTCATAGTCGGCGGAGGTATCGAGCCAACCGTGGCGGACGCCGATGCGCAACAGGCCTCGTTCCAAAGGAACAACTGCCCGTCCGAAGACGAGTAACAGCAAGCGGTCGGCGAGTTCGCGGTTGATGCCGGGGAGGGCCATTAATTGTTGCTGAAGTTCCTCGGTGGAGTGTCCGTCCGCACCGTCGTCGGGAGAGATGTTTTCGGACCACCAGGGGGCGAGTTTCTTCAATGTGGCGGCGATTTTTTCCGGAGCTTTGAACTGCTCGACCGCCTCCGCCAGTTCCGCCAGGGAGGCTGATTCGACGTCTGCCGGGAACTCCAGGAGGGTGTTGCGGAGCATTCCGGACTTGACGCGATCCTGTTTGGTGCCGTGATTTAGGAGGATCAGACAGGCCTGTTCCCAAGTCCCCTCCACTTCGGGGATTGCGAGATGGCGATAGTGCCGTTCCAGGAGTTCGGCCACCTCTTCCATGCCACGGGCCATTTTTCGTCTCTCGGTTAATGGTTGCATTCCGTTGCGGTTGTCTTGGAGGGGCAACGACGTTGCCGTTCTGCATAGTACTCTGCCTGCAACCGAGGTGCGAATCGTGACCACCTTATCGCCGTATTCGAAAACGACCGGCCCGCAGGGGTCCTGGTCGCGTTCTGTAGGTTCTTCGCGTGCGTTCTGGATCCGGTTCAGCCTGTTCTGCGCCGGGATTTACAACCTGCTGTGGGGGACGGCGGTGATTTTCTTTCCGCTCACGCCGTTCGAGTGGCTGGGGCTCCCGGTGCCGAATTATCCGGAATTGTGGCAGTGCCTGGGGATGGTGATCGGGGTGTATGGAATCGGGTACCTGATTGCGTCCCGCGATCATGTCCGTCACTGGCCGATTGTGCTCGTGGGGTTGCTGGGGAAGGTTTTCGGGCCGATCGGATTCCTGATCGCGGCGTGTCGCGGATCGCTTCCGTGGCTGATGGGGGGGATGTGTGTGACGAATGATTTGATCTGGTGGCTGCCGTTCTCGATGGCGTTGTGGGATGCGTGGCGGGCGAGAGAGAGGTAGTTTCAGATCCGCATACGAGTTGCAGATGCATTGTGTTCTCGGGGTGGAGCTAAGCCCTTTTCACGGCGTGGTCTCATTCAGATCTGCGTGAAGGTTTCGAAAGCGTCATTGACGGGAATGCCCCCTGGCGGTACATAATTGCTCAAGTGTGCCCGATTTTCGTCCGATCCGGTTTCCATCATGGCGCGTTACATCCTCATCGGCCTGCTGATTGCCTCCCAGATTGTGCTGGGATCGGCGGTGCCGTTGTATGCGTGCGTCAGCGCGGATGGATCTGTGGCTGTCGAGTGGGTCGCCACGGCGTGCCGTTGTCATACGGAAGCCCCGACCGCGACTTGTGCACATGAAGACGGTGCACATGAAGAAGATGCGCACGAACATCACTGCTGTACGAAGCATGCGGACGAGCCGCTGACGGTCGTTGAGACGACGGCTTCGCATGACTGCAGTTGCACGCACGTGCCCTTGGCCGGTTCACCGGACAATTCCGGCACTCCCAACCTGAAAACGGCTGCGGAGCGGGTCGTCCGGTTCTGTGCCGAAGTTTCCGGAGCGCTGCTGGGCGCTCCTAATGTCGCTGCCCCGCTGACGGCCTGGAGGTGTTCCGATTCGGATCATGCCGCCAGCTTTGCCTGGGGCCTCCTCGCGCGCAGTGTGTTGCGCTGCTGAGAGTTTTTCGCGGCCCCCCGCTTCTGCAAGTTCTCCGGACGACTGCAGATTCACAAGTTGATTTGCGTTTTTGGGGCTGCCGATTTCCGCTTTGACCGGCTCGTCGCGCACGTTCCGCGCTCGATTTCCCACTAGTGCAATGGATTGTTCCCCCTGTTCGAAAAGGATCTTCTCATGCGTACGTTTATGTCCCGCCAAAACTGTTTTCTCGCCGGCCTGTTCGCCTTCGTGACACTCATTTCCCTCAATGCAACCTTCGCCGCGGAAGGACATTCGCATCCCGAAAACGGACCGCACGGTGGGCAGTTGATCGAACTCGGGGATGAGGAATATCACGCCGAACTGATGCTCGACGAGAAGGCAAACGTCGTCACGATCTTCATTCTCGACAAGACCGCGCTGAAGGTGATCCCGATTGAGGCCAAGGAACTGCTGGTCAATCTGAAGCAGGGGCAGAAGGGGATTCAATTTCGCCTGAAGCCGGCCACACAGAAGGGTGATCCCGAAGGGAAGGCGTCGCGGTATTCGCTGAAGAGTGCGGATCTCGTCAAGCAGTTGCATCGGAAGGATGCGGCGGCGCAACTGCGGGTGAACATTTCCGGGAAGCCTTATTCCGGGAAGATTCAACTTGTGGGGCACCATGATCACCAGCATTGAGGAGCAATTGGATGAGACAAAACTTCTTCGCACCGGGGGCTTCCGCCAGCGCGGTGCGCCCCCGCCACCCAATCACTCAAGGCACTGGTGGATCCAGTGGCAGACATCGAACTGCAACCTCTTGCGGCTGCGCCGCCCGGATGTTGGATAATAGTTCGTTGAATTGAAGTTGTTCCTGTGGCTGCGCCACCCAGGTAGGTCGAGTACGACCAACCTGGGCTACACATTACACGTTGTCTTGATGAATCAAATTTGTCCGTGCCTAACCTGCGATTTCAATTGACCTCTTGTGCCTGACGGCACCCACACGCCGGAGTACCGGCGTATGGGCCACCCAGATCGCACTGATCCGATTTTCGTGAGCTTTCACTATGAAGCGATTACCTGTTGTCCTGCTCGTGTTGCTGCTTCTGGTAGGGGCAGTCGCGGGGGGATATGCCCTGGGGCGCAAACAACCTGTTTCGACACCTCCCATTACG
>JAXMBX010000053.1:0-35215 GCA_046349635.1 Planctomycetales bacterium
GCCGTCGCTGGAAATGGGATGCGACTCGGGGAACGTCGTGGGGAACTGCGACTCGGGATACAGTTGCGCGTATTCGAACAACATTTCGTGGCGGACGGAGAACAGTCCGCAGGCGAAGGAAGTGAACCCGCGGCTGGTCTTCGAGCGGATGTTCCTGGATGGATCGCAGGCGGCGGCCAAGGACCGCGAAAAACGGCTGGCCTTGAAGAAAAGCATCCTGGATACCGTGCAGGCGGACGCGAAGAAGCTGAACGACAAGCTGGGGACGAATGACCGGCGGAAGATGGACGAGTATCTCTCTTCCGTCCGGGAACTGGAGCAGCGGATCCAGCGAGCGGAGAAGTTCAAGAACCAGAAGATCGAAGTCCCGAAGTACACGCTGCCGAACGGCGTTCCCGGCGATTACAAGGAACATATCCGGGTGATGGCGGACATGCTGGTGCTCGCGTTCCAGACCGATACGACGCGGGTCAGTACCTTCATCCTGGCAAATGAAGGAAGTAACCGCGCGTATCCGTTCATCCAGGTCTCGGAGGGACACCACGAACTGTCCCATCACCAGAACGACAAAGATAAGATCGCCAAGATCGCCAAGATCAATCTGTTCCATACCGAGCAGTTGGCGTACCTGTTGTCCAAACTGCAGGGAATCAAGGAAGGGGACGGGACGTTGCTGGACAACTGCATGCTGGTGTACGGCAGCGGGATCAGCGACGGAAACAAGCACAACCACGAGGATCTGCCGATTCTGTTGATCGGCAAGGGTGGCGGCTCACTCAAATCGGGGCGGCATCTGCAGTATGCGAATGAGACCCCGCTGGGGAATCTGTACCTCTCGATGCTGGAGCGCCTGGGAGTGTCGACGGAGAAGATTGGGGACAGCAAGGGACGGCTGACGGACTTGAGCTAGGGCGGATGCCCCGGCGGAATCGACCTCGTGTGCTTGTGTCCTTGGCAGCCACACGCCGGGGTACCGGCGTATGGCCACCCGATAAAGAAAATGGTCCGCACTGCGGACCCTGCGGGAGAGACGCGTGCGGATTGTCATTGGCTGTGTCATCTGTCTGTTCGCGGGTGAGGTGACATTCGGGGCGGAGAGCGCCGTTGCCTGGCGGCTGGCGGGAGTGGGGCTGGAGGGAGACCAATACGCGGTCGCCTACATCGCCACGGCAGACCAGATCGTTCTCGTGCATGGCAAGGAGAACGACTGGAAGGTCGACCGACTGAAGGTGCCGCAGGGAAAGCTGGTGCCGGGAGGTGCGCTCCTGCTGCGGAAAGCAACGGGCAAGGATGAGACGCCGCACATTGGAACGATCGGGGTGGATGGTCGGTTGTGGGAGATCTGGGGACATCCCAGCGGCGTCAAGGTGCGTCACCCGATCCCCTACCCTGCCCGTTTTCCTGCCGGAGGGGATTTCTCCGTTGTGGAAGCGGACATAGGGCTGCTTTTCTTTGGAATCGATAAAGAAGGACGTTTCCATGAGATGGATCTGTCGCAGAAAAAGGATGTGATCGTCGAAGGAAGGCCGGACGTCCTGTTGCCGGGGAGTCCGGTGCGAACGCTGGGAAAAGATGGAAATCGCGTTTATCTCGTGGATACGCGGGGGAACCTGGTGGTGTACGTCCGGGACCCGCTGACGCAGTGGACACCGCCGCAGTTGATCGGGACGGGGTTCAGAGCGGGGGGAGACATCGCGATCTGGAAGCGTCCGGATGGAGCGCGGGAGACGATGCTGGCGTCGATCAACGGGCGAGGAGAGCCGAAGTATGCCCGGGAAGAAAATGGAAACTGGCGGGTGGACGTCGCACCCGGATGGGTGTTGCCCCCCGGGAGTTCGCTGGACGTGTTTCACACGCCGGGGGACTTGCGCCTGTTCGGCGTGAGCCGGGAGGGGAAATTCCTGGAGATGGACCTGTTGAATACGGAATGGCGCGAGCGGATCATCTCGCCAGGGTATGTGAGGGGATCACTGGTGCATCTGCCGACCCGGGAGTTCGAAGCATTCGCCGTGGATGCAGGTGGCGATATTGTGGCGGCGAAACATGCTGAAGGAAAGTGGAATACTTATCTTATCCCCGCGGAAGGAGGCGATGAGAAAGGGGCGATCAAGGAGCGGGAGTGGAAGCTGGACGAGAAAAAAGAGCGGCGCGACGTGGCGCTGGCAAACCGTTCCAATGAGGAATTGATCGTGCGAATCCGGGACTTGAGGCAACCTGCGGATAGAAAAGATTACGTCCTCAAGGGGAACTCCGAGACCACGGTGAAGCTTGATCTGGGGGCGCATGGGACGATTGTGACGCGGCTCACGAAGGTGGTAGGGCAAGGGAAAGAGGCGAAATCGACGGAGATCACCCGTACGCGGGGTTGCGGGGCGGAAACGCTCTACGACGTAGAGGTGTTGAAGCGGGGGATGGGGATCGCCTATCAGGACGTGCGGATCAAGCGATCGCCGCAGATGAAGGGGGGAACTCCGACGGAAATCAGCCTGGGGAGTTTTCCGCTGGTCGAGGAGAAGTCGCTGCCGAAGGGAGGGGCGATTGACGTCGTCAAGTCAGCACACGCACGGCATGCGGTGGCAGGTAAATAAATCTGTAAACACAGCAAGTCTCTATTCCGCGACTCTGATTCCGGAAAAACTTGAAACGTATTAGTGGGTCGGTTAGCTTGGGATTATTATCCCGCGTCAAATTCAACGTGCGGGATCAATTGAGCCTCTTTAAGCGATCCTTTCCCGCGAGTTAACGCCCCATGCCTGAGATGATCAACGCCGCGTGCGATATTTGCGGGCAAGCCTATCGCCGTACCGTGGAGGAATTGGGAAAAAAGGCGAAATGCCGGGTCTGTGGGACGACGTTTGAGATCGTGCAGAAAGCAGATCCTGATGAACTGTTCGACAGCGAGGATGAACACGATGGAAATCCGCTTCCCTGGATCAAAGGTGGGGCGACGTCGGCGTTAATCCTGCTGATCATTTTCGGGTTAGGAAGCCTGCTGTTCATTCCCGCGGTGCGGAAACATCAGATCGCGCAGGCGGAACAGCGTTCAACGCCGGAACGTTCGACACCCGAATTGGAGAATCCGCTCTTCAAACGGCAGGAAGAGATGCGGACAAAGATGCTGGAGGACCGTGCGCGGAGAAAAGCGGAGCGGGCGCGGATTGCGGCCTCGACTCCCGCCCAGGATGCTCCGAAGGTTGAGGAGGGTGTGTCCACGAGCACGCCGGATTCGCAGGTTGCAAAAGTCGGCGAGGCTTTGGTTCCGAAGCCTGATTCAGCATCGCCCGTGACAGCCCCTGCTCCAGCCGTTGCCTCAAGACGTCCGGTGGATCGGGATTTGAGCGGGCGTTATCAACTGGTGGAGACGATGCCGACGATGTCGGAAAGCCGATTGATCCGTTCCAGACAACGGATACCGGGGCAGCCGATATTTCCCCCTCACGTCATCCCGGCGCCCGGTATCAATTCGGTGACGCACGGGGAGAGATCGGGAGAGATGAGCACGCAAAACAGCATCGAAGAAAAAACGACGTGGCGGTTCAAGGAGTCGTTCGGGCCGGGAGGGAGTCCTCCAAAGAAGCCCTAGAACGCGTTCCGTTTTGGAGTCGCGACTCAATCGATGAAATTTCGAGCTGTTTTGCCGCGACTGGTGATCTCCAGGCCGACTAGTCTTACGATTCCCTTGATTGAATTCTTATCTTTACGGCCCTCAACGAGACGGCAGACATGAAAAATCCTCTGCTGTCCCAGGCATCGCCGGTTCCAGCGGCTGAGACCAGGAATGCCAGGGAGGAGTTGCACGAAGAGATCCTGAAGGGACTGGAAGGGCAGATCAAGACCCCCCGTATCGCATTCGGTTATCAGTTCGGGATGTTATTTGTGGCTTTGGCGAACATGCTGCTGCCGCTGATTTATTTCGGATTGATTTTCCTGGTGGGGCACGCGGTCTACTGGCATATTTTCCATAACCTGCCCGATGGAACTGCGACCAGCGGGAAAGAGGCGAAATTGCAGGGGCTGTTGTTCATGTTGCCGATCGTGATGGGAATCACGACGCTCGTCTTTATGGTCAAGCCTTTGTTTGCCCGCGATCCGAAAGAATCGAAACCCCTGGTATTGAAGCGGAAGGCGGAGCCTTTTCTGTTTGAATACGTGAAGGCAGTGTGCCGTTCGGTGAAGGCGCCCGTGCCGCATTCGATTGTCCTGATGTGCGAGCCGAATGCGTCGGCGAGTTTTTCGCGGGGGTTCTGGGGGCTGTTGACGGGGCGGATGACGTTGACGATCGGACTGCCGCTGGTCTCCGGGATGACGGTCAGCCAGTTGACTGGGGTGCTGGCGCACGAGTTCGGGCATTTTTCGCAACGGAGCGGGTTGCGGATCTGCTACCTGATCTCCACGCTCAACGGCTGGATGTACAAGATCGTATTCCTGCGGGACAAGTGGGACGAAAAACTGGAGCAGTGGTCCCGCCGGGGGAACATGTATTTCTGGCTGTTTGCCAAGGTCTCGCTGTTCTGCATCTGGCTGTCGCGGCAGTTGATGTTCGGCCTGCTGTGGGTCTCGAACTCGATCAGTTGCTATTTCATGCGGCAGATGGAATTTGATGCGGACCGGTTCCAGGCGCGGCTGGTGGGGGTGAAGACGGTCAAGTCCACGTTCAGGCGGATCACCGAATTGAGCGTCGCCCATTCGCTGGCAGTGCATGACTTGTCGCGTTTCCATACCGAGGGGCGGCTGGCGGACGACTTGCCGATGTTGATTGTGTCGAACGTGTCGCAGATCACGCCGGAAATCCGGAAACGAGTCCGCGCCGCGGAGCGGGAGCAGGAGACGGGGCTGTTCGATACGCATCCGACGGACCGCGAGCGGATCGAGAGCCTGGGCGACGAACCTGACGTGGGGCTGTTTCAATTGCCGAAGGGAAAAGACCCGGCGGCAACGGTGCTGTTCGGCAATTTCGAGTTGATCTGCCGGCGGATGACGACGGAATTCTACGAGACGGCATTGGGGCCAATCTTCAACAAATCGATGTTGCGTCCGGTCAAGGAACTGATTGCGCATCGGGACGCGGAGATTTGCGGCGGGCAAGACGCTGGACCGGTATTTTCAGATTCACGTTCCGATCGACAGGTCGCTGGCTCTGTTTGAGGATGCGGCGCAGCCCCCGAAGAGCGCGAAGGAGGCACTGGGGCGGTTGAAGGAGGCTCGCGAGGAGATGCTGCGCGAGTTGCAGGCTTACCGTGAACTCCCGAAGCGGTATGAGACGGCCCAGAAGACGATGTACGAGGCGGTGGAGGCGCTGGCCGTGGTGGAATCGGGCGTGAAATTGAGCCGCCGGGAAGAGAGGACTCACGGGCTGAGCGCCGAGGAGCGGGAACAGTTTGAGTTAAAAATGGCCCGGGCCCGGACCGCCGTGCAGCAGATCGCGAAGCAGATGCTGGCGTTTGAGTCCGCTTCCTCGACCCGGTTGTCCACGGCTTTGCAGTTACTGCAGGTGCCGAAGGTGACGGAGGCAATTAACGGGGGGGAGGCGATGCGGCGGGAGATGACGGTCCTGGTGCCGTATGCGTGCCTGGTGAGCAATGTAGTGAGCGGCCTGCCGGGGATGGTAATCCTGTACCGACGGATGGTGGGAGTGCTGTCGAAGCTGGGGAAGAATCCGCCCATCTCGATGATGCAGACACTGCTCAAGCAGATGGAAGTGCTGTGGATCCGATTGAGTGAAATCAGCGAGGAGCTGAAGGACAAACCCTACCCGTTTGAGCATGGAAATGAGATGATGACCCTGCAGTTGTATGTACTGCCGGTCGTGCCGGAATTCAACGACCTGTTTGGATTGGTGCAGGCGGCGGAACTGATGGGAGAACGGCTGTTTACGTTGCAGATGCGGCTGTTCTCCCGGATGGCACAGGTGGCGGAGAAAGTGGAGATGGTGTTCGGAATGAATCCGCTGCCAGAGTTGCCGCCGGAGAAGAAGGAATAATTCTGATCCCCTACCAGGGAATGAAATAGAACGGCGAGGGAGATGTCGTCCGAAGCAAGCGAAGTGGTCAGCCGGGATGAGCTGGCGTTGAATTACCTCGAGACGTTGCCTTTCACGCCGTATCCGGTGCAGGAAGAGGCGATTTATGGGTGGTTCGGGTCGGAGGACGGGGTGCTGGTCTGTGCCCCGACGGGGACGGGGAAGACGCTGATCGCCGAGGGGGCGGCGTATGAGGCGCTGCGGACCGGGCGCGTGATGTACTACACGACGCCTTTGATCGCGCTGACCGACCAGAAATTCCTGGAGATGCAGGCCGCGGCGGAACGCTGGGGATTCTCGAAAGAGGACGTCGGTCTGGTCACGGGGAACCGCCGGGTGAATCCGGAGGCCAAGGTGCTGGTAGTCGTGGCGGAGATTCTGCTGAACCGCCTGCTGCAGCCGGAGGCGTTCAACTTTGAGAATGTCTCTGCCGTGGTGATGGACGAGTTCCACAGCTTCGCGGACATGGAAAGGGGGATCGTGTGGGAGTTCACGCTGGCGTTATTGCCGCGGCACGTGCGGCTGATGCTGCTGTCGGCGACGGTGGGGAACGCGGTGGAGTTTTTGTCCTGGTTGCAGAACCGGGACAAACGACGGCTGGAACTGGTCCAGGGAACGGAGCGGAAGGTGCCGTTGTCGTACCAGTGGGTGGGGGACACACTGCTGAACGAGCAACTGGACCTGATGGCGGATGGAGATACGGAGACGCGGAAGACGCCGGCGCTGGTGTTCTGCTTCAGCCGGGATGAATGCTGGTCGATCGCGGAGGAACTGAAGGGGAAGTCGATGCTGGCGGAAGGTCAGCAGAAGAAGCTGGTGGAGAAACTGGGGGCTTATGACTGGTCGCATGGGGTGGGGCCGAAGCTGAAGCAGATTCTGATGCGGGGCGTGGGGGTGCATCACGCGGGGCTGTTGCCGCGGTATCGGCGGATCGTGGAGGAACTGTTCCAGCAGAAGCTGTTGACGGTCTGCGTCTGCACGGAGACGCTGTCTGCGGGGATCAACCTGCCTGCCCGGTCCGTAGTGTTGCCCGCGCTCATCAAAGGGCCGCCGGGAAAAAAGAAGATCATCGACCCGAGTTCTGCCCACCAGATTTTCGGACGTGCGGGACGACCGCAGTTCGACTCGAAGGGTTATGTGTATGTCCTGGCGCACGAGGACGACGTGCGGATTGCGCACTGGAAGGAGAAATACGACCAGATTCCCGAGGACACAAAAGATCCGAATCTAATCAAGGCGAAGAAGGCGCTGAAGAAGAAACAGCCGACGCGGAGCCCCAACAAGCAGTACTGGAACGAGGCGCAGTTCGAGAAGCTGAAAACCGCTCCGCCCCGGGATCTGGCGAGCCAGGCCCCGCTCCCCTGGCGGATGCTGGCGTACATGTTGCAGATTTCGCCGGAAGTGGAACTGGTGCGGGAACTGGTGCGTCATCGCCTGATGGAGCCGAAGCGTTTGGAACAGGGAGAGCAGCAGTTGCACCACATGCTGCGGACTCTGCACGCGGCGGGGGTGGTCCGACTGGAGCCGCCCCCCCCTGCTCCGGCGGAGGTCGAGAAAGAAGGAGAACAGGCGGAGAAGCAGAAGGAAGAGCCAAAGCCAGTCGCGGAAAAACCTTCAGCGTTCGCGAAGCTGATGATTGAGGCGTTGAAGAAGCAGCATGCGGAGACCGGGATCGGGCCGAAGCCGATTGAGGTGGAGGCGAAGCAGCCGGAGTATCGGCCGGTGATGGCATATCCGACGGAACGAATGGCGGACTTCTTCGTGTTCCGGAGCATCAACCCGGTGTTTGCGCTGTTCCTGGTGGAGAAGCTCGTGTTGGCGAGCCCCGAGGAGCGATTGCAGGCGTTTGAGAGCGTGCTGGAGTTGCCCCGGTCGTTGCTATGGGCGGTGCGCGTGCCAAATCCGGACAGGATGCCCCCGGGTCCGTTGGCGCGGGAATATGTGGACGAGGAGATCGTACGGCGGGGATTGCTGCCGCCGGGGGATCTGTATCCCCCGTTCGACCCGGACGTGCCGTTCGAGGAGCGGAAGTATCCGCCACCCCTGGGTGAGAAGCTGCGCCTGTTGTTCGAGTCGGAGTATCCGAATGTGCATGGAGTGTTCGTGCAGCCGGTGTGGGCGGCGGGAGACCTGCTGCAGTTCGGGTGTGACTTTCACAAGTACATCAGCGGACGGGACCTGGCGAAGCAGGAAGGGCTGATCTTCCGGCACTTGTTGCGATTGATTCTGCTCTTGGGAGAATTCTCGCAGGTCGTTCCGCCTGGAATGGATGCAGAAGTGTGGAAGAACGAATTGCGGGAGCTGGCGGACCGGCTGACGGCGAGTTGCCTGGCGGTCGATCCGAGCAGTACGGAGTACGCCCTGGCCCACTCGGCGGACGTAGACGTGCTGGTCAAGGAGCCCGAGGCGAAGCCGGAGTCGGTCAAAGAATTGCAACAGGAGATGGCGGAAGCCAAAGAGGAGAGTTTCGGAGAGGGATTGCTGGGGGAGGAGTAAGGCGGAGGGTGATCCGTCTAGCTCGATTCGACCGGGATGTCATATAATCAGGGTCTCCATCCTGAAGAGGAAGTGTGGCCCCACCGTGAGGTGAAACGATGACCTGGTTGCTGCTGTTGTCCATGATACTGGGGGGTGATCCGTCCCTGCCAGGCAAGGAGCCGACAGCAGAGCAGGTGCAGTTTTTCGAGACGGGGGTGCGGCCGGTGCTGACAGAGCATTGCCAGAGTTGCCACGGCGAGAAGAAACAGTGGGGTGGGCTGCGCCTGGATTCGCGCGAGGCGCTGATCAAAGGGGGAGATTCCGGGGCGGTCGTCGTGGCGGGGAAGCCGGGGAAGAGCCGGTTGATCAAGGCGATCCGGCATGACGATCCGGACTTCAAGATGCCCCCTAAAGAGAAGTTGAGCGAGCGGCAGATTGCGGATTTGACGAAGTGGGTGGAGATGGGAGCCCCTTACCCTGCCGGGACAGTAGTAAAGTCGCGAACGCGGGATCCGAACCACTGGTCGTTTCTGCCTCCTAAAGAGCGGGTTGTTCCGACGGTTAAGAATGAGAGTTGGAGCAGGACGCCGATTGATCGGTTCGTGATGCAGAAGTTGGAAGCGGCGGGATTGTCCCCTGCCCCGGGGGCGGACAAGCGGACGTTGATCCGGCGGGTGACATTCGATCTGACGGGACTCCCTCCCACCCCGGAAGAGGTGGATGCATTTCTAAACGATGATCGGGCAGATGCATACGAGCAGGTGATCGAGCGGCTGTTAACTTCGCAGGCGTATGGGGAGCGGTGGGGGCGGCATTGGCTGGATGTCGTAAGGTATGCCGACTCGAACGGGCTGGATGAGAACGTGGCGCATGGGAATGCGTGGCGATATCGGGATTACGTGGTGAGTGCCTTCAACCAGGACAAGCCGTTCGACCGGTTTGTGCGGGAGCAGTTGGCGGGGGATCTGCTGACGGCGAAGACTGAACCGGAGCGGCACGAGCAGTTGATCGCGACGGGGTTGCTGCTGATCGGCCCGAAAGTCCTGGCGGAAGTCGATGAAGCGAAGATGCGGATGGACATCGTGGACGAGCAGATCGACACGGTGGGGCGGGTCTTCCTGGGGATGACGCTGGGGTGTGCCCGATGTCACGACCACAAGTTCGATCCGATCGACACGTCCGACTACTACGCGTTGGCGGGGATCTTTAAAAGTACCCGGACGATGGACAAATACACAAAGATCGCCGAGTGGCATGAAAACATGCTCCCCTCTGATGGGGCGTTCGCGGTAAAGGCATCCTACGCCGCACAGTTGGCTGGGAAGAAACTGGCGGTGGAGAAGTTCCTCGAACAGGCGAACCAGCAGGTGCGGGAGAAGCTGCCGAAGGACGCCAAGGCCCCGGAGAAACTGGAGACGCTGTATCCGGAAGTCGTGAAGAAAGAACTGGCGAAGCTGCAGGAGGAACTGAAGACGCTGGAGAAGAATCCTCCGGATTTGCCGGCGGCAATGGGGGCAACCGAGGACCAGGTGACTGAGGTGGCGATCCATGTGCGGGGGAACCCGAACAAGCTGGGGGACAAGGTCACGCGACGGATCCCGGTGGTGTTCGAGAAAATTCACAAGCCGACGTTTCCGGCCAAGGAGAGTGGACGGCGAGAACTGGCGGAGTGGCTGACGAGCGAGACGAATCCGCTGACGGCGCGGGTCCTGGTGAACCGGGTGTGGCGGTGGCATTTCGGCAAGGGACTGGTGCGGACGACGGACAATTTCGGGCAGTTGGGGGAGGATCCAACGCATCCGGAACTTCTCGACTGGCTGGCGCAGCGATGCATCAAAGACGGTTGGTCGATCAAGTCTCTGCATCGGTTGATCCTGACTTCAAGTGTGTACCGGCAGGGCAGCGGAGTGACCCCGGAAAGTGCGGCGAAGGATCCGGAGAATCGATTGTGGAGTTGGTTTCCCTTACAACGGCTGGAAGCGGAAGAGGTGCGAGATGCCTTGTTGGCGGTCAGTGGGCAGTTGGACCGGAAAATGGGAGGCTCGCTGCTGAAGGTGAAAAACCGCGGGTATCTGTTCGATCATACTTCGATAGATCTAACGGACTACAGCAGCCGGCGACGGTCACTCTATTTGCCGGTGATCCGGAACAACGTATACGACGTGCTGCAGTTGCTCGATTTTCCGGACCCGGCTGTTCCGAATGGAGACCGGGCGACGACGACGGTGGCGCCACAGGCACTGCTGATGATGAACAGCGAACTGGTGATGCAGTCGGCGGAACAACTGGCGAAGCAAGTCCTCGCGGATCCGGGAACCGATGAGCAACGGATAAGCCGGGTGATCGCGATTGCCTACGGCCGGGAGACCGCGGCGGAAGAGTGCCGGGCGAATCTGGAATTGGTGTCGCAGGTGGACAAAACGCTGTCGGCCAAAGAGCAGGATGCCGCGAAGCGAAAATTGCAGGCTTGGACGGTGATGTGCCACGCGATCCTGGCAGCGAATGAATTCTCGTATGTGCGTTGAGGGAGATTTCCATGAATAACGATTGTGGATGCGGAATGCCTGCGATGGGAATCTCTCGCCGGGAGGCGTTGATCCGAAGTGCAGTGGGATTTGGAGGGCTGGCATGGGCCTCGCTGCTGGCGGATCAGGTGAGTGCTGCGGAGAGTGTGCGCCCTGCGGCGAAGAAGCCTCATCACCCTGCCCGGGCAAAGCGGATTATTTTCCTGTTCATGACGGGTGGACCGTCGCAGGTGGATACGTTCGACCCGAAGCCGTTATTGACGCGTGATGACGGGAAGCCCCTCCCCTTCGCAAAGCCCAAGGTGCAATTCAATTCGACGGGGAACCTGCTGAAGTCTCCGTGGAAATTTCAGCAGTACGGGGAGAGCGGGAACTGGGTGAGCGAATTGTTTCCGCACATGGCGAAGCGGGTGGATGACCTGTGCCTGTTACATTCGGTGCACGGGACCAATCCGGCGCATGGCGGGGCGTTGCTCAAGCTGCACACGGGGAGCGACAACTTCGTCCGGCCGAGCATGGGATCGTGGGTGAGCTATGGGCTGGGGACGGAAAATGCAAATCTGCCCGCATTCGTGACGATCTGCCCGACGCTGGGGCATGGAGGGATCAATAACTGGAGTTCGGCGTTTCTCCCGGCGGAACACCAGGGGACTCCGCTGGGTGATGCGAGCATTCCGGCGGACAAGGCCCGCGTGAAATACATCAGCAACGGACGCTGGTCCAAAGAGATCCAGAGACTGCAACTGGATCGGCTGCAAGCGATGAACCAGGAGCATCAGGCGCGGGCTGGGCTGGAGGGGGCACTCGCGGCGCGGACGGAGGCATTTGAACTGGCGTTCCGGATGCAGAGCGAGATTCCGAAGATCGAAGATCTGTCGGGAGAATCAGCAGCGACGCGGCAATTGTATGGACTGGATAATCCGGTGACGGGGAACTTCGGGCGGATGTGCCTGATGGCACGGCGATTCGCCGAGGCGGGAGTGCGGTATATCCAGGTGACGCACAGCGACAACAAGGTGCAATGGGACCAGCACTCCGATTTGAAGGAGGGGCACGAGAAGAATGCGCGGGAAGTGGATCAGCCGATAGCGGCGCTGTTGTATGACCTGAAGGCGCGGGGGCTGCTCGAAGACACGCTGGTCTGGTGGGGAGGCGAGTTCGGCCGGACGCCGACGGCCGAAGGAAAGAACGGACGGGACCACAATCCGGAAGGGTTCACGATGTGGCTGGCGGGAGGGGGCGTCAAAGCGGGGCTGCGGTACGGAACGACGGATGACTACGGGTATTATGCGGCGGAGAACAAGGTGCACATGCACGATCTCCACGCGACGATCCTGCACCTGATGGGGCTGGATCATGAGAAGCTGACGTATCGATATGCGGGGCGCGACTTCCGGTTGACCGACGTCGAAGGCCGGGTCGTGAAAGAGATTTTCGCGTGACTCAATGGGTCAGGCAGACCGGCCCGTGAAGAGCGGATCGATGACCACACCGTTGAGGAGGTGGTTGGGGCGACCCAGCGGATCGAGCAGGACCGCTTCCGGGTTGACCCCGAGGGAGTCAAACAGAGTAGTGCAAACGTCGGCGGGGGACCAGGCGCGAGTGACGGGATAGGCGGCGATGTCATCGGACTGGCCGATTACCTGTCCGCCTCGTACCCCTGCTCCGGCAAAGAGGGCGGAATAAACGCTGGCCCAGTGGTCGCGACCGGGGGAGTTGGAATCGCCGAAGGTGGAGACTTTCGGTGTCCGGCCGAATTCTCCCATGACGACGACGAGGGTGTGTTCCAGCAGGCCGGTGGAAGAAAGGTCATCCATCAAGGCAGCCAGGCCCTGGTCGAGTCGCGGAAGGAGTTCATTCTTGAGACGGCCCCAGTTGTCGACGTGGGTGTCCCAGGTCTGCACGATTCCCATCGCGGCTTGCACGACCGGGACGCCGGCCTGGACGAGTCGACGGGCGAGAAGGAGCGACTGGCCGAATTTGTGTCGGCCGTAGCGGTCGCGGGTCTCGGCGGACTCTTCCTGGATCTTGAAGGCCTGCTCCATCTTGCCGGAGGTCAGCAGCGAAAAAGCAATCTGCTGCTGATCGTTGAAGGAGTTGGTGCGCGCACTTTCCGTCGCCAGGCCTCGGTTCAGGTTGTCGAGCAGGCCACGTCGGGAATGAAGCCGGGGTGAGGTCAGACCGGGCTGCAGGTTGATGGCATCAACTTTGAAGTTGGGATCGTTGGGGTCCTGATTGATCTGCCAGGGATCGTGCCGCGGGCCGAGGAAGCCAGCGTGCTGTCCCGGCCAGGTGAGCGGCCCTTCGATGAAATAGTTGGGGAGCGAGACGGCGGTGGGAATACCGTCGTTGCGGGGCTTCGCATAGTCAATGGCTGCGGCGAAGTTGGGGAAGTCATGCCGCGATTCGACCCGATCGAGATCGCTGGCGCCACGGGGGATGGGAGTGGGGCGGCCCGTGAGCGCGACGTGGGTCGCGAGGAGGTGGTTGTGTTCGGTATGCGAGAGGGTGCGGATGATGGCCCAGCGGGCCATTTGTTGTGCCAGTTTGGGGAGATGCTCGCTGATGGTGATTCCAGAGACAGCCGTGTCGATTGTGGAGAACTCGCCGCGGATCTCGACGGGGGCGTTGGGCTTGGGATCGACGGTGTCGAGCTGGCTGGGGCCGCCGCTGAGATGGACGAGCAGGATCGACTTCGCACGGGTGCTGGCAGAGGGCTTTGCAAAAGCAATGTGCGGGGCCAATGGCAGCGCAGTACCTACGACACCGGCAGCACCGATCTGCAGGAAACCACGGCGATCAAAACTAAGGCGAGGTGTCGGCATAGCGTTTTCGTCAGGCGTGCGGCGGGGCAGGTTGCAGTTGTGCGGGCAGGTGCTCTGTTCTGGCAATGGCAGGAGGGCAGGCAGGATGAGCGTGTCACTCTCCTTCTATAGATATCGGTTGATGCGTCGGTCTTCAAGAGGAGATTGACGAAAGTCGAGACGGCGCAAGGAAATTCTGTCGTTGAGAACAGGCCAGATCCGGAGGCACCTTTGCGCATTTTTTATGCGCGCTCCAACACTTCTTACCCCCATTTTATGCGGATGATTCTAGGATTGAAGACGAGGAAAGAGATGGGAGCAGGAAGCCCGGTGAACGACAGAAAGTTGAGGTGTGTGATGATGGATGTCTGGTCAGCCGGCGGCATGGTCGTGTTGTTTGTGATTTCGATGATGCTGATGTGGGTGTGCGAACATTTTTAGGAGAAGTGTTATGGACCCGATGTTGATTGCTGGGGGCGTGCTGGGAGCGGGGCTGATGGTGTACTTGGTGTACGCCATGTTGTGTCCGGAGAAATTTTCATGAACATGACCGCGTGGGTTGAATTGGTGTTGTATGTAGTTGTGCTGGTCGCGTGCGTGAAGCCCTTAGGGTGGTTCATGGCCCGGGTGTACCAGGGGGAACCGTGCGGTTTGGACCGCGTATTCAAGCGGCTGGAGCGCGGTATCTATCGGCTCTGCGGGGTCTCCGAGAACGAGGAGATGACGTGGCGGCAATATGCCCGCGGGGCGATGGCGTTCAACATGCTGGGGCTGATCGCGGTGTACTTGCTGCAGCGGATGCAGGGAGTGTTGCCCTTAAATCCGCAGAAGCTGGGAGCAGTGGCGCCGGATCTGGCTTTTAACACTGCCATCAGTTTCGCCACCAATACAAACTGGCAGGCGTACAGCGGGGAGACGACGCTGAGTTACCTGACGCAGATGCTGGGGCTGACCGTGCAGAATTTTGTTTCGGCGGCGACGGGGATGGCGGTGCTGGTGGCGTTGATCCGGGGACTGACGAGGAAAAGTAGCGGAACCATCGGGAACTTCTGGGTCGACCTGACCCGGAGTACGGTCTACATCCTGCTCCCCCTGTCGCTCGTCTTGGCAGTGGCGCTGGTGTCGCAGGGAGTCGTGCAATCCTTTTCTCCTGCCCTGGAAGTGACGCGGGTCGTCCCAGCGAAGGACGCTGACGGGAAAGATGTGATAACGCAGTCGTTGCCGATGGGGCCGGCGGCTTCGCAGGTGGCGATCAAGCAGTTGGGAACCAACGGCGGCGGATTCTTCGGAGTGAACTCCGCGCATCCGTTTGAGAACCCGACTCCGTTAAGCAATTTTCTGCAGATGCTGGCGATCCTTCTGATTCCTGCGGCGTTGTGCTTCACCTTCGGCGAAATGGTGAGAGACAGGCGGCAGGGCTGGTCGATCCTGGCGGCAATGCTGGTGATCTTCGTGCCGCTGCTCGTGTGTTGTGCGCTGGCGGAGGGGCAGGGAAACCCGCGGCTGGCTGCCTTGGGTGTCGATCAGACTGCCAGTGTCTTGCAGAGCGGAGGGAACATGGAGGGGAAAGAAGCACGATTTGGAATTGGAGCCTCGGCGACCTGGGCGACGGCGACCACAGCGGCGTCCAACGGGAGCGTCAATTCGATGCACGACTCGTTCACGCCGCTGGGGGGACTGATTCCGATGTGGCTCATGCAACTCGGCGAAGTGATCTTCGGGGGTGTGGGAAGTGGGCTGTATGGAATGCTGATCTTCGCGATCATCGCGGTGTTTATCGCCGGGTTGATGGTGGGACGGACGCCGGAGTATCTGGGTAAGAAGATCGAGGCCCGGGAGATGAAGTTGGCGTCGATTGTGGTGCTGGTGCCGCCCTTGCTGGTGCTTGCGGGCACGGCGATCGGGGTCTCGTTCGACGCGGGACGTGCGGCGGTCACGAATCCCGGCGCGCATGGTTTCAGCCAGATTCTGTATGCGTTTTCGTCTGCCGGGAATAACAACGGGAGCGCGTTCGCGGGGCTGGGGGTAAACAACCTCTTCTATAACAGCCTGTTGGGAGTGGCGATGTTTATTTCGCGGTACTGGTTGATGATCCCGACGATTGCGTTAGCGGGGTCACTGGCTGCGAAAAAGCAGACGCCGGTCACAGCGGGAACGCTGCCGACGCACACGCCGTTGTTCGTGGTTCTGCTGGCGGGGATCGTGCTGCTGGTGGGGGCGCTGACCTTCGTGCCGGCGCTCGCCCTGGGGCCAATCGTGGAGCAGTTGCAGTTGGTGAGTGGGAAGTGACAAGTCTGAGGACGTCTGGCACGGTCTGAGCTGTAAGACATTCCTGAAAGGCGCGTCAAGACGCACCCTACAAAAATATCGAAAGAAGAAGATGACGACGAAGAAGGCGAAACCATTGTTTGATCCGCCGATTGTGAGGCGGGCGTTGTGGGACTCGGTCGTGAAACTGGATCCGCGGCATCAGATACGGAATCCGGTGATGTTCACGGTCTATGTGGGGAGCATCTTCACGCTGGTGCTGTATTGGCAGGCGCACGGAAAAACGGGAGGGGAATCGCCATGGTTCATCCTGGGGATCAGCGTGTGGCTGTGGTTTACAGTGTTGTTCGCGAATTTCGCGGAGGCGATGGCGGAGGGGCGTGGGAAGGCACAGGCAGACACGTTACGTCAGGCGCGAAAAGAGATTTCCGCGAAGCGTTTACACGGGGCGGACAAGGATGGGCCGCATGAAGTCGTCAGTGCATCGCAGTTGCGGAAGGGAGAAGTAGTGCTGGTGATGGCGGGGGATTTTATTCCTGCCGACGGAGAGGTAATCGAGGGAATTGCCTCGGTCAATGAAAGCGCGATCACGGGGGAGAGCGCGCCGGTCATTCGGGAGAGTGGCGGAGACCGGAGCAGTGTCACGGGGGGAACGCAGGTGTTGTCCGATTGGCTGGTGGTCCGGATCTCGGCCAATCCCGGGGAGACATTTCTGGATCGGATGATTTCGCTGGTGGAAGGGGCGAAGCGTCAGAAGACCCCGAACGAGATCGCCCTGAACATTCTGCTCGCCGCGATGACGATCGTGTTTCTGCTGGCATGTGCGACGCTGGTGCCGTTTTCACATTACAGCGTACTGGCGGCGGGACGGGGAGCGCCGATTACGTTGACCGTTGTCGTAGCACTGCTGGTCTGCCTGATTCCGACTACGATCGGCGGGTTGCTGTCGGCGATTGGTATCGCAGGGATGGACCGGATGATTCAGGCAAACGTGATTGCAACCTCGGGGCGGGCCGTGGAAGCAGCGGGGGATGTTGATGTGTTGCTGCTGGACAAAACAGGGACGATTACTTTGGGGAATCGGCAGGCGGTGGAATTCATACCGGCGGACGGTGTGGAGATCGAACGGTTGGCTGATGCGGCCCAATTGTCTTCGCTGGCAGATGAGACGCCGGAGGGACGGAGCATCGTGGTGTTGGCGAAGGAGAAATACAAACTGCGCGGGCGGGATCTGCACGAACTGCGAGCGACGTTTATTCCCTTCACCGCGCAGACCCGGATGAGTGGCGTGGACCTGGAGGGACGACAGATTCGCAAAGGGGCGGCGGAGGCGGTGGAACGGTACGTGAAAGAACGAGGAGGAGCTTTCCCGCTCCGAGTCCGTGAGCAGGTGGAACAGGTAGCGCGGCAGGGAGGCACGCCTTTAGTAGTGAGCGAGGGGAACCAACCGCTTGGGGTCATTGCCCTGAAGGACATCGTCAAAGGAGGAATGAAGGCGCGGTTTTCCCAGTTACGGGAGATGGGAATCAAGACGGTGATGATCACGGGAGACAATCCCCTGACGGCGGCGGCGATTGCGGCGGAGGCGGGGGTGGATGACTTCCTGGCCGAAGCGACTCCCGAGGCGAAACTGAAGATGATTCGGGATTACCAGACGGGAGGACGGTTAGTGGCGATGACCGGGGACGGGACGAATGACTCCCCTGCCCTGGCCCAGGCAGATGTGGCTGTCGCGATGAACAGTGGAACGCAGGCCGCCAAGGAAGCGGGAAACATGGTGGACCTGGACTCCAATCCGACCAAGCTGATTGAGATCGTGGAGATCGGAAAGCAGTTATTGATGACGCGTGGGGCGTTGACGACGTTCAGCATCGCAAACGACGTGTCAAAATACTTTGCGATCATTCCGGCGGCGTTTGCGAGTACCTATCCGGAATTGACCCGGTTGAATGTGATGCACCTTGCGACGCCGGCGAGTGCGATTCTATCGGCGGTGATTTTCAACGCGGTGGTGATCGTGTTTCTGATCCCCCTGGCGTTGCGCGGGGCAAAATATCGTCCCCTCGGAGCGGCGGCGCTGCTGCGCAACAATTTGCTCATTTATGGAGTGGGCGGACTCCTGGTTCCGTTCGTGGGGATCAAGGGGATCGACCTGCTGCTGGTGGGGATGGGGTTGGTATAGAGGAAAGCCATGATGAAATCATTCAAGATAGCGTTGCGGATGTTGGTTGTGATGACAGTGTTGACCGGGGTTGTGTACCCGCTGCTGGTCAGTGGAATCGCGTGGGTGGCCTTTCCGCGACAGGCAGAGGGAAGCCTGATTCTGATCGACGGAAAAGTGCAAGGATCGACCCTCATCGGACAGAGTTTTGCGGGCCCCGACTATTTCTGGGGGCGCCCCTCGGCAACTTCGCCGGTAAGTTACCAGGGGCTGGGCGGGAGTGGTTCGAACCAGGGGCCGACAAACCCCGCATTGGTGGAAGGAGTGAAAGGACGGATCGAAAAGCTGAAGCAAGCGGATCCGGAGAATCAGCTACCGATTCCGGTGGATCTGGTGACGGCGTCCGGGAGCGGGCTGGATCCCCACATCAGCCCGGCGGGGGCGGAGTATCAGGTGGGACGGGTCGCGAAGGCGCGCAACCTGTCGGCGGATCAAGTGCGGGATCGGGTCAAGAAACACACGGAACCGGCGACATTCGGCCTGCTGGGGCAACCCCGGGTGAATGTGTTGCTGTTGAATCTGGAATTGCAGAGGATGCAGTCGGCAAATCGAGCGAAGTGAATGCAGGCGAATTGAGTATTTCATGAGTGACGCACGTCCCAACCCTGATGAACTGCTGGCGAAAGTCCAGGCAGAGGAGACAAAACGCGCGCGGGGAAAGCTGAAAATCTTCTTTGGGATGGCGCCGGGTGTGGGAAAGACCTACGCGATGCTGGAGGCGGCGCGGAAGGTCGCGAAGGAGGGGCGGGACGTGATCGTGGGGTATGTAGAGCCCCACGCCCGTCCGGAGACCCACGCCCTGGTCATGGGGCTGGACCTGATTCCCCGCAAGCTGCTGACCTACAAAGGGAAAACGATCGAGGAATTTGACCTGGAAGGAGCGCTGGTCCGCAAGCCCGAGCTGATCCTGGTGGATGAATTGGCGCATACGAACGTGGAAGGTGCCACCCACGCGAAACGGTGGCAGGACATTGAGGATCTGTTGGAAGCTGGTATCGATGTTTACACCACCCTGAACGTTCAGCACCTGGAGAGCTTGAATGACGTCGTGGCTCAGGTGACAAGTATCCCGGTTCGTGAAACGGTGCCGGACAACGTGTTTGAGCAGGCGGACGAAGTGGAACTGGTGGACCTGTCGCCGGATGACCTGATCGAACGTTTGCGGGAGGGGAAGGTGTACGTCCCGCAGCAGGCGATGCGGGCGATCGAGAACTTTTTCCGGAAAGGGAACCTGATCGCGCTGCGGGAATTGTCGTTGCGAAAGACGGCGGAGCGGGTCGGCGAGCAGACGCTGGATTATCGGCAGGAGCACAAAGTTCAGCGGATTTGGGCCACATCGGAGCGGTTGCTGGTGTGTGTCGGGCCCAGTCCTTCGTCAGCGCGGCTGGTGCGGGCAGCTCGGCGGATGGCCTCCAGCCTGCGGGCGCCATTCACGGCTTTGCATGTGGATCTGGAGGGACGACCGGGACCGACTGCGGCGGACCAGGAACGACTGGAACAGAATTTGAGATTGGCAGAGGAGTTGGGGGGAACGGTCGATCACACTTCGGGAGTTCAGTTTGCGGAAAGCGTGCTGGATTACGCACGGCGACATAACATCACAAAGATCGTCGTGGGAAAACCGCAACTCGGCCGATGGGAAGAGTTCTGGCGGGGGGCGTTTGTGTATGACCTGATCCGGCAGTGCGGGGACATCGACGTGTATGTCATCAGCGGGGAACAAGACCAACCCTCTCCTCCTCTTAAGCGCGTGGTGGCAGAGCGAACGGCATGGGGGCCGTATGTCGGAGCGGTCGTGTCGGTAGGGGTTTGTTCGTTGTTGTGCCTCGGCTTGTCGCCGTGGATCGCGCCGGCGAATCTGGTGATGATTTACCTGTCATGTGTGGTCGCCGTCGCATTGTTTTTTGGGCGAGGACCTTCGATTCTGGCGACAGTCCTTTCGGTATTGGCGTTCGATGTTTCGCTGGTGCCGCCCTTGGGGACGTTCGTCGTCGCGGACAGTCAATATTTATTGACGTTTGTGGTGATGCTGGCGACGGGACTTATTATCAGCGAGCTCATGTCGCGGGTGCGATTACAAACGGCCGCGGCGCGGCAGCGGGAAGAGCGTACGGCGGCGTTGTTCGCGTTGAGCCGGGAACTGGTCAACCTGCCTACAGTGGGAGCGGTGGCACAGTCGGCGCGGCGGATCATTGGAGAAGCGCTCGACAGCGAGGTGTGGATTGTGGTTCCCGGAGCTGAAGGGAGAATGGTCTCCGCGGACCCGCAGCCGGGTATCGTTCCTCCGTCCAAGGATGATGGGGTGATCAAATGGGTGTTTGATAAGAAGCAGATTGCCGGCGGAGGGACGGAAACGCTGCCGGAACGGAGGCGACATATTTACCTTTGACCGTGACCGAGGGGATTGTGGGCGTGCTGGGAATTCGGCCCCGGAAGGAAAAGTGCTGCTGACGACGCAGCAGATGCAGTTGCTGCAGGCATTCACCGCACAAATTGCGAGTGCAGTCGAACGATGCAAGCTCGAAGAAGAAGCAGAAAGAATCCGGCTGCAGATGGAGACGGAACGATTGCGAAATTCATTGTTGAGTTCCGTGTCGCATGACCTGCGGACTCCCCTTGCGGAATCAATGGGGCGGCAAGCCTGTTGGTGGAGGGGGAGAAGAAACTGCCGGACTCGGCGAAGCAGGAGTTGGCGCAATCGATTCTGGATGAGACGGACCGGCTGCATCGGCTGGTGGCAAACCTGCTGGACATGACGCGACTGGAAGCGGGGGCGATTGAGGTACAGCGCGAGTTGCAGCCGATCGAGGAAGTCATCGGAGTCGTGCTGGGACGGATGGAGCGGCAGTTGCGGGATCATCCCGTCGAGACGAATCTGGCTGCGGATTTGCCTCCGGTCGCGATCGATGGGTTACTGATTCAACAAGTCCTGGTCAACCTGCTGGACAACGCGGCGAAGTTTTCGCCTGGTGGATCGCCTTTGCAAATCTCTGCACGTACCGAAGGGAAGATGATGTGGGTGGAAGTGGCGGATCGTGGGCCGGGGTTACCGGTTGGGGAAGAAGGGGCGATTTTCAACAAGTTTTACCAGGTCCGAGGGCATGCACGAGGAGGGAGCGGGATCGGATTGGCGGTGTGTCGCGGAATTATTGAGTTGCACGGAGGGAAGATCGTGGCGGAGAATCGTGCTGGAGGAGGTGCGGTCTTCCGGTTTTCGTTGCCGCTGGGAGAAAAGTTGTCCACCACTTCGTTGTTGGTTTGAGTGTCGTGCTGAAAAAGATTTGCATTCATGACTGAAAATGCGGCCAGGATTCTGGTGATTGAGGATGAGCAGCCGATCCGGAAATTCCTCCGGATGTCCCTGGAATCGCACGGCTTTCAAGTCGCGGAATGCGAGACAGCCACGAGAGGATTGCAACAGGCGGTGTCAGAGCCTCCCGATGCGGTGCTGCTGGACCTCGGACTGCCGGATCAGGATGGTCTCGACGTGATCAAGCGCCTGCGTGAGTGGTCGCGAGTGCCGATCATCGTGCTGTCGGCGCGCGGCCGGGAGTCCGACAAAGTGGCGGCGTTGGATGCGGGGGCTGACGATTACCTGACGAAACCGTTTGGCGTGGGGGAATTACTGGCGCGGATTCGGGTTGGGCTAAGACCGGCATACCGTCACGTCAGGCCAGGGTACGAACACCTCAGTCTTTCGGGTGGGGGAACTGGAAGTGGACCTGGGGCGGCGAAGTGTGCGACTCGAGAATGAGGAAGTGCATCTGACGCCGACGGAGTATCGGCTGTTGATGGTACTCGTGCAGAATGCGGGAAAGGTGGTGACGCATCGGCAACTCCTCAAGGAGGTCTGGGGGCCGGATAGCGTGCAGGAGAATCAGTATCTGCGGGTCTACCTCGGACAGTTGCGACGGAAGATCGAGAAAGACGCGGCTCGCCCTCGCTACTTGCGGACGGAGGCGGGGGTCGGGTATCGGCTGGTGGATGAATAGCACGCGCGACGGTTGGATTCGCGCCTGACGAATGATTTTTCCGAGTCTTTCACTGCGACAGATGCCAGGCATAGTCTGTCTCGACGCAAGAGTCACGTGAGAGGCTTACGAAATCGTCGAGTTTTCAGAGGATCGCCGATTGTGATCGATCAGCGAAGCAGACTTCCGTTTTCCTGGTGAGAGCGTCACGGGCGAAACGAGGCCAGATCGATGGAATTCATGACGATCCAATTCATGAGTTCCGCGCGGTTTTTGAAGCCGGTCTTTTCAAAGATGCTTTTGCGGCAGAACTGGACGGTGCGCAGACTCATGCCGACGAGGTCGGTCAATTCACGATTACTGAGTCCTCGGACGATGCCCTTGAGAACGATCATCTCTCGATCGGTCAGCATGCTGAAACGCTCGTGGGATAATTCGTTGCAGACCAGTCCCCCGACGAGAGCTCCGAATTCCTCTCGCATTAACTCATCGATCAGCGAAGTGAGTTCCGCGGGATGGAACGGTTTTTCGAGGAACTCGACGGCGCCAAGTTTCACCGATTTCACCGCGGTGGGGACGTCCGCATGTCCTGAGATGACGATCACCTTAAGGGGCAGGTTTTGCTCGACGATCCATGATTGCACGGCAAGTCCATCGATGCCTGCCAGCTTGACGTCAAGGATGACACATCCCTGAGCGCACTCGGGAACGTTGGCGAGGAATTCTTCCCCGGAGCGATAGCTGTAGACGGGATAGCCGGCGTCCTTGAGAAGGCAGGCCAGCGCTTCGAGGACTCTCGGGTCGTCGTCGACCAGATAAATCTGACGAGAACTCATACGGGCTTATTCGGTTTGGTGATCGGTGGTTCGTAAAGAAAACTGAAAGGTGGTGCGTCCGGGAAGGGATTCGATCAATTCCAGCGTACCCCCCTGCGATTCCACGATGGTGCGGCTGATGGGGAGGCCGAGGCCCAGGCCTTCGGCCTTGGTGCTGAGGTAGGGTTCGAAGATGCGCTGTCGGAGCTCCGGAGGAATGCCCGGGCCGTTGTCGGTGACTCGAGCGATAATTTTTCCCGCGTTTTTCTCGCAGGCACGCGTCATCAGAGAGATGCCGGGAATACGGTCAGGCGCTTGTTTGATGGAGTCGATTGCATTGCGGAGCAGATTCATAAAGACCTGCTGGGTCTGAACCCGATCTGCAAGGACGACCAGGGGAGTCGGTCCGAAGTCTCGGGTTATCTGAATGCCCAGCGTTCTGATTTCATAGTCGAGGAGTGAAACGACTTCGTCGATGAGTTCGTGAAAGTTGCAAGCGACGGCCTGGGCCTGGCGGTTTCGGACGAGATTTCGAAGCCGTTTGATAATCTCGCCCGCTCGAATGGACTCCTCGGTGATTTTTCCGAGGAGTTGCTGGGCCTCCTTGAACGCCAGGTTTGACGGCTGGGGGCCGGACAGCGTCCCCTGCGCGACGAAGGCATAGGTAGCGATCGCCGTGAGCGGCTGATTGAGTTCGTGGGCAAGGCCCGCGGACATCTCACCGAGCATGTTGATCCGCAGAGCATGGGTGAGCTTTTCGCGAATTTCCCGGTCGCGTTCATCGAGTTCCTTGCGGAGGGTGATATCCGAGAAAGTCACGATAACCGCAAAGGGACGCGTTTCGCCGGCGCGAATCATGGGTTCCGCATCGATCGAGATCCAGATGCGTCCTTTCTCCAGGTTCAATCCCATGACGGATTCCCGTTGTGGGAGTCCAGTTCTGAGGGCAATCGCAGCGGGGAGTTCTTCCGCGAGAAACGGGGTGCCATCTTCGTGATACCGATTGCAAGCGGGGCTAAAGGCGTCGCGTCCGATCAGACGCTCCTTGGGAATCGCGAAGATCCGCTCCGCGCTGGGATTGACCTCAGTCATGATGCCCTTCGAGTCGACAACGACGACACCCTCGGACATGGCATCGAACATGGTTTTCAGGTGGACGGTGGTGTCCGCGAGCTGGCGAGCCGCGGCCGCCTGTTCAGTGACGTCGATCACGAGGGAGATCACGCCCGTCTGGTTGCCGGCGGCGTCGCGCATCGGCGTCTGGCGAACTTCGAAGGTGTAGGGAGAATGCTCGCAGATGGTGATGGTGGAATTTCCGGCGAGGGCACCGCGGACGGCTTCGATAATATGAGTTTGCTTGCGATAGACATGGAACACGTTCTTCCGGAGGATTTCTGCAGGCTTGAATCCCAGGTTCTGGAGGGTCATCCCTTCGACCATCTGGATGGTCCCTTCCATGTCATAGGAAAACATCGTCACCGGGAGCTGGGCGAGGATCGCGGCAATTTTCCCCCGGCTTTCCTGCAGGTTGTCGGCGTCCTGCTGCTGCTGGGTCACGTCCATTGAGACGGAGAGGGCGGCGATGATCCGGTCGTTGTCATCCCGAAGCGGTGTGTAATGCGACTGGACGATCGATTCCCGGCCGAGAAGATTCTTGACCCGGAAGACGTCACAGTCCGAGCGTCCTTCCCAAACCTGAGCGTGCAGCGTGGTGAGTCGTTCCCAATCCCGCGGATCGATGACGTCCCAGATCTTGAGCGCGAGAATATCCTCGGGATTCGCGGCTCCGAGCATGCGCACGCCCGCGGTGTTGATGGTGAGAAATCGTCCCTCCCGATCAACAGTCTTGATGCAGATGGGAGAGTTGTTCAGGACGGTTTTTGTGAACTTCTGCTCACGAGCCAGCTCGGCTTCCGCGTGCCTTTTCTCCGTGACGTCAGTGATCCAGCCGACAATGTGGCTGGGATTCCCCTTCTCGTCCCTGATGAGATCGGCGCAGATGGACGAGATAAATGTGGATCCATCGCGGCGTCGCGCTTCGAGATCTCCGCGGAAGCGACCTGTGGTTTGGACCTCCGCCAAGACTTCCAATGCGGCCTCCGGATCCGCATAGAGTTTTATCGCACTGAGTCCAACGAGTTCGGAAGGATCCTCAAATCCCCATTTCTCTGCAAATGCGGCATTGACGTACGTGAGGACACCTTGAATATCCGCGAACGCAATCGCGGTGAAGGCCGCTTCAATCGCGTGATTTTTCAATTGCAAGGAACACTCGACCTCTTTCTGTCGAGTCACGTCGAGAAGGGTGCCAAAGGTCCTCAGGGGGCTTCCGTCGGGAGCATAAGTTGTTTCTCCCCGCTCTTGGACAAATTTGATCCGGCCATCAGGCATTAACAGGCGATGTTCAAAATCATAGGGTAGTCCTGTTCTGAGAGCGTCCTGAAACGTACTGTCAATCCTGTTTCGGTCGTCCGGATGAACCAGCCCCAGTAATCCGAGATAGGAGGGGCGAAATTGTGAGGGATCAATTTCGAAAATGCGATAGACCTGGTCCGACCAGTAGAGATCGCCCGTGGGGATGTGAAATTCCCAGTGGCCCAGCTTTGCAATCGCTTCGGCTTGCTCAAGTCGGCGGGTATTTTCACGGAGGAGGCTGGCCGTCTGGCAATGAAAAGTAATGTCCTCAAGCGTGGCAAGGAAGCCTTCCAGGGTGCCGTCAATTTCACTGCGGAAAATCACCGTGTGCCAGTTAAAAGATCGCTCACCCTCCACGGGGGAGACTTTCAAGGCGGGAACCGTTTGAAGGGAGAGTGCCTCGGAGAATTCGGCGTCTTCGAAGGCCTGCCGGATCACCTGGCGAAGATGTTGAGGGAGACAGGTCTCGAACCAGTCCTGCCCGGCAATTTCAGAAGGGGGAAGCTGGGACTGCCGAGTGAAAAGCCGATTGGCATAGACGATCAAGCCCGACCGATCGACAAAAACTGCCGGATGGTCGTAAGCGTCGACGATTGTGGAAAGGCTGAAGCGTCTGGTGTCGATTCGGTTGGCGGGAGATGGTACCGACGTTCGCGAATTCGAATTCACTACAGAGTCATCTCCGATCCATCGAGGGGTGAGTGAATTTCAAGAAGTCCGAGGACCAGGACTAATCGACGAAGGAAGCTTGCAGAATCAATTCGATGGTGGGGGCGTTTGTCTCAGGGGGCTGAAGCCGTGGTGCGGCACGCTTCTCACGACTAAGAATTTTCTGGCATGGTGGATCGCGAAAGTGTTTTTCCAACGTATCAAAATTTCTACAAAGTTCGGATGCGATCGTCAATCAGAAGATTGCGTAAACTGCCCCACTTTGAAAGTTCTGTTTGATGGTGTCTTTTGGTGGTTTGCTCTCTTTTGGCCTGTTTGACATCTTTTTTTGCGCAGGGAGCGCAACGAAAGGTTTCGGTAATCGAGGCTAGAGTCCAGAGCTCTTCAACAAGGTGTAGTTATGCCTGCTGTATGCAAGGGAATGGGGAGAACGTTGCGCGAAGGGAGCAAATCTCAGAAACGGGAAAAAAGCGATTGGAAAGCAGAATGATTGATGACCGATGCATGTGAAGACATTCCAAAGTGACCGAATTGCAACGCAACTGACTTCAACTCGTTTGTTCTTAACCAAATCTTCATAACGACTACCTTGTTCAGGAGCGTGAGTTCATGCGGATTCTCGTGATCAGCAACCTGGGGTTGATTCGCCAAACGGTTGAACAGTCGCTCCACGGCGAGGGGCACACCATTCAGACGGCCGAGAGCGTACCTCAGGCCGTGGATATCCTGCGCATGCAGGTGAACATGGATGTAATCATTTGTGAGTGGGCCATCCGGGATCAGACGGCGTTTGACCTGTACCAGCAGTATCGTCAGATGGACCGTCTTTCAGATCATGGCGAAGCTCCCTTTCCGCAATTCCTGGTCTTCGAAACACCCGGGCGGATGTTGACGCGGACAACGGCACCTGTAAAGCGCGACGTGAAGGCGGAGTCGCTGATTGCGCTGGGGTGTGCCGAGTTCATCGATAAGCCCATCGACCGTCCTTTTTTGAAAGAACGCATCCGTAAGATTGAGCTTCAGCGCGTCTCGAAGATGATTCGGGAGAAACAGTCTGAATCAGATTCAAAGGAAAAGAGGGAATCGTGCACGGGGGGCGGTGAAGCGAGGAGTGTCGTCGACAATGACCTGGTGACGACGCAACTGAAGGCCCAACTCCTGTGTCTGGATGAACACGCGGCAACAACAGCAAGTCACTTGCAGGAAGTCCGGGAAGCGATTAACCAGATCCTCGGGAGGGTTGCTGCGGCGAACCAGGAACTTGTGGGAGCGGCCACCGGTAACTAGGGCGCGTGGCATCTCTACGGGCGTCGCATCGGGTACTCACGATTCTCTATCATGGCGGACGGGGTGTCGGAAACCGAAACCCTCCGGTTTGCCGACGGTCAGTAAGGGAAGGACGCGATCCGTGCTGAACCGATTGTTGTGCAAACCGGGGTGCGGATGCGGAAGGAGAACTGCTTCGTAATGGATACAGAAACGCACTTTGATGACGGTGGATGCGTCTTCAATCGCATCCCCGAATGAACAGCCGATGCCATAGTTGTGGTTTCCGTTCAATAAGGATCTTAAAAGTTTTGCAGCAGGTCCCGTTCGTGGCGATAGCCGAAAGCATCGTTGCGCAGGAGATCCCCCTCATTTTTTTCAGGCAATGCCGGAGTTCCTGGGCGGCAAATTTCTTGCGAGGGGTGGCGCGAAGATCGACGAAGATTGTGAGGGAGCCCGTACCTTGCTTGTAGAACAGGGTGCTCGTCGAATCGGCCGCGAGGGAGCATCTGCACAGAAACAGGCTCAGAACCAGAGCCAACAGCATATGAAGGAGGCGAACTCTCACGTGAAGACCCACTTGGTGTCAGTTCTTCTTGTCATCACCGGAAGAAACTTCGACGGACGTGATAGAACCATTCTTCTTGAGGTTCTTGTCGAAATGGAGGGTGGCCTTAAGAGGGATCTTTTCCATCCCCTTCACTGTCACTTTGGGGGTGGAGCTGAAACCTGAACCGGGGTTCGTGACCACAATCTTTTTGATTTGCCCGTTTTCGACGAGCGCGTGCCCCTGTGCAGGAGTGTTTTTCCACAGCCCCCCTTTCTGAGGCTGATAGCGATAGAAATTGGAGACTTCGTCCAGGCGCTCATTCGTGATCCCTTTCGGTTGGAGAACCCGCATCAGAGCTTCCTTATTGCGGCGGGCTTCTTCAGGAGTCGGAGGACCGTTGCGGGAAGGGCGGACGCCGCTGAAGGCTTCGCGAAAGACTTCGGGCGTGACACCCAGGGCGGCGGCAATGAGTACGACCGGACGCCCATGGTCCTTCGGATTGAGATCATACCCCCCGGAAAAAGTGAGCGGAACTTTAGTTTCCTCAGCGTGGAGAGGAAACGCCGTGATAGAGGTCGTCAGAGCCAATAGAGAAACGAGTGAAAGTTTGAAGGATGAGCGCATAAGGTGTCTCCCACACGAAGGCTGATGGCAGGGTTGCACGGGAAAATCATAACGCGCCGGAGTAAGGCTTGCAGCAGGTTAAAGCAGACGGGCCAGGTTCCCTGGAAGTGGAGACTCGAAGTTCAAAAATTCGCCCGAGACGGGATGACAAATTCGGAGAAATGAGGCGTGGAGGGCCACGCGACGCGCGGGATTGGTCTGGGCGCCATACTTCCGATCGCCGACGACAGGGCAACCGAGATCCGCCATGTGCACCCGAATCTGGTTGCGGCGTCCGGTTTGGAGGATCAGTTCGACCTGCGAGAAGTCGGCAGAGCGCTGCAGGATCTTGTAATCCGTGATGGCGAGACGGGTCTGCTCACCGGCCGGAGCGCTGAAGACCTTGTAAGGCCCGGATTCATCCAGGTGGGAGGTGACAGTCCCCTGCTCTTCCGGCGGAGCACCTTCGACAACGGCGAGGTACCGTTTTTCCGTCTGGTCCCAGTTCTCCTGGAGAATTCGTTTCGCGTCCTCCGTGCGGGCGAAGACCATCAGGCCGGAGGTTTCGAAATCCAGCCGGTGGACAATCCAGACCCGTTCCGGACTGCGGGGATTTCCGCGACGGACATAATCCGTCAGAAACGCATAGACGGTTTTGTCCTTCTCTGTGTCGCTGGCCATGCTCAACAGATTCTCCGGCTTGTCGATGACGAGCAGTGATTCATCTTCGAACACAATGCGAAGACCGGCAGGGAGCGATGTTTTCGCGGGGGCCTCCTGTGAAGGGGCGATGAGGACCACGTCCCCAACCTGGAGGGGGTGATTCGTGCGGCTGGCGGGGAGGCCGTTGACCTGAATCGAGCCGTACTTCAGCCACTGACGGATCTTGGTCCGTTTCACTTCGGGATGAGCGGCGAACAGGAACGGGAGGAGTTCCGCAGGTTGCGTGATGGTGTGCGTGGCGTGCATGAGGGTTGTCCTGAAAGGTCATCTTAGTTCCTGAAGCGAACTTTCGCGACCAAAAGGCCTGTTTTGAAGGAAGAATGCCGATTGACCGGATTTGGCAATTTCCGATAAATTCCCGGCCAAATCCCGGAGGTATTTATGTCCCGTCAAAGATTCAGCGTGGTGGCGTTTGTTCTGGTGGTGTTCCTTTGTGGGCCGTCGGTTCCGACGAGTGCCGCACCACATTATCCGGAGTGGTGGAAATATCTGCCTCGCGCGGATCAGAACAACGTTTGGTATGCGCAGAACAAAGACTCACGGACGGTCTTTATTTTCATCCACGGGGTCTTTTCGAGTTCCCGGTCATGCTGGCTGTATGAGTCACCGGACAAGGATCCCATGAAGTGTGCCTATTGGCCGCAGTTGCTGGTTGAGGACGCCGCCCTGCACAGGCCATCCATTTACCTTGCGGGATTTTACACCAAACTCAATTCGGGGCGTTATGACATGGCGCAGGCCGCCCAGGAATTGATCGAATCCCTAAAAGCGGACCGAGTGCTGGAAGGACGGCGGGAGGTGATCTTCGTCGGTCACAGCACGGGGGGAATCATGGCCCGGTACTTGTTGACGCATCACAGCGAGCAGTTTACAGGCAAGAAGATCGGCCTGCTGCTGATGGCTTCTCCTTCGATGGGATCGAAGCTGGCGAACATCGGACATATCCCGGCGAAGTTCATGGATCAGCAACTGGGGATGCAACTGGAATGGAACAGTCCCTTCCTGGTACAGCTGGATCGGGACTTCCGGGCATTGCTGCATGACAAACGGACGCTGCAGATCGAAGGCAAGGAAGTCATCGAGAACAAGTTCGTGATTGAGAGTTCGCTGATCCCGACGCGGACGGTGGTTGTCGAAGAAGCATCCGGATCCCGTTACTTCGGGCCGGCCCGGATGATCGGCGGTTCGGATCACCATTCCATCGTGAAGCCCCAAAGCGCCGAGGATCCGATTCACAAGGTGCTGGTGGCGTTTTATCTGGAGCGGTTCTCACCGGATGGCAAGAAAAGCCAGCAGCAGTTGGAGGCTCAATTACTGGAGGCGGACCGGGAGATCGATCGGAACCCCAAGGATGCGTTTGCCTATCACAAGCGGGGTCAGGCCTGCCTGGGTCTGGAACGTCTGCAGAACGCGCTGCAGGCCTTGGACCGTGCGATCGAGCTGTACCCCCATTATTTCGATGCGTTGCAAGAGCGGGCGATCGTGCACGCCCGGTTGCAGCAGTTTGATCGGGCAATGACGGACATCAACGCGGCCCACGACGTTCTACCGGATCATCCGACGCCGTATGTCCTGCGCGGCATGTTTCGCCAGAGCATGGCCGAACAGGAAAATGACCTCGTCCGCAAAAAGGAACTGCACGAAGCTGCATTGGAGGACCTGAGCCTGGGAATGCGGATGCAGACAAACATTGGCGCGATTGTCCATCCACTGCGGGCGAAGTCGTTGCAAGCGCTGGGGCGGACCGAGGAAGCCCAGGCCGAATTGAAGAGCGTGAACTAACCTCTCTCATACCGGCTCAAAAATAGAAGGCCCGTCGATGTTTGAGAAACAACCATCGACGGGTTTTTGCGTTATCTGAGACGGGCGGCGGCGTTTTTTAATGGCCGCTTTGGGCGAACGCTTCCTGCATCGCGGCTTTGAGTTGCTCGGGATTGAGGTCTTCCATGTGAGTGGCGATGGACCACTTATGTCCGAACGGATCTTGGATAACCCCATAACGGTCACCCCAGAACATGTCGGCGACGGGCATGATGACCGTGGCCCCGGCATCCACGGCGCGCTTCACGGCGGCGTCGACATCCGGGACATAGCGATGGATGGTGACGGGAGACCCCTTGAGAGCCGTCGGAGACTCCGACTTGCCGCCGCAGAATTCGGGGAAGTCATCCACGAGGAAGAACATGCTGTTGCCGAGCCGCATGGCACCGTGCATGATTCGCTTTCCATCGGGAGCGGGGAGGCTGTGAATGACTTCCGCGCCGAAGGCCTGCTTGTAAAACTCGATGGCTTTCGCCGCCCCGTTACAGACCAGGTGCGGAATCAAATGCTCACTGCCGGGGGGAATCGGTTGATTGGACTTCGTCATGATAGAAACTCCTTTCGAGTGAATGATGGCGCGATGTTGACAGGGGAAATAATCAGCGGAAAAGAATCGGGTTTAATCGGCGGCGGCTTGCAGGGCTTTGATGTCCAGTTTGACCATGGTCATCAGGGCCTGCATCACACTCCCCGCCTTGGGACCGCTCAGTAATTCGGGGAGAATGGTGGGGACGATCTGCCAGGAGAGTCCGAACTTGTCCTTGAGCCAGCCGCATTGAGACTCTGCTCCACCGGCGGAAAGTCTCTCCCAGTAGAAGTCTACTTCGTCCTGGTCTTTGCAATTCACGACGAATGAGACCGCCTCAGTGAACTTGAAGTGTGGACCGCCGTTAAGGCCCACGAATCTGAGTCCCTCCAGTTCGAACTGGACCGTCATCACGGGACTGCTCTCCCCTCCCCCCTGGCGGACGACATTCAGAATCTTGGAGTTGGGGAAAATGGAGGTGTAGAACCGCGCGGCCTCTTCAGCTTGACCATCAAACCACAAAAACGGGGTGATTTTTTGAATCGTCACGGATTTCTCCCTGTTTCGAGCACAAGATGCGAGAGCCAAGTTCGTTCTCCCGACAACTGATAGTCGAAAGGGAAACGGACTGATCGACAATCACGACTCAAAAATAAAAAAAACGTCCCCAAAATGGCTGTTGAAGCCGAATATTTTGAGGCGTCGCAGGAACTGCAATCCTTGGCAGGATTTGCAGATGCGATGAAAAAGCAGGGTTTCAGAACCGGTTAATTTTGCGTGAACTGGAAGGCGTACAGCTTGGCCCGTTTGAGATGGATCCGGAGCCGGATCGGTTTGCCTGCAAGCTTGGAGAGATCCTGATTTCCTCGCCAGTAGACCCGCTGATCGATGAAGTTCCCGCCGATTTCTTCGCAGTCAGCCAACGTAAAACCAGGAATCGGTTGGCCTTGTTCATTCTGGACTTCGACGAAGGCGGTCCCCATGGAGCCGGTATCAATATTCAACCGGAGGTGGTTCCCCTTGAAGATGATGGGAGGAGTGCGCAAGAAGCCCCCCTGAAAGTCGGCGTCGGCGGAAACGAAGCCGTCGAGCCGCTGGCGGACGATTCCGACCCCTCCGGATTCTTTCAGCGAATCTTTGTACTCAGCTCGCAGAATTGCCGAGTCGTGCAGGCGACCACTGGAGTAATAGTACTGATAGAGATAGTTGCCGCGGCGGACGATGCCGGGGGCCATGACGGCATACCACCGGTCCCATTCATCGGCCAGACCGGTCGGGAAATAAGGTTCGCGGCTGGGGCGGTCCCAGTGAACGCCGTCCCGGCTGACCGCGAGTTGCACTTCCAGCAGCCCGAAGTCTTCCCACCGCCCAGCCACCGGAGGCTGGATGAAGGCATGTTCCTTGGGGAGGAAATGCCGGAACTGGGCCGTGAACATCAGTTCGGTATCAGCGGCCCAGGGATAGATCGAGGCGGCGTTGTAGTAAATGTCGGAGTGGGGATCATCCTGCTTGTCGGCAGAGAGGACGACCTCTGCATTTTCGACGGCGAAAAACATCCGGTCGTTGGAGGTTTTCTTATATGGCCACGGTTTGAGGAGGTCATCCGTTTCGATACGGGCGATCCGCCGTTGGTTCTCGGAGTTGTAGTCCAGAGCGCGGAGATAGACAGTGTATTTCCCCCGCTTGGAATCCCACTGGGCGATACAGGGATTGTCGGGATAAAACGGCAGGACGCGGCCCACTTTGGTGAAATTTACCCCGTCGGCGGAAACGCTGGCGTAGACCCCGTGGATGGCCGGGTCAAACGGGCTGGAATACTCGATATAGAAGAGCTTGTAACGGCGGGCGGGATCTGGGTCGTGCAGATCGAGGAATGGGGTGGTGAAAATTCCCCCGCCGAGGCGGGTGCCGGTCCGTTTGAAGTGAATGGTATCAGTGCTCTCCAGGAGATCGATGCTGTCCGCACCGAGATACAGGCGGACGGTCCCCTCGTGATCGATCACACGGCTGACATGCCCGAAAAACGGTTTTCCTTGATCGTCGAGAGCGAGTCCCATTTTCTGGGCGGGGTTGGTGCGAAGTTCAATCCGCTCACTCTCGGCGATGAAGCGGCGGTCGATGAACAGTTGCTTCTGGTCGGAGACATCGAGAGGCGAGGCCGCGAGAAATAGAAACGACAGAACGTAAAGCATGCGGATTGATCCCTGCAGTTGTTCTTGAAAAGGCCGATCCTGGCGCGGATCGGTCAGTCAACCGTCAGCGATCTTACCGCACGAAAGTATCAGATGGGGAGTGTGACGAGTTGTCGACGGAGACTCCTAGAGAATCTCGCAACATTTTTTTTCTGCAGAGATCCAGGGGAGATCGGTCGAGTCGAATAAATTCTGCTGCCGGCCGGCGACCTGAAGGCGTTCCCAGGCGAGCAGCCATTCTTTATTGGGAAGTCCACCCCCATATCCCGTTAGCTTGCCATTTGCGCCGATGACCCGGTGACAGGGGACGATGATGGAAATCGGATTTCGCCCGTTCGCGGCACCCACGGCACGAACAGCCGAAGGACTTCCGACCCGGCGGGCGAGTTCGCGATAGCTGATGGTGATGCCGAACGGGATACGTGCGAGTTCCTGCCAGACCTGTTTTTGAAACGGTGTACCGTCGAGTTTGAATGGCACATCGAATTGTTGCCGCTCACCGGCGAAGTATTCCGTGAGTTGGCGGCGGACGTCCCGAAAAGGATCATCATCCTGCTGTGAATTCGCACGAAGACCGTTCCAGTGCTTGTGGTTGGGGAGGTAAAGGCCGCAGAGGAACTGGCCATCACCCACCAGCAGGATTTGTCCGACGGGGGACTCAAGATAACTATGAAATGTCGTCATGAGACTTTCTTCCTGGGTGAATTCGATTTGGTTGTATTCAAGCTTTCCCACAAGTGCATCGCAGCGTAGGCCCGCCAGGGACGCCAGTGTTCTGACGCGGTTTGCGACTCGCGAGCGCTCAATCCGCTCGCTTTGACCAGGCCCAGGTCTCCAGCCGGGAAAGCATCAGGCCAGCGGAGGGCACGCATCGCGATGTATTCCGCCGTCCAGGGGCCGATTCCCGGGAGTTCCATGAGCTGGGAAATAGTCATCTTGGGATCGACAGATGATTCCAGATCGAGTTCGCCGTCAGCGATCACACGAGCCAAGTTTTGCAGACTCTGGGCACGTGTGCTAGGTATACCGAGCCTGGAGAGAGTGTTAACTCTGGCTTTCGATAAAGATTCCGCTGTGGGGGTGAGGCGATTCAGGCCGGAGAATGGGGTTTCGATCGGTTCGCCGAAACGCTCCGCGAACCGGCCTGCCAATGTCGATGCGCCGCGCACGGAAACCTGTTGACCCAGCACTGCGCGTAAAACCAGTTCGAAGGAATCGAATGCACCCGGAACCCGTAAGCCGGGGTGGCGTTTGATCATCGGAGCGAGAAGCGGATCCGCGGCGAGATGTCTGGCGATCACATCCGGGCGGGCATCGAGGTCGAACAGATTCCGCAAACGAACGAGGAT
>JAXMBX010000054.1:0-33220 GCA_046349635.1 Planctomycetales bacterium
ATTCCGCAACTTTGGCCTAATCTCCGCGGGATCCGTCGCCGAAGTCGTTCCCCGATAGGATGGTTCGGCGAAGCTCCCTGGCGAGCGGCCCCGGAAATCTGGTGCGACAAATGCGTTTCAAGCTCTAAAATAAGAACTCTCTCAATTCGTCCCGTGGAAAGCTGCGTTGCAGGGAGATCGGCCGGATGTATGCCACTTTGCGGATGTCTCTCCTGGTCTTTCTGGGGGGACTTCTCTTTTTCGGTTGCCGGACAGTGATTGGACAGGATCTCATCGGGGTTCGCGGAGTCCTTGATAAGCTCCAGATCCCTGTCAGGCCCCACCCCGCCGGTAAGGATCAGTCTTCCGATCAGCCGACAATGCAACCACCCCGGGATGGCTGGAACAAGACCCTCCGTGATTTCTCCACAAACAGGGAAGAGAATGTTTTCTGATTTCCACCGAGATCAACACTCGGCGAACTTTAGAGGGAGTCTCCAGTAAGATGACTGTCGAAGCTCTTCCGGCGGGAATTCCAGATTCGATTTACGGCCAGATTCTGGAGTCCATGGCAGATGTCGGCCTCGTCCTGTTTACCTCGGGAGGGCTGATCCAATGGTCGAACTCCGAGGCAAAACGAATCTTCGGCGTCGCGTCAATTGATACCGTCGGATCCTCGGTGAAGACGGTTTGCACATGGACCGATCACGGACTCTTCGACCTTCCGGCAGGGGATGAAAAAAGGACGTCGGGATTCGAGACGGAGCTGATTAGTCAGGACGGCATTCGTCGCACTGTCAAAGGACGACTGTGTCAATTACCTTCGAGACTGTTCCTCCTCCAGTTGAAGGACATCTCAACGCACAAGCAGTCCGTGGAGGAGTTTCAGGTAATTAAGTCCCGTCTGGCGGAAGCTCAGCGAATCGCCAGAAGTGGAAGCTGGGAGTGGATTCCTGCCACGGGAAGTGTGTGGTGGTCTGATCCGATCTACTCATTGTTCTGCCTTGACAAGGATTCAGTTCAACCAAGTTTTGAGTCTTTCCTGTCATGTCTGCACCCGGACGATCATCCTGTAGCCCGGGCGCGTGTCGAGTCGATCCTGAAGGGGGCCGATCGTTTTGAGAATGATCTGCGGATCGTACATCCGGACGGTCAAATACGCTGGATCCACAGTCGGGGAGTCGCGGTACGAGATTCTTCGGGGAACCTGCTTCGGGTAGAGGGGACTGACCAGGACATCACGGAACGGAAGCATTATGAGGTAGCTCTGCGCGAAAGAGAAAAGCTTCTGAAGATCGTGACGGGATCTGCCCGAGTGGGGCTCGTGGTTGTGAACCGGCAATACGAGTATTTGTTCGCCAATGAAGCTTATGCAGAGATTTTAGGGCTGGATATTGTCGATATCGTGGGGAAACGCGTCCCTGATATTCTTTCGAAAGCCTGGGCGCAGATACAGCCGCGACTCGATCAAGCCTTAAGCGGTCGCTCAGTTATCTACGAACTCTGCCTGCCCGGTGAGAGTCGGACACAAACTCGCTGGCTGCGCGTCATGTATGAACCACAGATCGAAGAGCAAGAGGGTACATCAGTCGTTGTTGTCGTGACGGACATTACGGAGCAGAAACATTCCGAAGAGGCGATTCGGGAAAGCGAGGGACGCTACCGTGAACTGGTGGACCTTTTACCCGCGGCGGTCTTCGTGAATTTGGGAGGGAAAATCGTCTTCTGCAATCCCGGATTAGTTCGTTTGGCCGGGGCTGCAGGAACCGATGAGCTTCTCGACATGAACCCGTTCGACCTCTTCCATCCGGATTACCATGACCTGGTACGAATGAGAATCGCGACGATCCTTGCCGACGGTCACCCCGCGCCACCCGCAGAGTTGCGATTCCGGCGCCTGGATGGTCGAGAAGTTCTGGTTAACAGCGTCGCAACTCAAATCTTCTTGGCAGGTAAGCCCGCTATTCTGGTCGTGCTCACCGATTTGACGGAACGAGAACGGTCAATGGACCTCCTGCGATCCGTGTTGGGAAGCGTCAACGATTCGATATTGGCGATTGATCAGGACGGAACCGTCAAACTGGCAAACCCCGCGACCGAACGATTGTTTGGCTATGCCACCTCCGAAGTCATAGGGCAAAACGTCAGCATGTTAATGCCCCAGCCCCATCAGCAACAACATGACGGATATCTTTCCAATTATCTTCGGACTGGCGAAGCGAAGGTCATCGGTATCGGACGGGAGCTGGAAGGGAAAAAAAGAGATGGGGCCACGTTCCCGTTGGAATTAACCGTCACCGAATTCTCACGGGACGGAGACAGGAATTTCGTCGGCGTTGTTCGGGATATCACGAATCGCAAGAAGCTCGAATCCCAGTTTCACCAGTCCCAGAAGATGGAAGCCATCGGGCGCTTGGCAGGCGGAGTCGCGCATGACTTCAATAATCTTTTGACCGTAATCAACGGATTCAGCGATCTGATTTTGATGGAGCTTTCGCCTGACGACCGCAGGCAGGATTGGCTCAAAGCCATCCGGGATGCGGGTGAACGTGCGGCTCGCCTGACACAGCAACTGCTGGCCTTTAGCCGTAAAGCCGTTATCACACCACGGATCCTGGATCTCAATCAACTTGTGGCTGAATCCGCGTCTCTGCTCAGGCGACTGATTGGCGAAGATATCATTCTGTCGGTGATCTCTGATCCCCGCCTGGCAAAAGTCCAGGCGGATCCAGGGCAAATCGAACAGGTCATCATGAATCTGGTGGTGAATGCCCGCGACGCCATGCCGACTCACGGTCGACTCACCATAGAAACTCGAAATTTTATCCTTTCCGCAGATGGAAACGCACTGTTTCCCGAACTGTCCCCGGGACATTATGTGCAACTGAGCGTCGCTGATACAGGACAAGGAATGTCTGAAGCTATTAAAGCCCAGATTTTTGAACCCTTTTTCACGACGAAAGAAATCGGAAAGGGCACGGGTTTAGGATTGTCAGTGGTGCATGGCGTTGTGAATCGCTGCGGTGGGGCGATATCGGTCGAGAGCATCGTCGGTCGAGGTTCAAAGTTTACTCTTTTGTTCCCCGTAGTGGCGGAGGCCGAAGTTAGATCTTCGGAAGTCTTCGAGACTATGGAGATCAGCGGCCGGGAAACTGTGCTGCTCGTCGAAGATTCTGATGCGGTTCGTAACGTTGCCAGGATTGCATTGGAGGCACAAGGCTATAAGATTCTGGAAACGGGGAGTGCACGCGAGGCGCTGCACCTGGCCGAGAATCATCCGGAGCCCATTCACCTCCTCCTGACCGATGTCATCATGCCGGACCTGAGCGGCCGAGAGCTTGCCGAAGCGATTCGCAGGCTGCGACCTGAAATTCTGGCATTATATATGAGCGGCTATATGGACGATGCCGTGATGCGACACGGCATCGAAGCCTCGGATGTGGCATTTCTTCAGAAGCCGTTTACTCCATCTTCCTTAGCCCATAAGGTCCGCGAAGTGCTCGATCAAGTGGATCCTGAAGAGAATAGGACGAAGTCGCGGCAGGGGTGAAGGGGTGAAAGAGTCTCTCAAACAAGCGGAAGAAAAAGCCTGAAGTTTTCCCTGTTCTGCATATTGTTCTAGTCAACGCGGTACTCAGCTTTCGCCCTGCTTTTGTCGTGGCTGGCCGCATGTGGAACACGAGCCCGGAAAAACAGCATCGGCTGCCGACAATCGCCCTGCTCCCTTCTTCGGCAAGCACGGAAAGAATGAAAAAACCAGAGGGAAGCTTGGCTTCCCTCTGGTTTTAATCGGTTGAAATCAGACTTCCAATCCCCGGAGAAAGTTCTCTCCGGTTACGGCATCAAGCCGTGACGATGACAGCCGCCGTGTCACGCGCGACGCTGAACGCCGTCGAACCGCCGCGGTTGACATCTTGCGTATCCACCTTCGTCCCTTCGGTCCCGGTGGTCTGGTCCCACGCCGCGAACGAAATCGAACGGGTCCCGGTAAACGTCGACAGCGGTTTGAACCGGATCTTCGTCGTGGCAACAGCCTTCAGCAGAAGTGATCCGCCCAGGCCGATGTCCGCATTCACCGTCCCGACGTTGATCCAGTTTGCGCCGTTGTCCAGCGAGTATTGCCACGTCCCGCCCGAGCTCGGGGCACCGTAGATCGCGATCCCCTGCGGATTCGAGGTTTCAAGATCCGTGATGTAGTTCGGTCCACCGCTCGCAATCAGGTCGAGAATCGAAATCCCCGCCGGGTTGCTGTTGGTATTCGAAATCGTCGGCAATGTTGGCGTGCCGGCCGAGTTCAACACGGGGGCATCATTTTGAGTGTTGACCGTCAGGATTGCACTGTCCGCCGCGACACTGTAAGCCGTCGTTCCGCCTCGGACGGAACTGTCCGCCTTCGTTCCCGCAGTCACGGCGTTCGTTCGATCCCACGCCCGGAAGAAGATCTTTTGATCTCCGGTCGAAGTCCGTCCGGCACGAATCGGACACGTCACGGTATCAGCCGGCAGGTGCAGCGAATGAGCATCATCCAGCAGGGCACCTCGCTGTGCCTACACCCACCGACCGTTGGTGGATCCCCACCATGTCGAACCAGTTGACGCCATTCACCGTGTACTGCCACTTCCCGCCGATGTTCTGGCGCGTTGTAGATCGTGATCCCCTGCAAGGGGCTCGCGTCGTACTGATCCGTGATGTAGCCCGCTCCCGCCGACGCAATCAGGTCCGTGACCTTGATCCCCGGATGATTCGTCGCCAGGCGGCTCATCGTTCCTAGGGTCGGAGTCTGAGCATTGAAGAGCAGCGGAGCATCGTTCACCGGAGTGACGGTCACGGTGGCGCTATCCGCATTCGAACTGAATGCCGTGATGCCGCCGATCGGGGACAGATTCGCCGTGGAGCCATTCGTGCCGGAGGTCTGGTCCCAGGCTCGGAAATAGAACTGGCGGGTTCCGTTGAAATTCGTCAGCGGCACGAACCGGATTCGGGTGTTCGCTCCATCCGAAGCCAGCAACAGTGCGGCTGAAGGTGTCACTGCGCCGATATTGGTCCACAATCCGCCATGTCGTGGTGTACTGCCAGGTCCCTCCGAGTTCGGAGCGCGTAAACCGCAATTCCCTGCCCGGCACCCGTGTCCGCATCGGTAATGTACCCCACTCCCCCATTTGCCAGAATGTCGGAGACGGAGGTTCCGGAGTACTGGTGAATGCATCTTCGGGAATATCCGTCAGCTTGGGCTTCCCGCGTGTGAATCACCGGCGAGTCGTTCACGGGATTGACCGTCACCGAAGCCGATTCGATCGCCGTGCTGAACGCCGTTGCTCCACCGTTCACGGAGACATCCACCTTCGTTCCCGCGGTCCCGGTCGTTCGATCCCACGCCCGGAACTGAATGAACGTGATCCGTTGAAATTCGTCAGCGGCACAAAGCGAATCCGGGACAGCGGCGTGTCCGGCAGCAGCAGTGCACTCGATCCGCTCACCGTTCCGACAGGCAGCCAGTTGGTGCCGCCGTCGAGCGTATACTGCCAGTTTCCGCCCGAGGCGGGAGCCGCCGTCACGGCGATCCCTTCCGGATCGCTGTCCGCGTCCGTAATCCGGTCTCCACCGGCGGAGGCAATCAACCCGGCAATCGTGGTTCCGGTGTTCGTGAACGCATCCTCATTGATCGCGGGGAAGGTCATATCCCCGGTATTATCCAGCACTGGAGCGTCATTGACGTTCAGGACGGTGATATTCGCAGTCGCAGCCGGACTCGTCAGCGGAGCGGGAGACAGATTCTGCACTTTCCAGGCCTTGATCGTGTATCCGCCGGAAGTGATTTCGTACGGATAACCTTCCACCAGAACCGTATACCTTCCGCTCGTCGGAATCGTGATCGGGCCGAAGTCTCCATTGTTCACATACGAGGAAGCATTGGGAACGGGTTTCCCATACGGATCAATCAACCGCCACGCCGCATTCCCGATCGTTCCAGTAGTCGCACTGGCGTCGAAGTAGTACTGCTCTCCCGCCACGGCATCCAGGTAATACAAATCAGTCTCGTTCGCCGGATTCAAAGTTGACGTGATACCGGCGACCGGCAGACTCACAGCCGAGCCGATCGTCCGCACCTTGAACTTGTAACTCCCCGTCGCTCCGCTCCCATCCACAGCCAGCTTGTAGGTTCCCGCGGCCAGCTTCATGAAGGGGGTCGAGTTGTTCCAGTCCGAATTTGTAAAGTAATTCGAGAATGTTCCGGATGGGCCGGTAATCGTCCAGTGCATGTTCCCGTCATCAGTCTGGCCATCCACGTACACCAGCACGTCAGGTCCGTCAGGAATGACAAACTTGTAGTTATCGATCTCTCCCGAGGCACTGATCGTGCTGTTCGCCAGGCTCGTATCCAGATTCATGAGCGCCCCGCTCACCGGCGGAATGACCACATTCGACAACGGCGCGACATTGAACGTATACGATGCACTCGCACCGACCTCGTTGACATATCCTTCCACCAGTAGCGTGTAAGTTCCGCTGTACGTGATCGTGACCGGCCCGAAGTCGTTGTACAGGGGAACGTTTGTCGACGGGACGACATTCCCAAACGGATCAACTAATCGCCAATAGGCATTCGGAGCCCCCGTGACGGACTGACTGTCGAAATTGAATCGATTACCCGCCGTCGCCGAGAATGTGTAAATGTCCGTCTCATTTTCCGGGGTCAACGTTCGGGTTAATGGCGTCCCCGGGGTGATCGATTCCGCGTTCGTTGCCATGTTCAGCAGGCGGAATTTGTAGGGGCCCGTCGAATCCTGATATCGCGTAATCGTCAGCGTGTAGTCACCGGCCGGCAAAGTCATCACCGGGTTCCCGTTATACCAGTCGGAGGCATACAACGCCGCAAGAGGGGTCGCCCCTGCCGGTCCTTTCAACGTCCAGTACACGTTCCCATCGCCCGTCAGGCTGTCCAGATACAACTTGGACTCCGCCCCTAGCGTGAACGTATACGCGTCCCTCTGACCCGGCGTCGCGATGTTTCCATTGATCGTGGTCCCGTCAAAAATCAACGCCTGTGGAGCCGGGTTGAGAACCGGGACGACATTGATCGTATATCCTCCGCTGACTCCACCTTCAAACGGATACCCCTCCACCAGCACGGTGTATTTGCCGGTGACGGGGAGCGTGATTGGTCCGAAATCGCCGCCGTTCACGTTGTTCGTTGCCCCTGGGACAGGCTTGCCGTACGGATCAATCAACCGCCAGTACGCGCTGCCAATGTCTCCCGTGATGGAGCTGGCATCAAAGTAGTATTGCGCTCCCGCGGTCCCGTCAAAGTTGTACAGGTCCGTCTCGTTGTTCGGATTGAGTGTTCCATTCACCGGCGTTCCCAGCGGCAACGTCAACGGCGTGGCCGACGCCAGATCCAGCAACCGGAACTTGTAGGTTCCTAGCGTTCCCCCATCCCGCTTCATGCTGAGCGTGTAGTCCCCCGCAGGCAGAGTCATCACCGGATCGCTGGAATACCAATCCGTACCGTAAAGGTAATTGAAATTCGTAGTCACCGGTCCCTTCAGCGACCATAACACAGTGCTCTCATTCGACAGCGTGTCCAGGTAGACCTTTGTGTCCGAGAGCAGCGAGAATGTGTACGTATCCACCTGCCCCGGTGTCGTGGTGTTTCCATTGATCGGAGTTCCAAAGGTCACAGCCTGTGGGGCAGGATTCACGACCGGGATCACATTGATCGTATACCCCCCGCTCACACCGGATTCAAACGGGTATCCCTCGACCAGGACGGTGTATTTCCCGGTGCTTGGCAGCGTGATCGGTCCAAAGTCCCCGCCGTTCACGTTGTTCGTGGCACCCGAAACAGGCTGCCCAAACGGGTCAATCAGCTGCCAGTAGGCGTTGCCGATATCTCCCGTGATGGCGCCTGCATCGAAGTAGTATTGCGCGCCTGCGGTCCCGTCGAAATTGTACAGGTCCGTCTCAAGATTCGGGTTCAGCGTTCCGTTTACCGGCGTTCCCAGCGGCAGGGTCAGCGGGGTTGCCGACCCCAGCGTCCGCAGATTGAACCGGTAACTTCCTGTCGATCCGTTTCCATCAATAGACAGCTTGTAGGTCCCCGCCGCCAGTCTCATGACCGGAGTGGAATCGTACCAATCGGAACTGTACAGATAGTCTGAAAAGGTTCCCGATGGGCCGACCAGCGTCCAGCGCAGGTTGCTGTCGTTGGTCAGGGTGTCCAGGTAGACCAGCACATCAGGGCCGGCGGGAACCGTGAACTTGTAATCGTCGACTTCACCCACGACACCAATCGTGCTCAACGGAATGGTCGTATCCAGCGTGTAAGCCGTCCCGGTGACCGGCGGAATCACCACATTTGATAACTGGGGAATGCTGAACGTGTAGCTTGCGCTCGCCCCGCTATCGAAGGGAGCCCCTTCCAGCAGAAGCGTGTAGGTTCCACCGTACGTCGATGTGATCGGGCCGAAATCAGAAGAGATCGGCACGTTCGTCCCGGCGACCACCTTTCCCACCGGATCGATCAATCGCCAGTAAGCACTCGGTGCCCCCGAGGAGGACTGGTAATCGATGTTGAACCGGTTGCCTGCGGCCGTCGTAAATTTGTAGACGTCCGTTTCGTTTTCCGGGCTCAAGGTTCGGGTCAACGTTGCCCCCAGCGCGGTGGACTCTGCGTTGGCCGACAAGTCCAGCAGCCGGAACTTATACGTCCCTGTTGCCCCGTTATCGCGTCGCATGGTCAGTGTGTAACTGCCGGCAGGCAGATCGAGCACCGGGTTCGCTGACCACCAGTCGGGGTTTTGCAGATCCCCGGTAATCGCGTCAGCCGCCGGCCCTTTCAACGACCACGACACATTGCTGTCGTTCACCAGGGTGTCCATGTACAACCGGGCATTCGTGCCCAACGTGAACGTGTAGGTGTCAGTCTGGCCCGGCGATGGGATGTTCCCGTTCACCGTGCTCCCCAGCGTCAATGTCTGCGGCGCGGGATTGTTCACCGGCACCACATTGAACGAGTAGCTCCCGCTCACCCCTCCATCGGCTGGATACCCTTCCGCCAGTATTGTGTACGTCCCACTCACCGGGATCGTCACTTCACCGATGTCCGCACCCATGTAACTTCCCGCCCCGGGAACAAAATTCCCGTACGGATCCACCAACCGCCAGTATGCATTCGTCGCATCTCCCGTCAACGAGATTGAGTCCAGGTAGAATTTTTGCCCCGCCGTCGCACTGAACTTGTAGAAATCCGTCTCATTCGTCGGATTCAGGGTGCCATTTGTCGGTGTCCCCAGCGGTAATTGCAAAGGGGTCGCCGTCGAGAGGTCGATCAATCGGAACTGGTAAGGACCAACGGAATCTCCATCCCGATCGACCGTCAGAGTGTAGGACCCCGCCGGCAAACTTCTCACGGCATTGTTGGTCGCCCAGTCGGAATTCGCGAAGGCTTCCGTAATAGTGATGTCCGCCCCTTTCAGCGTCCAAGTCAGAGACGGGTCGTTCGTCAGCGCGTCAAAATAGACATTCGTTCTCGCACCGAGTGTGAACGTGAATTGATCCGACTGCCCTGGAGATGTCAGACTCCCATTCACCGTCCCCTGCAGCGACAGCACCGTCGCTCCGTCATCCGCGACCTTGTACGTGAAACTGTCCGGACCAAAGTAATTCGGAGCCGGTGTGTACAGCACCGTTCCCGCAGTCGCGTTGAAGCTGCTCAGTGTCCCGTGGCTGGGATTTGTGAAAATCGAATACGTCAACTGTTGAATAAACTGCGGATCGCCATCATCTCCCCCCAGGGTGATCAGTTGCGGACCTAGGTCCTCCGTCACGTTGATATTGAACGTCTGCGCCGCAGGTGCAGTGTTCACTGCTGACAACAGCACCCGTTCCTCCAGGGACTGCAGTGAGGCATACGCCACTGTCTGCAGCGACCGCCGTCCGCGACTGCGCTTTGGAATTCGGCGTGTGTGAACCGGGAATGCACTTTTCAAAGATGCCAGCCAGGAGGTTAATAACATGATTCAGGCCCTGTCGTTCAATTCAAAGGAGGACGTTTGGAAACACCGACGTGCGAATGAGTCGCTCACAAGGGAGATACCCCCAGTGGAAGGCAGGGAGAGAGTAGAGAAACTCAGAGGCCGACTATGGCAAACGGAAATTCGAACTTCAAGAAGATTCTGCAGGAACTAGGAATTTGAGCACCATCTTCTGAGGTGGTCGATTTCAGACCACTAGATCGCATTGCGTTTTGCTGTAGCGTCTGTCGCGGTAAAAACTTCGGAAAAATCATCGATTTAGACGCGACACGAAAGCGCTACGCGCTCTAGGCGTGATAATTCCGTGGTTCGGACACTCTTCGCCCCTCAGGTTCTAAAATTTTTGGAAATCACTTCTCGATCAGGAAATTGCTGCCGGATCATTCTCGGCTTCCTGGGGATCTGCCCACTTGATGCAGCTCTCAGGTTCAATCCTGTCTGTTGCCGTAAGTGTTTTTGCTGTAGGTGTTTATGTCTCGCGGTCTGGGCATCTTTCGCAACCCTGTCTCAAATGCCACAACTCCTCCTCCCGGAGAGGTGGCAGAGTGGCCGATGGCACCGGTCTTGAAAATCTGTCGCCACTACTCAGGAATTGCGCCCCCAGCCGGCCGAAATGTCTCTCACTATTCCTCTTCTTCCAGGGAGAACCTGTCCGGAGTCAGTCTGGAAGGGTTTCGCGCCAGTCGCGAGGAATCTTGGTTGTGGAATCGCTTCCAGTCGCATCCGGAAGTCATTGGGAATCTCAAAAGGCATATCCGCAGGAATATCCGCGATGTCATGCTCAGAATTTCCCACTCTCTCGCGTCGCTGCGCTACGCGAACCTCCACTGCTCCACACACCCATCCACTCGAAACACCGAAAACATCCCCAGCCCCAACTCCCTGATCCCCAGCACCACCGCACCGCCATACTCCACCTCGAACAACGGCTTGTCCTCCCGAAACGATAACACCCCCACCCGATGCCCATCCGCCACAGCGAATAACTCCCCGTGCAAGAAACACCCCTGCGGATCACTCCAGCCGTAACTCTCCACTAAGGGATCCGAACTTTGAGGATCGTCCAGATCCAGAGGTTTCGATACCAACCACACCCTCTCAGAATCGAACACCAGCACGGAATTCGTCCCATCGCTTAGAGGAACCAGTCGCTCCCCCCAAATCCCCTCGCTTTGAATCCTCGTTCCCAGGAGATCGTGCATCTCAATCAAAGGACTGCCGTCTCCGACCGGACGACAAGTCATGATCTGATCCACACCCATCATCCAAATCGCACACCGGAGAAAGTTTTCATCTCCTGGCCAGGTCCTCTCCCGCCCCAGACGCACCGAAGTCACCGCAGCAGGATTCTTGACCGAGAACACCGACACCCAGGTCTGCTCCTGCTCATCCTGCCACATCATCGCCAAGCCAGCCCCTCCCGGTCCACCGTCGCCGCCAGACACTCCTGCGGCATCCACGACGGAAACAACGCCGTCCAACGCTCTCCCCCATTCCCTGGCCACTGAAACGGCATCGAAGTCCCGCTCCCCGCCAACCACACCTCTCGCCGCGCCTCATCCACGGCGATCAACCGCGGCGGGTTGTCCCGCCGAGTCCCTTCCAACGGTAACCGCACAAAACTTCCGTCCCGCGCGGTCAACACCAACTGCGAATCCTCCGTCAACGCAATCCAACCCTGCGAACACCCCCGCACCGGCCGTCGATACGTTCCCGCATACGTCATCCGTCGCGACATCAACTGTAACTTCCCTCGATCAAACCGCCGCTCCTCCTTCGCGGCGACCCCATGCCACCGCGCGACAAACCGATCACAATCGCGCGGCAGTAATCGGTCCGCGGGCTCCAGCGGCGCCACCGCGAGCGCCAACTGCCGCGTCACACTCGGCGGCCCGTTTTGCAAATGCGACGCCACCAGCCACAACGACTGTTCCCGCGCCAGTCGCTGCACCTCCTGCTGTGGATAAGTCTGCATCACCTTCCGCAACCGCGGCAGCCGCTTCAACGCATCTTGCTGCGACGTCCAGAACGACTGCAGTTTGATCCACGACTTCGCCCGCTCATGCAGTTGATGCCGCGCCGCCACCTCGAACCACTGGTCGAAATGCACGTCCGCATCCGTGTCATTCCAACTCTGTTCCAACAGCGCCAACGCCCCGTCAACATCACGGAGCTTCGTCTCCAGCACCTCCACCGCCCCCTTGATATCCTTGTGTTTGATCGCCTGCTCCACGGCCGCCCGATAATGAACGGTCGCCTCTTCCTCCCGCCGCATCCGCCGGCACAAGTCTCCCGCCGCCAGCCACATCTGCAACTTCATGTACAGCTTCAATGCCGTCTCATGCTGTCCCGCCAATTCATAGCACTTGGCCGCCTCGACATTGTTTTTCAATCGCTCCAGGTAAATCGTCGCCGCCTCCCCATACAGCTTCCCCTCCTTGAGCGCATTCGCCGCCGCGGTCCAGTCCCCCAGCAAGCGCGCATACAACGACGCCGCTTTGCGATACCGCCCCGCGCGTACCTCCCGCTCCGCCAACTCCCGGTACTGCTGGCTCAGTTGCAACTGCTGCGCCGAATCGATCCGCCACGGATCAACCGCGCCCCCACCCCCGCCCCCTCCAAAAAAACTAAACGCAAACAAGTTCCACGCAATCAACTGATTCCCCGCTCGCCCCAAACCGCGCCCCACGTCTCCCGTCATCGGTATCGCATACCGCAATCCTTTCTCCGGATCCGACTGCAGCATGTGCAGCAACCGCTGCACTTCCCGCATTCGCTTCCGCTCATCAATCTCGCGCAGCATTTTCCCCGGCGACGTCAACACCCCCTTCAAAAACGCACCCCAGCCCGTCCCCGCCGTCCCATTCGTTTTCGCCGGTGAAGCCGGCGGCGCGGCTGGTCGCACCTTCGTCCCGCCGCTCTGCACCCCCCCCGCATCCCGAAACGCCAGCCAGGTCACCGCTGCCAGCGCCCCCAGAATGACGAGCAGTGTCACAATAATTTCAACCGGATTAGGATTGTTCATCCAATTCGGAATCGCCGCCCGCAACCATCCCGTTGCTCCCGACAGAACCATCAACAGCATGACCGGATAGCCCACAGGAATGTCCATCAGACGCTGCCCCGGGAACTGCCAAAGTCTTGACACGCCCCTCCAGATCAACCAGCCCACCCCAATCACAAACCCGAGTCCCAACACAAATCCAATCAGACCTCCTAGCTGGGCAGCCGTCAGCGTCGACAACCCCCACCCAACCAACGCCACGATCAGTAACGGCAAGGCAACTACCATCACGACCCGCAACCAGCTCCGGCTTTCTCCCTCTTTCTCCCGGCGAAAAATCTCCGCAGGCCTCCCTTCCGCCGCTTCCCGCGAACCGCTCCGCAGCAGCAGGCTCAATAACAGCCAGACCACCGTCCCCACGATCAATCCGGTCAACACCATTCCGAGCACGCGCCCCAGATCGAATTCCCCGCCCCCTCCTCCTCCCGAGAACATCGACCATAGGAACACGCCCAACAAGGTCACCAGCACCGCCGGCACCAGCCAACCTACTCCGCCCCCGTCGCCCCTCAAACGAATCCTCTTTTTCTCTCCCGCTCTCGCCGTTCTCTTTTCCGCCCCCCAAACAACGCCCAACCCCGCTTCACCGCCCCCCACGCCGCCCCGAATGCCCCCATCGCCCCGCCCGCCGCCAGCCCCGGCCCGCCCGGAGCTCTCGGCGCACCTTCCACCCAGCGATATCCCCAATTCCTGGTTCAACATCGCTTCCATTTCTGCCAAGGACATCACTGGCTCCGCCGAAGAGACACTCAACAAACGCTCCGCAAACGCCACCCCGTCCGTGCCGCACTCCAATCCTCGCGCCTGCTCCTCTGCATGCACCAGATCCCGTACCCGCAACACATCTTCCGGATCAAAACCGCATCAGCCCGGTCACCGGATGCCACACATACAACGCCCCGGCTGGGCAGAATCGTCCCCACTTCCCCCTCCCCCACCGGCGGTACAATCTCTCCCTCCACCGGCACCAACACCTGCGACCCACGGAATCCATAACCCTGACACGCATGCGAAGGGGTCACCCTTCCGCCCCAATCACCACCACTCCGAGCAGTCCTTCGTCACGTTCTAACGCACGCAAGGGCAACAACCGCAACTTCCTCTGATCACAATTCCAGCCCGAAATTTCCCCCAACCATTCCGCCGCGGAGCCCCCGGGCACAAACCACCCCGCCACGTCTTTCCGCGCAGCCTCACGCCGCGTCACTCCCTCCCACTTCAATTTCAAAGCGACAGGCTTCATGGCGACACCCCAAAAAACGGCGCCACCAACTCCCGCCACGCTTGCTCCGCCGGGACGTAATTCCCCTGCCCTGCGTAATATTCATTCCCGAACACCCGCCCGTCATCGACCCACCCGCTGATCTGATTTTCATCCAGCACCAGCGTTACCTCGCGCGCCTCGCGCCGCGCCGGAATCAAATGCAGCAACCCCCTGCTGTCCAGCACCACCCGATTTCCATCGGGCAACTTCGCGACCTGCGTTCCAATCGCATTCTCCGTTTTCACCGGCTCCAACGTGCACCCTTTGACGGTCACATCCGCCTCTCCCCGCACCAGCTTCATCACTCCTGCCTCCAGCATCAGCCTCCACGCCTTCCAATTCTTCGACCGCAGATAAATCCCGCTCCCTTCACTCCAGATCTCCCGGAACTTCGTCCGCACATTCTGCCGCACCTTTACATTCTGCAGCGCCAGCTGATAGAGCAAATCCTCGTGGCTATAACCCGCTGCCCTTTTCCACTCCCACTTCTCCTGATTCGACAAATCCCACACCGCATACTCCCGCAATCTCCGCGGCGACTCACCCTGCGGCACCTTCGGATTCACTTCGAAAATCACCCGTGTATCCCACTGAAGTCCTCCCACATAGTCAGGCTGGCACACTGGAAATTTTCTGAATTTCCGTGACGCTCCTTCCCCGACCTCGCGCCCCAATCCGTCAATCGTCGACAGACGTCCCTCGAACCCCGGCCCCTCTGCATACATCTTGAGTCCCGACATGGAATCCATCACTAACCGGAATGCGCTGTCATACGACAACCGATACCACCTCCTTGTCGGATCGGAGAGGTAACGATTTCCATGAAACTTCAACTCTCCATTCGTCCGCTCCTCCGCCAGCTTCTCTCCGTCTCCAGCGAACAGACCGTGATCTTCCGCCTCTGAATCAAAAACACCCCTCTTGTCGAATCAAAACCCGCACCGGCCCATCGTCGCTCACATTCACCCGCGCCAACGGCACCCAACTGCAACTCTCCCCCTCCAGGTCCACCTTGATCAGGGTCAACTGATTCTTTTCCACCACTGCATAACTCTTCCGTGGACTCAATACCGGTATGTCTGGACGCCTTTCCGTGCGACACTCGGTCCACCACGCCTTCACCCGCCCAGTCGGTGCCCCGACCCCAATTGACGCGGCCCATGCTGCCACCAGTCCCAATGTAACACCCGTCCGCACGATCCCAGCGAAATCACCGTCCCGTCCGACACCGTCCAGAACTCCTCCCGCTGGATCGGATGCGGCAACCGCAACGGAAACGGCTTGACCCGGTTGATCGCCGGCTCCGCCACCACGCTCCCATCCGTCAACGACCGCACTCCCCCATCCGCACGCGGCGTCAACAACTCCTCCAGATCCAAAGTGATCCGGGTCATCGACCGCCACCCATGCGCTTCGCCGCAATAGCTCAAATCCCCTCCCCATCCACGAGTGCCACATACAGCTCCGTCGGCAACCCCTGCAAACGCCCTGGAAATGTTCCTCTCGAAACGTCTCCGGCGTCGTCACCAGCACCGGCTCGATCCCCCGTTCTTCAAACTCAGGCTCCTCCAGCCACCGCGCGATCGCATCCCCCGGATCGAGCGTCAGGCAACAGGACAACAACTCCACCCCTGCCCGCTTCGTCAAATCCACCCGCTTCAACTCCATCCGATCCGTGGCATCGACCGTCACAGTCAAACTTGGCTGGTCATCCTGCTGCCGCCGCCACGGCGAGCGCCACCGCCGCCCCATAAATCCGCGGTCGCCCCCACATCCGCAGCCCCGTATCCAGCAAAATCATCCGCTTCTCCGGCGGCTGCGTCGTCGCACTCTCCCGCCGCAGATACATCGCCTCGTTCATCGCAATCCGCACCGCCAGCGTGTCGTCATCCAACGCCAACTCGCTCAACAACAGCCGGTCCAGCGAACCCCGATTCGTCAGATCCGATACGCCCCCCAGCGACACGGTCTCAGGCTCGCTCATCCCCCGAGGCCAACTGAATACCGAAAATAACCGGGCCGCAATCCGCGCCAATCCCTCCAACTCCGGATCAGTCAACCACGCCGCCAACCTCCCCTGATACGTCTTCGGCTCCTCCAGTTCCGGAATTGGAGCCGGCAATACCTGCTCCGCAATCCCCGTCTGCACCATCCGGCTCAGTTGCTCCGCGTCAATCCGCTTCAACCCCGCCCGTAACGGAACCGTCTCCTGAACGAATTCCTCATCACTCGTCGGACCGTGCGGCAGATTCTTTGCCCGGTACTTCTCGACCGACTGGAACGGCAACACCGAAATCAGATGCTGCAATCCCTCCGCGGCCTGCGCAGGCCCGAGCATCGGATCCGCACCCTCAAACACCATCCGCAGAATCGCCACCTTCGCCGCCACCGTGCTCCGCAACTCCAGCGGCAATGCGTGCACCCGGTCCAGATCGCTCGCCAGTTCCTCAATGAACACCGAACTCAATTCCGTCGCCGTCGTCAAATGCCGCTGGACCCACTTCCGCGACTGCGGCCAGTTCTCACGCGCCGCCAGGCACACCAGCACCACCGACGTCAACGCCGGCCACCCCTGCGGCACCAATTCCTTCAGAACCTGCCCCAATTCCTCCCGGAACAGAATCAACGGATTCCCGAACCGCGCGCACTCAATCTCCTTCTGCTGCTCTCCCGCCCAACGCCAGAAGTTCGGATGCTGCGGCGTGAAATATTTCTCCAGCACCACGTTCGCGACAAGCATCGCCGTGGTCCCCGAAACCCGCGAGTCGGTCACGTCACCGCTCATCGGTTCTCCCACTCCTGGCGGCTTGTCAGCGCGTCCAGTGTCTCCCGCACGTTTCTCCGCTGCCCCGCCACAAAATCACTCCGCTTCAATCGCTCCCACGCGGCACTCTCAGCCCCATCCCGCCAGAAAGCACACTCCTCCTCTTCCAACTCCAGCACCTCTCGCACCAGCCCCGCGTCAATCCCCGGCGACCAGATCCACCCGGCCGGCACGATCAAACCTTCCCGCTCCCAATACATTGCCCCCTCGATCTGCGGCAAGGGCTTCCCGAACACCAGCACCTCTCCCTCTTGATTTGCCACGAACGAAAACCGCCGCAATCGCAACGCCGACGTCCGCCGCACATACCCCTCCCATACCCCCAACGTCGTCCGCAAGACTGACACATCCTGCACCTCATCGCTCCGCACGAGCCTCAACGCACATCCCTCTACTCCCCGCGCCGCAAACCCCGTCACCGGAACCTCGGGCACAATCAAACTCTGCAACGCCACCCACGGGCCCTCCGGCAAACGTCCCACCGGAACACGGCAACCCCACGGCACCATCTCATCCGTAGCGGTCCAGTGAAACAGCTTCGCCGCCAGCGCCACCCGCACCTCTTCCCCGAACTGAGCGGTCTCGTCGTTCTCCACCCCTAGAAACCGCACCCACGTCATCCCTTCCGTCTCACACGCCTCCAACCGCTCCGACAGGCGCAACGGCATCAGCGCGCCAAACCCCGTCGCCGGAATCTGCACCACCCACCCCTTCCACCGCGACTTCGCGGCTCGGGAACTCTCGACCACGCTCGTCTTGACCGGCCTCGTCGTCATGCCGCTTCAATCCCTTTCCAGATTCGCGTCACCACCTCCTGCAGAAACTTCCGCTGATGCGGATCCAGCACCCATTCGCACCGCCCCGCGATCAGGTTCAACTTATCCCGCAAGACACTCTTCTCAGTCGCACTCACCTCTTTCTTCAACTCCCCTTCCAGCAACTCCAGATCCTTCGCCAATTCCTCACTGTTCGGCCGCTCCCGCTGCACCGCCAGCCGGTGAGGCTTGTCCCCCTCCGTTATCTCCACCGTCGCCAGCATCTGGTTCACGAGCGATTCCAGCAGCGCCCGCTGTTCCTGCGTGTCCCAGATATGTTTCAATACCCACAAGTCCGAAACATTCGCGGCCTCACGCCCGCACAGCAGCGCACTCGCCGCCACCACACGCTGCAACTTCACCGCCCGCCGGTCCGAAACCGGAATCCCGGTCACCCGCATCCGCCGGATCGTCTCAATGTACGTCGGCAACGCCCCGCTCAAGTCCACCGTGTTCAGCCCCCGCTGCAGCTTCAGAATCTCCGGCACCGAAATTCGTCCCCGCTCCGGCCGTTCTCCCGTCTCCCACTTCCACCCCGCCTGCAACACCTCCCCCAACCGCTCCGTCGGCACGTTGTCGCACTGCACCCGCAACAAAAACCGGTCGAACAACGCCCGCAATGCCTCATCCTCCGGCAAATGATTGCTCGCTCCCACCACCATCAACGCCGGCACCGGAATGCTCTCCCGTCCCCGGCGGAAAATCCGCTCGTTCAGCACCATCAACAGGCTGTTCAGAATCGCACTGTTCGCATTCAGTAACTCATCCAGAAAGATAAAGTCCGCCTCCGGCAACATCCCTTCGATGTTCGTCACCAGGTCCCCTTCCCGCAGACGCCGAATATCGAACGGCCCGAACAATTCGTTCGGCTCCGTGAACCGCGTCAGCAGATAATCAAACACCTGGCAATCCATGCTCCGCCCCAGTTCCTGTACCACCGCACTCTTCGCCGTCCCCGGCGGCCCCAGCAGAAACAAGTTCTCCCCGCCCACCAGCGCAATCCCCAACAAGTCGATGATCTCGTCCTTCCCGACAAACACACGCTTCATCGGCTCCAGAACATCCCGCGTCAACCGCTCCGCAATCCCACCTAATTCCGTCATCACATCCACCATCTTTTTCGAAACATCGCTAAATGATTCTTATCAACACACCCCTCTGCATCAGCCTGCTCCCTCTTGTGAGAGAAGGAGGCCGAAGGCCGGATCAGGGAGCACTACAAATGTCTCTGATCTGAAATATCTTTGTCTTCCCCGCAACTGCTCTCCTGTTCGCCTGCGAGCGACCGACATCCCTTTAACCGCACAAGTTCACGCATCATCTCCGGAGCCAACTCCGGACACCCCCCCTGCCTCTCCTCCCTCCCCCGCGCGACCCGCTCTTCCCCCAGCCAATCCATCGCCCGTCTGTCGCACACTCGCTCCAGAAACATCATCCGTAGACAATCATTCCCCCACCACTCCTCCCAAGCCACGCTCGAAAGAGCTTCCGGCACGATCCCCACCCCAGACACGGGCCATTCCTCTCCCCACGTCTTCAAGATCCCACACAACGGATCATTCGGCGACAACTCCTTCGCAAACTCAAACAGGTCTGGCAGAAACCGGAAAGACAGATCCACCGAGTAATGCACGCTCGCCGTCCGTTCCCCTGGATAACTTCCCCCCAACACCTCCGGCAACCGCTCCGCCGATGCTTCCCGATGTAACAACAAGCTGCTCGCCCGATACAGCCGCAACAACCCCCACGTCGCCGCCTCGCGCGAAAACGCCGGCACCTCCCCCGGCAGCCCCCCCCGCCCCTCGAATTCGAGGTCGCTCAACAGCATCAACGCGCCGCTCAGCTCCCGCTCCGGAATCTTCCCATCCCCCAGATTCGGCACGGCCACACGCCCCGTCTGCCACAACGCAGACACAAACTGCAACAACGGCTCTTCCGTCGCATCCAGTGACATAACACGTCTTCAAAGAGGCCTATCAACAGAATTCAATAGCAACCTTAATAGCCCCCACAATAAGCCAAACTTCTCTCCTGTCAAAGACTATTTCATAGCCAGCAGTTTCTCCGATTGGAGCCCTTCCTTTCCCCTGTTAAACTCTTCTCGCAGAATCCAATTCTGTTTCCCGAAATCGTCCTCCTCTTAACGCCGCAACGAAGAGTGGCGCGATGCTGCTAAATATACTGCCCGCCTCCTCCCTTAACCATTTTGGGGCGTCGTCATTCACGACGGAGACTGATCAGAACCGGTTTTGACAATCCTTGAACCTGTCACTCCAAACGCCTGTCATTCTGGTGGGAAATGATTGTCAGGCGAATCATGACCGCGAAATTTGGGAGGATTTGCTCACTTCGGTTCCTGTTCTCGTGGGAGTTTTGCAAGGCATATCCGCAGGCATATCCACTCAGATGCTGGTCCAGTTAACTGCCCGGTTCTTGGTTCGAACTTGTCTGTCGGAGGACTCTCGGAGCGGGATTACCGGGTGGTTAACAGGCTCCGGCCGAATCCCCGACGACACGATCATGGAATCTGCTTCACGTCGTTTTCTTGCTGCGCTTGCCTCCCCTCAACTCCATCACCGGCAAAAACCGGCTCTGGTTCCTGGGGATTGAGTAAAGACCAGAAGCGTAATCCAAACTTGCCCCGACATCGTCGATCCATTTTCAAAAATTCTTTTTCCCGCCTCCGCTTCAGTAATTCTCCGCACTTACCGGATCAGACATTGCCACAGTCACCGTCGAGGGTGCTCTCCGCGGACGATGATAACACCGTCCCTACTGCATTTTGAGCCCCGCACGGTCTGGGCAGCACGTATATTGCTCGCTTCCGGGCCCTCTCCTTGCGGGGAAACTCACTATGCTTCTTACTTCTTGGCTGGCCTCGTTAAAGAACGCGTTTCCCTGCTCAAGCCGACGCATCCGCAAACGCCGGTCCAGTTCCCGCTCCCGGCAGATATTCTCGCTGACTGCTTTTCAGTCACTGGAATCGCGGACACTTCTCTCTGCCGTGAATGCCCCACCTGTCGCGCACACGTTTACCCTTGACGTGACGGAGGATCAGGGCCCGCAACTCGTCACGCTTTCGGGGGACGATGGCAATCTGGAATACATCCAGCAGATTACTTACGCCATCGAGTCGAATCCTGCACATGGGACGCTGAGCGACTTTGATGCGACTGCCGGAACCGTTCTTTACACTCCCGATCACGACTATGTCGGCCCGGACAGCTTCTCCTATACCGTTTCTGACGATGGGGCGACTCTCCTGTCGCTTCAGGGAACGGTCTCCGGGAATATTGATACACCGGGGAGTGTTGATACTTACACGTTTTCGCTGGATCACACATCGACACTTATTTTTGACACGCTCGGCTATGTGGATCATCTCACGAATAACGGGCGACTCCACTGGACAGTCAAAGGGGACAACGGGGCTGAGTACGAAGGATCGTTCGGGTATGCAGGTCCGTCCGTCGACGCCGGCTGGATGCCGAACTTGAAGCCGGGACATTACACCGTCACCATCGATGGGACAAACCCTCTCTTGGGGGAGTACTTCACGGGAGGCTACCAATTCCGACTTGTGGACGCCGCCACAGCGGCGCCGCTCGATCCCGGAGTTCCGATTGAGGGTTACCTGACGCCGACCAATGAAACCGATCTCTATCAATTCCACGCGAATGCCGGAGATCGATTCTATTTCGATTCCCTGGAGGTTGGGGCCGAGATTTCCCACGCGCAGTGGCTGCTCTATGACCCGTCTGGCAATCGGCTCTGGGATCAAATGTTGCAGAGTGATGAGTATAACACCGGGACGTTCTACGCTTCCGGGACGTTTCAATTCTCCGGAACCTATACGCTGCTTGTCGTCGGCGACGACGTCTCTGGTGAGGAGGAGTATGTGTATGATGACGAAGCGACGGAATACCGCTTCGGCGTCTATCCCGTGATCACGCCCCCTGTCACACCCCTGGCCCTCAACTCCCCGGTCACTGGGAACATTGCGACCCCTGGTGCCTTTGATCTCTATTCGTTCAGCCTGGCGGAAGATTCCCTCCTTTACCTGGATGCTGTCACCGCGGACTATGCGGTGAACTGGGAATTAACAGGCCCCATGGGGACCATCACGGGTTCTTTCGGAGATGTGGATTTTTATGCCATTCCGAGCCCGGTTCGCAGCCTGATCCCCGGCGATTACAGGTTGAAGATCAGCCGGAGTGGTGACAGCACGGGGGCTTACCAGTTCCGCCTCTCCGACCTCTCTGCCGGCACGCCGGTCACTCCCGGCATCCCCGTGACCGGGACACTTCCCACGGGATACGAGACGGATCTCTACCGATTCACCGCCACTGCGGGGGACCGCTTCTATTTCGATCTTGAAAGCGTCTCGGGCAGCATCGCCAATGGACGGTGGCAACTCATTGACCCGTACGGACATCAAGTCTCGACAGCCAGCCGTTACCTTGTCCAGGGTGATCTCGGAACGCTGACGATGCCCTCAACCGGGATGTACAGCCTGTTGATCGAAGGATCGCCGAGTAATCCGGGAACTGCCGGTGATTATGCGTTTAATGTCGTTCCGGTCATTACGAATCCGGTGATCCCGCTAACACTCGGAGAGACAATCTCAGGAACAATTGCAACACCCGGGAGCAGCGAGACTTACTCGTTCAGTCTCGGTTCGAAGTCGCGGCTCTACCTTGATTCACTGACGCCGGACGAAGGCTTCGTCTGGACTCTGAAAGGCCCTTCGGGGACTGTCAGCGGGGACTTTGTGACCGGGAACTGGGTCTACGCGGCCAATCCGGTTCTCACCCTTCCGGCGGGAGACTATGAACTCACGATTGCCCACACCGGAGACATCACGGGGGGCTATCAATTCCGCCTTCTTGATCTGGCCGCGGCCTTGGCAATCGGACCTGGAACGCCGATCACGGGCACTCTCAATCCGACGAACGCCACCGATATCTATCGTCTGGACGCCATCGCAGGCAATCAGTTTCAATTTAACAGCCTCTCCTACAGCCCGTACTTGCCTACCCCTGCGTGGAGACTGATCGGTCCGCAGGGGAATGTCGTGTCCACTTCCAACTATTTCTATAACACGCTGGGACCGATTACGATTCCGTACACGGGTTCGTACACACTGCTCGTTGAAGGATATTCGGGTGAGCCAGGGAGCAGCGGTGAATACAGCTTTGAAGTGGAACAACTTGAGGACGTTTCCCTCCCACCATTAACGGGCGAAACCCTGACGCTCAATTCCTTGACCAGCGGGTCGATTGATGAGGGGGAGGAACAGGATCAATACGTCTTCGAGCTGGCCTCGGAGACATTGCTGTACATCGATAATCAGACTGCGAACAGCTCCATCGTCTGGACCTTGACCGGTCCGTCAGGAATGCCCGCGACCACCATGTATACCACGGATTTCTATCCGCTGAATCCCATTCACTTGCTACCCGCCGGGACGTACCAAATCTCTTTGACCGGTTCGGGAGCCTATCAGTTCAATCTCCGGACTTTGGATTCAGCGCTTCCCTTCACTCCGGGAACACCGGTGACCGGCACACTCGCTCCCGCTTCGTCCGCATCGCTGCACCGTTTTTCGGCGATGGCAGGAGAGAAGTATTTCTTTGATTCGGAGTCGATTTCCGGCCCCATTTACAACGCGCGGTGGCGACTGATCGATCCCTTCGGGAATGTGGTTCCCGGCGCGGATGCCTTCTTCAACGGGGGCGACCTCGGAACGATCACGATTCCCGCCTCCGGGGAATATACTCTTCTGATCGAAGGATATCCTTTCGATGGCGATGGAAGCGGAACATTTACGTTTAATGTCATCCCAGTGATCGAGTCCGTTCCGGTTCCGATGACTCTCGGCGAACCGATCTCAGGGGCGATCACCTCGCCTGGCCAGATGAATTCCTACTCCTTTTCGCTGGCCTCCAAGTCGAAGCTCTATTTTGACAATCTGACAGAAAACTCGGCCATCCATTGGACTTTGACCGGCCCATCGGGAACGTTGAACGGGAGTTTCGAGTCTCTTTTTAATGACCTGGGAAACTGGACTCTGCCGGCGGGTGACTACACGTTGACAGTTTCCCGAAGTGGTGACGATGTCGGCGGCTACGATTTCCGAATACTGGATCTCGACGCCGGTGTGCCGCTCGTCGTTGGTGTCCCTGCTGAAATTCCACTGGAAAGCAACCACTTTTCTGTTCTCACGTTCAACGCGACCGCAGGTGAAACTTTCGTCCTGCAGACATCTGTGACCGGGGATTTGTGGGGTTCCCACTGTTACGTTGTAACCCCCAGTGGTTCTGCTGCGTTACGAGAAGATGGGTATGTCTTATTCGACCGTGGACGATTCACGGCGCCAGCGACTGGGACGTACGCTCTGCTGGTTCTCGGAACTCCGGTTTTCGGATCTTACTCAGGCGAATTTCACTGCTTGCTGTCTCCCGTCAATGACCCGACTCCCACGCCGCTCAATCTGGGTGAAACCGTCGCCGTTAACATGGCCAATCTGGGCGAGTCATCGCTCTACAGCTTTACTCTGAACTCAAGTTCCCTGCTCTGCCTGGAGTCGTACATTCCGAACTCTTACGATCAGGCACCCTCTGCGGTTGTTATTTTGCCGAACGGGGATGAGATCTTGATTTCAGAGATCAACAATCATTCCACTTGGCAGGCAACTCCGCGATACGCGTTCCCCGCCGGGGAGTATACGTTGCGTTTTAATGGTCCGGCTTCCTTCACTTTCCGTCTGGTCGATCTGTCGGCAGCCCCGGTGATCGAACCGGGCACATCAACGACGGCGGATTTCGGCAACACCCACGAGAACTTCGCAGACTCTTTCCAGGTCGAGCTTAGTGCGGGAGAAACGATCGCACTCGATCTTCACCTTACGCCGGATCCTCGCTTTTATCTTCCGGGTTACTATCGCCCGGCGGTGACAATTATTGATGAGAATAACAATATCGTCTACTACGACGAAGCAACCTATGGCTACTCCCCCTCTCCGAGTCAATCGCTGTTGTTCGGGGCTCCGCGTTCCGGCACGTATACCATCCTGTTTGCTCACCGTTACGACGCGCTTCCCGAATGTCGCCCCTTGACATTTGAACTGACACGGGTCGAAGCGCAGGCGGCAATTATTCCGCTGTCACTTGATACCGATGTGACCGCGATCCTGGCGCCGCATCAGTCCGTCATTTATTCCTTCAGCCTTTCCGCCCCGACCAAGATTTACTTTGACACTCTCGCAGGGAGTGGCCTGCTGGATCGTGAGTTCTGGGCGGTGTCTGATTCGACGCATCGCACTTTCTCAGGGTATGCCAATTCTGATGAAGTGTGGCTGTACGTCGACGGCAACTCCACCACCTTTTTGACCACCCCGGTCCTCTCCTTGCCCGCCGGTGATTACACTCTGACCCTTGGGAGTAATTATCGCCCGCAGGTGGGAAATTGGCAGTTCCGGATGCGCACTGTGGCGAATGCCGAAACACTTGAAACGGGAACGATGCACACGGGGCATCTCGATGTCCCCGGCCCGGCCGGTTTCTTCAAGTTTTCAGCGATTGCCGGCAACCGATTCAGTTTTGATTCCACCTGGCTCACGGGGGACTCTTATAACGCTTACTGGATGGTCGTCGATCCTTACGGGAATCCCGTTCCTTCCGGGCAAGGAAGCATCGGCAACTCCTCCACATTTACCATACAGAACGATGGCACATACGTGCTGCTGATTTCCGAGCCTCAAGATTGGCTCCTCGGCGGTGACTTCCAGTTCCAACTTACGCCGTTGAGCGACGTCACCATTCCGCCATTCAGTGGAACTCCCATTGATCTGAATTCGACCGTGACCGGCTCGTTGGATACCTATTACGAACAGGACGATTATACCTTCAGCCTGGAATCTGAATCGACCATCTACATTGATGGTCAGACCCAGGACTGGAGCTACCAATGGTCGCTGACTGGTCCTTCCGGAACATTCAACAATGGATTTGTCCGCGATACTTACAGTGACGGCTCGATCCTGACCTTGCCGGCGGGAAGCTATCAATTCACGGCGAGCGCCCTGGGTGGCGTCGGCCCTTATCAATTCGTGATCCGCACTCTTGACTCGGCAACCCCCATCACTCCGGGAACCCCCGTCACCAGCATTCTGGACCCCGGCACGAAAACGGATCTCTACCAGTTCACCGCGACTGCAGGTGAATCTTTTTACTTCGACTTTTTGTCGATGACCGGGACTCCGGATTATACGCGATGGAGGGTCATTGACCCATTCGGGAATAAGAGTCCTTTCCTCATCGGCGACGGTTATTACGGAACGCCCCGGGATATCGGCCGATATACGATCCCCTCCACCGGCACCTATACGATTCTGGTTGAAGGGGGCGCGAGCAGCGGCCCTCTGGAATACTCCTTCAATGTCATTCCCATCGCGCCGGAAGTCTCACATCCCTTGACGAGCGAGCCCGCGACTGCCGGCCTTTCTGTCCAGAACGTCAATGACGCCCCCGTCCTGGACAACACGGGAGTGATGTCCCTCCTCGCGATCGACGAAGATGCTTTAACAAACGCCGGGACAACCATTACCGGGCTGATCGCGTCGGCGGGAGGAAATCGCATCACCGACGTGGACGGAGACCCGCGGGGAATTGCAATCAGCTTTGCCCCGGCCTCCGGCGGGACTTGGCAATACACCCTGGATGGAGGGACGTCGTGGCTCCCGATCGGCACGGTGAGCATAAATGCCGCCCTTCTTCTTCCGGACACTCCGCTCTCTCGCATCCGGTTCGTTCCTCAGGCCAACTTCAACGGATCCCGATCCATTCAGTTCTATGCCTGGGATCAAACCGCGGGAACGGCGGGGACGAAAGTGGATGTGACCGTTCGCGGGGGAATCACCCCGTTCAGCAACTCGATTGAATCGGTATCGATCACGATCAATTCGGTGAACGACGCGCCTGTCATCCAGACAGCCGGCAACCCGGTTCTCCACTCCATTCCTGAAGATGCCTTTTCGAATAGCGGTACGTCCGTCAGCGATCTGATCGCAAGTGTCGCGAGCCTGGACTATGTCAAGGATGTCGATGCGGGGGCGGCGGAAGGTTTGGCGATTTACTCCGCCGCGAATTCCGGCGGGACATGGCAATTCACCATGGACAATGGCCTCACCTGGGGGAACATCGGGTCTGTTTCCGCGACGAACGCGCGTCTTCTGGCCGCGGACGGCAACAACACTCGCATCCGCTTTGTCCCACTGACAAATTTCAATGGTTCCCGGAAAATCTATTTCCGGGCCTGGGATCAGACTTCCGGTAGCAACGGAGGTACGGCCGACATTACGCTTAACGGCGGGACTTCCGCATTCAGTTCAAACGCGGACAGCGCGACAATCACAGTGACCCCGGTGAACGATGCCCCATTATTGTTCAATGCCAAGACGCCCACTCTGGGGACAATGAACCGCTCGGCGGTTAACCATCCAGGGATTCGCATTGCAGATCTGATCAGCAGCGCCGGTGCCGGTTACATCACCGATCAGTACGATGCCTCGCCATTGCAGGGGATTGCCATCTATCAGACCCAGGAAATTAAGGGTTACTGGCAGTTTTCGCTGAATGGGACGACTTGGACGAATGTCGGGAGCGTCAATGACGCTGCCGCATTGCATCTGGCCGCAGATGCGAATACACGCATTCGCTTCGTTCCGACCGATCTCTCCGCCACAGGGGACCGCAAGATCTTTTTCCGAGCCTGGGACCGCACAAATGGGATCACGAATGGTGCAAAAGCAGACTCGACTGTCCGCGGCGGGACGACGGCCTATAGCGTCGGAGCGGATAGCGCGATCCTGACGGTCAATACCGTGAATGACGCTCCTGTCCTGAATTCGGCGGGGACTCCGGTGTTCCCCACGATTGCACACAACGAACTGAATCCGGCAGGGCTCTCGATCCCCGATCTGCTCACAAGCGGCGGTGCGAACTACGTGACCGATTTGGACTCCACTGATCCTCGAGGGATCGCCATTTATGGCGCCCCGAATTCGGGGGGGACATGGGAATATTCTCTCGACAGCGGGACCAACTGGACACCTGTCGGGATTGTGGACCAATCCCACTCTCTGCTTCTGAAAGCCTTGGCGACAACTCGAATCCGCTTCCGCCCTCTGGCCACGTTTACCGGGACACGCCAGATTTCCTTTGCGGCCTGGGATCAAGCCACGGGAGCGGAAGGGACCAAGGTCGACACAAATACCCGCGGTGGAAATACAGCATTCAGCGTCAATCGCGATACGGCGGCGATCGTCGTGACCTGATTTGTGAATCGCATTCGCGACTCTCAGCCAATTCATCGAGTTCTCGCATAAGGACGTGACGAAACTTTAGTCCCCATCACATCTTTGGGTTCAAATTGGATCTTGACATCTTCCCCTCACCACCGTCACACTGAAGACTCATTCCCGCATGTGCGCCCGGATTTGGCGGTCGAAATTTGCCTTTTTTGCAAGTTTCCTCTCCGCTTCACCCTTCGCCTCGCACTTACAAACAATGAGCGCTTCGGATCTCGTTATCGATGCCAGTTCGGACTCCGGGAGACGCGGCTGGTCTGCCGTCATTGAACTTGCCAGGCAAGGTTGCCGCGAATCGTTTGACACTCTTACGAAGGCCTGCTGGGGTTATCTGATCTTCGCTGCCCGCGATCGACTTCCAAGGGATATGAGGGTGAAAATCGCGCCTTCGGATCTCGTTCAGCAGTCGCTCATCGTTGCCTACTCTAATTTCTCTCAGTTTACGGGATCGTCTGAGAATGACCTCCTGCGGTGGCTGGAAACAATCGTTCATAACCAGGCGCTGGCCGCGGGCCGCTTCTACCGGAACACCCAGGCTCGGAATATCAATCTGGAAGTGCCCTTTGAGGATGCCAGAGTCCATGACTGCCATGACTCGCAAACGCCGAGTCGATTGTTAATCGATCGTCAGCAGAAAGAACTCCTTCTCGGTGCCATCGAGAAACTCCCGGACCATTACCGGACAGTCCTTCAGCTTCGAGGATTTGACGGATTGACCTTCGAGGCCATTGGCACCGTGATGGGACGATCGGAAGAGGCCACGCGCAAGCTTTGGATTACTGCACTTCGCCACCTTCAAAAACTGATCTCCCCCAGAGATGACGGTCCCCATTCCCGAACCTGAGTTCGCTGACAGTCCTTCAACGTGGGATGACGCTCTCGCGCACGAGGTCATGCAGTTTGAGGCCTCCCTTCGCTCAGGTTCCGCTTTTGCGCAACCCTCACATCCTGGCGATTTTCCGCCGGATGTTCTCCGGGAATTGTCTCAACTTCAAAACTGCGTCACCTTGATTGAACACATCCGCAGGGATCTGAAATCAGGAGAAAGTGATTCCCTGGCTGGCGGGTCGATCGAGATCCCGGGAAAAACTCGGCTTCTTGAGCAGACTGATGCTCCACGCAACGTCGATCCGTCACACGACACGTCACCTGCGGATCGCTCCTCACCTGTCGACAGAGCGGAACCTCTGCCTGCAAGCCCGTCAGGATACTCTGACCTGCGGATCGGTCGCTTTGAATTGGGGGAGAAGCTCGGCCAGGGAACCTACGGACTTGTGTACGTCGCCCATGACCCGCATCTCAAGCGGCTCGTCGCATTGAAAGTCCCCAACCTGGATACGGTATTTCGCACCGACTTGCGAGAACGATTCCAGCGCGAAGGTGAATCCGCTGCGCGTCTCACCCATCCAAATATTGTCACGGTTTATGAAGTTGCTTCGGAAGGCCCGGTCTCTTTTATCGTCTCCGAATTCATTGCGGGACCGGATCTCGCGACATGGCTCGCCAAACGCAAGCAGCCCGTTCCCCCCCGCCACGCCGCCCAGGTGATCGCTTCACTGGCTGAAGCCATCGAGCATGCACATGCGCGGCATGTTCTGCATCGAGACATCAAACCCAGCAATATCATCCTGGCACCACGTGTCGCTGGGGTCGGTGCGGACCGAGAACTCGAATGCTACGAGCCGAAGCTCACCGACTTCGGGCTGGCGAAAATCCTCGAATGCAGGGATCTCACGCAATCCGGCACCGTTGTCGGAACTCCCGCCTATATGCCGCCAGAGCAGATTGCCGGAAGAAATTCGGAAATCGGTCCTGCCGTCGATATCTATGCGCTGGGCATGGTCCTGTATGAACTCCTCGCGGGTAAAAATCCCAATTCCCGCTCCGGAGTCAATGAAACGATCCATGCCGTCATTCATTCGGACCTGCCGCCTCCACGGTCATTGCGTCCGGATATTCCCCGCGATCTGGAAACGATCTGTCTAAAGTGTCTCTGCAAGGAGCCGCGATCTCGCTATGCATCGGCTCGCGATCTTGCTGCTGACCTCAACCGATTTCTGCAAGGGCGCCCCATCCTTGCCCGGAAGGTGTCCAGCATTGAGAAGGCTGCCAAATGGTGTCAGCGGTATCCTGCATTAACCCTGTCAACACTAGCTATCTTCTCATTGCTCCTTATTTTGCTCGTCAGTGTCCATGTCCAGAACACCCGAATCGAGAAGGCCTATGAGGCTGCCAGCCAACATCTTCAAATCGCTGAGGAGCGAGCCCTGAAGTTGCAACAGGAGGCTTACCTGTCGGATCTGTATGAGGTTGGCCAAGCCTGGAATTCGAACCGCGCCGATGTCGCGATTGAACTTCTTAAAAAATATCTCCCTCGTCAAGGGGAGCCAGATTTTCGCGATTTCCTGTGGTGGTACTTCTGGAACAATCTACAGGATTTTTCACGCGTCATCGGTACTCACGCCGGTGGGGCATCCTCTGTCGCCTGCACACGGTCAGTACCTCCTCTCGCCTACTCCGGGGGATCGGATGGCCTCATTAAGATCTGGAAAGTATCGGACGGAACTCAAATCGGGGAGCTGAAAAGCACTTCGCAGAGCGCCATCAATTTCATTCAGCTCTCACCCGATGATTCGCTCCTGCTCGCGTGCGCCGATGACGGCACCGTCCGTGTCTGGAATCTTTCGAAGAAAAGTGAGCAAATCGTCTTTTCGGAACACCAGGGGCCCGTCGTCACGGCCTGCTTTTCCGCGGACCAGAAGATGATCGCTTCCGGGGGAGACGATGCGGTGATTCGCCTCTGGGATCTCCTGACGGGGAAACAGATTCGCGTTATCACGGGGCACGCCAAACGGATTCGCGGCCTTGCATTCCATCCACACAAAGACTGGCTTTTCTCCACTTCGGATGACTTAACGGCCAGGGCCTGGCATCCGTCGGATGGAACTCCGGTTCATATTCAAGGGAGTCAACCCGACGGGCAGTTCCCTGCCGAAAAACCCGTCCGCAGTACCGCAATTGAGGTGTCTCCCGATGGCCAGTCTGTCGTTGCCGCGAGACTTGGCTATTGGAGTTTGACGGAAGGGAGTTTCGGTAAGTCGCTCGGCACTTTTCCAGAGCAAACCGGGGTTCGTTTTACCAGGTGGCTTCGCGATGGCAGGCTCCTGGTTTCCCGGCATTCGGTCATGCGCTTACTCGATCGATCCAACAATTTCAAACTGACGTCCGAAAGTCTTCACGGTCATCTGGGAGGCGACGTCTGGGATGCGGCTATTCTTCCGGAGGATCGGGGACTGATCAGCGCCTCCGCATCCGGAGAGGTCAGACTCTGGTCACCCGCTGCCATCCTGTCCGATATCTGCCTCGAACCGCATGCTTTCATCAACGCCACGAGCCTCAAATGGCGAGGCGATAAGATCAATTTCGGATACGATTGCGGTAAGACGAGTCACAAGGTTGGCATCCAAATGCCGCAGCGCGAGGTTTTCCGGGATGAGAAGACCCTGTCCTCGGATTCAAAGGATCATCTGTCGGCCGCATCTCAGTCGGGGCGAGAGGTACTGTCAGTCGACGGCCTGACCGCGACATACCATCGTCCGGATAAAACTCCGCTTTGGACAAAAACTCTTTCATTCTCAGCCAGGGACTTCGAGTTTGATTCGAAGGGGCAATTCGTCATCCTCTTCAATGAACGCAACGGAGTCATTCTCTCGACGTCATCCGGAAAATCCCTGGCCGAAATCCACCCGCCCGCGACAATCGTCCAGGTTCGGTTTCTCACACACATCCCCAAGCTTGTCATTACCTGCAGTGATGAGACGCTTCGAGTCTGGGATCTTCAAAACATGGAGGATTCACCATCTGAGGTGCATCGACTTCGATCCTCGGACTCCAAGTCAAAATTGGTGACATCTGCATTTTCTCCCGATGAACGCCTGTTTGCGAGCGCTTTCAGTGAAGGACAGGTCATCCTCTGGTCTTTTCCCGCATTTAAGGAGCTTGCCAGGAGGTCCGTTTCGACCGAACAACTTTACTTCGTCGATGACGGACGGATTCTGGTTATGCAACGAAATGCAACGCAGGATCTGCGCTTCTGGTATTGGCAGTCGGATCGCTTGATTTACCTGCTTAAGCTGTGTGAAAACAAGATCCTTGATGTCAGTCCGGACGGCACTCAGGTGGCCTTGGAAGCCGAACATGGGATTCGAATCATCGATGGCAAGCCTCGGAAATGAGAACATGCAGGACTACCGAGATTCATTAGCCAATCTTCGACTGCCCCGAGGAAACCAGGCGGGATCGGGGCACTCTCGGCCGGGCGCTGCAAATCCTGAAGCGGAGCATTCTCACTCAGTGAGATGCGAAATGACTTCCGCCACGCCGGTTACCGCGACGAATAAGCGCAACGTGCTTTAGCGGTCCACCTTCCCCCGAAGGGACCACTGACGCGATTCGTTGGACTCGCGTCTACTCACTTGCGAAAAGAGGCGAAATCCACCCCGTCATACGCCGGACAAACACATGGATTTGCATTTCTGGGTGAATGAATTCGCTTGTCCGATTTGGGGCGTCGTCATTAACGACGGAGACGGATCAGAACCGGCTGAGGCACTCCTCGAACCTGTCGCTCTGGATGCCTGTCATTCCGGTGGGAATTGATTTTCAGGTGAATCTAGACCGCGAAATATGGGAGGATTTGCTCCATTCGATTTGTGTTCTCGTGGGTGTTTTGGCAGGCATATCCGAAGGCATATCCAACTTGCTGAAACGGGTCGGAAATGGCAGAATGTGGCCTCCCGGAGAGGTGGCAGAGTGGCCGATTGCACCGGTCTTGAAAACCGGAGTCTCCGCAAGGTGACCCAGGGTTCGAA
>JAXMBX010000055.1:0-32891 GCA_046349635.1 Planctomycetales bacterium
TGCGTGCATCCGCACAACGCGCCGATTGCGGACGTGGCGGTGGAGAAACTGCTGCAGAAAAAATTTCACAAAACGATGGGTCTGGATCTGGAGTTCTTCGACGGGTTGGTGAAGAAATCGGCAGGTGCGGTCCAGGACGCCTTGAAGCAGGCAAAGCCCGTAACGCACATCGGCACAGGACAGGCGAAGGTGGATCAGGTGGCCTCGAATCGGCGGATCATCGGTCCTGATGGAAAGATCAAATACTGGCGGGGGAGCGCGGCGAAGGAAGCGAATCTGCACGCGGAACCGGAAGGCTTGATTGATCCGTGGTTAAAGACGTTGAGCTTCTGGAATGGGGAGACGCCCCTGGCGGCGCTCAGTTACTACGCGACGCATCCCATGAGCTACTACGGAGACGGTCGAGTGAATCCGGACTTCGCTGGCTTTGCACGGATCAAGCGGCAGGCGGAAATGCCGGGAGTGTTCCAGATGTATTTCAATGGGTGTGGTGGAAACATCGCCCCGGGGAAATACAACAATGGTGCGCACGAGAATCGACCGGTATTGCGGGACCGGATTTACGACGGAATGGTGCAGGCGTGGAGTGAGACGAAGCAGCATCCCGTGACGGAATGCACCTGGCGATCCGTCCCGTTGACGCTGGACGTGCGTAGAGACCCCGAGTTCACGCCGGAGTATGCCCGCAAGGTGTATGAACAGGCGGAAAAATTCGAGGGCGCCATCGGGCATGCGGTGATGAAGATGGCGTGGGCCGATCGGAGGGATCGGCCGATTGATCTATCCTGCCTGGACCTGGGGGTAGCGGAGGTGGTCCATCTCCCCGGGGAACCATTTGTGGAGTATCAACTGTTCGCGCAGTCGCTACGGAAGGATGGTTTCGTGTGCGTCGCGGGATATGGGGATGGCGGGCCGGGTTACATCCCGACGGAAAAGGCCTATTCGGAAGGGGGATACGAAACGACGGTGGCCTATACCGGTCCGGAAAGCGAGCAAATCCTGAAGGGGGCGATTGCGGATGCGATGAAGAGATCGCCGTGAAGGGCTGTCGAGGGGAGCATCCGGCCACTGGTTCCGGCGGAAGGGGAGGGGTATGATGCAAGCCCCTTTTCGCCTCCTGGCCAACTGCCGGAAACGGAAGGCGAATTTCACCCGATTTACAACTGATTTATCACAGCATCGAGGAAGAGCCATGAGAGATCGTCTGTTGCTGGTTCGCTGGGTTTGCGTTGTGTTGCTGGCGAGTATGCCGGGTCTGCTGCGCGCGGATGTGAAGTTGCCGGCGATTTTCACGCCGCATCTGGTGTTGCAGCGGGACAAGCCGGTGACCGTCTGGGGCGGGGCGGCACCCGGAGAAGAAGGGACGGTCAAGTTTGCGGATGCGACCGAGAAAACGACCGCAGACGAAAAAGGGAAGTGGAAAGTGACGCTGCCGGCGCAGGCCGTCTCTGCCACGCCGCGCGAGCTGGTGATTTCCGGCAAGAATACGATCACTCTGACTGATGTGCTGGTCGGAGAAGTCTGGGTGGGGTCGGGACAGTCGAATATGCAGTGGTCCGTCACCGCCTCGCTGAATCCCCAGAAAGAAATTGATGCGGCCAAGTATCCAAATATTCGCCTGTTTCAGATTCCGCTGGTTCCGTCAGGAACTCCGGCTGAAGACGTCAATGCGAAATGGCAGGCCTGCAGCCCGGAGACGATTGGAAACTTTTCGGCGGTCCTCTATTTCTTCGGGCGGGAATTGCAGTCCAAGCTGGATGTGCCGGTAGGGCTGATCCAGACGGCATGGGGAGGAACGCGGATCCAGCCTTGGATTCCGCCGGTCGGTTTTGAAGGGGTTGAGGCGACGCACAAGGAACTGCAGACGATCAAGTCCCTGATGGATGGCTACGCGGGGGTCAAGGAAAAATACCTGGCGCAGGTGGAAGAATGGGTACCGAAGGCGAAGGAAGCAATCGCCGCCGGGAAGGATCTCCCTCCGTTGGGACCGGTTCCGGGACACCCCTTGAACAGCAATCATCAGCCGACCGGCCTGTATAACGGCATGGTGCATGCGATCGTGCCGTATACCATCCGGGGAGCGATCTGGTACCAGGGGGAATCGAACCGGATGGAGAAAGCCTATTACCACGAATGTATGAAAGCCTTGATCGGGGGGTGGCGAAAGGTCTGGAACCAGGGAGATTTCTCCTTCTACTTCGTGCAACTGGCCCCCTTCAACTACGGTCCGCAAGATCCGTCTGCCCTGGCCGAACTGTGGGAAGCACAGAACAAGTCCCTCTCCATCCCGAACAGCGGGATGGCGGTGATCACGGATATCGGGGATGTGAAGGACATTCACCCCCGAAACAAGCAGGAAGTGGGACGCCGCCTGGCTCTGTGGGCCTTGGCAAAGGATTACGGCAAGTCAGATCTGGTCTTCTCCGGGCCGACCTATGAAGGGATGACCGTCGAAGGGGACAAGGTTCACCTGAAGTTTGGGAACGCGGAAGGGCTGAAGTCGCGTGACGGACAGCCTTTGACCTGGTTCTTGATCGCCGGAGACGACAAGAAATTCGTGAAAGCGAATGCTGTCATTGAAGGGAACACTGTGGTGGTTTCCGCAGCCGGGGTGACGAACCCGAAGGCGGTCCGGTTTGGTTGGCACCAGTTGGCAGAGCCAAACCTCGCCAACGGGGCGGGACTCCCTGCCTCTCCTTTCCGGACAGATGATTGGTCGGATGCGACGCTTCCGGCGAGTCCGTGATCGCTGATCGACCAGAAAATTAGTGTTTTCAGCGGGGGCCTCTGTTTCAGAGGCCCCTTTTTTTCAGTTTTGAGTCGTCCAGGCTTGGACGGGGCTAATGCTTAAAGACAACTTTAAAAATGTTCCAAAACATTAAGGGATGATGAAGCTGTATCTTTTATCCGGTAGTAGTAATCTGTAAGAATAGGATCAAATCCCGATTTACATGGGAATTCGATCAATTTTCGGCAACCCCCATTCCGCCGATATTCAGAACGACCTGAATTGACGCGCTCGCGAATTAATTAAGGGATTTTGCTCCATTCCGGTTTCGTTCTATGCGTCAATGCACGTCTGAAGTTCGTCGCGTTTTTGTTCGTTTCTCTAACGAGCTTCATTGCGACCTCTTCGCCAACGCGAAAGGTGCGCACATTCATTCTCGCTTTTTGCTCTCAAAGTTACGAAAGACCGAATCATGAGGACCGGGGGCCACTGGTCTGCTTGTGTTCATGCGCTTCTTGCAGGCATGTTTGATGTCCTGCACGCGGAGGTAAGACTGCCCGCAGTTTTTACTTCGCATCTCGTCTTGCAACGAGACAAGCCCGTCAACGTCTGGGGGTGGGGATCCCCCGGCGAAGCGGTGACGGTGAACTTCGGGGAGACGAGCGTCAAGGGAGTGGCCGACTCGGAGGGGAAATGGAAGGTAATTCTGCCCCCCCAGAAAACGTCCGCGAAACCCCAGGATCTGGTGGTGTCGGGGAAGAACACCATCACCCTCACGGATGTCCTGGTGGGGGAAGTGTGGATCGGGGCAGGTCAGTCGAACATGTTCTGGCCGGTGAGTGAATCCTCGAACCCGAAGCAGGAAATTGCAGGGGCGAACTATCCGAACATCCGGTTGTTCCAGATCCCCATGGTCCCATCGGGAACTCCGGCGGAGGACGTGGATGCGAAATGGGAGCGCTGCAGCCCGGAGACGGTCGCGAAATTCTCGGCGGTGCTGTATTCATTCGGGCGCGAGATCCACACAAAACTGGAGAACGTTCCGATCGGGTTGATTCAAACCGCCTGGAGCGGGACAAAGATCGAGGCGTGGACTCCCCCTGCCGGATTTGCTGCGATTCCCACGATTCGCAAAGAACTGGACAAGATCGAAGAGCTGACCGCGGCTCACAAATCGGTGCAGCATTCATACGTGGCAGAAATCAAGAATTGGACTTCGCGAGCGGAGAAGGCGATCTCGGAGGGGAAAACGATCGCACCGCCTCCGGTGGCAGTAATTCCGAAGCATCCCCTCGATAGCCACCACAGCCACACTGGTTTGTACAACGGGATGGTGCATGCGATTGTGCCTTACACGATCCGCGGAGTGACCTGGTATCAAGGAGAGCAGAACGTCCCGGACAAGGGATACTACGCGGAACTGATGAAAGGTCTGATCAAGGGGTGGCGAACGATCTGGGGGCAAGGGGATTTCCCGTTTTATTACGTGCAGATCGCGCCGTTCAACTACCCTTATCCGGGGAGCTTTCTGCCGGAACTGCGCGAGGCCCAGACGAAAGTGCTGGCAGTGCCAAATACCGGAATGGTCGTCACAATGGATATCGGAGATCTGTTCGATATTCATCCTCTCAACAAACGGGAAGTGGGACGGCGACTGTCTTTGGTGGCATTGGCGAAGGACTATGGATTTGACGAGATCGAGCATTGTGGCCCGATGTATGCGGGCATGAGTGTGGAAGGGAATCACGTACGAATTCGATTCGATCATGCCGCGGGGCTGTCGACGCACGATGGACAACCGCTATCGTGGTTCTTCGTCGCGGGTGAGGACAAGGCGTTCATCATGGCGGATGCGGAGATTGAGGGGGAAACAGTCCTGTTGCATTCCCCGCTGGTGAAGAAACCTGTGGCGGTCCGCTATGGCTGGCACCAGCTGGCGGAGACGAAGCTCGTAAACAGCGCCGGCCTCCCTGCAGTCCCGTTTCGAACCGACAACTGGACCGAAACTCCGACTGGTTCAGGAATGATTCGGCTACGTAAGACCAGGAACTGATCACCGCTTGGAGCGACCGGTCCGTACCTTCGCGGCGATGCGGGTCAGAATCTGTTTGGCGCGTCCCTCGGCTTCATTCGCCGTGAGTGCCTGGGCGGACTTCATGTTATTGAGCAGGAATTGCAGCGATTTGCGCCGCGCTTCAAAGTCCCTGTCTGCTTTCTCAATGCCGTCGAAATACTTCCTGGGGACGACGTACTTCTCATAGATCAATTCGAAGACAGGACGCTGTCCCGCATCGGTCGTCGTGCCGATGTGCTGGTCCTTGAGATAGCGCGAGAGACGATGTGCCACATCACGTAAACGCCGCCGGGCCTCAAGCCATTCCTGTTTGTCAGCCTGGTCGGCTGACGCAGCTTCCAGTCCGCTGAGGTCTCGATTGAGAGAATTACAGCGGGTCAGGGCTGCATTGAGCTGGCGCGATGCTTCGGAGAGCTGCGTCTCGGCAAATAACGCAGCGGTCCATTCCGCTTCCATCCGTCCGAAAATCTGATGCAATTCCGTTTCCGAATAGGGATTAGATTGAGCAGCGGTCGCCGGAGTGCCAGCTTGAACCGGGTGCAGGAAAATGGCAATCATCGGATCGGCATTCGAAGCCGGTTCGTGGATCGGAAAGTTCCAGGCGGGGTTTTCGCCATTCAGGCTTTCATACAGCATTCCCTGGATCGACCAGGAGGCGACCGAGCGAGGCTCGATCTTCAAGGATTCAATGAGGGATCGCGGGGTGATGGGCCAGCGACGATCCGGGGCGCGAAATGTTTCCACAGGGATCTGCACCACCACGCCGTGAGGGGCGGAGGGAGGTTTGAACCAGGCCCAGAAGGGATGCAGCGGGTCTGCCGCAAGCGGAATGGGCTCCCAGGCAGAGGAGGGAGGATGCTGGTAGAAATTCACGGGAAGGATCGTTCGGGGCTCGACGGCTCAGGAGAGAAAACGAAAGAAACGCTGAACAGGGTCGCGAGGTATCGGAACCCCTCTTGCAGTCATTGTATCGAGCCGGGAAACAAAAGCCTATTTTCAGGAACAATCCCCCAATCAGGGGGAGTCCAATCAGGGATCTTCAGTTTCCACGGGGGTCTGGCCGCCGCGACTGAGATCGTGAATCAGACGTTCGCGAAGTTCTTTTTGCTCAGGACTCTCACGATCGGGTTTCTGCTTCTCGGCTTGGGGATCGGGATTCTGGATGTCCCGAATGATCCAGCCGGTGGCTGACGAGGGCTCCAGCAGAAACTGCAATGGAAGGGAGTCACCGTTCCGAGTGAGAGTGGCATCAACGATCGCCCGGCTGGTGGTGATTTTCTGAGTCTTTACCTGAATGGTGAAGGGAGACTCGTGGGCAGAGTCAGATTGCAGTTCGAGTTGGAGGGGGCCGATTTTCGCGAGGTCAGATTTTTCCCCTTTTGAGAGATACCGGGCCGCGGTCCGGGTGTCACCCTGCAGGAGTGCCTGCAGGAATGTTTCGACGATCCTGTCCGGGGGAAGCTGCTGCACGCGGCGATAGACGGAGATTCCCAACGCCGCCAGCGAGAGGAGAAAAATGATGGCCGCAAAGATGCGGAGGGGCAGGCGGTTCGAGGAACCTGAATGCGGTAGGGGCTGCGCAGGTCCAGGCGCGAGGGTGGCTGTCGATGCCGCGGGGTCATGAGATTGCGACATGGCAGCAGCCTCTCTCGTCATTCGCGAGGCAGGTCAAGTTGAGACGAGGGGGCGAAACGCCCCCTTGAATCGAGAACCGACTCGGTCAGGCACCGGGACGCAATCGCCAGTAGGTGGTCAGGACTTCGTAGAGATCTGAAGAGACCTGGATGCGGTCGTCTTCGAAATCATTCAGCCATGCTCGCTTGGAATTGACGGCTTCGGCGAGGATGTTGGAGATCTCACCCAGCGTGACGGTCAGCTGGGGTTCGGCGATGGTCGTCGTCTCTTCTTCTCCGGTGTACAGTCTCAATCGATGTCGCATTGAACGATCTCTCCCTAGATGATCATGCCGAAGCTTTGGTCACGGCGGACTTTCCGTTCGATGAATCCTTTCATCGAGTGCGTCTTTCTGCTGAAAGAGCGCAACGTTGATCCTATGGATCGGCATGTGGACTGTTCGGTCTTGATGAATTTTTCCTGAAAAACCGGTCGAATGACGCGTGCCGCGGAATCCGGTTAGCGCGATCCTGCACGAACACGTTTTCGACCGGCAAAATCCACCACTCTCTTCATCGGTATCGGCAGGAGTTGCCGATTGGCGATCTGGCCATCGAAGGATCCAATTTTCGAAGCGTGACATCACAGTTTCGCTGATCCGAAAAGATGCGGATTGAGTGAGGCGAAAACCCGCGCAGGAGAGAGGCGTAGGGGAAATACCTCCCGCTTAATCCGCGTCAGGTGTCCTCGCGGATTACAGGATCCCCCGGTTTCAAGATACGGTCATTGCCTGATGCATACATTCCGATCTAACGTCTGACAGGAGCCTGAGATAAGAAAAAGTTGGAGTGTTCGGGCTGGAGATGGAACGACTGCTCGATTATTGATCAAACAGAGGAAAGCTTTCTTGTTTCGATTCGTTTTTGTCTGAGCGTCTGACATCGATTCGATGAGTCCGAGCAGGAGATGAGAGGGGAGTCAAACAGAGGTCGATAGAACCCATAGCGAGTTTCATGTTTCGGGAGTTCTCGTCCGCGGTCGCAGCCCCGAAACAGGCAGACGGAGCAGGGCTTGAAGACTCGCACCGCCAACATGACGTCCGGCGCACGGATTGTCCGTGGATGAAGCACACCCTCAGAGCATCATCACACATGCGGTTATTCCAATCACTTTCATCTCGCGTTTCCCGCCATTGGAAAGAGCGGATATTGCGTGCCGTCTGGCTGGCGCTCCCGTTGTTATTGGGGGGCCACCTGGTTCTGGTGTTGATTGCCGTTCGGACCGAGGACCAGATGGTCCAGCAGAGTCTGCAGGGAAAACTGGACCAGAGCGTTGACAACCTCAGTGCATGGATCACGGGCCAGCTTCAGACCGCTCAAGTCTGGTCGTGCGACGGTGATCTGTGGCAAGTGTTCAGCGACGGCGAGACCGAGCACCAGGTGCGCGGACATGGTTTTGACGGCATTGTGAACAGGTTAAACCTGCTCTGCCAGGATCGGGGGTATGCCGGTTATCTGCTGTTGAGTCCGCATGCGGATGTCCGGGCGAATTCGCTCAAGGGAAGCACCGGCCAACAATCCTTATCGCAGCTTCCTGTCCGTTACAAAGAACGGATTCAGAAGGGGGAACCAGTCTTCGTTCCCCCGTTTGACGTCACCTCATCAGGAGCAAAGGATGAGACAGGTACTCCTCCCCGCCTGGTAATTCTATGCACGTTCCCTGTGCGAAATCCCAAGCATGAAGTCGTGGGTCATCTTGGGTTCTGGATTTCACCGGACGGGGAATTCTCTCGGGTATTACAGGGGAGCAACGATCCGAGTCGGATGACGGAGACCTACGCGGTGGACGGGGAGGGGAGACTCGTCTCCACCGTGAACCGTACGGATCAAGGAGGAGGAACAGGATCTCTGTCGCTGATTCCTGGATTGACGCAACTCGCCTGGTTGGGAAGGGCCTTGCGACGGCGCGGGATGGGAGTTCAGACCGGTCCGTATCAGGGGCTTTACGGTGAAAGTGCGGTGGGAGCCTGGCGCTGGTTGCCGCAATGGAACCTGGGAGTGATTCACGAAGAGGATGCCTCGGTCACATTGGCGACATTCAATCGGCTGAAATGGCTGTTGTGCTTCGAGCTCCTCATCACGGTCGTTGTAATCTGCAACTACGGCTGGGTGAGATATCCGGGTCGGCCGACAACCAGTCCGGCCGCGCTGGTAGAGATGACTGGCGTCAGTACTTCCGCCCGTCACGAATCCAGTATCGAACAGTTGGCAGATCATCTGCCTGCGGTCATTTTCCGGGTCATCGAGAGGGGGCCGGAGGATTACCAACTGCAATACGTCAGTCGGGGGGTGGAGCGGTACATTCCCGTGACCTGCGAGGAGTTACTTAAGAATCCGAAGCTGCTCCTGGACTTTGTCTATCCCGCGGATGCCAAACTGCTGGTGATGACGCTGGCGAAGTCGTTGCGCGAACGGACAGCGTGGAATTTCGAAGGACGTCTGGCAGCAAACGGGGAGGTCGGGACATTCTGGTTCCGGGGTGAATGGCGACCGATGTCCACCTCCAACGGGCAGCCCGTCTATTGCGGGATGATGTGGGACATCTCCAACCTGAAACGGGATGAAGCGGTCATTGTGAAGTACGCCCAGGAAGTGGAGATCGCGCGGGGCCGGGCGGATGACCAGGCGATGCAATTAGCATTGCAGGCGGAGGAACTGACCAGCATCCGTCAGCAGGTGGAGCAGGCCTTCCGCGCGAAAAGCGAATTCCTGACGAACATGAGCCACGAAATCCGGACTCCCATGACAGCCATCATGGGATATCTGGAAGTGATTCAAAACGAGACTCAGAACAATGCGGGAGTGAACGACGCGGTTCACACGATCCGTCAGAATGCGGAGAACCTCCTCTGGTTGATCGACAACCTGCTCGATCTCGCGAACCTGGAATCGAAGCAAACGGGGATCTCCATCTCCCATGTTCCGCTGTTGCCCATTCTCAAGGACGTGGCGGATGGGATGCAGATCGCGCTGCCGAAGACGAAACAGTTGCATTTTTGCATTGAGTGCCCCAACCCTCTCCCTGAGATCATTGAGTCCGATCCGCTCCGTTTGAAGCAGTTGCTGAAGCACCTGTTGCACAACGCGATCAAATTCACGGAGGCGGGTGTGATTCGGTTGAGAATTACGCCGGCCCGCCTTGAGAACGGCGAATGCTGGCTGGAATTCGAGGTCATCGATACGGGAATCGGAATGTCCCAGGATCAGATCCAACGGGCATTTGAACCGTTCTACCAGAGTGATTCCTCGTTGACGCGGCGCTATGGAGGGATCGGTCTGGGGTTGGGAATCTGCCATCGCGTCGTGACGCTTCTGGGAGGGACGATTCAATTCGAATCGCAACTGGGCGCAGGGTCCCGAGTATCCTTCCGGATCCCCGTAGGCGACACGCGGAACACCCGGTTTGTGAACGGTTTGGAATATTGCATCGCCACAAATCTGCTGTATGGCGAAACACAGTCGTCCGTTCCAGCACCGAAGTTGCGCGTGCTGCTGGTCGAGGACGGGGTCGACAATCAGCGGGTGATCTCCTACGTGCTGAAAAAAGGGGGGATTGAAGTCGACGTGGCAGACAACGGGCAGATCGGCGTGGATAAGGCGCTGGAAGCATTGGCAGTGGGGACCCCGTACCAGGTGATCCTGATGGATATGCAGATGCCCGTGATGGACGGTTATCAGGCGACGCGGATTCTGAAAGATTCCCACTATCCGGCAGCAATTATTGCCGTCACCGCACACACGCTTTCCGGAGACCGGGAGAAATGCCTGCTGGCCGGTTGCGACGAATACCTCCCGAAGCCGATTGAGCGGGAACAACTGCTGAAGGTCGTGCGGTACTTCGGAAACCACGTTCCCACAACGGCATAACCGTCGATTGACGGGCGATCAACCCTCTTCGGAACGCGGAATTTCGGGTAAGGAATTCCCCTGAGGCGGTGTCCATACAGGGAAAGAGGCTTGCCCTGCGGAAGGGTTCGACCCGAGAATGGAGAGACCTTCCTCATGCCCCGGAAATGGGGTCTCTCCATGTCGAAATCACGCAGGCGAGGTGTGAACGTGCGCTGTCGCGGTTTATCGGGCTTTCAAGGGCTGTCTGCGGTTGTTTGTTGGCTGACACTGGCCATGTCACACTCCCACGCCTCCGATGAGGCGGGGAAGAAATTGTTTGATAGTCAGGTGAAGCGGATCCTGACGGAAAGCTGCCTGAAGTGCCACGGAGGGGAAAGCGTCAAAGGTGGGCTGGATCTGAGCAGCCGGTCCGGGCTGCTGCATGAAGGGGACAACGGCCCCGCGATCGAGTTGGGGAAGGGGGATGAAAGCCGTCTGTATCGGCTGACCGCTCATCTGGAGCAGCCTCACATGCCCCATAAGCTCCCCAAGCTGGACGACGCTTCCATCAAGGCGATCAAGGATTGGATCGACGCCGGGGCTCCGTATACTTCGGACCTGATCGACAAGAACCGGACAACGCGCCCGGCTGGTGGGGCGACCGAGAAAGACAAGCAGTTCTGGAGTTTCAAGCCGCTGGTTCGGGCAGAGCCTCCCAGTGTCAAGCCGGGAGAATTTCACAACTGGCCACGGACACCCATCGACTATTTCGTGCAGGCGAAACTTGAATCGCTCAAGATGCACCCGAATCCGCTCGTGACGGACCGGTACGTACTGATTCGACGGGTGTATCTGGATGCCTTGGGGATTCCACCGACGTCCGAAGAAATCTCGCAGTTTCTGAACGACACCTCGACGGATGCCTATGAAAAGCTGGTGGACCGCGTCCTGGCGAGTCCACATTACGGAGAACGGTGGGGACGCCACTGGCTCGATCTGGCCCGGTATGCGGAAAGCCACGGCTACGAGCAGGACTACGACCGGCCAACGGCTTATCACTATCGCGATTTTGTCATCAAGGCGCTGAACAGCGATATGCCCTACGACCAGTTTGTCCGCTGGCAGATCGCAGGTGACGAACTGGAACCGGACAATCCACTCGCACTCATGGCAACGGGTTTTCTGGGGGCGGGGACGCACGCGACACAGATCACCGCGAACCAGGTGGAGAAGGAACGCTACGACGAACTGGATGACATGGGAGGGACGATCGGCACGGCGATGCTGGGGCTCACCGTAGCCTGTGCGCGTTGCCACGACCACAAGTTCGACCCGATTTCGCAGGAGGATTACTACCGGTTCATCGCGACCTTTACCACGACGGTCCGAAGCGATATGGAGATTGAGATCAACCGGGATAAATACCGCGATGCGATAACGCACTTCGAAAAGGATCATGCACCGCTGACGGGGGCATTGGAGAACTACCGCAAGAATGTTCTGCCGGAGCGCGTCTCCAAATGGCTGGCAAGCAAACCAAGTACACCCAAGCCAGATTGGTTGATCATCAAACCGACGAGTTTGAAATCCTCGGGCGGCGGCGAATTCGTCCCGTTGGATGATGGTTCTGCGCTGGTTAAAGGGAAGAACGGGGTTCAGGATTCGTACACGATCACACTGGAAGTCGGTCCGGGAAAGATCACCGCCTTGAGACTGGAGACGCTGGCGGACGATAGTCTGCCCATGGGGGGGCCGGGACGTGGACCGACAGGGAATTTTGCGTTGTCGCAATTTAGCGCCAGCTTTGCAACGAAGGCGAAGCCGAAGGAAGGAAAAGGGCTGAAGCTGGGGAAACCGACAGCGGACTTCGAGCAGGTGGGGATGGGGGCTGCCGGAGTGGTGGATACCGAGGCCGCGACGGCGTGGGGGATCGCTCCCCGGACCGGTGAGAATCATGCGCTCGTGCTTCCCTTGGAAACGGCGTTGGAGATCACGGAGCCGGGAACGGTAACGGTTTCGCTCAGTTTCACGAAGAGTGCCCAGCACGGGATTGGTCGGTTGAGGATTTCGGTGACCGATGCCGCTCCTGTCCCCGGGTGGGATGGAACAACTCTCACGGAACAACAATTGAAACTCCTGGCGGAGGGGATTCAAAAACCCGCAGGGGAGCAAACCCAGGAGCAGAAAAAGGCCATCTCGGATTGGGTATTGGGACAGGATGCGGAAGGGCGTGAACTGGTCCGGAAGATCCAGGAGCATGTGCGCAAAAAGCCGCGCAAAGATCTCGTGACGGCGATGATCTGCAGCGAGGGTGTCCCCGCAATCAGGCTGCACACGCAGGGGGGGGACTTCCTGGAAAAAACCTACTTCCTGAAGCGGGGCAATCCGAACCAGAAGGAGGGAGAGGCGACAGCCGGTTTCCTGAAGGTGTTGATGAATTCACCGGAGGGCGAGAAACACTGGCAGGTGGAACCCCCCAAGGGATGGAAGACCTCCTATCGACGACGTGGCCTGGCGAACTGGATTACCGATACGAAAGACGGGGCGGGAAATCTGCTGGCCCGGGTGATTGTGAACCGGATGTGGCAGCATCACTTCGGGCGCGGCATCGTGGCCACTCCAAGCGATTTCGGCGCGCAGGGGGAACGCCCCACCCATCCGGAACTGCTGGACTGGCTGGCGAGTGAATTGATCCGCCAGAACTGGAAACTCAAACCGATTCACAAGCTGATGATGACCAGCGCGGTTTATCAACAGACCGGGAAGATCGGGCCGACGCGGCAGAAACTGGATCCCACGGTGATTTACTATTGGCGGAGACCGTTGATGCGGCTGGAGGGGGAGGCGATCCGGGACCAGATGCTGGCACTGAGCGGCGCGTGGGATCAGACGCCATTCGGGCCGGGGAGCCTGGATGAAGGTCAAAAGCGCCGCAGCGTGTACTTCACCATCAAACGGAGCCAGCTGATACCGATGATGGTGCTATTCGACGGCCCGGATACTTTGCAGGGTCTGGGACAGCGGGCCACGACCACCGTGGCGCCGCAGGCGCTCGCGATGTTGAACAACAAACAGGTCCGAAACTATGCGCTGGGTTTCGCGCAACGATTACTGGCAGCGAATAAAACTCCTCACGATACTTTGCAGCGGGCGTACCTGGAGGCGCTTGCACGAGAGGCGACACCGGAAGAAGAGCAGCAGGATCTGGCCTTTATTGAAATCCAGAGACAGCAGCACACGAAGACCAGCGGTGCGATGACGGCCGAAGAACTGGCGTGGGGAGATTTCTGCCAGGCGTTGTTCTGCTCGAATGAATTCATTTACGTTCCGTGACGATGATTAAGGGATCGGTACGATGACAATACGACCTGTGTTCACACAACCTCGTCTCCTGCAGGGGACGCGACGGGAATTTCTGGAACGGTCCGGGCACGGTCTGGGATGGCTGGCGCTCTCCCGGTTGCTGCCGTTGGCGGTTGCACACGGAGCGGAACTGAGTGTCCCTGCTAAACCGCAGTTGGCGATTAATCCGCTGGCACCTCACCCGCCGCATTTCCCTGCGAAGGCAAAGTCGGTGATCTGGGTGTTCAAGAACGGAGGACCGAGCCAGGTCGACACCTGGGACTACAAGCCCGAACTGACAAAGCGGGACGGCCAGGAACTGAAAGGATTCGACAAGAATACCGGTTTCTTCACGGACCAGGTGGGGCCACTGATGAAATCCCCGTTCAAGTTTTCGCAGCAGGGGAAGTGCGGGCGTTGGGTCTCGGAGATTTTCCCGCAACTGGGGAAGCACGTGGATGACATGGCGTTCATTCATTCCTGCTTCACGCACACAAACAATCACTCACCGGCGCTGTTCGAGATCAACACCGGTTTCAACCGGATGGGTTTTCCCTGCGTAGGGGCCTGGGTGACGTATGGATTGGGTTCGGAGAGCCAGAACCTGCCGGCCTTCGTGGTGATGTACGACACACTGGGGCGGGGTTTGCCGAAGGGACACGCCTCCAACTGGGGAACCGGGTTCCTGCCGGGCGTGTTCCAGGGGACTGCCCTCAATGCTCAAGGTTCCCCCATCAACAATCTGGAGCGAAGCGGGGATCTGACCGATGCGGAACAGCGGGCACAACTGGATCTCATTTCCCGGATGAACAAGCGGCATCAACTGGGACATCCCCAGGATGCGGAACTGGCGGCCCGGATCGAGAGTTTTGAACTGGCGTACCGGATGCAGATGGCCTCTCCCGAAGCCCTCGACCTGCAGAAGGAATCGCAGGAGACGCAAAAGCTGTATGGGCTGGATAATCCCAAGTGTACGCACTTCGCGAAACAATGCCTGATCGCCCGCCGGATGGTGGAGCGGGGAGTCCGCTTCGTACAGATCTACAGTGGAGGGATGGAGACCGAACGGAGCTGGGACGGTCATGCGGACATCGAAAAAAATCACCGGGGATTTGCCGCGGAAACCGACACCCCCATCGCGGGGCTGTTGACCGACTTGAAAGCCCGGGGGCTGATGGATTCGACGCTGGTGATCTGCAACGGGGAATTCGGAAGGTTACCCATCGTGCAGAAGGGTGGCACGGGGCGCGATCACAATCCGCACGCGTTTACGACCTGGATGTTCGGAGGTGGAGTGAAAGCAGGAACTGCGTACGGCGAGACGGACGAGATCGGCTACAAGGCGACGGTCAATCGGGTGAGCATCAACGACCTGCACGCGACAATCCTGCATCTGCTGGGGTTGAACCATGAGAAGCTGACGTACCGTTACAACGGGCGGGATTTCCGCCTGACAGACGTGGCGGGACGGGTGGTGGAAGAAATCTTGGCGTGATCGCCGAGAATGCCTGTGACCGTGAATCCGGCCGCATGCATCCCGTCCAGGGCCTCATTGTAGCTCCACCGCATCCAGGGACGATTGAAGCAGCCGTTGTGCGTCGTTGGGAGCGGGATTTCGGCGGTGTGAGCCGGAACAGACCGACCAGACAGGCCCCATGCTGAAATACCCTGCAGGGCATCTCGAAGCCAGTCGCGGCGGGAGTGAACCATGTTCTCACCCGACTCTACAGGCTGGTTTTCAGGCTGTCGGGTTCGCTCACGAATCCGGTGAAGCGGATGGTTCGGGTGGGGCGGACCCGGACCTCGAAGTGGTCAACTTCACCGGGCTTGACGTCATAGAACGCTTCGTGGTGCCGACGGTGCCGCAGCACCCCATCCATCGCGGGGAGGTGAATCGGAGGGGGATAGCAATGCTGCACCCTCTTTCCCGCCTTGGTGATCAGTACCAGACTCGATTCCTCATTGGTCTGCAAACGCCAGTTCGCGGCGACGTCGATGATATTTCGATTCGAGAACTGGGGTACGCTCTGGCCGATGCGAATTTCACGTTCGGACAGGAGAACTCGCTCAGAGGCACGAGCATTTCCCAGGACTTTCCAGTCTCCGTAACCCAGGGCCAGTTCAAGTCCTTGTCCTTTGCCCTCCGGGTCGGCTCGCACGGGGAGCGCGCCAAACTGGACTTCCACGCCCGAGTCACTGAAATTGCCTTCTTTCCAGGCCTGGTTCCAGAGAAGTCCCACGTTGTTGACCGTACGAGTCGAGTAGTCGGGGATGATCTCTGAGAAATCAATCGGACTGAGATGATTCGATTTGCGACCCGGATAACTGACGTACACCAGTCCTATGAGAGTGCCGCGATAGCGGAACGTGGTGATGAGATGGTCGCGGATCTCGCGGGCCAGATTGACGGGAGTGCCGACCGGGGTCCAGAAGGTGCGGGGGAATTTATCCGGCTGAGCAAGCGCCAGCAATGTCACCTGCGTCCCATCCGGAAGAGCCTGGGTCCAAGGCTGGGGGAGAGGATTAGGCCGGAGAGGGGCTTTTGAGGAGAAATCATTGATTTTCTGGATCGTCTTGGTGACGAACGCGGGGCCCCCATCAATCCAGTGCCGGGGGGTGTTCAGTTTGACGCCGATCAAGTCGAGGCTTTCCGCCGTGGGGAGGTCATACCGCTCACAAACGGTGATGAGGACGGGAGTCTTTTTGACTTCAGGGAAGCGATTGATCATGAAGACGACATCCCCCGGCTTCAGCCATTCATCCCACCCGAAGGGGACCGAGATGAACTGCCCGCGCGATGGATCATCGGCATGGCTGAGTCCTTGACCGTTGAACCGGACCTGGCCTCCGTAAAGGTGCATGCGAATCCGGTTCGCTGACGGATCCGGGCTGAGGGCATACATCCCGCTGGCGGTCAGGTTCACCCCGGGGGGAAGGTCAGGGTTGCCGTCATTGTCGATACAGCCCGAGACGAGAATTCCCTGATCTCTGGGGCCTGTGTTCCACTCAAACAGGGAACTGAGGCGGTCTTTGAACTGAGGTTTTCGGCCGTTGAGCAGCCCGGATTGTCCTGCCACCTGTTTCCAGTGCAGTTCCCGGGAAGTACAGGTGCCATGGTTCTTGGTGGCCATGCTCACAAATTGCCGCAGCAGTTCACTGGATCCGCGGTAGCAGGCGGTATCCGTGATCGGGTCGGAAGTTGCCTTGAGGCGGTCGCGCTGCATCCGCCAGCGGCGAAGAGAATCGGTCGGCTCGACTCCATCCGGCAGAGTATCGATCATCTCCACCAAGGTAAAATTCCTGACCAGCTTCGCGGCGGTCTCTTCGTCCACCATCGCCTGCCAGTTGAAGAGGAAGACGTCGTCCGTCATCTTCGGCTCTGGGCGGAAGAGCAGGACGCTCAAGACCGCCACGCCCACAAGAAGCAGCGTCGCCAATCCTCCCCAGATCCATTTCCGCAGGGAATTCTTCCTGGGAGGGAGAGCCGGAGAAACCGGGGTTGTTTCAGGTGTGATTTCGGGCATCGGACACGCTCCTCCCCGGCGGGGTGGAATTGACACTGGCGGCGAAATCGAAACGAGCGACGAAACTCACGGACAAAAACAGACTTATTTGGTCCCCTCGGTGGGGGGCATGATATGGGCGGGCCGCAGGCTCGGCTCCCCTTTCAACAGTTGCTGGCGGGCCTGGGTCTGCTGCGCGAGACCGTGGATGCGGATGAAACCAACCGCGGTATCGTGCGGGAAAGCGTCCCCTTCCTCGTAGGTGGCGAGGGAAGGGCTGTACAGGCTGTGCTGACTCTTGCGCCCGGTGATCGTGATGTTTCCCTTGTAGAGCTGGACCCGGACAGCCCCACTCACGTAGCGCTGGTTCTTTTCCACAAAGCCCATCAGATCCTGGTGGAACGCGCTGAACCACAGGCCGTCGTAAATGATGTCCGAGCAGGTCTGACTGACGTAGGTCTTGAAGCGGTGGGCCTGCCTGCTGAGGGTCAGAAATTCAAGTTCCTGGTGAGCCTTGTGCAGGATCATGGCGGCGGGAGCCTCGTAGATCTCGCGACTCTTGATCCCCACAAGACGATTCTCGACGTGGTCGATGCGTCCGACCCCATGCTCGCCGCCAACGTTGTTCAGTTCTTCAATCAAGGCGACCCCGTCCATCTTCTGGCCATTGAGATGGGTCGGGCGGCCCTGGTCGAACTCGATTTCAACTTCGACCGGCTTATTGGGGGCTTCAAGCGGATCGACCGTCCACTGGTAGGTTTCCGGCGGCGGAGCCACCCACGGATCTTCCAGGACACCCGCTTCGATCGAGCGGCCCCACAGGTTTTGATCGACGCTGAAGATGCTCTGCTTAGTGGCCTGGACTTCGATCCCGTGCTTGTTCGCGTATTCGACTTCTTCAGAACGGGTCCAGCGCCATTCCCGGACGGGGGCGACAACCTTGAGTTGCGGCGCCAAGGTCTGGACCGCCACGTCGAAACGGACCTGGTCATTCCCCTTGCCGGTGCAACCGTGAGCGACGGCGACGGCCCCGTATTGCTTGGCGACTTCCACCATTCGCATCGCGATGAGCGGACGTCCCAGTGCGGTGGCGAGGGGATATTTTCCTTCGTAGAGAGTCCCCGCCATCAGCGAGGGCCACACGAAGTAATCGACGAACATGTTGCGGCAGTCTTCGATGACCGCTTCCTTGGCGCCGGTCTTGATCGCCTTGGCCTTGATGGTTTCGAGTTCGCGCCCCTGGCCGAGGTCACAAGTGTACGTGATGACGTCGTAATTGAACGTTTCCTCAAGCCACTTCACTGCCACAGAAGTGTCCAAACCGCCACTGTAAGCCAGAACGATCTTGTCGCGCGCCACGATAACCAACCACCTGTCTGCTGAAACTGTGAGAAAACAGAAGCTGCCGTTTCGACCAATGGATCGAACTACCGATTATGACACGGCTTGAACCTCCCTGCCAGTCCGTACGTCGCGGTCCGGGATGCGTTTGACGGCGGCCTGATTTCCGGTCAGGATTGACCCATCCCCAGGTGTTTTTCCCCCGTGGAAATGCAGCATTTCTCGAAAAAACAGACACGTCTTTCACGAAACAGGTTCCCCCATGACGCTGACCAAAGCCGGTTATGTCGAGCGTGACATGCGCTATATGATCCATTCCTTGCATCATCGGGGTCTGCAGCAGACGGGGCATATCTGGGTGCGCGGGGAAGGGGCGTATCTGTATGACGCGGACGGAAAGCCGTTCATCGATTGCCTCTCCGGCCTGTGGAACGTCATCGCGGGGCATGGGCGGACGGAACTGGTGCAAGTGGCCGCGGAGCAGATGCAGACCCTGGCGTACGTTTCAGGATATGCGGGGAGCAACAACCCGCCCGCGATCCTGCTGGCGGAGCAACTGGCGCAGCTCTCTTATCCCAACATCAAGCGGTTCTTCTTCACGTCGGGGGGTGGGGAATCGACAGATGCGGCGGTAAAGACCGCGCGCTATTACTGGAAGCTCAAAGGGAAGCCGACAAAGACGACGATCATCTGCCGGCAGTGGGGCTACCATGGCACGACGCTGGCCGCGATGAGCGCAACTGGGGTACCGTCCTATTGGCCGATGTTCGAACCGCTCGCCCCGGGGTTCATGCACATCCCATCGCCGTATCCGTATCGCTATGTGGCGCCGCCGGGGAGCGCCAGCCAGGGGATCGCCGCCGCGGATGAACTGGAAAAAGCGATTCTGAAAGTCGGCCCGGAAAACGTGGCGATGTTCTTCGCCGAGCCGGTGCAGGGGGGGACGGGAGTGATCGTACCCCAGGATGATTACTTCCCCCGTATCCGCGAGATCTGCGACAAGTACGACGTGTTGATGGTCATGGACGAAGTCATCACCGGATTCGGGCGGACGGGGCGGATGTTCGGCCTGGAACGCTACGGAGTGCAGCCCGATATGTACACGTTCGCAAAGGGGATCACCTCCGGTTATTTCCCCCTCGGTGGCGTGGGAATGAACGACGAGATTGCCGGCGTGCTGGATAAAGGGGACATGATGTGGATGCACGCCTACACCTACTCCGGGCATCCGGTCGGTTGTGCCATCGCGTTACGCAACCTGCGGATCATCAAGGAGGAAAACTTCCCGAAACTGGCGGAAGAAAAGGGAGCCTATCTGCTCAAGAAGCTGAAAGAGGAACTGGCGGATCACCCGCACGTCGGCGAGGTTCGCGGTCTCGGTCTCATGTGCGGTGTGGAATTCGTGCAGGACAAGAAGACGAAGGCGGAATTCCCCGCCAGCGAGCAGATCGGCCCGAAGGTCCATCTGGCGACACAGGAGCGCGGGATGTACACCCGGCTGCGCGGCGACGTTTATTTGTTAGCCCCGCCGATGATCACGGAATATGAAACCCTCGACGAGATGGTCGCAATCCTGAAAGACTCCATAAAAGCGGTGTTGGGATAGGAGCGGCTTTCATGGAGCAACAACCTGACGATATCGAAACGATCAAGCCGATTGCGATCGAGTTTGAATTGAAAGTCGATGACATGGTTACTTTAGGTGTCTTTCACCAGAAACATTCACCCGAAGTCAGACGTCGGATCTTCTGGCACAATGTCACATGGCTGTTGGTCATGCTGCTGGTTCCTATTCTGGTTTGCATCGTCACGACCCCGCGAGGTAGCAATCCGCTGCCGACGGCTTACCGACATTGGCCGCTGTTTCTGATGGCCCCTCTTTATGTTCTTGCCTCATGGATTTATTACACGTTCTTCGACCTTGGCCGCCAGATACGTTATTTCAGAGCGTGGTACTCAACGCCAGACAATCAAACGATGCTGGGATTGCAGAAGATTACGATTCAGCCTGACGGTCTGCTTTTTGAGAATCGTGCCACTCACGCTTCATTTCAGTGGTCTGCTTTTAAGAAGATCGTCGTCACAGAGTCATACGCTTATTTATTTGTCCATTCCGTTTCAGCCTTTGTGATTCCACGGAATGCTTTTCCTGAGGCCGTTGATTTCGACAGGTTTGTCGACACGGTACGGCAGTCTATCAATCGGACGATAGCGGATTGAGAGAGGGTCAGAACCATAGAATCCTGTGCATATCGAGCAACCGGTTCACTCTGTGTCCTCCTTAAAGTCTTCGAGGGGTTCGTCAAAGTCGGGTGACATCCCATGAGGGATGTGCTTGGCCGAGCCAGGTCGACAAGGCCAACTTTGAGAAGGTTGCTGAGGCATTAAACCCTCAATTTCATCTCTTCGAGGAGCGGACGGTTGTGCCCCATGTCTCGTGACCGAGATCGACGCGGCGGCGTTCGCGAACCGGACCGCATCGGGAAGAGGTTTACCCTCGGCTAACGCGACCGCGAGAGCGCCGTTGAACACATCCCCTGCAGCCGTTGTATCGACAGCCTGGACCGCTCTTGTCGGGATCAATTCCATTCTTTCGTGGGTCGCCAGCAACGCTCCTTTGGAACCGAGGGTGACAATCACACCCTTCACGCCTCGCTGCAGCAGGGTCCGCGCGGCTTGTTCCGCAGAGGCCTGTTCTGTCTCCGGGATGCCGGTCAGGATTTCCGCCTCAGTCTCGTTGGGTGTCAGCAGAGAAACACCTCGCAGCAGTTCATCAGACAAGATCGCCGCCGGAGCAGGGTTGAGGATGACGGGGACTCGTTCCTCGCCGGCGATACGGACCGCCGCTTGAACGGTTTCCAGTGGAGTTTCCAACTGCACGAGCAGAACCTTGGCCTCACGGATCGCGGGGCGGGCTCTTTCAATGTCTGCAGGTGTCAGGAGAGCGTTGGCTCCCGAGGCAACGGCGATGCAGTTCTCTCCCGCTTCTGAGACCATGATCAGCGCCACCCCGCTGGCTGCGGAGGGGGTCTGCGTCACGTGCGACACGTCGATCCCATCTCGCTGGAAATTGGCGATGCTTTCCGTACCGAGGGAGTCGTTTCCCACGCAGGCAACGAAGGTGACCTGGCCACCTGCCCGCGCGGCCGCGACCGCCTGATTTGCTCCCTTACCTCCGGGTACCGATTGAAATTCGCCTCCCAGGATTGTCTCTCCGGGTCGGGGCAGGTGCGCCGTCCGGATCACCATGTCCGTGTTGGAACTCCCCACAACGACGATGCGGGGATGTTCTGTGTCATGGGACATCGACTCACGCCTTCAAGATTTCAGTGACCACCCGCCCGTAAACGTCAGTCAGGCGATAGTCTCGGCCCGCGTGGCGGTAAGTAAGCCGTTCGTGGTCGAGTCCCAGCAAATGCAACATCGTGGCGTGCAGATCGTGCAGATGAACCTTGCCGGAGACGGGATGCAACCCGAAGTCGTCCGTCTCGCCGAAGGTGAAACCCGGTTTGACTCCCGCTCCCGCCAGAAAAGCACAGAAACTCTCCGGCTGATGTTCCCGGCCATGCTTTTCGATCGGGGAAGTCCCGGAGAGATCCTGACTGTAGGGAGTCCGGCCGAATTCTCCCGACCAGACGACGAGAGTGTCGTTAAGCATCCCCCGCGCCTTGAGATCCTGAATGAGCGCGGCCACCGGTTGATCCATCCCTCCACAGGAGCCGGGGAGGGCGCCGCGAATGTCGCCGTGATGGTCCCAACCTCCCATCGTCACCTGCACGAAGGGGACACCCGCTTCGCTCATGCGTCGCGCCAACAGACACGCCCGACCGTTCTTGTCGGATTGGGGTTTGCCGAGGCCATACATCTCCTGCGTGGCCTTTGATTCCCCGGAGAGATCCACGAGTTTGGGAGTTTCGGTCTGCATCCGGAAGGCGAGTTCGAACGACTCAATCAGACCTTCCATCTGCGGATCGGTCCCTTCCCGCTCGAACAGGTTGCGATTCAGTCCCTGTTGAAACTTAAGGCGGGTCTGCTGGACGGTGGGATCGGCATCAGGATCGCGGAGGTAACGGATGGGGGGATCGTTTGGGCCGTCGCCGATTTTGACCACGGTCCCCTGATGCTTCGCGGGAAGAAACGAGGAACCATACGTCCGGACGTCGGTATCTGGGTGAATCGTCAGGAAGCTGGGAAGATTCTTGTTGGGCGTCCCCAGTCCATAACTGACCCAGGCTCCCATTGAGGGGCGGACATCGATCGCGACTCCGGTGTGCAATTGCAGCGTGGCGGGAGTGTGGGCCTCGCTGTCGGTCGAGACCGCGCGCAACAGGCACAGATCATCGGCGACTTTCGCGAGGTGCGGAATATAGTCTGACATCAACATTCCCGACTGTCCGCGGGGGATAATCGGCTTGTCCGGAGCGAGGGCCAGGTATTTGTCGACTCCGACCCCCACCTTGCGGTTATCGAACGGGAACGCGACCCGCTTGCCGTGGTTTTGCGTCAGGAGAGGCTTGGGATAAAAGAGTTCATGCTGCGATGGCCCCCCGGCCATGAACAGAAAGATAATCCGCTTGGCTTTGGGAGTATGATGCGGCCCGGAAGCCGTGGCTGCGGCACTGGAGAGTGACGTAAAGAGGCTTTGCAACGCAACGGCGCCAAACCCGCAGGCCGATTGCCGCAGCAGGGTCCGCCGGGAGAGTGTCGAATCGAGAATGGGAAGCTGCACGATGAACCTCTCCGGTTAAAGGAGGGTGAGGAATTCATTGGAAGAGAACAACGCGTGGCAGAGTTCCGCCCACGTTTTGAGATCGATCTGATCGGGCGGGACGTTTTTCAACGCAGCCATCTGCTGACGAATCGAGGCGAGGAAGTCGAGACTTTGTGTAATCTCCTGGGGGGTGACGGGGCGATTGTAAACCCGCATCCAGAGTTCGGTGATTCGTGCGACATCGGAGTTGGAATTGGTACGTAACAACTCGGCCAGTTCATGCGAACGTGTCTTCAGGCTTTTACTGTTCATCAGAAACAGCGCTTGTGTCGGAACTGTGGTGACGGAGCGACGGCCTGCAATCTCCCCAGGCTGGGTAAAGTCGAACATGTTGCGGGCCTCGGCAGGACCGGGTTGTCGTCCCGAGCGGACGACCGGCAGGTACACGGTCCGCACAAATTCCTGTTCCGGACGGTAACGATTCAGCGCAAACGCGGGGGGATTCACCTCGGTCTTCGCCAGGCTGTAAGAGTTTTCGGCATACTCGAAGGGGATCGCAGACCGGAGAGTGGGAGTGACCAGTTTTCCCGACGCGACGAGCAACCCATCGTGAATGGCCTCCGCATCGAGGCGGCGACGGGCCATGTGAGACAGCCAGCGGTTCATGGGGTCGAGCTTCGCAGCCTGTTCGGAAGGGCGGCTGCTGAGGCGATAGGCGTGGCTGAGGACGAGGGATCGTATAAGTTTCTTCTGCGACCAGCCATCGTCCATGAATCGGCGGGCCAGGTGATCGAGGAGTTCCGGATGGGTGGGGAGTTCCCCTCGGCTGCCGAAGTAATCGACAGACTGTACCAAACCCTCGCCAAACAACTTCTGCCAGATCCGGTTGACCGTCACGCGTGCCGTGAGCGGGTTATCCCGGCTGGTAATCCACTCCGCGAGCTGCAGTCGGCCGCTTTGTTTCTCGGGAATCGATTTCCCGTTTTGGGGCGCGATGACTTTGGGAAAGCCGCGGGGAACCTTGTCACCCAGTGCATGGGGATTGCCGCGGATCGTGACCTGCATATCCTGCGGATTGTTGAGATCGTGGACCGCAAACGCGACGGGGACTTTCGGGCCGAAGAACTCGCCGTGCAGGAGATCGGCATCAATCTTCTTCAGGCGGGGATCAATCTCTTTGCGTTCCTGCTCCTGCTTCATCCGTTCCGGGTCAGTCGGCGGGGCCTTGGATTTCTGCAGCGATTCGTCCAGTTCTTTCCTGCGGGCTTCGAGTTTGGTCTTTTCCGCACGGAGCGAGTCCATCCGTGTCTGATTTTGTTTGGAAAGCTCCTCACGGCTCTGCTTCTGTGGAGAAGTTTCGGGGAGATCGGCCGTCACAGGGTAGCTCCAGCCTCCATAGGGGCTGCGTTGAACCGATTCCGTGCTGTTGAGAATACCCGCGAGCGCATAGTAGTCGCGCTGCGTAATGGGATCGAATTTATGATCGTGGCAGCGGGTGCAAGCCAAAGTCATCCCGAGCATCGACTTGCCGATCTTGTCGATCTGCTGATCGATCGTATCGACCCGCAGCTTGGCCTTGTCCGCTTCCACGATCGTTAGATCGCCAAGAAGCAGGTAGCCGGTCGCGGTGAGTTGCAAGGCCCGTTGCTCTTCTGAAGCAGCGGGGAGCAGATCCCCGGCGAGTTGTTCGCGGAGAAACTGGTCCCACGGTTTGTCGGCATTAAACGCGGCGATGACATACTCGCGGTACCGCCAGGCATGCTCGGCGAAGACATTGTTGGATGTCCCGATCTGATCGGCGTAGCCGGTCAGATCGAGCCAATGCCGCGCCCAGCGCTCCCCAAATGCCGGAGAAGCCAGCAGCCGATCCACAACCCGGTCAAACGCCAGCGGTGAATCGTCTGCTAGGAATTCCGCGATTTGCACGGAAGTCGGAGGCAATCCCGTGAGATCAAAGCTGACACGGCGCAACCAGGTGTAACGATCCGTGTCGGCGACCGGAGTCAGCCCAGCCTGTTCCATCCGTGCGAGCAGGAACTGGTCAATGTCCGTCCAAGGCCATGCCTGGCGTTGAACAGAGGGGACGCTGGACTGTTTCAAAGGCTGAAACGCCCAGTGATCCGATCCGGAAGCATTCTTCGAACCGGTTTGTGAGGGAGCAGGCTCCGTTTTCCGGGGATCGTAGGCACCCGTTTTGACCCATTGTTCGAGGATCGCGATTTCGGCGGCGGGGAGTTTCGCGTCCGGGGGCATCTGCAGGTCCGGATCCTGATACCGCACCGCCTGGATCAACAAACTCTTCTCCAGGTTTCCCGGCTGGAGGCTGGGGCCGGAGTCCCCTCCCTTTTCCCACCCCGAGCGGGTGTCGAGGACCAGCCCCCCCTTGGCTTTTTTTGTCGCATGGCTGTGGCACTGGAAACAGCGTTGCTGCAGCAGCGGGAGAACCTTCTGAGTGAAGAACGTCGCTTCTTCTCCCGGATCCGCCGCGCGTGAGCGGTTCGCAGCCGTGGTGAAGGCCATCACGACCAGCAGAATGACGATGACGCGTGGTAATTGAAACACAGTGGAGACTCGCGGATCACAACAGGGATGGATCTCCTGATTTTAGGTCTCAACCGTGGAGGCCGCAAGAAGTTCCGCTCGCGCCAGCCAAAGGAAATAAAAGACATCTCGGGGATCTTTACGAACATTGGCGAATTTCGCCATGAATCGCGATGATGCAGGAAGCAGCCCCAAGGAAAAGAGAACTCGAATGGCTCAGAAATTCACAGAACTGGTCGAATCGCGCAAAGAGTGGATCGCGCAAGTGCTGATCCCCTGGTGTCGTCAGGCGGAACGGAAGGAGTTGCGCCTGGCGGAACTCGACTGGCCCGACATCGCGGGCAAAATTGCCCCGGAGAAGAGCCTGTGGTTCTGGGCGTGGGGACGGTTCCCGGAACTGGTCCACGCCGAACTGCAGGGGATCGATGAAGCCTCCACGCTTGAAGTGACGATGCGAGACGGCACGACGTTTCGAGGTCATCCCGATGCCCGGGAAAGCACGCACGGAGAGCTAGTGCTGGTCGCGCGTGGCCAGATGCACGGCCCCCTGTCGATTGACGACATTCAGGCAATCAAGCGACTGTAATCCCGCGACTCAATGGTAGCGGCGGACTTCCAGTTGCGCGCCGAACGGAACCTTCGGCCAGACCGCACCGGTCGGGACGACAATGGCGGAGACTCGGTGTTCCTTCTGCTCTTTGGAAGCGGGTTCCTTGGCCACCTGGGGAGGAATCGCTTCGACCCGGCCATCGAGTTCCAGTTGACCGGGGAAGACGACCTTCAACTGCGTGCCGGGGGAGAACTCGGTCAGCTTCTCTGAAGGAATCTTGACGATCAGGTAGGGTTGATCTTCATCCAGCAATTCCACAATCGGCTGCTGGGGAATCACAACGTCCCCCGCCTGCGCCTGCAGCACGCCGACCGTCCCGTGCGATTCCGCCACCAGCGTCAGAGTTTTTTGTTCCTTGTCGAGGTGGGTGAGCTGCGCCTGGGCCTGCACGACTCGGGCTTGCGCGACGTTCACGCCGCAGGCGGTGCGGATCTCCTGCGGGAGTTGATTCAGTTGCTGGTCGAGCCTGGCGAGACGGTCCTCGCAGAGCTTGATCTGCTGCGCCTGGGCATCCCAGTTCTCGAACGAGTAGGCGCCACCTTTATTCGGATGCTTGGGGCTGGAGAACGCGGTCTGGCTGACGGGAGCCTCTGTGCCGGCGGATTCGCTCCCGGGATGAATGGGCATCTTTTTCGCTTCCGCGAGGCGCAACTGCACCTCGAAGATTTGAGATTCGAGCGTCTGTTTCCGTTTCTGCAGTTCGATCTCCGCCTGGGCCTGGCGTTCTTCCAGTTGCGCCTTGAGGACGTTGAGCCGTTCGTTGAGTTCCAGCTTGCGCTGCTCGAGTCCCGCGTCCTGCAGTTCCATCAGCGGGGTCCCTTTTTCCACCACGTCACCGGGGTGGATCAGGATCCTGGCGATGCGGGCTTCCCGGCCGGAGATCAGATTGCGGCTCTTGGCCTGCAGGGAACCGTGGAAGGTTTCCCAGCGGTTCCAGCTCCGAATGGCGGAGACGCCGGTTCCAATCGACAACGCCACCAGCAGAAGCAGGACAAGGCGCGTGCCGGGAATGCCGGGTTTCACCGGAAGTGGAGCAACGTTCGGATCGGTCGGGGCTTCAAGCGTCATAGGTCAGCCTTTGATGCAACGATGAGGGCTGGAAACGGAGGTTCCCCCTCCTGCAAGGATCGACCCGCAGGACCCCGAAATTGATTGGAAACGCTACAGGTCGCAGGACCCTCACAAGCCGCAAAGTTTCACAGGATCGTGGGTTAATGCCGCCTTTAAAAAACACTTGAATACTGTAATTTTGTACACTATAGTTGCGAGCGTCGTTTCTGTCGGCATTCTCTCGCGAAGGGACGTGTTTCACGATGAATCAGGCATGGATCAACGCGGTCGATCAGGTCGTTTCTGAACTTCTGGACCGGTTACAAATCCTGGCCCCCCCAATAGATAGTCTGTGGGTTGCGCGGAAGTTGGGGATCCAGCTCGTGACGGACGAGTCCCAGATCGGGCGGGGACGCTGCAAACGGCTGGGGGATCGAGCGACGTTCTTCATCCGGCCGGAGAAACGGCTGGAGCGGCTGCAGTGGGCAGTAGCGCACGAATTGGGGGAATGCTTCGCGTGGCGGGTGGCACGCAGCTCCGGGCAGGACTTAGATGCCGGGGAAGGGGTCACGCGGGAAGCCGTGGCGAATAAGTTTGCCTCCCGGTTGTTACTCCCTTCACGGTGGTTTGTTACCGATGCGGAGCGGTGTGCGGGTGATCTGCTGACACTCAAGGAGATCTACCGCACGGCGAGCCACGAATCGATTGCCTGGCGCCTGCTCGACCTGGACCAGCCGACGATCATCACGATCTGCGATCAGGGGAAGATCACGGCGCGGAAGGGGAATGAGTTTTCACCGCCGCGCGTACTGCATCCGCACGAAAAACATATGTGGCGGGAATCGCACGAGCGGAATTGCTCCGTGGAATGGGAGCAATCGGAGCTGAAAATCCAGTGCTGGCCGATTCACGAGCCGGACTGGAAGCGGGAGGTTCTGCGGACCACGTGCCGCTGGGAGCCGGATTTTGCAATGGATTCCGCCGTCGCGGATAGGCTGCGGCCCTTCCGCGTCGCTGAGCAGGAAGACTCGTGGGAATAGACGAGACTCGGAATAAAAAAACGAGGACTCTCCCGTGTGGAAGAGCCCTCGTTTTGTATGCAACAAGGAAGACTACGTTGTGGGCATCTGGCGAGCCATGCGGGCACGGCGTTCAGCACGGCGGCGGGCGCGGCGAGCGAGGTCGCTCGGTTTCTCGTAATACTCACGGCGGCGCATTTCCTTCTTCACGCCACTGTGTTCCACTAACTTCCGAAACCGACGAACCGCATCCTGGATTGATTCTCGCTCACGAACTCGCAGCTTGACCACACAGTCCTCCTGGTAAGTTTTTAAAAATTGAAACCCTTGAAAGAGCATTGGTAACGATCATTGGACATTCCCTCCGGCCTATGGGACTCGGTGGAACCGCCGCATCGGTCAGACAAACCGCCGCGCGGCACGAAAGCGTCGGGAGTCATCCACCTGCCTGAACGCAGAGATAACGCACCGATGATAGATAAGTTATCAAAATCGTCGGATCACGCAACATTTCCCCAGTAAAAAACGGGCTTTCCGCCGGTCGATCCCCTGAAATTCGGTGTGAAATCAGGGGGGATAGCTGGAGCCGAACTCCTTGAGCAGCGTGGACATCCGTACCGATCAGGTCCGGGCGGGGGATTTAACGGCCTCCTGGGGCTGGAAAGTCTGGTCCTCCAGCCGGCGGAGGAGATCCCGGACAAGGCGTTCGGCGATCGTCCGTTCCTGCTGCCAGTTTTCCTGCAGTTTTTCCCAGTTTCGTTCCTGAACCCCAAACTCCTCGTGGCGGCGGTTGAGGTCCGCTTCCCGCAGTTTCAGGCGTTCGTCGCAGTCGGTGACCCAGTCGGCCATCGCCTGGCGTTCGCGGCGGAATTCGTCAATCTGCTGCTGGAAGGTCGCCCGGCCGGATTCCAGTTCGCGGCGTTGTTCCAGGAGTGAATCCAGGCATTTGCTGTAATGTTCGGAAATGGCCTGGCGGGCGGTGTCGATCCGTTGTTGCGCCCCTTCCTGACCCAGCACCTGGGCCAACTGGCCGATTGACTCCTCAACCGCCAGCCGGGTTTCCAGGATCTGGCGATGGGTCGCTTCCAGCTCGGTCCGGAGTTCGTCCAGCCTGTGGTGTCGGATCTCCAGATTTTCGGCATGGGTCGCCAGGACTTCCTGCTGGCGACGGAATTCTCCCCGCTGCCGTTCCTGCTCCTGCTCCCAATGCCGCAGTTCAATCTCACGCCGTTCCTGTTGTGTCCGGGTGGTATCGACCCAGTGCTGTTGCGCCTTGGCGAATGATTCCTGCGACGTCTGCAGCGACGTCTCCCGCTGTTCGAGAAGATCGCGATAGTCTTCCAGACGATCCCGATGGTGGGTGAGCTGCTGGCGTTCTTCCTGGCAGCGCTGCAGGAGGTATTGTTTTTCGATCAGGAATTCTCGCTGTTCCGCTTCGAAGTCCTGGCGGGATTTTTCGAGGTGATCCCACTGGAAGCGGATGCGGCTTTCGAGCAGGGTCCGCTCGCGACGGAGTTCTTCCTCCTGGGCTTCGCGGGTCGCCTGCAGGTCATTCAGTTCGGCCTGAATCTGGTTGCGGGCAGCGGTGATCTCGGCGTGCAATTCCGCGCGGTCCGCTTCGACCATCTCCCGATGTTCTGCGTGGATCTGCTCCAGGTTGACCCGGTCGGCCTGGATGCGATGCTGCAGCTCCGTCAAAGCCTGTTCGTGCCGCTGCAAGTCTGCGTTCCATTCCTCCTGCAGACGGGCACGGACCTGCTCCATTTCCTGGTGGAAATTCTGCTCCCGCAGGGCCAGTTGTTCGTCCCGTTCCTGCAGGCCGGCCTTGGTTCGTTCGACCTCGATGAGCCTTTGCTCCAGATCCTGTTCGCGACGAGTGGAGATGTTTTCCAGTTCGAGGCAGGCGGCTTCGCGTTTGTCGAGCAGTTCTTCCCGTTCGGCGAATTCCTCTTCGTATTGCGTGACCCAGAGGCGGATTTTGCGCTGTTCCTGGTCGAACTGTGTCAGTTGCTGGAGCAGGCGTTCTTCCCGCTGGGTCAGATCGGCCTGGCGTTCCTTGAGGTAATCCGAAATCTGGGTGGCTTGGGTCCGAAGCTGCGCCGCGGGAGCCGTGTCGAAAGGATCAATCGATGCCGAAGAGGGGAATGATTGCGTCAGCAGGTCGGGACGCTCAACGTGCGCATCATCGGCGGGGGGGTTGGAAAAGCTTTCCGCGACGACGTGCGGCGGATCGAGCCGATGCTTCACCGGAGTGAAGTCGTCGAACTCCAGCTCGACCTCATCGGCCGGCGGAGTGGCAGGGGACGCCCCGTTGGGTTCGGTCCTGGGTTGAGTCGTACGCGGGTCTTGCATGCGGGAATCCTTTCCCAGAGACCGAACCGTCAATGAAAATTAATCGCGTGTGGAACGTCACAGGCTTGGGAGATTCTTCCTGAAGTCCCAAGCCGGTGGAAACTGATACTGATGAAAACGGTTCGAGCCGAACCGTCCGGGATTACATGTGCTTATCGATCGCGGCGGAAAGACGTTCCTTGGGAGTGACTCCCACGAACTTCTCAACGATCTGTCCCCCCTTGAAGAGGAGGAGAGCCGGGATGGAACTGATGTCGTATTGAATCGCCAGGTTGGTGTTGTTGTCGGTGTTGATCTTGGCGATCTTGGCTTTTCCCGCCATCTCGGTCGACAGAGCTTCGACGGTGGGAGCAATCATGCGACACGGACCGCACCAGGGAGCCCAGAAGTCCACCAGGACCGGGACGCTGCTATCGAGAACTTCCTCTTTGAAATTGGCTTCGGTCAACTCAAGGACGCCGGCTGCCATAGCATGATCTTTCTCTGTCAGAGACTTCAAAAACCGTAACCCAAAACTGCAACGATACTTGTCGCGAATTCAGAAGGGAATTATAGGGAAACTGGGGATTGTGTCAACGCCCCGGAATCTGGCCCTGACGATGGAAAAACAGCCCGAATACGCAGTTCTTTTCGCAACGTTCAGCTCCTGCTGAAGTTTGGTTTACCCCCGCCCGTCAGGAATGACCTTCACTCCCCGTAATCCATCACATGCAGGTGGAGACAGGTGCTTGGGGGAATTGTTCGCGTCAAGAAGCGAATCACCATGCTTCTGACGCATCGCGTCGTCGCAGGTACCATTTGGTGAAGAGTGATCAACTTTAGCAGCGTCGTCATGCAACGGTACAGAGCCAGGAGCTCGCGACGGCAGAGGGGCAACTGTTGTGCTCGCGTGGTACGATTGGGCCTGCCGATTCGAGTGGCAATGAAGCCCGGGTTCATTTTTTAGGGATAAATGTTTGTCTACGCCTCCCTTTGCTCTGCCGACGGTGCCGCTGGATCATCCGATCCGGCTGGGAGTCCTCATCTCTGGTGGAGGGACAACGCTGGTCAATTTCGTAAAGCAGATTCAGGCTGGGGAGCTGGATGCGGAAGTCGTCCAGGTGATTGCCAGCCGGGGGAATTGCGGCGGCATTGCCCGGTCGAGTGAAGCCGGATTGGCGTGCGACGTCATCCCCCCGAAATCATTTCCCGATGTCCAAAGTTACAGCGACGCGGTCTTCCAAAAACTGCGCGAAGCCAGGGTGGAACTGGTCACACTGGCGGGATTTCTCTCGCTCCTGCATATTCCCGATGATTTTCTCGGGCGTGTGATGAACATTCACCCCGCGCTCATTCCGGCCTTTTGCGGCCCGGGATTCTACGGCCATCACGTCCACGAGGCGGTCCTGGCCCGAGGGGCGAAGCTCAGCGGCTGCACGGTCCACTTCGCGGACAACGAATACGACCACGGCCCGATCATTCTGCAACGGAGCGTTCCGGTTTTAGATCAGGACACGCCGAATACACTGGCCGCACGAGTGTTTGAGGCGGAGTGCGAGGCCTATCCCGAAGCGATCCGGTTGTATGCCCAGGGAAAATTGAGGCTGGAGCAGCACCGCGTGCGGACGTTGACCTGACGAACGTTACCGCGGAATGTCTCAAATTCGTAATTCGAGATTCCTTCGTATCGATCCCGAAGTCGGCGTCTTAACTTCATAGGAGAAACTGCGTTTGGGCACGAAAATCGCTTCTGATGAGCCAACCGGGGATAGAATGCGTTGACAGGGAGAAGGCTGCATCACCACAGTTATCCCCAGTTAAATAAGATAGTGAATCGATTGTGAAAACTTTGTCAGAGACAATGGAAACCAAACCTAATCCGCAGGATCACGATGGATTTCATCGATTCATCGAACGGTTCGCCTTCTGGAAGCGGTTGCCTCAGCCGTTTCGGATGATGGCGGCAGTAATCATCGGCTGTGCGCTCATTCTGGCAGGGATCATCATGCTCTTCACTCCAGGGCAGGGACTTTTAACCATCCTGGCAGGGCTAGCTGTGATCGGGACGGAATTTCATTGGGCTCGAAGGTCCGTACAGTTCTGCGTTCGCCAGTTCATGTCGGCACGTGACTATGTCCTC
>JAXMBX010000056.1:0-30595 GCA_046349635.1 Planctomycetales bacterium
CGGATTCTCGAATCCGGGCCGCAAACAACTACCCTCCCACGAGCCTCTGCTACAGTGCCAGACGCTGGCGGATGAATTCCCGTCCCTCGGCCGTGATCTGGGCGTGCTGCGACAGATTCATGCCGCGATACGGAACAATATCAGGCGTCTGCAGCTCCACCAGTCCCGCCGTCTCAAGATCACGCAACTGCAGGCGGAACCCTTCCGTCATCTCATAAGGACCGAACGATCCCGACTCCAGTTTCCGCAGATTCATGAAGACGTCCGCCGGCATGGACAACAACCGTTCGATCTTCTTGAACTGCCGCGCCATGTCGATCTGCACGCTTTCCAGCGTCGCTGGCGCGCAGAAGAAGTGGTGAATCCGATGATTCAAGGCCGCTTCGTACAACAGGCGATACTGCCGCACGGGGACATTCCAGGAGCTATCCCGATTCAACCCGTTGCGCATCAGTTCATGCCACCGCGCTTCGGACGATTTCCGCACCCCCAGCGCCCGGCGCATCGTCTGCAGGCACAGATCCGCCGCCTGCGACACGTGAATCATCCCCGGCCAATGCGACACCGGCCCCTGAAATTCCAGAAATGAAAACCCGTTCGCGTGCGGCGAGGCTTGCTCATCGATCACGGTATCCCGCAGTCCACCCACACCCCGCACCAGCGGCACGGTTCCATACCGCATTCCGGTAAGTTGGGTCAGTCCACAGGGCTCGAACACACTCGGCACCAGCATGATGTCCGTCGTCGCAAACAGCAGATGCGACAGGCCGATATCAAACCCGTTGTAATAATGGCACTGCTGCGGAAGCTTCCGTTGCATCTCTTCCAGCTTGGCGACGTAGCGCTGGCCGCGGTGGTCTGTCCGATCCGCATTCCCCAGCACCGCGAACTGGACGTCTTTGTTCTCGAGACACAGTTTCTCAACCGGCGTCTGCCCGTCCCAGCCGAATCCCATATCCTCGGCCAACGGCACGATCGCGGGCATCTTCTGATCGGTGATCCGTGTAATCAGGCCGATCAGCACCGAATCATCCCGCACGTTTGCAAACGGCTTGCCGCCATCCGGGGCGGTCCAGGCACGCAGGTGCTGGCGGATCTTGATCTTCTTCCGTTGAATCCACTCGACCGGATCCGTCGGACTGAATCGGCAATTCTCCGGCAGGTAATGGTCCGTTTCCGAGTTCCACTCGTCCGTATCGATCCCGTTCACAATGCCGCAGATATTGTGCGCCCGGGATTCCACCACCTGTTCCAATCCGCCCCCCATCACCCGGCTGCGCATCTCCTGGGCATACGTCAGGCTGACGGTATTCACCAGATCCGCGAACCCGATTCCCCCCTTCGCGAAATTGAACCGCCCCCAGTGTTCCACTGAACGGGTCCGCCCCGGCAGGTAATATTCGCTCGGAATCCCCGCGAGCGTCTCCACCTCTCCGAAGTCCTTCGCCCCCTGGTAGGCATCCCCGCCGTTGTTGTGGACGGTATACAACGTCGCCAACCGCCCCAGGAACGGATGCCCCTTGTACACCGAGTTGATATACACCGGGATCAACCCCGTATGCCAGTCGTTGCAATGCAGCACGTCCGGCCGGAACTCCGTGAACCGTTCCAGGAAGGCCAGTGTCCCTTGCGCCAGCAGCACCGCCTGTGCTGCCGAGTTCTCTCGCCGGGCCAGCAACTCTGGCTGCCGCAGCAGGTAACAGGTCACGGGCGTTTCATTGGCGTGAAACTGCGGCAAACGGTATCGGCTCACGGATAATTGCCGTGTCCCCGCCCCCCAGGGAATGACCAGGTCATCGAAGATCACATCCTCGAAACGCTTCTCGTGCCCCCGCTCGGAGATCTGTTCATAGCCGGGCATCAGGACCCGGATGTCCGTGTCGTCCCGCTCCGCCAATTCACGGGCCAGGCCGGTCGCCACGTCCCCCAGGCCACCGGTCCCGTCAATTCCGCGAACCTGATCCGACACCAACAGTACGTTGAGCTTCATGGCTCCCAGCCCGCAACAATATCACTGATCCGGAACAACCCCGGAAAATAACTGGTCTGCAAAAAATGAACGCCCGCGAATCCCATTTTAGGACTCGCTTCTCTCGACTGTACCGCAATCTGCGAAATTCCGCTCCTCTCTCACGAGAACGCATCCGGGTTGCGATCTGTGCGGAACAGTGAACTGTGGTAAACCACTCCGAAATTGACGGAATTGCATGCGAATTGAACGGAATTCTTGCCGATTCGGCCCCCTCTGTGGTATTTAGAAGCATCGAATTTACGTAGAGCGCCGGTCGCGTCCAGAGTCATGCAAAAAACATTGATTTTGACGCGACACCAAAGCGTCACACGCTCTATGGGAACACCCTTCGACTCGCCTCCGAATCCGCCTCAGATTCGACACTTTACAGACCCAGCCGCATTGAGCAGGACGCCCATGAAACACCTTTTTGCGACGAAATCTCTGCAAGTTCTGTTGAAAGAAGCTGACGGCGATCAACGTCTCCACCGTGCACTGGGACCGGTCGCCCTCACCTCGCTGGGGGTCGGAGCAATCATCGGCACCGGGATCTTCGTCCTCGTGGGGAAAGCCGCCCACGACACCACCGGCCCGGCCCTGATGCTCTCCTTCGTCGTCGCCGGTCTCGCCTGCATCTTCGCCGCCCTCTGCTACGCCGAATTCGCCTCCATGGCCCCCGTCGCCGGGTCCGCCTACACCTATGCCTACACCACCATGGGGGAGTTCTGGGCCTGGATCATCGGTTGGGATCTCATCCTCGAATATGCCGTCGCCTCCGCCGCCGTCGCCCACGGCTGGTCCCATTACTTTCAGGATTTACTCAAATCCGGGGGGATTATCTTTCCAGCAATCGTCGGAAACTCCCCTTTCGACTACGACACAAAGCTTGGCAAATTTGTCTTAACCGGTAGCCTCTTTGATCTTCCCGCAATCTTTATCAGCATCCTGATGACCATCATCCTCGTCGTTGGGATCCGGGAATCCGCCCGATTCAACGTCAGCATGGTCATCATCAAGCTCGCCGTCGTGTTCTTCGTGATCATCGTCGGTGCCCAGTACGTGACCCCCGCCAACTGGCACCCCTTTGCTCCCTATGGTCTCGGCGGAGTCAGCTTCTTCGGGCACACGATTCTGGGGCAATCCGGGCCCAAGGGGGAACCACTGGGCATGATGGCCGGGGCCGCCGTGATCTTCTTCTCCTACATCGGCTTCGATTCCATCTCAACGCACTCGGAAGAAGCCAAGAACCCCAAGCGCGACGTCCCCATTGGCATCATCGCCTCCCTGACGATCTGCACGCTCCTCTACATCGCCGTCGCGGCCGTTCTCACCGGCATGGTCCCCTACGACAAAATCCACGTCGATGCCCCCGTCTCAAATGCCTTTGCTCAGGTCGGCATGCCCTGGGCTCAGTCTCTGGTAGCCGCCGGGGCTCTGGCCGGGATCACCTCCGTTCTCCTCGTGATGATGCTCAGCCAACCTCGGGTGCTCCTTGCCATGGCTCGCGATGGCCTCCTCCCCGACTCCTTCTTTGGGGCCGTGCACCCCAAGTTCCGAACCCCCTGGAAGTCGACCATTATCACGGGCATCATCGTCGCCCTCGCCAGTTCGCTCCTTCCCTTGAGCATCTTGGCGGAACTGGTCAACATCGGCACGCTCCTCGCCTTTGTGATCGTCTGCACCGCTGTCCTCATCATGCGAAAAACCAACCCCGATGCGGAACGCCCCTTCCGATGCCCGCTCGTCCCCCTGACCCCCATCCTGGGGATCATTTTCTGCCTGGTCCTGATGTTCTCACTGCCGTGGGAAAACTGGCTCCGGCTGGTCGTCTGGCTGGCCATCGGCATGGCCATCTATTTCACCTATGGCTATCACCACAGCCACCTCGGTAAGGAACTCAACGCAAAAACTGCCCCAACCTCAAACCCCAGTTGACATTCTGGCGAGAAGAGCCGTATCCTCTTACGCAGATTTGTGGTGCAGGCTCGCCTGCCGTTCTGTCTGGCCATCAAGGATGAGAAGCCATGCGTCTGTTTTTCTCCGTCGGAGAGCCGAGTGGCGATCAACACGCCGCTCACCTGATTGAAGAACTCCGCCGTCGAGATCCCAACGTGCAGGTCTCCGGCTTTGGTGGTCCCAAGATGGCCGCGGCAGGGGCCGATCTGCTCTTCCCGCTTACTGACCTCGCCGTCATGGGGGTGCTCGCCGTCCTCCCCTTGATCCAGAAGTTCCGCCAACTCGCCAGAGACGCCGATCAGTGGTTTGAAACCTATCGACCCGACGCCGTCGTTCTGATCGACTTCCCGGGGTTCAATTGGTGGATCGCTCGTGCCGCGAAACGCCGCGGCATCAAAGTCGTGTATTATTCACCACCCCAGATCTGGGCTTGGGCCAGTTGGCGCATTCATAAAATGCGCCGCCTCGTGGACCACATCCTCTGCTGCCTTCCCTTCGAATCCGACTGGTACAAAGCCCAGTCTCTCCCCGCCGAATATGTCGGCCATCCCTTCTTCGACGACATCGCCCACAAGCCGCTCGACCGGGATTTTCTGGAACGCCATCAGCCCGATGCACAAACCCGCATCATCGGCGTTCTTCCCGGCTCGCGCAACCACGAGGTCCGTCACAACTTCCCGCTGCAGATCCAGGTGATGAAACAACTCGCACGGCGTCATCCCGAGGCCCGCTTCCTTGTCGCCTGCTACAAGGAACACCAGCGGGATTTCTGCCAGAAAATGCTCGAACGCCAGCGGGTTGAATTCCCCGTGGAACTCTCCGTCGGCAAGACTTCCGAAATCATCGAAGCCTCAGAACTTTGCCTGATGGTCTCCGGCTCCGTCAGCCTGGAACTCCTCGCCCGCGAAACTCCTGCTGTCGTTCTCTATCACGTTGACAAGGTGTTCGCCCTTTGCGCGAAGCTGCTCGTCACGTGCAAGTGGATGTCTCTGCCGAATCTGATCGCCGGACGGACCCTGATGCCTGAATTCCCGCTTTGGGGACGTGCGACCCGGGGAGTCCACGGCATGACGGACACGATCTCCCGTTGGATTTCAGACCGCAGCCTGCTCGATTACAAGGTCGCCGAACTCGCCGACCTCAAGCGTCAGGTCGCCATCCCCGGCGCCACGACCCGCGCCGCGGAGGCCATCCTCCGCCACATGGGAGTCACGCAAGCCACCCATCCCCAGCGCTCCCGCGCCGCCGCTTAAAAACTTCTCCCCCGTGGGAGAAGGTAGCGGAAGGCCGAACGAAGTGAGGCGGTTCAAACGCCTCAGGCATTGCCCAGACTGACAGGTGGGACGATCAAGACTCCTCCCGCATTATTCCACAATGTCGATGCCTTTGATCCCGTTCTCGATCTTTTCAAACGACTCGTCCGATAGCTCGACGGCTTTCAATTCCAGGGTCTTCAGGTTCTTGAAGCCCAGCAGCACCGGCACGCTGTCATTCGTGATCTTGGTCTCATTCAGCTTCAGCGTCTTGAGATTCGTCAGTCCGCTCAACGTTGCCAGCCCGGCATCCGAAATCGGAGTCTGATTCAGATCGAGAGTGATCAGCTTGGTCAGCCCGGCCAGATTTTTCAGCCCCGCATCCGTGATCGGCGCCTGCCACAATTCCAGCCATTCCAGATTCGGAAACGCCGCCAGGCTCGCCAGAGCATCGTCTTTCACCTGCGTTTCGCTCAGGACCAGCTTCTTCAACCCGGCAATCCCCTTGAGGTTTGCCAGTCCGCTCCCGGAAATCCCATTGCAACCCCGCAGGTTCAGGGTTCTCAATCCCTTGAGGTTTGCAAGCGTTTCGAGGCACTTGTCGGTCACGCCGTCCCGCATCAGCGTCAGATCGACCAACCCGGTTAAACCTGACAGGTTTTGAATCCCCTCATCGTTGATCGACGTCGCATCTTCCACCGCCAGGACTTTCAACTGCGTCATCCCTTTGACCGCTTCCAGCCCCTTATTCGTCATATTGAAGTTCCGCAGCCGCAGGACTTTCAAATTCGTCAGTCCCTGCAAGGCGGTCAGTCCGTCATCCGTCAGATACGTGCAGCCGCGGATATCCAGTTCGGTCAATCCCTTCATCTCGCCGACTCCGGCCATACCGGCATTGGTCAGACGCGTGAACAGCAGGTCCAGCTTCTTTAGCTTCGGAAATCCTTTGAGCGTCTTGACCACCTCATCAGAGATTCCCGTCCGTCGCAGGTTGACCTCTTGCAGATTCGTCAATCCTTTGAGCTTCGCAATCCCTGCGTCGGTGATTGCCGGGCTGTTCTCGATGACCAGTTCCTCCAGCCCGGTCAAATTCTGGGCCGCGTCGAGGCCTTTATCGGTCAAGCTCGGTCCCCACAGGACCAGCGACTTCAACCCGGTCAGTTTGGCCAATGGGGCGAGCTGATCATCCTTCACTGGAATCGACAGCAGATCGACTCCAATAATCCCACCGGCGGAATTCTTGCGGATTCTGCCGCGTATTTTTTTCAATGCTTCTGCCGCTTCGACCTGTTCAGGCGTGGCCGCCGCTTCTTCTGTTTTGGGTTCGGCCTTCGCTGGCGGAGCAGGGGGGGCAGGCGTTTCTTTGGCTGCGGCCGGCGGAGCAACAGGCGTCGAAGGGACGGGTTTGTCCGTTTTGGCGCCACTCTCACAACCCGCCATCACTGCCGCAATCACAAGACCAAACACGCACCATAATTTTGAATTCATTGTTTCTCTTTTTGCGTCGTATTCTCAAGGGGGCCCGTGCCTCACGGCCTTGCCCGGATAAGCCTCTCACAGATTACAAAACGACCCCAGCGGCAAAAACCTTCGTAATTCGTCAGGTTTTGAGGTGATTCAGAAATCTGAAACCTTCTGATTTCATTTTCCTGCCCGTTGTGGAACCAATTTTGAGGTGCTATCCTAAACTATTCAACCCTCCGCCATTGCCTTCCCCGCCTCCCCCCTTGACGGGAGTTCCCTCCTGGGTGTTTCGTGGATCTCTGCCGAACGGTTGACTGATTCCTGACCGATGAGCCGAGGACTGACTTTATTTCCTTTCACCATTCGTTGTGGACTGGACCCTTATGAAAAACACAAGCAAGACCCGCCGCAAATTCATTCAGGAAGTCTCCGCGATCAGCGCGGGACTGTTCATCACTCCGGCCCTCCGTGCCGAAGACAGCAAATCCGCCAATGAACGCATCCGGTTCGCCTGTATTGGAATCGGCGGCAAGGGGCAAAGCGACTCCGCGGACGCCGCCCATCATGGTGACGTCGTCGCCGTCTGCGACATTGATGAAAACACGCTCAATACCCAGGCGGAGAAGAAATTCGCCAAAGCCGCCCGCTTCACCGACTATCGCGAAATGCTCGACAAGATGGGGAAAGGGATCGACGCCGTCACCGTCAGCACCCCTGACCACTCCCACACTTCCGCCTCGGTTCGCGCCATGCGGATGGGGAAGCACTGCTTCACGCAGAAGCCTCTGACCCACTCCGTCAGCGAAGCGCGCCTGATGGCGAAAGTTGCCCGCGAAGCGAAGGTCGCGACCCAGATGGGAAACCAGGGAACCGCCAACGACACCCTGCGTCAAGCCTCTGCCATCATCAAGTCCGGGGCGCTGGGCACCATCAAGGAAGTCCACGTCTGGACGAATCGCCCCGTGTGGCCGGGGCAGGGTGGCCCCCGTCCCGCTCCCACTGCCGTTCCCAAGGGTGTGAACTGGGATCTCTGGATCGGCCCGGCCCCCTTCCGCGACTACGGCCCCGGCTCCCACACCTTCGCCTGGCGCGCCTGGTGGGATTTCGGCACCGGTGCCCTGGGTGACATGGCCTGCCACACCTTCAACATGCCGTACATGGCCCTCGACCTGAAGAACCCCACCTCGATCGAGGCGGAACACACCGGCCACAACGGCGACAGCTATCCTGCGTCCTGCAAGATTCTGTTCCAGTTCCCCTCCACCAGCTCTCGCCCGGCCATCCCCGTCACCTGGTACGACGGCGGCAACCTGCCTCCGGAAGAAATTCTCGGCGGCAAGAAGCTCGGTGGCAATAAGCGCCGCCGCAATAAGAAGGATGACGAAAAAGACGCTGGAGCCGAACCTGTGTTCCCCTCCAGCGGCGTTCTCGTCGTGGGTGACAAGGACATCCTCCACGGCCACGGCGACTACTGCGGCGGGATCACCCTCCTCAGCGGCAAAGAACCTCCCAAGGTCGATTTCGTCAAATCCCCGGGTCACTTCGAGGAATTCATTCGGGCCATCCGGGGTGGCGAAGCCGCCGTCTCGAACTTCCCCGAATACTCGGGCGGCCTGACGGAAACGATTCTCCTGGGCAACCTCGCCGTCTGGTGCGGCAAGAGCCCCAACAACCCCGGCAAGAAAGTCGAATGGGATTCCGAAAAGCTCGTCGCCAAGGGCATGCCCGAACTCGACAAGATCATCAATCCTCCCTACCGCAAAGGCTGGGAACTCTAAGACCTCCCACAAAATGCTCTGGACGACGTGCGATTTTCCGAACTCGGAAAGTCAACGTGATCACCAACCGCATTTTGTGAAGTATTGGAAGCCTCGATTGATGACAACAATCTGAAAACCCAAACGGGTGAATGGCCAAAACCATTCACCCGTTTTTTATTTCCCAGTCGGTTAACGCCCCCATTCGGGAAACGCTGTCAGCGCATCCAGAATGTTGTGTACTTTGTCGGTGTGCGCATCCTCCTGCCAACCGCCGCGGTCCACGTACGTGGATTTGTCGGACGGACATCCATCGTTGTCCACGGCATACAGTGTCATATTGAGCGCCTGCCACGCCGTCCCCTTGTAGCGAGTGTCTCCGGTCGCCTTGGCATGCATCGCCAGTACCGCCCCATAGGTGGACAGAATCCCGCCCCACGGATCCAGGTCGTGATCCTGTTCCCCGCAGACCACGATTCCTTCCCGCACCGTGATGAACCTCCGATTGACGAATTCAATCAGCGTCTCCACGTCCTTACGCCAGTCGGGGTCCAGTTTTTCCCGTTCTTCCAACAGATACCGCGCCAGGTTCAACGGGGACCACGAGGTCCGATTGTCCGGTTCCGAATGGTCCTCGAAGAACTGCACCCACAGCAGGCCATCCTGCCGCCACACGGCGTTCGGGATTTGGAAATCCTTGATCCAGCGCCAGAGCTTCTCGCGCGGCTCTTTGAATTCCGTCTCCCCGCGCGCGATCAGCTTGTCGAACAGCCGCAGTATGAACGACATGTTCCCCGACACGTCCCCTCGGGCCGCTCCCGTCCGGTAATCCACACGAAAACGGCCACGGCGAATGCCGTGCATCCCCCGTCCCCATGTTCTTCACCAGCACCCGTGCATTCTGCTCCGCCTGCTTCAGGTATTTCTCGTCCTGAGTCTCTTCATACAGCAACACCAGCCGCATAGCCGGCAATTCCACCTTTGTCAGGTTGGATCTCATGCGGCTGGTCGTTCTGCGATCCGCAATCCGCCGGCTGCGGGAACTTCTCCCGCCAGCCCGTCGACCGAGAAAACCGCGGATACTTCCCTTCGTCCGGCGTCACGCTCTCCTTGACGAGATAATCCCCCATCAGCCGCGCAAACTGCAGCACCTGCGGATTCTTTCTACCGGTGAACTGGTAATACTTCAGGTAGGAGATGATTCCCGTGCCGTTCTGAGTCGCAGGAATAAACGACGGCTGCGCTGCACCGCCGTGTAGTCCCCGTTCATGAACGTCATGTAGACAAACCGCGGATAGCCGTGCTCAATGGGGCACTTCGCATACCACTTCATCTCCCGATCCAGGGCATCCGTCCACGAAGTCCACGGCAGCAGGATTCCGTTCGCGTCGTATTTCGGAGGATGATTCCCCAGCATCCTGGGTTTTTCATTTCCAACTGCGACGCAAACGAACCACAAAATTGCCCTGATCTTCAGAACCCATTTGCGCATCGCAACCTCGCTCTTTGTATCTCTTCAGATTCTTGCTACTGCTCAATCCAGTGCCTCTGCAGAAGCCACATTTTAACCCCTTGCGTCAGTACCACATACCCCGCCAAGGTTCCCGCCAATGCTCGGCCAATATTCCCACGGCAGGGGACAGAACCCCAGAATCCCTCCCCATTGTCGTAAACGGCAGCCAGATCCCTGCTCCCATGATCAACGCCGTCGTGATGCATAACGGCCAGCTGGCCCGGCTTTGCAGGAACGGAATACGGTTCGTCCGGATCACGTGAATGATCAGCGTTCGCGTCAGCAGCGACTCTACAAACCACCCCGTCTGAAATAATTCTTTACGAGTCACGTCCCAGCAACCAAATCCCACAGCAGCACAAAACGTCGTGTAATCAAAAATCGAACTGCACGGCCCCACCAGCAGAATGAACCGGATAATGGCATACATCACCAGTGCGGGTCGAGGCTTCGAAATCTGTTCAGGATCGACTTCATCCGCCGGAATCGGCACCTGCGAAACATCGTACAGCAGGTTGTTCGCTCGTGATCTGCAAGGGAGACATCGGAACGAACGGCAACATCACACTCGCTCCGACCACGCTGAAAATATTCCCGAAATTTGAACTCGCCCCCATCCGGATGTATTTCAGGATGTTGGCAAACACTTTCCTCCCTCCCGCACCCCCGCCTGCAGGACCATCAAATCCTTTTCCAACAGGATCAGATCCGCGGACTCCCGGGCGATATCCACCGCCGTGTCCACGGAAATCCCCACATCAGCCACGTGCATCGCCGGAGCATCGTTAATCCCGTCCCCCAGGTAGCCCACCACGTGCCCCGACCTCTGCAACGCGACGATCACCCGTTGTTTGTGGGCCGGAGACATCGTGCAAACAACGTCGTTCGAGGTGCTACTTGCCCCAGCTTAAGATCCTCGACATCCGTTCCACGTCTGCACCGAGCAATACCGCGTCCGCATCAATACCAACCTCACGGCAAACCTTTCCACTCAATACCCGTTGTCCCCCGTCAGAACCTTGACCTGAATCCCATTCCCGTTCAGGGCGGCGATCGCCCCCCGCGCCGTTCCTTCGGAGGATCCAGAAATGCCAGATACCCTCTCAGGATCAGATCTTCTTCATCCGCCGTCGAATAGGCCCCTTTGCTCTCCACGTCTTTATAAGCCAGCGCCAGCACCCGGAATCCGTCCCGGCTCAACTGTTCAAATTCTTGTTTCAAAGCTTCCGGAATTTCATGATTCATCGGGTGGAAGCCGCCATCCAGCTCAAACTGCGAACACCGCCGTGATGATTTCCTCCGGTGCCCCCTTGCAGATCAGCCGATGAAATTTTCCAGGACGCGTGACCACGACCGACATCACACGTCGCGAAAAATCGAATGGGATCTCGTCCACTTTCTGGATAATCACCGGCTTCGACCCGTTCCTTCATCTCCGTATGCTGCAGGATCACCCGGTCCAGCACATTCTTCAGTCCCGTCTGAAAATGGCTGTTCAGATACGCCAGCTTCAGCACCAGGGTCTTCCTTCACTGCCACGTCGCAGTGCTTTTTCCAGAATGATCTGGTCCTGCGTCAACGTCCCTGTTTTGTCCGTGCATAACACGTCCATAAGCCCCAGATTCTGGATCGAGTTCAGCCGCTTGGATGATCACTGCTTCCCCGAGACATGGCCATTGCCCCTTCGGTTAGCAATACCGCCACGATCATCGGCAACATCTCCGGCGTCAGTCCCACCCCCACCGCCATCGCAAAGAAAAATGCCTCCCGCCAGTCACCTTGGTACATCCATTGATCACAAACACCAACGGGACCATGACCGCGATCAAGCCGATCATGAACCACGTGAGCCGCCCCACCCCCCGATCAAAACTCGTCGGCGGATGCGAATCGGCCATTGAAGCGGACATCCCACCCAGATACGTTTCTGCTCCCGTCACAACGACGACCGCCGTCCCCGTTCCACGCTCCACGCTTGTCCCCAGGTAACAGACGTTGCACAGGTCCAGCGGGGTCGCGTCTTCACGTTCTTCCCGTCGAGCAAACTTTTCGATCGGAAACGAATTCCCCCGTCAGGCTCGACTGCACCACGAACAGATCTTTACACGCCACGAGCCGAAGATCCGCGGGGATCATGTCACCCGCGGACAACTCCACGACGTCCCCTGGCACCAGTGCATCGATGGGGATTTCCTGACGTTCACCGTTCCGCACGACCGTCGCATGTACCTGGATCATCCGCCGCAGGTCGGCAGCGGCGGCTTCGGCCCGGGACTCCTGGACAAACCGCAGTACAACTCCCAATGCCACCATCACCAGCATCACGCTCCCGGCCCGATAGTCGCCTGTAGTATGAGGAAATTGACAGGACCAGCAGCATCACGACCAGCGGGTTTAGAATTGCCCGGCGCAACACTTGCCACGGGGTCTCCCTGCACTCCTTGAGCGATCCGATTAGGACCATACTCCTGCAGACGCCGTTCTGACTCTCCCGTCGACAGCCCCCGCTCGATAGTCTCTAACTGAACGTAAACCTCTGAAATCGTCTTCCGGGAAGCTTCCACCACTTGAGGTGAAACTCGGATGACAGCCTTGGATGTGGCAGCCCCCACGGGAAACGCCGCGGAAGTACCGATGGGGTTCGACGTAGACCCGTCATACTCTCCGCCCCCAACTTCTGATCAGGGAATCGTACGGCCCTGGAACTCTGGTCCCCGGCCACTTTCATCTTCAGGCTGTAGATCTTCTTGGAGCAGGTCAGGTACAGGGTTTTCCCGTCCTCACCCCCGAATGTCACGTTCGAGCAGAACTCCGGAACCGGAATCAGCCCCAGTGACTTTCCGTACGGGTCCGCCACCCACACTCCCCCTCGCCCTGTGAAGTAGGCATTTCCGTCCCCGTCGATGCACATTCCATCCGGAGCATTTCGGCGCGGTGTCGGCGGATCGAAAAAGACATACCCCGGCCCCACGCTGCCGTCTCCCTGGATCGGATATGCCTTCCAGTGGGCCCGCTTGCTGTCCCCGACGTACAGCGTCTTTCCATCCAGCGAAACCTCCAGCCCGTTCGGCACTGGCATGTCCTGGATAATGACTTTCGCGTCACCATTCTTCCGCAGCACATACACCGCGCTTGCCTGCTCCTTTTTGAAGTCCGGATCGGTGAAGTAAATGTCTCCGTTCGGGGCCTCGACGACATCATTGGGCTGAAACAGTTTCGTGTCGTGCAGCAGGATCTGCACGTCACTCCCCGTCATCGTTCCCAGTCCATAACTCAGCACCCGATGCCCATACGCCTGCGCGCCGAGCATCCTGCCATTCCGCGCCCGATACGTCCCGTTCACCCCTTCAGTCTGGTCCGCCCACACGCTGACGGCGTTGGGGCCTTCCAGCCGCAGGATCTGCGTCTGGTTTCCCTCACCGAACGCCGTGAACAACAGTTTCTTCGCCGTTGCATCCCACGTCGGCCCTTCGAAGAAACGGGGGTCCGCATATTCCTGGACCAGTTTCGCTCCGTCCGCCACTGTCGCGGGAAGCGGAAATTGCGGATCTTCTCCCCGCGCGACGGACGCCACACACAACGTGACGCAAACCCAGAAAACGGCTCTGACATTCAACACGGCAGTTCTCCCTGGCAGAAGCGACCCGTGCGGAGATTACTTGGCAAACTCCACGTTCCGCGTCTCGCGCAACACCGTCACCTTGATTTCACCGGGATACGTCAATGTCTCTTCGATGGACCGCGCAATATCACGGCACATCCGCGCCGCTTCCCGGTCGTTCACCTGCTGGGCATTCACGATCACACGGATCTCACGCCCCGCCTGAACGGCGTACACATGCTCGACCCCCGGATAACCGCACGCGACCGCTTCCAGCTCTTCGAGACGCTTGATGTATTTCTCCAGCGTTTCACGGCGGGCACCGGGACGGGCTGCGGAAATCGCGTCCGCCGCGGCCACCAGCACGGTGTTCAGGTAATCCACGCGGATGTCATCGTGATGCCCCAGCGCGGCGTGCACCACTTCCGCTTTCTCGCCATATCTTTTGAGCAGTTCCGCTCCTACAGCGGGGTGCCCACCTTCCATCTCGTGATCCGCGGCTTTGCCGATGTCGTGCAGGAATCCGCAACGCCGCGCCATCGCACCGTCCATTCCCAACTGTTCGGCCATCAGTCCCGTCAGGAATGACACTTCAATGGAGTGCCGCAGCACGTTTTGGCTGTAGCTCGTCCGGAAATTCAAACGTCCCATCAGGTCGAGGATCTTGTCGTGCAGGCCATGCACACCGGCTTCCTCAGCCGCCTCTTTCCCCAGACGGCGGATATGCTCTTCCATCTCCTTCTGCGTTTCCGCGACGATCTCTTCGATCCGCGACGGATGAATCCGTCCATCCTGGATCAGCTTGTGCAGCGCCATCTTGGCAGTCTCGCGGCGCACGTTGTCGAACGCCGACACGATCACCACGCCGGGCGTATCGTCCACGATCACGTCCACTCCAGTCGCCTTTTCAAACGCCCGGATGTTTCGACCTTCACGGCCGATGATCCGCCCCTTCATTTCATCCGTCGGAATGTCCACCGAGGAGACGGTTGTCTCGGACGTGTGCGCCGCCGCATACCGCTGGATCGTCATCCCGATGATTTCCCGAGCCATTTTGTCGCAGTTCTGCTTCAACTGCTGCTCGTGCTTCAGGATCACGCTCCCCGTCTCGTTTCGGAGCTGATCGTTCAACCGGCTCAGGAGCAGGTCAGTCCCCTGATCCTTTGTCAGGCCGGTGATTTTGAACAGTTCGTCCTGCTGGGCGCGGAGCGTCTTTTCGACCTCTTTCTCCTTGCTCTCCACCTGCTCGGTCTTTTCCGTCAGCTTTCGCTGCGTCTGCTCGAGCATCCGTTCCTTTTTCGCGATGTCCTGCTGCTGGTCCTCCAGCATTCCCTCCCGGCGGTCCAGACGCTTTTCGTGGTCCCGCAGTTCATCCCGAACCCGCGTCAGTTCCTTTTCCAGTTCCTCCCGCCGTCGCAGCAACTCTTCCTTGCCGCTTAATTCCTGGGCTTTTTTAATGTTCTCCGCGTCCCGCTCCGCACTTTTGACGATCTCATCCCGACTTTTATACGCCTGTCCGAGACGGAAGCGGTCAAACGCATACCCCACTCCTCCCCCGACTGCCAGCGCGATTAATCCCAATAACCAGGGTTCCATAGGACATCTTCCCTTCTAGGTTCCCACGGCTCGCTGAGGGTCGAACATCGTGCTCGACCAGCCTTGCGGCTTCTCCGGCGTTCCGTGGCAAACTTCAAAACCGCCGATCGGAAGCTCTCCCTCCCGAACACCCAGCGGTCGGGGTGCGCAGGCATGCAGCTGGGAAACCGTCTCCCGAGGGAAACTGTCACCCGGCGGCATGGTGGGCTGGTCAGGGCGGGGATTTTGGTCTGGCAGACAGGAAAGAAATCGACAACCGCCAGACCGGACGGAACAGGGCCGATAGAGCCTTGTTCATCCTCACAAAATGCGGTTGGTGATCAGGCTTGAGGCACAACGTGCCATTCAGTCTGCTTCGTCCAGAGCATTTTGTGAGATCGTCTTAGAGAGAGGAAAGGACGTGTCCGCCCCCTTGCCAGGCCACGTTCCAGAGAAACATCGCCTGTCGGGAAATCGGATCAGAATTGACCTGTGTCTGTGGCAGGACAGCGTCAGGGGACGATTGGACCACGGAAAATCCGCCGTGCGGACGGCAGCGATCCGACCACAAAGGGTCGAACTCACCGGAGGACATTCCATTCAGTGAAGCCCCCGGATGCGCATCTCCGCGCCAGCGAATGGCGTGCGGAGATCCCTCGGGGGACCAGCCAATCGTGTCACAACTCATCACGCCCGTGAAATCACCATCAACAACCGGCGCATCGGCAAACCACCGACGCAGCCCCCCATGGGAGGCTTCGGTCCATGACAGCAATTGTTGAGAAAGCCATCCGTAAATGGCCAGCAGCAACTCAAGCACGATCAGTTGAATCCACGAGTTACGAAGTTCTGGACAGGCAAGTCAATAAGATAGGTTCTTTCATCTCCCCCCGGCACAAACTCACCCGGAGGGCCTCACGTTGTAGACCATGTGAGACTCGTCTTCCCGCTGATCCAGATCACTGACCTGCAATCCCTCAAACTCATCCAGAGACGTCGGTCCCTGGCGAGATTTAGACGCGTGCAGACGTGTGTTTGGATTATGAAGAAAACGACTTCTGCATCTTAACAAACCCCATTTCACCGTCAACCAATTCGACACAGTCTTTTGCCCCATTTCGCTTTCCGTCTCCGTGAAGCGTCACGCGCGGCGGCAATCTCCCGGAAAACGATCTATTTTGACGCGAGACCAGGCCCATGACGGTTTATCGCCGGCCCACCGCCGCTAAAATGAAGATTCACACCCCCCTCTTTGAAACCTTACTGAGGAACCGATGTCCCGGATACGTGCGGTCTGTTTTGATCTCGATGGCCTGATGTTCAATACGGAGGTGATCTTTAACGAAGTCGGACACGAACTGCTCCGCCGCAGGGATTGCCTCATGACTCCGGAACTGATCACGGCGATGATGGGGCGCCGTGCCCACGAAGCGATCCAGATCATGATTGACACGCATAGCCTTTCTGAAACTCCCGAGGCGCTCATCGACGAATCGCAGGTGCTGTTCTTCGAACTTGCTCAGAACCGCCTGGAACCGATGCCCGGCCTGCACGAACTCCTCGGCGTCATCGAAACACAAAACCTCCCTAAAGGGGTCGCCACCTCGTCAGCCCGCCCTTATCTCGAAAAAATTCTCAACCGTTTCGAGATGCTTCCCCGCTTCGCCTCCATCCTCACCGCCGAAGACGTCACCCACGGCAAACCCCATCCCGAAATCTATCTGAAGTCCGCCGCACGCCTCGGTGTCGAGCCGCATGAAATGCTGGTCCTCGAAGACAGCCAGGCCGGGACCAATGCCGCGGCAGCGGCCGGCGCTTTTGTTGTCTCCGTCCCGCATGAACACAGTGCCGGACACGACTTCCAGAACGCCTCGCTCATTGCCACCCACCTCGCTGACCCCCGCATCCTGGAATTGCTGAATTAAGCAACCCACGCATATGTCTCCCGGCATGTGAACCTGCGCAACGAAACTAGGCTCGGTAACGTGCTTGACGTTGGGCAGCAGACCGCCATGCGCCCCCTCCGCACATCGTGACAGTTCACCGCACATCTTCTCAATTCCTTGAGCGCGGTGATGCAAGATTTTTAGTGCGGCCTCTCTCCCGGAAAGTCCCGCGACAATTCTTTCCATTGAAAATGTGACTCCGGATTTCATCTCTCAGGGCACGCTACTTGCCTGATGTCCATGCCTCAGGGGAGCAGGGAGCCTTGCTGTTTGTAAGTTCCCTATTCACATCAAAACCACCCCATGACCGGGGCAAGTCCGTTTCGAACTCAAAAGGAGAGATCATGAGAACAGGTGCTGCGAAGCTGTTCGTGTTGGGATGTCTGGTGTTTTCCGCCGTTTCGATGACCGAAGCCGGCTGGCGTCGGCGGTGCTGCTGCAATTACGGCGGCGGATACGGGTATGGAGGCTGCAACAGCGGTTGCGGCTCCTACGGGGGTAACTTTGGCTGCAATAATCAATGCGTTGGCGGTGCCTGTGCCGCACCCGCAGCTGCCCCCGCCCCCATGCAACAACGCACCAACTATCGCGACCCCAACATGCCGTTGGACCAGAACATTGCCCCGGCCAGCACTCCGATCCCCACACCGGCCCCCACATACGACAACAGCCCTAATCCTCCTCGCACCGGCGTGAACATTCAGACTGACACCAATCGGGTGAATGTCCCCGCTCCGGCGGCTGCCCCGACGAATCCGGCTCCTCCTCCCGCTTCCGCCCCGAATCCCGACAACAGCGACAAATAAGCGGATACGGAACCGCGACCATTGACGCACACCAGGAGTCATCACGCTGCTGACCTGTGACCGGGGAAATCCTCGGCCGCAGGCGGCAGCGTGTTTTTTTTATTCAGTGTTCACCTCAGACGAGCCCGTCGATCACTGTTCCGCATCCATCGCCTGCATCCGCCGCATCTCAATCTCAGACTGTGCGGACTGCAGACGATAAAAGGCCGCCCCTCCCAGAATGATCCCGCCGATCCCTTCCAGCACAATCTGGAACCAGAGATTAAACGATTCGCGAGAAGCTGACGCCCCCACCCCGCACCCGATCAGCAATACCCCTACCGCGATCGAGACGCACCCCACTCCCACCGCACAGCCACGGGGCAACTTCAGACCAAACACCATTCCGAAAGCGGTTCCCAGTAAACCGATGACGACCCCGCCAACAATCCCGATCCAGAGCCAGCCGTTTCCCACAGGGCCCATTGGCACAAACGCCTGCGCCACTCAGACTCATTCACCTTAAACTCACTCAACCACAATGTTCCAGCCCCTTGAAGCAGACGTTCAGAAGGATCTCTTTCGGCCGCGCCGCATTCGGCCCCGCCTCCATCTGGAATGGCAACTCGATCCGCCGCCAATCGGAGCTCCCTTTGAACTGCCCCATCGGTCCGCTGTCCGCCAAAGTCCGGGTGAAATAAGACGTTCCATTCGGGAACACGACCCACATCTCCAGGTATGCCCCATCCTGAATCTTGTCATGGCGCACCCATCCTGACAGCGAAAACATCTGCTGAGTGATCTCCGGAGCCTTCATTTCCAGCACGGGCATCGTTACGGCCTTACCGTCTGCGGTTCCTACCTTCAGCGGGCTATCAATCTTGATGACATGCCCATACTTTTCCCCTTCATCCGGAGCAAGCAGCTTCCCCTTCAGGCTTCCATTCGCCTGCATCTCTTTCCAGTCGATGCGAGCAACCTCATGTGTTCCGCTATTCGACTGCTGACAACCGGCTCCGCAGATAACCGCCACAACCCCAATCACTCGGCACAACGGGTTTATTCTCATGGAAATAACTTTCACTACTCTTCCTCGCTTTGCTTTCGCAGTTCTTTGCGATGCACCTGCACCAGTTTTTTCATAGTTGCCAGGTCGATCTTCCCCTCCACGTACATCGCCTGGGCCTGCCTCTCGAATTCGCTGACGATCTTCTCCGACTCGAAAATTCGGATCTTCTCTATCATCCGGTCCAGCCTCAGCCTTACCGTCGGATAGCTGATCCGGTACTCCGCCGCCAGATCCTTGAGCGACCCCGAGGCCAGGATAAATCGCTTGATGAATCCCAGGTCCTCATCGGAGACATGGTCGATCCAGCGATCTCCACGCACATCCACCGCTGATCCCATCCTTTTCCCACCTTTCAGGCCATCCTGGCCCCACATCAACAAAATCAACATCCACTTAAACATTATTAAGATTAAACAAAACAAAAGTCAACATTCATTTTATTGAAATGCACCAATAACGGCGACGGACAATTCAGCAGGCTCCCCGTTTTGACCAACACGCTTCATGATTTGTGAATTCTGTGCCGTTCGAGTAGCGTAAACATCTCTCGGTTTCTCCTGTTCCTTCATGTTCCCGTCCGATTATCCTCAGCTTCCGGCAACCTTGGCGGGACTCGACCCGTGATTTACGACGGACCTCAGACACGACCGCCTTCATCTCATCGCGGCAGATCATTTCTGAAGTGGGGACTGTGCCTGCTCTTCTTATGGGGGAGCGCCGTATCCCTGAGCGCCGCAGACCCTCCCGGCAAAGATGTCCACATCGATTTCCTGAAAGAGGTCCAGCCGCTTCTCAAGGAAAAATGTCTCCGTTGCCACGGGCCGGAGAAGAAAAATGGCGGTCTGCGACTGGATACACGCCAGTTCGCTGCCTCGGGCGGAGACACGCTCAAGACCGTCTTAGGGGGAGACCTCAAATCGAACGGTCTCTTCCTGCGTGTGAGTTCCGACAATATCGCGGATCGCATGCCGAAGTCTTCTCCGCCGCTGACTCCTTCGGAAATAGACGTCTTCCGTCGCTGGGTACTTGCCGGAACCCCCTGGCCGCAGGAACCATCGGCTCAAGCGATTCCGCAGAAGGCTCCCCCCAGCGATCTTTTCAAAACACTCGACGAACTCATCTCCAGGTATCAAGACGAGTACGCCATTATCTACCCGTTTGGAGTAACGGCGTTTCTCCTTCTTGTCGGCTTTGCGATCTCCGACAGGTTGAAACGGCGAATCGCTGCAGGAAAGCCCGCCGGAAGAATCGTCCGCCTGATCGCCGCTCCACGCCACATACACCTTGCCTTCTTGCTCGTCATTCTCTTCGCCGCGGCATGGTTCGCCGTCGACAGGCATCATGATGAACTCACGAAAAAAGAACTCAGCTCGCTCAGGATCTGGGTCGAAAGGTCAATGGCAGCCACTCGCTCGCAATCTTCCGCACGAGGCATCTACGGCTTCCCGCCAAAATCAACACGACCCGATTATCCCAGGCAAATTGAGGGGACTTATTATCGTGGCAACTGCGAGCGTAGCCCCCAGTTATTCAACAATGGCAATTATCGCACCGCGACATTGCGCATCGGCCTCTGCGACGCTCGACATCAGCCGCTCAAATATGGTGACCCCATTCCCAAAGACGGCTTGTTCGTTCGCTTCGAGGTCGACCGCGCCCCTCGGACCACGGGGATCCTCTTCACTCCCGAGATCATTGCCTCGATCTTCCTTTCCTCGGAACCCTACGAAGATCAGGAGCAGCCTCTCAAAAAACCGGTGATACACCTTGAGGCGACGAAGGAGAATCAAACCTGGGTCGCCTACTATCCCATCGGCTTGCCTCAGCCAGGGTCCGGAAAAGATCTCGCCGGTACGATCTATGTTTACAAGGGAACCGTCACGGAAGAAAAAGTCCGGGGTGAAATCCACTATGGAATCCAATACGACCTGACGATCGAGAACGAAAAATTAGGCAAGGATTCCGATCTCTGGATGGCTTCCTTTTACTGGAACGACAGGCTGGCCGTTCCGCAGCCTGGTAAAATTCCGCTGGAGCATTGGTTCGACTGGCGCCCGATTCCCGAAATTTCCGGCGAAAACTCCACCGATCCCACGCTCCTGGGAATTCCCGAGCATCTCCGCAAGAAATAATTTTCCCAGTCGCTTCATACTTCGCCGACTCATCAAGACGAGAACCCCGCTGCACGAAAACCTCGCAACCCCAGAGGGGAGGGGAGAGGCATTCGCACAGCGGGGGCATCGGTGTCCGTAGCGGCTCACGTGCGCAGGCGAAAACGCCACGCACATCTACGGCAATTGCAATCCAGGACGATTCACTTCGCGCAGCCGCGGTAACCCAATTACCATTCCAACTCGCTCGAATTCGCGAACACTCCGTTCAGACGGAGCAACAGGCGTTGCATCCAGTTCAGGGAGCGAATTTCCTGCGAGGTCAACGCCTCATGATGCACGGCCGGAAGCTGAACTCCACCGCTCTGCCGCGCAATCGGGCCCACGGCCGAATGGCTGTCCGCGTGAAAAACCTGCCCTGCCGAAATTCCAAAATTTGCTGCTGACATGATATTCCCCATTTCCAGGCACACTGGTGCCTTTGAAGTACTGGTAAACCAAAGTTTCTTTGACTGAGTAAAACCTGATCGCCGTTCAGACCTGATGAGGTCAACAACACCGGCGAGGACGGCTCGCAAGTGGAACCGCTCTCATGGAACACCTGCTTTCTACTGAAGCCATAAGACCTTGGGATGGGGAACACGCCACAGATTGATTACTGAAAGGGGATCAGTTCTGCCCCCGCAACATATATCGACGATACAGTAGGTGATATATTAATGCAAGTCCTGGTTCGCCGCTTTTTTTCAGATTTTTACAAATCCGCCTCAACCGCCGACCCCTGATTGCTTTCTCGCCGCGTCTTCAAATGAATGCCACGAATGGAAGGGCGATGCAGAAAATCCAAAATAGACAACCCTCGTTCCGTCGTCAGACAATCAGCCAGACGCACGAGAGCCTCCGGAAAAGAGTGTCGCTCGCGGCATAAAATGCGGTACGCGCCCCACACGTCTGCAAACTCCTCTGCCGTGGCGTCGTCCCGCTTCAAACCCACCCGATTGATCCCCACATTCCAGCCCGGCCCATCGATCATGAAATAGGGAACCACGTCTCGGACCAGAGTCGAGGCCACTCCGATCATCGCGCCGCGCCCCACCCGCACAAACTGATGCACCGCAACTCTCCCCGATAGCACCGCCTTTGCAGCGATGTGTACATACCCCCCCAGCAGCACGCCGTTCACCAGAGTGACATCCTCATCGACGATACAGTTATGCCCCACATGTGCCGCCGCCATGATCAGGCAACGCGCTCCAATCCGGGTCAGGGATCCCTCTTTTGTCCCGCGATGCACCGTCACATATTCTCGCAGGACTGAATCTTCACCGATCTCGCAGCCGCTCACCTGTCCCTGATAGGCCCGATCTTGGGGAATATCTCCCAGGATACAGCCCGCATGAATCCTGCAGTTCCGCCCCACGCGTGTCTGTGCTCGGATTTGACAATGTGGACCGATGTACGTTCCTTCTCCCACGCTGACATGTTCCTCGATGACCGTGAACGGCCCCACTTCCGCAGAACTCTGGATTTCGGCCGTCGGATGAACAATTGCAGTGGAATGAATGTGCCCCATACGGAATTAACGCGTGGCCCCCGCTGGTCTTTGCAAACACATCCGTTTCACCTGCCTAATCGGACTGCCAAATGATTTCACGAAGCCGGTCAAGCCAGCGTATCCCCGACTTCAAAGTGAGGCAGCCTGACAAGAAATGATGCCCCCTGGCCCGTCTCGGTAACGACGGAAATGTCTCCGCCGCTCTGTTCGACAAGGAGTTTGAGCACAGCCAATGAGACAACGGGGTCTGCCAACCGTCCCGACCCGGACCGGTCAAATAATTCAAACATTTTGGCTTCCGCATGCTTGCTCAGCCCCATCCCATTGTCGCTCACCTGGAGTTCGTAGGCATCCCCGGTCCAATTAAGCCTCATTTGAATCCGGCACTCCCCTTTTGTTGAGTCCTGGCTCTTCAACGCCTGGGAGATCAACCCTTCCAGGATGTGGCGTAACCGCGCAGGAAACCACACGAAATCCTGACAGTTCAACTCGAGGTGCAGCTGGAGTCCCGAGGTACCGTGCAACCGCTGTTGCCAGCGAAAGATACTTTCCACAAATGGACGGAGTGCAATCGGCACGGCTCGATCAATCTCTGCATCCCGGGTCGGCTCCTGCAGATCCTCCAGTAAACCTCCAAGATCATCCGACATCCGGCCCAGGCGATTCCATTCGGCGGAATCCGCATTGCCTGACTCGCCTCTCAAGCGCTGAACGCCCTGAATCAACTCCGCAGCCTGGTTTGCCAGATAGCTGGATTGCCCACGCAATCGGTCCAATGCAAGTTCTAAGCGTGCCACGTAGGTGAGCACTCGATAATCGAAAGGTACCAACGTCATCCTCCTTGCTCCACGCGGATTGTTCGCCCTGGAATTCGTGCTTCCATGGCGCTGAGAACGATACTCGTGGAGAATCGAGTCCCCCCGGAAGATCCCACGGTCCCAACTCGATAAGCGTCTCACGAGACGTTGGGGCGGCGCAGCGAAACTTCGCTTCGCTCCAGAGATGTCATCATATCAACCGAGAACCTTCCACATGAGATGATTCCGGGCGACCTGAAAAATATGTCGAACTTAAGCTCACGTCGCACACATTGCGGTCTGACAAGCTCAATTCCCGTGCTCTCAATTCGGTGTCGCTGAATCGCGAATTGAGGAATCTTGTGGACAATGCTCCCCGCATGGAGTAAGGTAATTCTCACGCGGCCCTTCACCGCCGGACCGGAAATCACAGGTCTGGCGAGGTCTTTCATACTTTTGCCTCGTGCAGTTGAGTACTGCAACCTGGTTTCGGCGCGTGTTATTCGCCTGTTTCGCCGATTTCTCCAGCCGCGCGGGCATCCCGGCGATTGAACTTCCGCAACATCCCTCCTGCCCCCAGGACTTTCGTTGCGTGGCCGATCCTCTCATGCTTTCCTCCGTGGCACTTGCTCCGCGCCTGGAAGTAACTTCGCTCCACCTTGCTTGTGACCGATCATCCCGCGGGATGAGATACCGCTTCCAATGACTTTTTATGAGGAGTTTCCATGTTTACTGTGACCCCTTCGGCTGGTGCGCGCCTCAACCGTCTTCTGCAGTCCAAGGATTCAAAGACCATCACTCGCGTGTCGCGTCAAAACAACAAAGTCTGCCTCCGCTACGGCGTCCTGGAGGCGGATGACCAGGTTTTCACTCACGATGGCCGTATTATTCTCGGCGTCGATCAAACGGTGCTGGACTACCTGACGACCCGCACCCTTGACATTCGCGACACCAAGAAGGGCCCCCGACTCCGCTTACGCCTCTCCACCCAGGACACCTGAGTTCTGCCGTGAGTTCGAAAGTCTCTCTGCACGAAAGTTACCTTCCATGGCATTCGCAGTCTGGTTCCTGGTGGGAGTTTCTCTGGGCTATGTCGGAAATCGACTGATGCTCGGATATGACGCAGCCGACCTCCGGCTCTCAATGTTGTGCGGGATGGGAGGATCTGCCGCAGCAAGCGCCGTCTCCGCCTGGATGTATTCCACCAGTTTTCTCGCAGTTGATCCCCCTCAGATTCTGACCTCTGTCGCGGGGGCATTGATCGCCGTATTCTGTCAACGCGCAGTCCAATTCCGTCACGAACCCTGATCCCTGACTTTAGGCGCAACCGTGAACCGGGAAAACTGCTGGCTCGTCGGATAATTTATCCGGACCACGTGGTATTCCGCACCCCGGAAGGGAATCAGAATCAGGTCGTCGACCGGTCGAGACAACAACTCCCCAATCCGGATCCCGGAATTCTCGTTACTCATGCCTTCTCCCTCCAGAAAGATCAGGAGCGACTCGAAGGGCTCCGTGACCGTGTTCCGTTGAACAACCCTTGTCGCCCGATCCGAGTGCAGTTGAGCATAGGTCAAATATGGTTCCTGTGGCATGCATTCTTCAATTCTGAAAAGTTAAGAGTCTCGTTGTCGGCAAGTGGTAGTCGCCCGCCAGCGCCTGCAGAATCAACTCTAGCCGCAAACTCCCCGGGATGCGATTACGGGCCGTTGTTTGACGCTATTTTCACAGAATGAAAAACGTAATCTCGGTCCAAAGAACCCTATTCTGCGAATTCACTCGCCCGAAACCGGAATTCGTCACACGGAGGAACTTGATTATGTTATGATCGAGCGGTCATGATCATGCGAGAGTTATTACCCAATGTTCGGGATAAGCGTGTGATAAAGGCACCCTTATTCTGAAGGAGTTATCAGATGGGTAAGAAACTTTATGTGGGAAACCTGACGTACGATACCACCAATGCGACGCTCGAAGAGATGTTCGCGGCCTTTGGTACCGTGACTTCAGCCCAAGTTATCATGGATCGCGATTCGGGTCGCTCAAAGGGTTTTGGTTTTGTCGAAATGGACAACAACCAGGAAGCCCAGGCTGCGATTGACGCCCTCAACGAAAAACAAGTGGGCGGTCGAGCCCTCACCGTCAATGAAGCCCGGCCCCGCGAAGATCGCGGTGGCGGCGGCGGACGGTCGGGTGGGGGCGGCGGCAGCCGCGGCGGATACGGCGGAGGTGGCGGCGGACGCAGCCGCTATTAGGATGCGATGATCGTCGACTTCGTCATCACCAGGCTTTGCCTCCAATCCGAAGAGGAGTCCTCACGATGATGATGCGACGCAATGATAATCAGAAACACGGTTCGAACGGACGACACTCTCCCGATCGCAAGTGACGGAGAGTGTCGTTTTTCGCTAGCCGGACTCTTCAACGGAATGAACTCTGTATGGAATAACCTCCTCACTTCTCAGCGCGGGCGAACACATGTCAGTCACTTTTTCACAGATCAACGTCACAATTGAAAATCAGGACCGTCCGGAATCCACCAGAATTCCTTTTGACACGGGAGCAATCGCCGAACTCCTGGGCTGCGACCCGTCCGAAGAAATCGTTAAATCCGCGATCAGATTCCTTGAAGAGGGGCAATGCGTCCGCATAGGTTCCTCAGGAATCCCGCACTCAGAGGGAAAACCCGCCTACGTCACGTTTCTTCTCACCCCCGTTAAACCAGGGGAAAACCCCGATCCTTCGCGTCCACGCTCGATCATCAGCCTCCACGGTGGGCATAAGTCCTGAGTCCCCCGCGTCTTGCGAAACAGGGGTTAACTCCTCCTCGCCGGTATGGTACTCTGATCCCAGAAACGTTCGTTGATGGGTTCTATGTGGCCTGAGTCTTCCATGGTTTTCCCCTTCAATCCTCTGAAGTTCTGCCGCCGGGATTTCCTCCGCGCCGGACTCCTCGGAGTCGGGGGGCTCTCCCTGGCCGATCTCTTCCGACTGCAGGCTCAAGGGGCCTCAACGTCCGCACCTGCCAAGCACTGCATTTTCGTCTTTCTCAACGGCGGCCCGGCTCAGCTCGATACCTTCGACATGAAGCCCAACGCCCCCGATGGCATCCGTGGCCCCTATCGCCCCATCGACACGACCGTCCCTGGCCTGCAGATCACCGAAAAACTCCCGCGACTCGCGCAACTCGCACAGCACTACACGCTCCTCCGCTCGGCGACGCATCATCTCAGCGCACACAACAGCAGCGCCGCCTATGTCCTCAGCGGCCACACGCCCGGAACCGACGCGAATATCCAACCCACTCCCAACGACCACCCCACCTACGGCTCCGTCTGTTCCAAGGTTCTCCCTGCACTCAACGGCATGCCCCCGTTCGTTCTCACGCCGACGCTTCTGTTCGACATGGGCTTCCCCACCCCCAGCGCCGGCGGAGGCTGGCTCGGCAATGCTTACGACCCCTTCCCGGTAGCGCGCAACCGTATGATGGCCCGCTCCCCCAAGTGGGAAGGAAAGCTCCCCATCCCCGAAGGGCTGCAACTCCCCTCCGGGCTCTCCCTGCCGAGACTGAATACCCGCAAGGATCTCCTCAGCAGTCTCGACGGCAGTTTCGGCCAGGAGCGAGGCGGCATTCGGACCGCCAATCTCGACAATTATCAGCAGCGCGCCTTCGACCTCGTTCTCTCCTCTCAGACCCGCACCGCGTTCGACGTCAGTCTCGAACGTCCGGAAGTTCATGACCGCTACGGTCGATTCGAAATGGGACAGGTTTTTCTTCTCGCCCGCCGCCTCATCGAAGCCGGTGTCCGCTTCGTCACCGCAAACGCCGTCTCCAATCCCGAAAACACGACTCTGGCCCCGTTCCAGATCTGGGACACGCACTTCGATCACTTCCGCCTGTACGATCAGAACCTGATGCCCGAACTCGATCAGGCTCTCTCCGCCCTCCTCAGCGATCTCCATGACCGCGGTCTTCTGAAAGAGACGGTCGTGATCGTCATGGGAGAAATGGGCCGCACCCCTCGCATCGTCAACGTCAAGGATGGCGGCCGCGACCACTGGGGCAAGGCCTACAGCGTTCTCTGGGCCGGTGCGGGGATCGTCTCCGGCCAGGTCGTCGGCAGTACCGATCAGCACGCCGCCGAAGTCAAGGACCATCCCGCCCGCCCCGACGACATCGCCGCTACGCTGTATACCACGCTTGGCATCCCGCATGACCTCATGCTCAACGATGCCGCCAACCGCCCCCACCGCATCAGCGACGGCTCACCAATCCAGGCTCTCCTCGCCTGAATCACGGCACCACTTCCGGTTTCGCCCGCTCTCTCTCCATCCGCTCCGGCAATCGCCACACTTTTTCTCCTGCCTGGTTCGTGAAATACAAGCGTGACCGGGAAGGCTGTCGCCCATTCCCATCCGCCCAAAGGGCATAAAATCCAGGGTGTGCATTCAGCGGACGCCGCGCATACGTGTGATTGAGTTTGCTCCCCTCTGTCAGCACTCTCTCCTTTTTCCACGATGCCCCTTGATCCACCGAAGTCCACAGCACCATCTCTCCCCCCGGATTGTAAGGCTGCGGTCCCGCCTCGGTCGGGGCAATGATCCGCCACGTCCCATCCGCTTCAATCGTCAGCGATCCATGATCGTAATTGCTGTCCGAACGAGTGAACTCTCGCTTCTCCCACCTCTCCCCAGTCCAGCGCAGCGTCCACCAGATCCGTGGATCATTCTTCGGCCCGGACGCATACCCGCCGCTCATCAGAAAGAGAATCACCGGCCGCCCCTCTGCGTCGTAATTCAGATCCTTCAGGTACACCAGCTTCTTCTCCGCCACCGAATCGTACACCAGCGCCGGATTCGCTAATAACGGCAACTCCACCGTCTCCCTGATGTTCTTCCAGGTCGTTCCACCATCGCCTGTTTGCAGGTAATAAATATTCGACCGCCCGTTCAATCCCAATGGTTCCGGATGAAAATCAAACGCCGTCCCCAGATTCTTTCCGTTCGGCCAACTGATCTGGTAATCCCCCATCTCGATATTCGCCAGCGGATGCAAGTCCCCCCATTTCCGCCCATCCGCACTCTTCTGCAGGAACAACCCCCCGCACGCCTCCGGTCTTCGCGTTGCCGTAATGTGTGTGCAGAAACACAAAGCCCTGTTCTGCGACATACCATGGTTGCGGGTACGAGAAATTCGTCGTCAGGATCCGTTCGAACTCTTCGATTGCATACGGTTTCACACTCTTGTGAATGTACGAAGGCCGCCCCGTCCCGTGAGACGGAGAAAAGATCCACAGGTAACCCTCCCGGTCGACCACCAGCACCGGATTGTCGTGCGCATCGTTTGTTTTCTTGCTCCAGCAGGATTCGTGGCCGCGGCACTTCCCGTCGCATGGTCGTAATACGACACCATATGCAACAGCTCCTGCTTGTCACTGTCATTCCGGCGGTCGTCCCTCCATACACAAAGAATGTCTTCTTCACGCTGGGACAGTAAATCGCGATCGGCGCGTGCTGCTGCGGATACGTCGCCATACCGCCACTGTACTTGTATTTGTACTCGTCGTTCGAAGGCTGGTTGTAGTACCAGATCCCCCGGTAGCCGTCGTCCACCGGCAATTCCGCACCACGCAGGAGTTCGCACCACACCAGTAACAGGCAGGCCGACTTCAGCCATCGCATTTCCGCTCTCCTTCACGGATTCTTCTTCGGATTGTCAGCCGGGTTCTTCCGCTTCTGCTGCAGCAACCATTCATAGAGGGCAGGGTTGTCGTAGGTCTCCGTCCAGGCATCGTGCCCCGCCTCCGGATAGACCGTCAGCACCACATTGCCGCCGTTCTTCTTGAGCGCATCGACCATTTCCTGCGAGCGACGCAGCGGCACCCCCTGGTCCAGCGCCCCGTGAAACACCCACGTCGGCACATGCGCGAACTTCTTCGTCCAGAACGTCTCTCCACCTCCGCAGATCGGCACCAAAGCCGCAAACCGGTCCGGCGTGTACGCCGCCAGCTTCCACGTCCCCATCCCACCCATGCTCAGCCCGGTTAAGTAGATCCGGTCCTCATCCACCTTGTATTTCTTGACCAGATCATCCAGGAGTGCCGTCAACTCATGCGGTTGCCAGTCCTTGTCCATCGGGCACTGTGGACTCACCACGATGAAGGGAATCCGGTGCCCTTTCTCAATCAACTTCGGCGGGCCGTGCACCTTGACCAGTTCCAGGTCCGAGCCCCGTTCCCCCGAGCCATGCAGGAACAAAATCAACGGCCACTTCTCTTTGGTCGCATAATTCCCGGGAAGGAACAGCAGGTAATCCAGCTTCACCGGCACCAGCGCTTCAAGGTGTTCCGCTTTCTGCGCCGGTTCCGCCCCCTGCACGGCCAGACCGGCCAGCAAAAACAATAACGCTACCACACTCAATCGCATGATCCGCTCCCACAATCTGGATGTTTTCTTCACGGAGGAAACTCCATTGGACTTCACCCCGACCCATGAGTCAACCGCTTAATCTCCTTCGGCTTGCGTGAATTCCCACATTGCAACCTCTCGCGCCATTGCAGCCCACTTGACTCCCACCCGATAATTCCTGTCAGTGATCCATTCACCAACGACGGCATCTCCACATGTCGTCTTCTGACACGGAGGAGTCCGAGATGCCGCAACGTTTTGCCCCCAGCCGTCCTTTACTGATGTTCGTAACGCTGGTTCTCGGATTCACTCTTCCTCTCCCCGCCGACGACTGGCCCCACTGGGGTGGCCCCACTCATGACTGCGTCTGGCACGAAACCGGCATTGTCCAGAAATTTGCCGACAAAAAACTTCCCCGTGTCTGGTCCACCCCTCTCAGCGAAGGCTACTCCGGCCCTGCCGTCGCGGAAGGTCTGGTTTACATTACCGACCGCCAGCGTGAAGCCGGCACGGAACGGGTCTTCTGCCTGGATGCCGAGACCGGCAAGGAAGTCTGGAAACACGAATATCCCGTCCGCTATACGGTGAGCTATCCCGCAGGCCCGCGCGCCACGCCGGTCATCAACTCCGGCCGTGCCTATATCATCGGTGCGGAAGGGGACATGTTCTGCTTCGAGGCCCGCAGCGGCAAAATCCTGTGGCAGAAAAACTTCGTCAAGGACTACAAGACCACCCTCCCCATCTGGGGGATGGCATCCGCTCCGCTGGTTGATGGCGATCAGCTCATCACTCTC
>JAXMBX010000057.1:0-30436 GCA_046349635.1 Planctomycetales bacterium
CCTTGAGGAGAATCGCCGCGTTCGCGCCTCCCACTCCGTACAGCGCGGCCATCAGCAACTGGAATCCCCAATGCAGATCGATCCACGGACGATCCGCATCCATGTACGTGTACCAGTCGTGGGACGGGATGGTCATCTTCTGCCAGATCAACTCGCCGGTCTTGATGTGCCAGAAGAAATCCGTATCCCGCATCGGAAAAATGCACATCAGGAACGTCAACGCGAACAGCATGTAGGGCGCAATCTGGCCGAACCAGACGGCGTCTGCGCTCATCCCCTTGTGAGTTTTTGAAGCCGGAGGAGCAGCCGGTGATTTTTGACGGGGTGCGGGCATGAGAGGATACAGCTTCGAGCGACGGATGGGAAAAGAATTCTCTTGGAACGACGTCTGCCGCCTGCCGCGACACAAATGCCGTGAGCCTCCTATCGTGATCGGGGGCGAGGGGAGTTGCAAGGGAGGCCGCTACCTGATGAGCAGTGCATCCCCCCAGTCCGCGTTATCGAGGACATCCCCCTCGTCGGCGAAATCCACGACCAGCGTCAACTGCCGGATTCCTTCCACCTTGAGCGGCGGAAAAGAGAGCGGTGGGCTTCCGCCGCGGCGGAGATCGCTCTGATAAATCGACTGCCCATCCGCCAGCACGCGGAACTGCACGGAGCCTCTCTTTCCGGAGAGATCGTCCACGCCGACAGTCGCCAGAAACAGGCGAAATCGTCCGTCCAGGGAATACGTGGCCGAGGAACGCGTCTGCATTCCGAGACCCCGCGGAAATTCGCGGCCATGCATGACCAGCGGCCCCTGCTGGACATTGAGATTCTTGCGGAGTTGCGTCGAGGAAGAGAGAAACGGCGTGTGTTCGAATTGAACCGGTTCCAGATCCGCAATCGAAACCGCATCGGCAGAGACCGGACGCAGGCTCGCAAGGGCACTCACGGGAAGATCGATCGGAGTCTTGAAAAAGGTCTCACCCGCGAAGCGGTCCCCGTTTCTCGCCCAGTTGGAGACCGTCAGCCGGCTGCCGTTTGAAAGGGTGACAATGGCCGATTTCGCGGGTACGGATGCGGGGGCAGTCACGCTGAGTTGCGGGTTCACCGCGATCAACGACATCCCCTGCAGTGGCAGCGGTCGTTCCGCGTTGTCCCGTTGAATCAGGAATTTCTCATGTTCCAGCCGCAAGATTTGTCCGCCGATCTGGTCTCCGTTCTTCAACCAGACGAGGTCCGCAGCCGCCTTGTGATCCAGAATGCGCCGTTGCCGTTCCGCCAGCTCCTTGAGATCCACCCCTGGCTGCAGAATCACCCCTTTGACGAATTCGAGAGGAATTCGCAGCACGGGCCAGTCCTTGTTGTCCGGCCATTTCCCCCGTAACGCCTCTTCATCCCACTGCTCGATTTGCAGGTTGAGCCGGTCCCCATTCACCAGCAGGACTTGAGGACGGCGATACCAATGCGCCAGGCTCCGCTCTGCAGGCCATTCCACGCGGAGGATCTGCTCCGTCGGAATCTTTCGGGGAGGATTCCACCCATCTCCCAGGCGACCGCCGTCAGTCTTTGAGCGGGCCGGAAAGAAGTTCCCCTGTGGATGTCTGAATCTCAACAGCGGTTTCCGAGGTCTGGGCAAACAGTGACTCGCGCGACCCCATGATCAACGCGGTGGCCAGGAAACAACGGACAAGGATCGTCAGGAAGTTCGTCACGAGTTCCCTCGGGTGGCGCGGTCAGCGCTGGAAAATCGGCAGGTAACAGTTCGGCATCTGCAGGATGATGCACGCCATCGCGGTCCCGTATTCCGGTGAGAAATGGTCCCCCCAGCTTCCATCCGACATCTGCTGGCTCAGCAGCTCTTTCTGGATCGCCGGATACCACTGTTGCCAGGAATCACCCCCCGCCAGCCACATCCCCTGCACGGCGTAATAATGGCCGTAGAAGAAATGCGGCTCGTTCCGGTGCACTCCCTGATTCTTGCCGGGATGGTACCGCTGCACATAGCCCAGCGCCCGCTCGACGTTCTTCCCTTCGTACAGTCCGGCGCTGTACAGAGCGACCAGTCCCGCCGCGGATCGGGGAAACAGGCTCTCCGACCCTTGGATCAACTGATACTTGAACCCTCCGTCGAGGTTCTGGCATTTCTTGACGTACTCCAGGCAAGAGTCGACGGTCTCCTTGGGGACCGCAATCCCCGCATTCCGGGCCGCCCGGAGAGCCATCATCTGGCAGACGGTCACGGAAATATCCGCGTCGTTCTTCACAGGGTAGTAGCGCCAGCCCCCCTCCTTGTTCTGGGAGCTGATGATGATTTTGACCGCCCGCTGGAGTTTATCGTGGATCTCCTGGCGGGGGCTCATGCCGTACACTTCAGCGAGGTACAACGTCGCGAAGCCGTGGCCGTACATCGGACCATGCCCGATGCTGTCCGCCAGGTGAATGAAGCCGTTCGGTTGGCACGCCTTGAGGATGAACTGTGTCGCTTTTTCGACCGTCTCGCCGAATTCACCCCGCCCGGGCGTATGTCCCGCCGACAGGAACGCCATCCCGGCCAACGAGACAATCGCCACGTTGCTTCGGACGGCGACACTGTCCCCGAAACTTCCGTCCGCATGTTGTTGCGCGGCCAGATAACGGAGTCCCCGCAAGATCGCCTGATCGGTCTCCGCGTTGATCAGATCCAGGCCGCTGGTTTCGACACTCCGCGGAACTTTCGGCGCAGCGGAAACCGGCGCGAAGAAGCAGGCAATGAGGAGCAACAGTCCAACAGCGGTAAGAAAAACACGTCCTTTACGGGGGCACGACCTGGTATCCGTTCGGGTTATCCACCGGTGCCGGTTCCGTGGGGTTCTTGTTGAAGTCCCCATAGGCTCGGGTTCGCATCGCGGATTCTTTGATTCGCCGTGGTTCACTGCGTTGGAGCATCACTTCGCGCGGTCTCAGGCTGACCGAGGGGCCCGCGTCGGAATCGGGGTAAGGATCGTGAATTTCCGCTTCCTGGCGCTGCACAATGTTATCGCCGAGGAGCGGGATGCGCGGAAAGCCCGTGCCGTTACATCCGGACAATGTCCACAGTAACAAACTGAACAGCCACAGCCAATGTGAGCGTCCCATGCACGGGTTCCTTTGAACCGTCTCCTAAAACAACAGGGGGCGGATTATAGTCCGCCGCAACTTCCTCGGATAGAGGAGTTTGTGGCGGGAAAACCCGGGAATTTGGCACCCAGTCCTTGGCATCGGGCACGAGACCTTCTGGCAATTCCGGGAACCTTGGGACATAATGGGGACTCCTGCTCATGCAAATTTCGACTCCACGTAATTCGAATCAAGGTACTGCTGATGACTGTGCAACATGGCGAATGGTCCCGATTCCTCCTCGGATATCTTTTCCTCCTCGGGATGATTTTCGCGGAAGTGGCCCCGGTTCAGGCTGAGGATGCCCCCCAGAATCCTCTCGGGCCGAATCCCGCCGCGATCGCCAGGATTGAGAAGGGAGAAATCAAGGAGGCCAACGCCGCGTGGTGGGGCTTCATTCCCGAAGACTCCACTCTGGCGATCCAGGCCGCTATCGATTCCAAGGCCTCAAAAATTACCGTCCCCTTCATGGGACAACCCTGGATCGTCCGTCCCATCACGCTCCGTAACAACCTGGAACTTTTCTTCGAGCCGGGAGTCGTGATCCAGGCCAAAAAGCAGGCATTCCAGGGAGGAGGCGACAGCCTGTTTCGAGCGACCGACATGTCGAACGTCACCCTCCGCGGCTATGGGGCCGCCTTGCGGATGCATAAGCGGATCTATCAGCGGCCTCCCTACAAACGGGCGGAGTGGCGCATGGGACTTTCCCTCAACGGCTGTACCGATGTGAAAGTCGAGGGACTGCGCATCGAAAGCAGCGGGGGAGACGGGATCTACATTGGAACCACCGGAAAACAGGAATACTGCAAGGATGTCGTGATCCGGGATGTCATCTGCATCGATAACCACCGTCAGGGAATCAGCGTGATCGGGGCGGAAAACCTCACGATTGAGAATTGCCTGTTCGCAAATACCTGGGGAACGGCTCCCTCGGCCGGAATCGACCTGGAGCCCGACAGCCCCAAACAGCGTCTCGTGAATATCAAGATCCGGAATTGCACCTTCGAGAACACCAAGGGCATGAGGTCTTGGTCTATCCCAAGAACCTGACGCGCGAAGTCACCTCCCCTCTCGATCCAGTTCGAAAAGTGCCTGATTCACAAGACGACTCTGGAGGTCCAAAGGCAGGGCATCGGCCGCAACGACAATGAGCATGGCTGGGCCGGAATTTCCATCGGGGCAGTGAAGGACGATGGACCGGGCGGGCTGATTGAGTTCGTCGACTGTGCGGTGGATGGGACCGGAAGGAGCAGCGTCAAGATCTGCGACAAGTCTGCGGACGGCGCGAAAATCCGGTTTCGGAATTGTCACTTCACGAATCCCTGGAACGTGCGCCATCCCAAATATTATGACCTGCGGGTTCCGATTCTGTTCGAAGCGCGCCGACCGGAACTGACGAAGCGGAATGGCGGCGTGGAGTTCATCGACTGTCACGTCTGGGATGACTACCCACGTCCGGTCGCGGCACTCTCTCCCTTTCAAAGCGAATTGGGGTTGTATGACGTGACGGGAAGATCTTTGTCCATTCCCCGTTCAAACCCACCTCCTGGTGGCCCTGCCGCAAAAGAAGTGGACCTGCAGTTGATCCTCGTGAAATCAGCCCCTACCGAGACCCGCAAGCCCGATGCCGACGCCGAGTGATCAGATTCTTCGCTGATAGACCCGCGATTACTATCCGCTTTCCGAGAGAATTTACGCTGGAAAGTCCCGGCTAAACCGTGCCGATTGCGGATTTCGCTCTTCGCAAAATTAATTCTCCGCCGGGAAACTCGAAAGCTTTTGATCGAGGTGTCATCCCCCGACCAGAGTAACTGCAAGAGACATTTAGAAAATCTCCCGCAGCTACCCAGCGGCAGGTGGCCGTCTATTTCCCTGGAGCGGATCTCATGATCAACAATCGCCGTCGAACGTCTTGTTCAATACCGCATTCCGCGGAAGTCTTCGAGGAAAGGGCATTACTGTCAGCCGCGGAATTGCTCCGCATCACCACGCCCACGCGGAGTCGCTTTCGCACAGAACCGCAGCAATTCGCCGGCATCCCCTTGAAAAACTACAATCACCGCGCAGTTCGGTGGTAATCCGGTCGCGGTTCAGCGTTGCCCGCCATTCTCAGCATCTCCGCGGTCCCTCTCCGCGCGGGGGCACTCGTGCATGCGAAGATGTCCCTGAGCACTGTCTATCTGGGGGCCGCGATCACTTTAAACTCCACCATCCTGGCCCATGTTGAAAGCTGGCAGCCGATGGGAGTTGGCACCTCGGTCACCCTCTCCACCCAGGGAAAAATGGTGGAAAAACTTCAGGATTCCTTCCGGACATCACTTCACCGTGATCGGACATCCGGATGGCGCCAAAAGCACAATCACTCTGGATGGCGGCGGCGATTTCACCCTCTTGCAAACCTCGTTCTTCTTCCCGGCAACACGCCGCGGTCCGGAGCGGAACGACCTGACGTCCTGTTCTATACCCCTTGATTCTCGCTCTCATTCCGGCTTCGGCTTCCGCCACCGGGCGCCGATCCGCGTCAGCAACTGATCACGCAATCGTGAGTCGGTCCAGGTCTCTCAACACAACAACCAGTTCAAACTTCGATGTTGCCGACAACTGCACAACGCAGATGTCGCACTGCTAACGAACGCATTTCACTCGTTGAAAAAACTAAAAACACTGTTTTTGGTTCATTAAAAATATCTCAGGAGCCTCCGTTTTTCTTGAATGTCCAAATGGTGGCGATATAAACAGAGGGTAGATCACTTCTGTGTCGTATCGCCTGGGGCCGGCAACGACACGCTGACACACGGGCAGGATGGATTGGGCACTCCATTCCGTGTCGGCTATGCCACTTCTCTACCTTCATTTCAAGAGGGCAACCATGGACACGCGCCGCTCCGCGCAGACAGGGATTCATCTCGCGATTTTTACGGGGGCAATCCTGACTTTTACAGCCGGTATCGCTTATTTGGTCTTGAGTCCCATGGGCAGCGAACCCGCATTCGCACAGGAGGGAAAGGCGACCCCGGCAGCAGCCGCAACCGTTCCGGACTACACCGTCCTCGGCTACAACGAGTTGGGGATGCATTGCATGAATCAGGATTTTTCGGAGATCTGCATTCTCCCACCCTTCAACACCCTCCGCGCACAGGTCATTGATGCCAGCGGAGAGGAACCCAGGATCGTGACTCAAGGAATCACGGTCAAATATTCGATTCCAGGAAATACGACTTCGTCCAACAAAACCAACTTCTGGCAATACGCACCGAAACTCTTTGGAACAACCCTCAGCCCGAATGTCGGTTTGACCGGGAACAGGCTCTCCGGAACGATGGTCCCCACGGGCGACAATGACTGGCACGCCACGGGAATTCCCATCACACCTCTGACTGATTCCATGCACGAGGATCCGTTCCAGTTATCGAAAATCGTCGTGCAGGATTCGAAGGGGCGGAATCTGGTCTGGACCGAGGCGGTGGTGCCGGTGTCATGGGAAATCAACTGCAACCTGTGTCACAACACTCCCGGGATCAGCGTCGCGACGGATATCCTTCGCAAACATGACAAGCTTCACAAGACAAAGCTCGAACAGGCCAAGCCCGTCCTCTGTGCCGGTTGCCATGCCGACCCTGCTCTCGGAACCACGGGAAAATCCGGAGTGAAGCCCTTCTCGATCGCCATGCACGGTTCGCATGCCTCGCGGATGTCGAAACTCTCCCTGACGAATACCTGCTATGCCTGCCACCCCGGGGTCAAGACGGAGTGCCAGCGTGATGTCCACCTCACGAAGGGAATTACATGCGTGAATTGTCACGGCGACATGACCGCCGTCGCCAATCCGCATCGACAGCCCTGGGTCACGGAACCGACCTGCAAGCAATGCCATCAGAAGCGAAAACCCAATTTCGACTTCGAAGAACCCGGGAAACTGTTCAAGGATTCGCGCGGGCATGGAGGTGTTCACTGTGCGGGATGCCACGGTCCGCAGCATGCGACCGGTCCCGCGGTCACCGCTCCTGACAACGCACAGGCAATCCTTCTCCAGGGGCACTCCGGTGTCCTGAAAGACTGCACCGTCTGCCATTCCCGTAAACCGGATGAACCCTTCTTCCACTCGCGGGATGATTAACCCCTAAGTGGATGGCTCGCTCTACAGTCAGGTCAGTTCTGTTGCTACTCCGGCTTCGGCTTCCGCCACCGGGCGCCGATCCGGGTCAGCAACTGGTCCGCCGCGGTGGGCCCCCACGTCCCGGCCGCATAAGGCTCCGGCTGATGGTCCGGCCGCTCCCACGCCTCCAGGATCGGCGTGCAGAACGTCCACGCCGCTTCCAGTTCATCGCTCCGGGTGAACAGCGTCGAGTCCCCGCGCAACACGTCGAGCAACAACCGCTCGTAGGCTTCCGGCAGACCCTTTTCAAACCGCTTCTCGTATGAGAAATCCATCTGCACAGGTTCAATCTGGTACTGCATCCCCGGCCGTTTGGTCGAAACCATGAACGAAATCGACTCGCTCGGCTGAATCCGGAACACGAGTGTGTTCGGCTTGGCCCCCACCAGATCGCAAATGTCCCCTTCGCATTCGACCGTCGTGAACAGATGCAACGGCGGCAACTTGAACTGGATGGCGATTTCGGAAACCCGGTGCGGCATCCGCTTCCCAGTCCGCAGAAAGAACGGCACCCCCGCCCACCGCCAGTTGTCCACCCGCACATCCAGCGCGGCGTACGTCTCACGCCGGGAATCGGGCGGAATCCGCTCCTCCTGGCGATAGCCGAGCGCCGGCTTGCCGTTGATCTCCGCGGCGGTGTATTGCCCCGCCACCGCCCACTGCTTCATGTCGTACCGGTTCCCGGGGGCCAGCGCCTGCAGCACTTTCAGTTTTTCGTCCCGGATTTCCTTGGCCCGGAACATCGCCGGAGGTTCCATCGCCACAAGGCACAGCAACTGCAACACGTGGTTCTGCAACACGTCCCGCAACGCCCCCGCTTCGTCGTAATAACCCCCTCGCCCTCGTTCCATCCCCTGCGACTCCGCCACCGTGATCTGCACGTGATCGACATGCGTCCGGTTGAACAGAGGTTCGAAGATCGAGTTGCCGAACCGGAACAGCAGGATGTTCTGAACGGTTTCTTTGCCCAGGTAGTGGTCGATGCGGTAGATCTGGTCTTCGGCCAGATGCTGGCTGAGGATCTGGCTCAATTGGCGGGACGATTCCAGGTCGTGGCCGAATGGCTTTTCAAACACCACCCGCGTCCAACCTCCTTCCGCCGGCGTCGTCATCCCCGCCTGCCCCATCCCGGTGACGGCGGGCACAAACAGATCCGGCGTGGTCGCGAGATACACCAGCCGCTTCCCGACCACCCCGTGCTGTTTTTCCAACGCCGTCAGTTGTTCGGACAGCTTCGGATAATCGGCGGGGTTGGAAATGTCGTGCTGCAGGTAATGCAACTGCGCCGCGAATTTCTCCCACTCTCCCGGCTGCAATGGACTCCGGGCGAACGAGGAAACCCCCTCCAGCAGTTCCTGGCGAAACGACTCGTCAGTCTTGGGGCGCCGGGCCACGCCGATAATCGGCGACCGCGGCGAAAGATAACCCTCGCGCCACAACTGAAACAACGCGGGCAGCAGCTTGCGGGCGGTCAGGTCTCCGGAAGCCCCAAAGATCACGATGGAGGCTTCGACGTTGTAGGCCGATCCCAGGCTGGACGATGCTGCCTGACTGGCGAGGGGATGCGAAACGAAGTGCTGGCTGCCGGAACTCATGGGCTATCCTTAAGGAGCGTCTTAATCCATTTTCGGTCCGCCGAAATGGGAACCGGATCGACGCACAAAGGCTACCATATTCCCCCGGTCAGGCCAAACGCTGAGCACAGCAGGCCAGTCGTTGGCGATCCCGCTCCCGGGGATGAAACGGCACAAGTGACGGGGGAAAGGACATCCGGGCGTGAAGAGTGAGCTGGCGATGCGGGTGGCGATGCGGACGACCGGGTTGCGAGGAAAACGCAGGCTGGAGTTTGAGACGCAGCGAGGACAACCAGGGGATTAACAGCATCCGGCACCACCTCCTGAATTCAAGAGTTGAGACGAAATTCGCCAGGGGACACATCAAATCCGTTTCGACAGGGTTTCCGCCAAACGTTCCAGCGCGGGGCTGATATCGTTCGGATCGAGATGCACGTTGAGCAGACTGAAGGTATCACGATTCGCAAGCGCCGCATGCAGCGCCTGGTCGAGATCACCTTCGTTATGGACTTCGAATCCCCAGCCTCCTCCCAGCAGATCGGGCAGCCGGTGGTATTGCCAGTTGAGAATGTCGTTGAACGGCCCGTCCTGCAGGAACCGCTCCGTCGTGTAACCCTTGTTGTTCAGCACGATGACGATGGGGTTAAAGCCATGTCGCACCGCCGTGGAAAGCTCCAGGCAGGTCATCTGGAACGCCCCGTCACCCACCAGCACGATGGGCCGCAACTTCGGATTCCCGAACTGCGCGCCGATCGAGGCGGGAATCGCGAACCCCATGGAGGTGTAGAACGCCGGGCTGAGGAATTCGGTCGATTGGTGAATCGAGAGATCGATCGCCCCGAACAGGCAGTCCCCCACGTCGGTCACCACCACCATGTTCGCGTCGAGAAACAGGTTCAGCCGCTCGAACAGCCGGCGCGTCGTCAATGCTTCGTCCGGCTTCAGGACGAATTTCTTCTCCGGCTCGCGAAGTTTCGCGATCGACGGTTTGTGCTGTTTGAGCTTCGCCTTCACCAGCCCTTTCACAAAATCCTGCAGCAGCACGTCGTGGAAATGGTGATGGCAGATCTTGAGTTCGTCCGCCGTCACGTGAATGCACCGCTCCGGATCAAACTGCGCCGTGTAGATTCCCAGGTCGATGTCCGTCAGCAGCGCCCCCAGGAAAATCAGGCAGTCGCTGTTCTCGACGTACCTGCGCACCGAGTCCCGTCCCATCGCCCCTTCATAAATCCCCAGGTACAGCGGATGTTTCTCACTCACGACCGATTTACCGAGGAGCAAGGAGACAATCGGTATGCCTCCCTTCTCCGCCAGCTTGATCAGTTCATCCCCCAGGCCGAAGCGATGCATCTCCACCCCGGCGACGATCACCGGCTGCTTGCAGGCATTGATCCGCTCAACCGCTTCTTCCAAAGCTTCTTTCAGGGCGGACTGATCGCTGACCGGGTGTTCGATCGCCGGTTGATAGGGATGCGGCGAAGGAGTCCGGACCCGGTCCTTGGGAAGCTCCAGATAGACGGGCCGCTTGTAACGGGCCGCCGCTGCCAGGCAGCGGTCGATTTCCCGGAACGCCGTTAGCGGATCTTCCAGCGACGCCGACGCGACGGTGATCTTTTCAAACACTTCCCGCTGCGTGCTGAACGCACCGACCCGGTGATGGAGCAGCGGATTTTTTCGCCGTTCTTCGACACCTGGGGCGCCGGAGATCACAACGACGGGAGATTTCTCCGCGTATGCTCCGGCAATGGAGTTGCACATGCTCAAGCCACCCACACTGTAGGTGACGCACACCGCCCCCATGCCGTGGACGCGGGCATAGGCGTCCGCCGCGTAGCCGGCGTTATCCTCGCGCGTCGTGCCGATGACGTTGAGTGTGCTCTCCTCCAGCATGCCGTAAAACTGCAGGACGAAGTCTCCGGGAATCCCGAAGACGTGCTGAATGCCGTAGTCCTGGAGTCGCTGGATGAGATAGGAGCCGATGGTAGGTACGTGAGGGGACTTGCGTTTGGCCGACGGGGTGGAGCGCTGCGATTTCCGAGAAGCCATCCTGTGCCTTTCCTGCTGTCGACAGCATCGTTCAGTCGTCACGGAAATTCTGCGATGTTCCCCCCGTTCGGTCAAGAGGGGTCGCTCGGGTGACAGGGCTTAAGTGGTCAAGGATTTTTCAAAAATCACCAAGTTATTTCCCCGGTCACTGTCCCAGCGAATCCCCACGATGTCATATTCTCTCGCGATCGCCAGGTGCAGCATGGGACGATGCTGGTTGTGACATTCGAACCGCATCGTCTCGTAGTCATGTTCCGCCGCCCACCCGTGGGAGGCATCCATCAACTGCGAGGCGATCCCCATCCGGCGGCAATGCGGCAACACCCCGTACAGCCACGAGAAAAACATCCCCGGTTTCAGCTCAAACCCGGCGTAAAAGCCCACCGCCTCGTTCTCCAGGCTGGCGATCAGCAACAGCGGGTTATACCGCCCCAGAAATCGCCGCGTGAAAAACTCCACGTCGTGCGTCGGCCGGTAAATCTGGTTGTACAGGTCCGCGACGAGGGGGAGTTCCCCCTGTCCGACAACGTCAATCTTCGCATTGGCCATCGGGAACAACCCCTTGCTGTGCGTGTTCCAGCGGGAATCAGTGCGACCAGGTGGTCTGTCTTTTACGAGTTGTCGTGTCTTTGGGTGGCATGCCTACATCGCGAAGCAGGGTAGGCATGTCTTGACCAGACCCTGGTAAGTGAATGTCGCCCGACAACAGAGAATAAACGAATGAAAGAGTTGGTTCACGACCCGGGCGGGTCATTTCATCGGGGAATAGTCAGTTGGGTCCAGGAATGTAGACTCCACCTTCGAGGTCAGGCTGCCGTTTTTCTCCGACTCCATCTTTACTTTCAGCCACTCGGGGTCTTTCCGGAATTCCTCCCAGGAAATCTTGGCCGTCTCGCGACTGACGTGCGAGACGAGATACGTCAGCGTGTCTTCGCTGGCCGGTTTGTCCTGGGGAGTAAGATAGATCACGTTCCGCATCCCGTGCTTCTCGAACAATCGCACCGTGTGGTTCCGGAACCGGGCATGTAATTCTTGCAGTTTTCCGGGAGCGGCGTGATAGACCCGCAACTCATAGACGCGGTTCGCCGCCAGATTGTTCCCCTGCGCGGTCTCGCGACCGAGAAAAAAACTGCCGACGGCAATAACCGCCAAAGCCCCCACGAGGATCCGCGGAAAGGATGATTTCGTCATGGCGTAAGCTCCTGCTGGTGTGACCGGGTGAATGCTCCTCGGAACGCAACACACCCTCTGTCGCACGGAATTAGACGTTCCTCCGTCGCACACAAAGAGAGCATGGCTCTACCACAGAGTATAGCCCCCGTCGATCAGAATTGTAGCTCCCGTGATGTAACGGGCGGCATCACTCGCCAGAAAAACTGCGAGCGGCCCCAGGTCCTCAGGCGACCCAAACTCCCCCATCGGAATCTGGCTCAGAAATTCCGTGATCACTTCCGGATGCTCGCGCTGCCACCGCTGATTCGGCTCTGTGAAAAATCCCCCCGGCGCAATCGCATTCACCGTGATCCGATGCGGCGCCCAATCCGCCGCCGTCGCCCGAGTGAAGGCAATCACGGCGGCTTTGCTCGTTTCGTAGCTCCGCCCGCCGATTCCTCGATTGGCGATCAGCCCCGAAATGGAGGCGATATTGATAATCCGCCCACCGGTTCCCCGTTTGATCATCGCTCCACCCAGAATTTTCGTGCTGAGAAACGTACTGGTGAGATTCAGATCGAGGATCTGTTGCCACTGTTCCAGCGACAGTTCCTCCGTCGGGACGTTGATCCGCCTCCCGCCGATATTGTTAATGACGATGTCGCACACGCCCTGCTTCTGCAGAACCTCCTCGCAGACTCGTTCCATTTCTGCAGGGATCCCCACGTCCGCGGTGATCGGTTCCGCCGTGCGACCCCGGCTCCGGATATCCGCCGCGGTCTTCTCCAGTGAGGCCACATCCCGCCCGACGAGGACCACATCCGCCCCCGCTTCGGCGATCGCCAGCGCCATCTCCCGTCCCAGCCCCCGGCTTCCACCGGTGATGAATAGCTTCTTCCCGTCGAGTCGAAACCGGTCCAGCACGGTCATGATTCCGACTCCGGAGTTGCAGGCACTTCCGTCGGATCGACCCAGCCCCGCCGTCGCGTAAACCAGATCCCCATTCCGCCGACCACCAGCGGCTCACCCTTGTCCCAGACGTCGGGAAGAGAAAACTCCGCCTCTTTGTTGCAGCGAATGATCATCAGCACGTCCGGCGTGGAGAGTTCCGGAGATGCGAGGCGTTCCAAAGTGTCAAACAGCAGATCCTTCGGCTTCAGTTTGTCGAGACGCCGATACGGAGGATCGAAGAAAATCAGATCGTACGGATAAAACCCTTCCACGCCCCGCGGCTTGAACGTGGAGCGCAGGGCATCGGTCCGCCAGCACACCACCTGGTCCTGCAGGTCCAGCTCGCGGACGTTTTCCTGCAGCAGTTCGTGGGCTTTTCGATCTGCCTCCACGCAGACCACAGAGGCCGCCCCCCGGCTGATCGCCTCCAGTCCCATGCTTCCCGTCCCGGAAAACAGATCCAGCACCCGGGCTTCCGGGAGGACTTCCATCAGCCGGTCAAACAAAATCACTTTCGCCCGGTCGGTAATCGGGCGCGTGGTCTCCCCCGGATTGACCCGCAACAATCGGCGACGAAATTTCCCGGCAATGATCCGCATGAACCGCAATCTTTCTTGTGAGTCGGTGCGCAGGACGACACACCGAGAAATCAGGATCGCCTTACAAAATGCGGTTGGTGATCAGGTGAGATCTGCCGCTTACGGAAAACCGTACTTCGTCCAGAGCATTTTGTGAGAAGATCTCTGCAAGATCTTACCGGACGGACGCGCCACTTGGGAGCGGACTGGACTTTGATCCCTCACAAAATGCGGTTGGTGATCCCGCTGGATCGCCAATTGTCGGAAAACGGCGCTTCGTCCAGAGCATTTTGTGGAATGAGCATCACGAACTGATTTTCGTGTCCCCTTCGGCGGCCCGTTCCTCCATCAAGTCCAGATGCCTCCGGATGATATCCTGCGCCTCTTCGTGCAGCGACTGGTACACCTTTTCCAGCCGGAGATTGGGCTTCGGGATCGGGGTGCTGGAGGAGGGCTCCACACGGGCCATTTCATGGCTGGACGGGGGCTTCGCCGCTGCCGCCGCAGTCGTGGCGGCCTGGATCGCGTTGATCACCGTCGTCCCCAGATCGGTACTCGAACCCTCCCGCTGTTCCGCCAGCCAGTTCGCAATTTCGCTTTCGTCGACGGAATCCGGATCGCGCCGCGTCGGCTTGATGCTGCACACCTGGAATTCCGCAGGGCCGACCTTGAAACAGTCCCCCGATTTCAAGGCCGTCGCTTCCGCGATCTGCTGACCGTTCAGGAACGTGCCGTTGCTGCTGTTCAAATCCTCGATCGTCAGCCCTTCGCGAGACATCTTCAATCGGCAATGGTGCCGGCTGATTTCCGCCGAGAACAACCGGATGTAGCAATCCCGTTCCCGACCGATGATCACCTCCCGGTCCGGGAGCTGGATCGTCTTTCCTTTGTAGTGTCCGGAAAGCAGTTTCAAAACAAACACGCGACCGCTCCGCAATTGTGACAATGTGATCTGAATGGATTCCTGTCTCAATCCTGAATCCGACCCGACAACTGTCTGTGACATCAGACCCGGGGGACCGCCACCGGCTCACCGCAGCCGGAGCACGTCAACGTCTTTCCCCGATGCTGGACTTTCACTTTGAACCGTTTTCCACAGCGACAGGCGAAACGAATGTGGTCGTCATCCCGGTTTTCTGACTCTCCCGTGAGAGCATGGTTCTGACGCCACTTCGCCTCGCCGATCTCTGAAATCTTCTTCAACAGGTCCCGTCGTTCGAACGGTTTTGTGAGATAGCCTTCGCTTCCCACCCGGTGCGCCAATGCCTTCGATTCCGGCAGATCGATCGCCGACAGAATCAACACCGGAACCGTCGCATCGGTTTTCTTGAAATGATCGCAAACCTCGAATCCGCTCTCCCCGGGGAGAATCAGGTCCAGAATCACAAAGTCCGGTTTCCGCATCACGAAACTGCTGTGTGCCTGTCCGCCGTCTTTTGCAACCGTGACCTGGAAGCCTTCCTCCTGGAGCATTGTCCTGAGGCATGACGCGATATCCGGTTCATCCTCCACCACAAGAATGTTGTGAATGACCGTCTTTGTCAGGCTGTCAGGACTGTTTTCATCAAGCGCCATGCAAACATCTCCGCTCACGCATACGATGAGCGTTCCGATAGCACGTCAGTTTGACACTTCAAGCTGAAACAGAGATGAAAGATCGAAGAAAAGAATGATTGCTGCCCCACAGTCTTGAGAATATCCGAAATCGCCAAACCGTGCAAACTTTTTGTACCGCTTGGCAGGCCGGAAGTTACGCGAAATTGGGCCATCCTGTGGAAAAATATTCGCCACGGGGGGACAAATTTTCGCACGCTCTGCGACGCACGCACGGTAACTCTATCTCTGCAATGTCCCGCCTCCTCCGTTCACAGACACCCGGCCCCGCCCTGAAGTTCCACCGATTTCCCGTAGACGTCAGACCTTCTCCTACGGTTGAGGCTGAAGCAGCGAACGGCCATACTCCCTCCCAGGTTCTCACGATTTTCGATTTTTCTCACATCTTCCCGAATTGAGACTCCATCTCATGAATATCATCCGCAGGCTCCCCTGCTGTTGCTCGCTTTACCTCGTGGCCGCGATTTCGCTCACAGCCTGCGGGGCTGAAAGTCCGATTCATAAATCGGAATTTATTTTTGAGCAGGCCCCTTTCCCCAGTTGTCACGCCTCCACCATCGCAGAGACTCGCGATGGACTCGTCGCCGCGTGGTTCGGGGGGACCGCGGAGAGCAATCCGGATGTCGGCATCTGGGTCAGCCTCCACAGAAACGGCAAATGGGGGCCGACCGTGGAGGTGGTCAACGGCGTCCAGCCGGATGGCAAACGCTACGCCTGTTGGAATCCTGTTCTCTTCCAACCCAAATCCGGCCCGCTGATGTTGTTTTACAAAGTCGGCGTCAACCCCCGCACCTGGTGGGGGATGCTCACCAAAAGCAAGGATGGTGGTTTAACCTGGAGTGCGCCGCAAAAACTTCCCGACGGGTTCCTCGGACCGATCAAGAACAAACCCGTTCAACTCCCCAACGGCGACATCCTCTGTCCCAGCAGCACCGAGCGGGAACGCGATTCGGGTACCAGTGCATCTCCCGAATGGCAGATCCATTTCGAACGCACCTCCGACCTCGGCCAGACCTGGACGAAATCCACTCCCTCAATCTTTAACGGCATCAACTCCATCCAGCCAAGCATTCTGTTCCTTGGTGGAGACGAACTACTTTCTGTCGGGCGCACCCGCCGCCAGGATTACATCTTCAGCGTTCGTTCGTTGGACATGGGAAAAACTTGGGGGGCGATGTACCTCAATGCGCTCCCGAACCCCGGCTCGGGAACGGATGCGGTCACGTTGCGCGATGGCCGTCAACTCATCATTTACAACCACACCACACGCGGCCGTTCCCCCTTGAATCTCGCGATCTCCCGCGATGGAAAAACGTGGGAAGCAGCGCTCACCCTGGAGAACGAACCCAAGCAGGAGTTCAGTTATCCCGCCATCATCCAGACCGCCGATGGCCTCGTCCACATGACCTACACCTGGAAACGCCAGCGGATCAAGCATGTCGTCGTCGATCCTGCGCAAATCAAACCTCAGCCTTTTACGGATGGCAACTGGCCCGCGAATGCGCCGAGTGCCGTCCTTTCGCAGCGAAGCCCCCCGCCGCCTTCTCACAAATACGACGTCGTCGTCATCGGCGGCACGCCGGGAGGAATCGCCGCCGCGATCTCTGCCGGACGCAAGGGCCGCCGCGTTCTCCTTGCGGAATATCATCCCCATCTGGGGGCGATGAGCAGCAGCGGCCTCGGCGCAAGCGACATCGAAAAACGGGAAATGATTCAGGGAATCTTCCGCGAGTTCGTCGATCGGGTCTACAAGCACTATCTCGATCGCTACGGCCCGGATTCCGAACAGGTCCGCCTCTGCAAGCAAGGCTACTGGTTCGAGCCGAGCGTCGCGGAACAGATTTTTGACCGCATGGTCGCCGAGGTTCCCGGAATCACTGTCCTCAAGGCCCATCAGTTGGAACAGGTCCAGAAGCAGGGCAATCGCGTTGTCAGCGTCACGCTGAAAGATCGCCGCACCGGTGAATTGCGCTCGATCACAGGCGATGTCTTTATCGACGGGACGTACGAAGGGGATCTTTACGCGAAAGCGGGCTGCGAGTACCGCGTCGGACGCGAAAGCCGCACGGACTTCAACGAACCGCACGCCGGACATATCTACTGCGACATCAAATCCGGACAGATCCTCGGAGGAACCGGAGCAGGGGACAAGAAGATCCCCGCCTATACCTTCCGCCTCTGCATCACGACCGATCCGCACAACCAGGTCCCCATGACCATGCCACCTCCGGACTATGATCGCACCCGCTACCTCGGCTATCTGGAGGACTACAAAACCCGGCCAGGCAAGTATCCCAACCTCATGCAGTTTGCATTCACCCTCCGCTCTCTTCCAAACCGGAAGTTTGACGTGAACATGAAGCCGGTCTCGCTGGGATTTGTGTTTGTTGAGGAAAACGCCGGCTACCCGGATGCCGATTGGACCGAACGGGAGCGGATCACCACCCACCTCCGCAACCTCTCCCTGGGACTGTTGTGGTTTCTGCAGAACGATGAAGCCGTCCCCGAAGAGTCGCGCCGCTTCGCAAAGCAATATCACCTCTGCAAGGATGAGTTCGCCGACAACGGCCATTTCCCGTTTCAGCTTTACGTCCGCGAAGCCCGTCGGCTGGTAGGAGAGTACACCCTCTCCGAACGGAACATCACCGCCCTCTGCGACGACAAGGCCCCCCGATTTCACCCGGATGCGATCGCCGTCGGTGAATTTCCCATCGACAGTTTCCCCATCCACAAACGCCAGCCGGGAGACACCATCGTCCTGGAGGGATATCTGGGGATGCTCAGGAAGATCACTCAGCCGTATCAGCTTCCATATCGCATCATGATCCCCAAAACGGTCGACGGATTGATCGTCCCCGTGGCCGCTTCAACCACGCATGTCGCCTTTTCCAGCGTCCGCCTGGAGCCCACCTGGATGGCCCTCGGACAAGCCGCCGGACTCGCCGCCGACCTCGCTCTGAAACATCAGGTTCCCCCGCGCAACATCCCCCTCCCGGAACTGCAACAGGAACTCCGCACCCAGCACGCCGTCCTCGAAATTCCCGGCGTCTCAAAGTGTTTGACCTTACCCCTCTCCCCCCCGAGGGAGAGGGTGGCCCAACGGGCCGGGTGAGGGGGCAGTTCAAGCGTCTCTGCGCACCTCAGGTGGCGCAATCACACTTCCCTGTGCCTTGTGCATCCGAATTTCAGTTGGCGATGAACGCCTACTCAAGAGGCGCACGAGGTGTTTCCTTAGCCCGAAGTCGAACCCCGCAAAGCCTCTTTTGCGACCGGCAAAAACTGCAGAACTGCTTTTGACAAACCTTAATAATTGGGATATCTTCCCGCCCCCGATGGCAAGGATGCCCCGGGACATGCAGTGCAGAAAAACAGGAAATTCGACGGTTTTCCCCGTCGATTTCCTGAGTCGAAAAGTTCCCCCGCAGACCAGCAAGGATCGCAACGTGGTACACGGGCAATCTGTTTTGGTGATCGACCGTTCTCCCGATCTGCAGGAAGTTCTGCAGACCGCACTCGCCCTCAAAGGCTGGACCGTCAACTGGCTGAGAACCCCCCTGGAACAGGTTCCCAGCGAAGCCGAGACCCGCCCCGGTCTGGTGGTCATCGACGCCGACCGCAGTGGTGCCCACATCCAGTGCGCGGGGACCGTGGGGAGATATTCCGCAGGTGATCCTGAGCGAGGACAATCCCGACGTCGCCGACTCCCGCGGCCGCCGCGAACACCTTCGCAAACCGTTTCAATATCGCGATCTCGTCCGCAAGATCGAAGGCCTGCTCAGCGAACGCAGCGAATAGTCTCAACTCGCTCGAGGCGCGAATCCTATTTCGGGTGGCATGCCCACTTCGCACCGTAGGTGCAGGGTGGGCATGTGTACGCGAGGTTTGATAGATGGCCCGGCCGCCGCTCGCGGCGCCCGGGTCGCGAAGCGACAAGCGGTCAGTTCAAATCGACGGGTGCCATGCCCACATCGTGCCCTGCACGATTTTATCTCAGTCCGAAGAAGGGCGGGCATGCGTCGTTTGAAGTGGTTTGTCCCCAGTCGTCTCTAGTGGGAACTAACCTCCGATGCCATCTCTCCCGCGTGATAGCTGGACCGCACAAACGGCCCGCTCGCGACGAACTTGAAGCCCATCCGCCGCGCCTGTTCCCCGATCTCGTCGAACTCTTCGGGAGGAACATACCGTTCCACCGGCAAGTGCATCGGACTTGGCTGCAGGTATTGCCCCAGCGTGAGCATGTCGCAATCCACCTTCCGGAGATCCGCCAGCACGTCGAACAGTTCTTCCATCGTTTCACCCAGCCCCAGCATCAGCCCGCTCTTGGTCGCCATCCCGGGAGCGAGTTCTCGCACGTAGGCCAGCAGATCGAGCGTCCGCTGATAATCGGCGTTCCGGCGCACGCGATGATACAGGCGGGGGACCGTTTCCGTGTTGTGGTTGAACACCTCCGGCTTGGATTCCACCACCCGCCGGATCGCCTCCTTGTCACCCATGAAGTCGGGCGTCAGCACCTCGACTGCCGCACCGGTCTTTTCACGCACGGCCAGCACGCAGCGATAGAAGTGATCCGCTCCTCCATCCGGCAGATCATCCCGCGTCACGGAAGTAATCACCACGTGACGCAGACCCAGTCGGCGGGCCGCTTCCGCCACCCGGTCCGGCTCATCCAACTGCAGCGTTTCCGTCTTACCTTTGGGCACGGAGCAGAAGCCGCACGGCCGCGTGCAGACGTTCCCCAGGATCATGAATGTCGCCGTCTTCTGCGACCAGCATTCTGTCCGGTTCGGACACTTGGCGCTCTCGCAGACCGTCTCGAGCTTCAATTCCTCGATCAGGTGGCTGGTGAATTGCATTTCCGCCTGAGGCAGCGGACGTTTCAGCCAGGGAGGCAGACGGCGTTTCGGGGCTTCCTGGGGCTGATTAATGATTTCCAGCGTGGACATACGTTCTCCTGGTCCGCTTCAACGCGGGATGACCCGTGTAGAGGTGGTACCGTTCATAACCCAATAAATTCGCAATGTGCCGGATCAGGCTCTCCCGCACCGAGTGCATCCCGATCGGGTGCATCCGTTCCGCCGCAAGCGACGTGATCCGCCCCGTGGTCCCCTGTGGGGCCACCAGCCGGGCGTAATCCAGCAGCGGATTGACGTTCACGAACAGGCCATGATAGCTGATCCACGACTTCACGGCGCTCCCCAGCATCCCGAACTCACCGCTCCGGCACTCAAAAATCGAGCCCTTTTCCGTGCAATGTGCTGTAATCCGCTGGTCCCGTGCGGTCCTCAGGACCGATTCCGCCATCATACGGCTGAATTCCGCTAACCCCACGCCACGCCGTTCCAGCGGGATCAGGGGATAGCACGCCAGTTGACCCGGCCCGTGCACGATCGCTCCGCCCCCCCGGTTGATCCACCGGGTCTCCAGTCTTCGCGCGACGAGTTCGCGGGGCTCGCACAAAATCTGGGCACGGCTTCCCTCACGACCGATCGTAATCAGCGGCGGGTGTTCACACAGCAGCAGCACCCCCGCTCCGTCGCGGCGTCCGCTCAGATCAAACAGGAATCGTTCCTGCAGCGTCAGGCACGATTCGTAATCCACGATCCCCAGCAGATACACCTCCAGCGCCGGGCTGGAAGAGAATCCTGACTGATTGGCGTGGAATAACATAACGGCTGCTCGCTGCAAAATGACCCGGGGAATGACTGAACCTGATGGAAACGAAATTGCTTCTCATCGTCTCTCTCCCCTGAGTGTGAATCGAACACGTCCTGAGTCTGTATTTTACCAGCCCGGGAAGAGCCTCTCAATATGATTGCGATGACAGCAAATCCCTCGCCGAAGAACATTTCTCGAAGGAATCTCATGGAAATTACTCGCTGATTTCCACCCCGGGGTAATAGAACGCCAGTATTTCCCGAAAAGTCTTCCCCCGTAACGCCAGTCCCCGCGCACCCCATTGACAAAGCCCCACTCCATGCCCATGCCCCGCCCCATGAATCAGGATTTCTTTCTCCGAAAGTTCCAGGTCAAACGTGGGGCTGTACAGCTTCTGACCCCCGAACAGATTGCGCAGATCCAGTCCCGAAAGCACGATCCGGTGATGCCCCGATCCACAGCGAAATCGCGGCAAGCGTCCTCCCGACTGGCGGACTTTCCTGATCGCGTCGATTCGGCTCAGCCCTTCTCCTTTGGCCTCGGGAAGTCCCAGCACCCGGGAATCGAATTGGGATCGGGGCATCCGCTGTTCCCAGCGATACAACGGTGATGCCGCACATTCTTCGCAGACCACCGAGCGAACAATCGGGACCGCGTCCGGAAACAGTTCATCCCCGTTAAGTGTCCGCCCCCCACAGACCGCCGAATAGTACGTGCAGAAGATTTCCCCCCGGTAGCGGCACACAATTCCCCGGGTTTCACTCGCTGCCTTTCTCCCGGCGGGAGTTTCCCCGGCCAGCCAGCGTCCGTCCGTTCCCTGATATTGAGCCCCCAGGTACTTCTGGCTTCGAGTGTTCCCCCAGACGTCGAACTGATCCGTCGGCGAAGCCGCACGGCACTTGTACAGCACATAGGTCCGCGCTACCACCGCCTGCGCCTTGCGGGCCTCCTCACCAAAATCGAGCGGCATTTCCGAATCGACCACGCTCGCCAGGTAATCCTCCAGCGGCACATGATTGATCGCGATCCATTTGCCCGGCGCGATTCTCACCGCTCGCAGCCACCCCCGGTATTTCCCCCGGTTCAACCGGAAGACTCCCTCCTTCCCCGGCTTGATCCATAACTCCGGCGTCGTCCAGCCTTCGGTCCCCAGCTTCCACACGCTCCCCGACAGTTGCAGAGGCGTCGCCGCCAGCGACTTGCCGCGGGCGAGAATCTTTCCGGGCTCTCCGGGGGATGAAATTTCAAACGGTCCGGAGATCTCCAACGGCAATGCCGAGACGGAGTCCGAAGTGAGATTCACCCGGATCTCCCGACTGGGGAGCGTCGCGGGACGAGGGGGGGCGTTCGCGGAGTTGGTTGAAACCTTCCCCACCACGCGGGGGAATTGTTCCGTCCGGACGAAGGCCAGCGCAGCCAGACCCAGTCCCGAAAGTAACAGCAGGACGACAACGCGGGCCACTCGCAGGACTGTCACGATTGCACCTCAGCCTTCCGTGGCTGATGCCGACACGTCTGCCGGGATCGCGCCACCACGTGGCGCGTACTCCAGTGGGGCGCAATCCGGCGTTTCGTCGGCTCAGTCGCCGCGCAACTTCAATCCCAGGTCGGTCAACTTCTGGCGGACTTCCGTCAGCGAAGTCACGCCGAAGTTCTTGCTCTCCAGCAGTTCGTCCTGGGTCTTCTGCACCAGTTCGCCGAGGGTGGTGATTCCCAGGCGAGACATGCACTTGCGTGCCCGGACGGACAGGTTGAGATCGGAAACCGGGCGAGCCATGAGCGCCTGTTCCTGCGGCGAAAGGTGATCCTGCCGGTACATATCCCGGCTGCCACTTGTTCCCATCGCCGGAATGCCCATCGCACCGGGCATCGTAATTGTCATCGGCTTGTCCGGCATCAAGGCCTGGCCCAGCTTCAAGCCGCGGGATTCCAGCATGAACCGGATTTCATCCAGCGACGTGTCTCCAAAATTCTTGCTCGAGAGCAGTTCGGTCTCCGACACCCGGGTAAGATCCCCCAGGTTCCGGATCCCCATCTTCTGCAGGCAGTTCCGCGCCCGCACCGACAGTTCGAAGTCGGTGACCGGAATCTCCAGAATCTGCTTGAGACGCGACTGGTTCTTGAGCATCTCCTCGTCGTAGTACATATCCGCGGCGGCGTCGATGTCCTTCAGGTACAACCGCGCGCGGGCATGGTTCGGATACGCTTCCAGCACCCGGCGGAAGCAGTACGCCGCGGCGGGATAGTTCTCGCTGTCTTCGTACAACAGCCCCAGGTTCACCAGCGCGGAGAGATACAACGGCGGACGGGACAACGCCCGCTCGTACAGCCGGATCGCTTCGTCATCGTTACCCCGCAGCATGTTTTCGCCGGCCAGCCAGAACAAAGCCTTCGTGTGATACGGGTCCATGTCGACGGCCCGTTCAAAGTATTCCACCGCGCCGTACGTGTCCCCCCGGTCGGAGAGAATGCAGCCCAACTGGAACGAGTAGTCCGCGCGAGTCGCCCCTTGCGGCGCGGAGCTTTGCACCAGCTTCTCCGCTTCGTCGAGCCGCCGCTGCGCACGGACCGCTCCGGCACGTGCCAGCTTGCAATCGATCGCATCCGCCCCCGCCTTCTCCGCCTCGTCGTATTTCTTTTCCGCGTCGGCGTGACGTTCCAAAGAGGTCAGAACATGCCCCAGGTAGTACAACGCCGTCCCATTGTTCTGCAGCGATTTGTGGTTCAGGAACTGTTCCGCTTCCTGCAGCATCCCCAGCAGGTAAGCGACCACGCCCGACCGCAGCAGATCGGCTGCGGTCTCGCCACTCGCCAGACGTTCCTGCAGCACCTGGTATTCCTGCTTCAGCTCGGCGTACTGGCTGTTGCTCAGCGCGCGCCGAATCTTGTCCGCCTGTTCCCAGCCGAAATTGTCCCCTGCCTGCAGGGCCTCTTTAATATCGATCGTTACACCAGTAGCCACGTGGACCACCCTCCTCGAAAATGACTCTCGAAAGTTCCGCGCGAAGTGCAAAACGACTGCTGTGACAGGAGCAAACACGTCACGTCAGCCGTTTAAAAGTTCTTCGACGCAAAACAGAAATTTCAAATCAGCGGGCCAGTATGACAAACGTCAATAGTCGACGCAAGAGGTCTGTTTTTTCTGTAACATATTCTGTGGAAAAGGTTTAAGGCGAAAAACACCCTCCTGAGGCCTGTCTGGAGCCGTTTTAAAATATTTTGCCCCGAATTTCCCCCGATCTCTGCCGGTTTTTCATCTCAAACCGGCAGCTTGACCGCTGGTTCTTCCTCCGCGTTGGAGAGATTCTCCCCATCCGCCGCCGGGACTTCGATCACCCGCATCCTCTTCCATTTCCCCTGCAGGAAACGCAGGAAAAACCCGATCCCCACAACCATGATAAAGCCCGTGCACGACAGCCACGGAATCACCAGCGATGTCGAACCGGAACGCAGGCTCAGCCACGTCGGCAGCACCATGATCGTCCAGCCGCAGACCAGCGAGAAGCACAGCGCAAACCGCGTATCTCCCGCCCCTCGGATCGCGAAGCTGAAGATGATCGCCATCGCGTCAAACACCCCATACACGGCGATGAATTTCAGCAGCATCATCGCCAGTTGGCGGATTTCTTCGAATTCCACCGCCGACTTCTCGCTCTGGTAAATCCCCAGGAACAGATTCGGGATCGTGAAATACATGATCCCGAACGTCAGCATCCACCCGGCCGAAACGCAAAACGCCAGGTATGTCGTCTTCGTCGCCAGGTCGGGCCGTCCTTCGCCGATCCTGTTCCCCACCAGCGTCATCACCGCCATCCCCATCCCCAGCACCGGCATGAAGGTCAGCATGTTCAGGTTGAACGCCAGGTTCGTGGCCGTCAGGGCATGCTTCCCCATCGTCCCGATCAGGAAGATGAACACCGAAAAGGCGCACACGTCCGAAAGAAAATGAAATCCGTTCGGAATCCCGAATCGCAGTAGCCGCAGGAACAAATCCGGCTGAAACAACCTCTCGGGCCAGATCCCGAATTCCCGGGCCGAGGGATCGCGCAGAATCAGCACGATGTACAACACCGTCATCGCGACTTCCCCCATCACCGTCGCGATCGCCGCCCCGCGAATCGACAGCGCCGGGATGCCGGCGAATCCAAAGATCAGCACCGGATCGAGGACCAGATTCACCACCGCCCCGCAGATATTCACAAACATCACCACCCGCGTCCGCCCCTGACCGGCGAAATATCCGGACAACGCACACGACAGCAGCGTCGGAATGGATCCGAAACACATGATCGAAAAGAACTGCGCTTCCAGCGTCGCGATGTGCGGATCGTGTCCCACGACGGCGAAAATCTGCCGTGCGAACTGCGCACCGGCCACAAGCACGATCCCGGAAACGAACGAAAAGATCGTCCCCTGCCAGACCGCCGAGCCGACCCGCGACTTCTCCCCGGCTCCCATGTATTGCGCCACGAAGGTCGTGACGTACATCGCCGTCCCGAACGCCGGACTCATCAGCAGCCAGTGCATCATCCCCGCCGGCAGGCACGCGGCCACGCAGTCCGGTGAATCCCACGTCAGAAAAATCCGGTCCACCACCTGCATCAGGGTCAGCGATCCCGTGCTGATGATCATCGGTATGGCAATCGCCAACAATTCCCGCAGGGAGCCGGGAGGATGATCTCCTCCCACATGGTGGGGTTCCGAGGCGGCCACGAGACGTCCCTTCTCACAGGGGGCGTCTCGACCTCAACGCCACGCCTGAAATGATTTCATTCAACAATCAAATGAGGGGGCATGCTCCCCCTCTCTTTTTCCCGCCGTGAGAAGGACACCCGAATCGAATTCAGGTTCGCTCCCCGGTTCTGACACCCGCCGGAAACCGGTTATTTCACGCAATAATCGATGAACTTCACGATTTCCGCCCGCAGGTTGGCCCGATGCACGATCCGGTCGATAAACCCATGCTTCAGCATGAATTCGCTCGTCTGGAATCCTTCCGGCAATTCGATCTTGAGCGTCTCCTGCACCACGCGCGGGCCGGCAAAGCCCAGCAACGCCTGCGGTTCGGCGATCACCAGGTCCCCCAGCGAGGCAAAGCTCGCCGCCACCCCACCCATCGTCGGATTCGTCAGGACGGAGATGAATAACCCCCCCGCCTGATGATAGCGCGACAGCGCCGCCGAGACTTTCCCCATCTGCATCAGGGACAGAATCCCTTCGTGCATTCGGGCACCCCCGCCGGAACCGCTGACAATCACCAGCGGCAGGCGCGATTCCGTGGCTCGTTCGATGGCCCGGGTCAGCTTTTCACCAACCACCGACCCCATGCTCCCCATGATAAACGCCGAGTCCGTCAACCCCAGCACGAGCGGACGCCCACGCATGTAACCACGACCGGTAATGCACGCGTCCGTCAGGCCGGTTTTCTTCCGCTCATCGATCAGACGCTCCGCATACGGTTTGCGGTCCTTGAAGCCGAGCGGATCCACGCTCTTCATCCCGGCGTCCCATTCCTCGAAGCTGTCTTCGTCGAGCAGTTGCTTCAGGCGCTCCGCGGCGGGAATGTAAAAGTGGTGGTCGCATTCCGGGCAGACGCCCAGCGCCTCATCGACCCGCTTGCGGTACAGCGTCGCCTTGCACCCGTCGCACGGAATCCACAGCCCTTCCGGAACTCCGCGCTTGGGGCGGCGGGCACCCGTGTTCGGGGCCGGCACGTCGACCTGAGGGTTCGGAACGCTGCTCATACCTTTTCCCAACGTCTCGCGAGAACTTGAATCTGACCCACTTGAAACTGATACAGCCGAGGGATTCCCGTGGAGAACCGACACGGAGTCTATTCCGGCTTTTCAAGACGCGGAATGACCAGCTCCCAGGAAGATTGACCCATTCCGAACCGCTGCATGAACGCCTCGCGGGCCTTCTCCATGGGGAATGCTTCCCAGTGATGTTCGCATTTTCCAAGCTGGCAAGGGTTTGGCAAGACAAACTTCGTATTCTTAAGCAGGCTGGCGATCAAAGCCGCCAAAGGCTCGGAGACCACCACCCCCATCGAAATGCCACGTTTCACCGGCTTTTCAAGGGCCCGGAACACTCGCTCCTCCGCGTCCGCAATCGTTTCGCCATCCGGCGGGCAGACGCTTTCCGGAGTCTCGTGCCACTGCTTGAACACCTTCGGGTGCTTCCGCTTGATCTCCTCCACGGTCAGTCCCTGCCACAGGCCGTGGTTAAGATTGCTCAATCCTTCCAGTTCCTTCACCGGAATCCCCATCTCCTGGGCGATCAGCGTCGCTGTTTGACGGGCCGGATTGGTCGGAGACGTATACAGGATTTCCAGGTCGAGCGATCGCACTTCTTCCACGAGCTTTGCGACCTGGGCCTCACCGCGGGGGCAGAGAGGCATGTCGAGAGTTCCCTGGATCCGATTTTCTTCATCGAACAGGGTACATCCCGGACGAATCAACACCAGTTGGGACATAGACCGTTATTTCACTCCACTGAGGGAACGAAGGCCGTTCCCGCGAGCCAGTTCTTCCAGCTCGCGCATCGCCTTCGCGTAATTCTCCGCATCAAACACCGCGCTCCCCGCCACGAACAGGTTCGCTCCGGCGGCGGACGTCTGGGCGATGGTGGATTTTCCAATCCCCCCATCAACACCCACGATCACGTCCTTAGCCACGGCGTTACGCACTTCTTTCAACTTTTCGAGAGCCATCGGCATGAATTTCTGACCGCCGAATCCCGGATTCACACTCATCACCAGCACGTAGTCGCACAGGGGCAACGCCTCCTGGATGCGCGACACCGGTGTGTCCGGGTTTAACGCGAGACCTGCCACCAGACCCGCCGCACGGATCTTTTCCAGCAACTCGCCCGGTTCGGGAACCGCTTCAATATGAATTGTAAGGCCGTCGCACCCCGCGGCAATGTAGTCCTGCAGGTACCGCCCCGGGTCGGAGATCATCAGGTGCGTGTCGAACGGGATCTCCGTCACTTTCCGCAGGCTTTCGATCACCATCGGCCCATAGGACAGGTTCGGGACAAAATGCCCGTCCATCACGTCCAGATGCAGGACTTTTGTTCCCGCTTCCTCCAGCGCACGGAGTTCCCGCTCCAGAAACGCATAATTGCACTTCAGCAGCGAGGGAGCGATCACGGCCGGCTCACCCCCCAGCGAGCGCAACAACTTCGAACGGGACATGTTTAAAAGATTCTCCAAACCGCAGAGTTCCGGACTTCGCCGCCAGACATGACGTTGCTGAAGGACGAACTGAACCCGAGGGCGAATCGCACTATTTTGAGGGGAGGGGGGATTTTCGTCCAGTCAGAATTGACGAACTGACCTTCCCGTCGGTCGGGACAAGTCGTAACGTCTTGCCCAACAAGACATAAAAAAGACCTCCCCGGGAAGGGAGGTCTTTTTGTGGAGTCTTCAGGTCGTCCGGATTATCTGGACTTACAGGTTGGCGATCTTGGCAACCAGGTCGGCCGTCCGGTTGGAATAGCCGAATTCGTTGTCGTACCAGCTCAGCACCTTGATCATGTTGCCGCCGATCACCGTGGTCCAGGGACCGTCGAAGATCGAGCTGTGCGGGTTCCCGATCACGTCGCTGGAGACGATCGGATCTTCGTTGTACTGCAGAATTCCCTTCAGCGGGCCTTCCGCCGCAGCCTTGATCGCCGCATTCACTTCTTCCTTCGTCACCTTCTTGCTCAGCGTGGCGGTCAGGTCGGTGATGCTTCCGGCGGGAACCGGAACGCGGAGGCTGTAGCCGGTCAGCTTGCCGTTCAAAGCCGGCAGAACTTCACCCACCGCCTTCGCGGCACCCGTGGACGTCGGGATGATGTTCAACGCCGCCGCACGGGCACGATGCGGATCCGAGTGCAACTGGTCCGAAACGCGCTGATCGTTGGTGTAGGCGTGCACCGTCGTCATCAGCCCTTGTTCCAGGCCGAAGGTCTCGTGCAGCACCTTGGCCATCGGGGCCAGGCAGTTCGTCGTGCAGCTGGCGTTCGAAACGCACTTGTGCTCAGGCTTCAGTTCGTTGTCGTTGACACCCAGCACGACGGTCAGGTCGGGCTTGTCCTTCGCGGGAGCGGACAGAATCACCTTCTTCGCACCGGCGGTCAGGTGGCTGTCGTAGCCCGGCTTGCCGTCCTTTTCGCGGCCGGTGAAGAAACCGGTCGATTCGATCGCGACGGCCGCTTCTTCCGCTTTCCACGGAAGATTCCGCGGATCTTTCTCGGCGGTGATCTTCACCTTCTTGCCGTTCACCACCAGGTAATCGGCACCCGCTTCGACCGTCCCGTTGAACCGCCCCTGCACGCTGTCGTACTTGAGCAGCATCGCGAGGGCTTTCGGATCGCCGAGATCGTTGATCCCCACCACTTCAAAATCCTGCGGGCGGGAGGCCATCACGCGGAACACGATACGACCAATACGTCCAAAACCGTTGATACCAACACGAACCGCAGCCACTGCACCGCTCCTTGTTCTTTAAATTGAACGTTCTTTAGATTTGACTCCCGCGCCGGTGTGCATCGAAATGATGACGTGCGCCGGGATATTGATTTTGAGCGTCTAAAATCTGACTCCGCTCGAAACTGGCTGACCTTCCGGTCGCGCACCGGAAAAATCTCGACCGGACTGTCGTTCTTTCGACGTCACCTCCGGTCAAACCAGGTTGAGAACCTCTGCCTGCGGATCGATCTGCCCCGGATCCCCAGACGGCTGTCCCACGAAGCGACCGAGTATAACCCTCCCCCTTCTGGCACACAAGTTGCCGAACTGCTCCAGCAGGCCCGCCCGCTTCCCGGTTATGGGAAACAGGAGATCTCCTCCTTTCGTCCGAATGTCAGGAAAGCAAAGGAGATGCCTCTGGAACGGATCGTAGAGGTCACGCCGGATGGAACGGTGACAAGGGAAGAAACGTCTTGTAAAAATTTCCAAACGAGGGCCAGTTTGTGACCTATGCTGGAGGGAACACCCTTGGAAGTCAGGAGGATTGTTCTTCACCTCTGTGAAGGAGATTTCTTTTGCAAAGGGTTACCCTGTTTGAGAAGATTGGACTCGAAAATCCATCGGAATCAAACACGTCGCATCCGTGCCGAAACACCTGAGAATTTTCGCCGAGAAACCGCATCTGAAGGAGAACCGACCCATGAAATCTATGTTGACGGGAGTGATCGCCGCCGTAGCGATCGTTTCCGCAATGGCCCCGCAAGACGCCTTCGCTGGTAAGCGACGCTTCTGCGGTGCCGGAAGCTACGCGTGTTGCCCGACGACGGCTTGTGCCCCGTCTGCCTGCTACACGTCCTGCCAGGTCCAACGGCAGACCGCCTACCGCACGGTCTACGAAACGGTCTGGGAATCCCAGCCCTACACCGTCAACCGTACGGTCTATGAAACCCAGTACGAAGACCGTCCCGTCACCTGCTATCGCACCCAGTACGAACAGCAGACCCAGAACGTTCCTTACACCGTTTGCCGTCAGGTTGCCGAAACCTCCGAACGGGAAGAACGTTACTGCACCATGCGCCCGGTCTACGAGACCAGCTACCGTGACTGCAGCTACCAGGTCTGCCGCCCGGTG
>JAXMBX010000058.1:0-30307 GCA_046349635.1 Planctomycetales bacterium
CGGGTTCACTTCCTTCGCCTGCGGACTGTTCTCCGTCCGCCACGAAATGTTGTTCGAATAGGCGCAACTGTATCCCGAGTCGCAGTTCCCCACGACGTTCCCCGAGTCGCATCCCATTTCCAGCGACGGCAGCCGGGTCATGTCCCCCAGTTTCCACGCGGCCATCTGATCGACCGACACACCGATGCGGATATCCGCCCCGTGCGTCTTTCGCGCCTGACAGCAGGTCAGGAATGCCGCCAACGCCCGCGCATGGTCTCCCCCGCCGTCGCCATTGGCCCGGGCGGTGTTCAACGTCAACCCGCTCAATACCATGATCGAGTCTCGGAACGCTTCCAAAGGCTTGAGCGTCGGGGTGTATTCGAAATCCGCCCCCGTCTTCGCCGGACGCCAGTGTTCCATGCTCACGCCATTCGGCACGTACAGGAAAGCCGCCCGTCGCGGAGGTTCGTTCCCGGTCACTGCCGGGGCGATATTATTCGTCGCTGCTGCGTGCGCCGTCAGCGGCATCCCTTCCAGCCAGGGCAACGCAATCGCGGCACCAAACCCGTGCAGCACCGTCCGCCGCGAGATTCCCTGGTTGTTCGTGTTCATACTCATGGCTCACCTTTTTCCGTCGTGTGCCACTGGCTTCGCCAGTGATTTCCATTCGTACTGTTGCTGCGATCCGTCTCCACCAAAACGTAACTTCAAGGCTCCATCTTCGCAGACCGGCGGCGCTGGAAGGGATCGCTCATCACGATCCCCTCGATCAGCGCGGAGAACTTGTAGTCCTTCTGCTTCAATGAAACGGCAATCGCATCCACGGCGCATTTGTCGTAATACTCTAACCCACGTCCCAGTCCGTATGTCAACATCTTCTCCACCACGCACCGGGTAAACTCATCCTTGTGCTTCAGCAGCACGTTCCGCATCTGCTTGGGAGTCTTGAATGATTCCCCGCCCGGCAGTTCTCCACCGGGCTCGATGTCGAAATTCCCGTCCTTCGTCCGCCACCCGCCGATTCCGTCAAAATTCTCCAGCCCGAAACCAAGCGGATCCATGCGCTGGTGGCAGGAGGCGCACCCCGGATTGCTCCGATGAGCCTCCATCCGCTGACGCAAGGAACCCTTGGCTTTTCCTTCGGCACTTTCATCCAGATCATTCACCATCGGAGGGGGAGGCGGTGGTGCAGCCCCCAGAATATTTTCCAGAATCCATTTTCCCCGCTTCACCGGAGAAGTCCGCGTCGGATTCGACGTCACCGTCAGGATCGACCCGTGCGTCAGCACTCCTCCCCGTTCGTCATTCGTGAAGTTGACCTTCTGCAGTTCCGCTCCCTTGATCCCCTTGATGCCGTAATGCTTCGCCAGGCGTTCATTCACGAACGTGTAATCCGCATCCAGCATCTCCAGGACGCTCCGATCCCCCTGGATCAGGTTCTCGAAGAACAGTTCCGTCTCCCGCCGCATCGCGGTCCGCAGTGCGTCATCGAAATTCGGAAACGCCCCCTTGTCCGGCGCGATCGAGCTCAGGTTTCGCAACTGTAGCCACTGGCCGGTGAAATTCTCCACCAGCGTCCGCCGCTTCGGGTCCGTCAGCATCCGCGCGACCTGCTTCTTTATCACGTCAGAGCGATGCAGTTCCCCCTTCGCCGCGACTGCAAACAACTCCTCGTCCGGCATGCTGCTCCACAGGAAGTAGGACAACCGCGTCGCCAGTTCGTAGTCGTTCAGCGTTCGCACCACCTCCGGCTTGATCGTCGCCGGGTCCGATTCCACACGAAACAGGAACTGCGAGGACATCATCACCGCCGTCAAGGCCGTCCGTAGACTCGCCAGGTACGAATCTCCTCCCGTCCGCCGGTTTTGGAACAACGTCGCGTATTGCGCCACTTCGTCCGCCGTCGCCGGACGTCGAAACGCACGCGTCACGAACCGCTGGACGATCTTCTCCACGCAGGCCTTCTCATCGCTCCCGTCACTTTTCGGACGGCAGACCAGAATCAGCTCCTCGCTCAATGTCGGCGATTCGTCAATGGGCCCCTGCATGTCGATGTACTCAAACAGCATCTCCCCTTTGGTCGTTCCGACACGCTTGACGCTGACCAGATGCCGCCCCGCCGGAATCGACAACCGCACCGGATGCGTCTTCACTTTCATGTCGTTGAATTCGACCACCTTGATCGGCTTACCATCCAGGCGCAGTTCCAGCTTCTTCGGTTCATCCTTGTCGTTGCTGCTCAACCCCCGGACATTCGCGATGTAGTCATACTCGGCGGCGCTCTCGACGTCCGATCCAATCTCCACACCGACCGCCAGCAACCGGCCGTACTTCCCTTTTTCGGGAGCTTCTTTCCCCGCGATCACTTTCATTTCCCGCGATGGGTACCGTCGCACCGGACCGTTGACGATCTCTCCCTCGCGAAGCGCTGCTTCCATCACCCGTTCCGTCGCCGCCAGGTACTTTTCGAACAACACCGGAGGCAACGACAGCACATCCCCGATGTGGTCGAACCCGTACCCGCTGTCATCCGCCGGAAAATCATCCGCCGGGCGGAGATCAACGCCCGTCAGGTCCCGGACCGTATTGTTGTATTCCACCCGGTTCAGGCGTCGCATCGTCACCCGTCCCGGCTCGATCCCCTTGCTGCAATCGACACTGTTCAGCACCTTGTCGATCACCTTGACCAGTGCCTCTTTCTCCGCCACAGTCGGCTGGGGTTTGTCTTCGGGGGGCATCTCATTCGCCCGCAACACCCGCTGCACTGTCGTCCACGTCGTCCGAGCTTTCAGCAGGGACAATTCCGTCCCATAAACGGTGAGGTCCAATTCCCCACTTTTCTTCTTTGGGCTGTGGCATTCCACACAATATTTCTGGAGCAGGGGAGTGATCTCTTTCCCGACCACATCCGCGACAGGCTTGATGGCTGCCGGTTTTTCCTCAGCGGCGGACACCCCCACCCCAAAGCACCCTAAAGCGAGGGCGCACAGCAACCGGACGCAGAAGTCAGCCCCTCCACGCAGCCCGGCAAACGGCATTGACGCATAAACATTCATTCATCAGAAGTATACCGCCCAGAATCACCCCGCGGAAGCCCCAGCCCCCATTCTGAACTGCATCAAAATTCAGCATTTAAGCACTTTTCCCGCCCGCACGAATCCCCCCTGGACGACCGCAATAAATTTCTCGTAGTCCTCCAGCAGCCGGATGTTCTTCGTCACATCCCCCGGCACCACCAGCACGTCCGCCAATTTCCCCACTTCGAGTGTCCCCAGTTCCTCGCCCCGCCCCACAATCTCAGCCCCCGTCCGGGTCGCACAGGTGATCACTTCCAGCGGCGTGAACCCGACATACTCCACGAAGAACGTCAACTCCTTCGCGTACGTTCCATGTGGGTTCCACGCGAAGCCATAGTCCCCCCCCATCCCCAGCCGGCCCCCGGCCTTCAGGATCCGCCGCGCACTCTCCGCACCCCCTTCCAGCGTTTCCTGATGCCCATCAATCACACTCTGCGGCATCTTGAACTTCGGGCCGTTCTCAATGCTCGCCTGTTCGAAGTACAGCGCCGCACCACCGAAACGTTTCTCGCGAGAATCATGTCCAACACTTCGTTATCGATGAACGTTCCATGCTCCAGCGTGTCGAACCCCGCCTTCAAAGCGTTCTTGCACCCTTCAGCGCGCGGCAGTGCCCCGTCACTTTCATTCCGTGATTGTGCGCCGTAGCGACCACCGCCTCCATTTCTTCAAACGTCATGCACAGCGTATGGTGATCGTTCGTGTCCGGCGCCGCCGCATCCCCCGTGATGGCGGTTCACCCATTCGACGCCATCCTTCACCAGCTTCCGCACGGCAGACCGCGCCTCCACCGGCCCGTTGATCAACAGCACCAGCCCCTCCATACCGATCCGCCGGAAATCCGGGTTCCAGTCCATCAACCCGCCCACGCCACAGATCTCCCGCCCGGCTCGCCGACAACCGTGGCCCGACAGTCACCCCTTCCTCGATCGCCTTCTTCAGCCACACGTCGACGTTAAACAGGCACCCGCCGCTCCGCGGTTGTGTATCCGCATTCGAGCCGCCAGTTTCGCATTCGCCGCCGCCAGCAGCGTCACATACTCCACCGGGTACTTGATGTCCAGATCCTCCAGGGCAGCGACATTGAAGTACGTCGCGTGAAAATGCGCCTCAACCAGCCCCGGCAGAATGGTCCCCCTCAGCGTCAATCTTCGCCCGGCCCAACCGCCGCCCACTCTTCGGCCCGACGTAGGTGATCACCCCTCCTCTGGATCACCACCGCCCCGTCTCGAATCGGTGCTCCCCCATTTCCATCTACCAATTCGCCCATTCGAAATGAGCATCACCCCACTCGCCGTCTTCATAGTCTGCCATAACTTGTCCTCACCCACTCCTCCGTGGGGAAAGGGCAGGGTGAGGGGGCGGTACAATCGTCTCTGACTTAAATTACCTTCGTGACGAAACGCGGTTGGTGACCACACTCAACTCCCAAACGTCACACGCGCCACTGTCCAGAGCGTTTCCGTCACCTGAAATCACAAACTCCCCTAGGAACTGCATCGTCTGATAAATCACATCCTGCGTCCGGGGCCAGTGCATCACGTGTCCCACACTCTTCAAGGGCACCACCGCACAATCCCGGATCGCCTCCCGGCAATACGCATCCTCATCACTCAGCATTCTCATGGGCAGCTTCCCCAGCATCAACGGACACTGAATGCTCCGCACTTCTTCTTTCCAGTCGAATCCCTCCATCCATGTCCCGTCCACCACCGGCCGTAACACTTTGTCAATCCGCATCAGTCCTCCTGCGTCGTAAACCGCAGCGAGGCATGATCCCCGCAACTCCGATAGCTTCCCCCGCGCTTCCCGGTGATCGGATCGTCCACCATCAGCTCCCCATCCGCCAGGCTGCTTCGGCGATATCCCCTCCAGCGGCAACGTTCCATACACCTGCGTGAAATACCGATGCCACGCCGATTCCCGGATTCCCGCTCCCCATCGTGTACAACGGCGGATCCTCCAGCAGAATGCACTGCACAGCCTCCGGCACCCTGGCCGCAATTCCCATCGCCACTCATAGCACCCAGCGAATGCCCGTAGATCACAAGGTTCTTCCACCCTGCGCCCGGACAAGTGCGACCCCGTCATTCACATAATCCGCCACCAGGTACGAACTCAGCCCCTTCGTCGATTCTCCATGCCCCCGGTGATCGAGCGCATGCACCTGGTACTGCTCCCCCCACACCCCATACAGCGCCCCAAACGTCTGCCATCTTCTTATTGCCGTGCATCACCAGCATGGGGGACCGCTTCCGATCTTCCCGATCCACAACGGATCGCGTTGGGCAAACGCGTCCGCCGACATATCCGTCCACCACGCCGATGCGCAGTTCAATTCCAGCCGTGTCTCCGCACCGTTTTCCGCCACATGATGCACCGGCAACCGTCGTTCGAGCAGCATCTGCATTCACTCCCCGGATTTGACACCCTCATCGCACCCGCGATATCGTTGCCTTGATCCGATTGATTGTTTGGAAGGCTTGGATTATCCCCAATCCCTCCCAAAAAATCTCCTCATTTTGTTACCAGCGACTCAACTAGCCCCAGCGCTTCCGCGCGGGGTTCCGTGGAAAGCCACCCATGCTGCATTCTGCTGGATCACTCTCCTCCTCACCTCCTCGCTCGCGGCCGCCGAACCGAAAACATCGTGATCGTCGCCGTGGTGAAGAAAAGCCACGGCCCGGAAGGGAACGGGATTCACGACTATACGGTCCGCCAAGCTCGTGAAAGTTCTGCTCGATAACTCCAACATCAAGGACCAGGTTCGCGTCCAGTATCACCTCGTCGGCTGGCCCCAGGATCAATCCTCTTCGAGTCCGCCGACTCTATCCTCATCATCTCCGATGGTCGCGACGGCGATCTCTATGAAGAAGCCCCGCACCTCCAGTCGGACGACCGGGTGAAATTTCTCCAGCGGCAATTCGACCGGGGTTGTGGTCTCATGACCTTCCACTTCTCCACCTTCGCCCCGGATAAATACGCCGATCATGCTATTCTCAACGCCACCGGGGGCTACTTCGACTGGGAAACCGATGGCCAGCGTAAGTGGTACTCCGCCATCAAGACCGACACCGCCCCCCGCGATCCCGTCACCAAAACCATCCCATCAGCCGAGGCCTCAAACCGTTCACCCTCAAGGAAGAGTTCTACTTCAACATCCGCTTCCCCCGCCGATTCCAAATCCGTCACCCCATCCGGGAAGTCCCCGCTCCCCGGCCGCCCCGAACAAGGCAAAGTCGTCGCCCGGCACACGAATCCCCCCGCGCGCGGTCGGTACCACCGTCGGCCATTTCTACGAGAACTGGAAGCAGGATCAGTTCCGCAAGATGATCCTCAACGCCCTTTCCTGGACCGCCAAGGTGGACATCCCGGAGCAGGGCGTCGAGTCCACCCATGCCACGCATGCCCAGGTCACCGCGGCTTCCCGCCGGAGGGGAGGGGACCGCCCGCGCCACGCTCGACACCCGCCCCATCAAGGCCCTCCTCTCTTCGCTGGCAATACCGCCCACAAATGGCACAACTGGGAAAAGACCACCCCCGCTACCAAGTCCCTCCTCGAGCCGCGACTTTCGCATCGCCGTCGATGTCTCCTACGACATTGAAGACCTCTCCCGGAAAATCTCGCTGACTATCGTTTTATCGTCCAGAACTACTGCAACTGGCAAGACCCCAAGCCTCTTTCGGCAGCTTCGCCGCAAACCGCCTTCGTCAACTACCTCCAGAGCGGCGGTGGCCTCCTCCTCATCCATTTCGCCAACGGGGCGCCTTCCACCTTTTCGCTCCCCAAAGCGGAAGCCTCCGACTGGCCCGAATACCGCAAGATCGCCCGACGCGTCTGGGATCACAAAGCCACCAGCGGCCGCACGATCCCTTCGGCCAGTTCCAGGTCAACATCACCACGCTCGCCGATCCCATCACCGCCGCCTCAAATCATTCGACGTCAACGATGAACTCTACTTCCGCCAGGCCGGGACCGAACCCGTCACACCACTGATCACCGCCCACTCAAAAGTGACGAAACAGGACGAACCCCTCGCCTGGACCTACACCTACGGCAAGGGAAAAATCTTCCAGACCCTGATGGGGCACAGTGAAAAAACCTACGACGTCTTCGAACCCCGCGAAATCCTCCGCCGTGCCGCTGCCTGGGCCGCCTCTCGTCCGATCGTCCCTCTCACCCCGGCTGACGATCCGCTTCCCGCAATCAAGTCTACCAAGTCGCGAAAATATCCCCCGCTCCTGGTCGCTTTGGGCAAGCCCTCGACACTCGCGTTTCACCGGTTGCAGCCCCCGGCAAGAAAGGTTATCGCCGCCCCCCCCTCACCGCGGAACTCCACGCCCAACTCTTCTCTAAAGCCAACTACAACATCCTCCTCGCCAACGAAACCAAAGGTTCTCCCACCCACTGGGAAATCTTCTCGATGCCCGGCTCGGGACACTTCACCGCCTATCTCCCCGGCCATCAGCCCGATCACGTTCACTCCACCATCGATATCGCCGATGGCAAATGGCACCACCTCGGCTTTGTCTACGAACCCGAACGCATCCGCCTCTTTGTCGATGGCAAGCTCGCCGCCGATCAGAAAGTCACCCCCCGCAACAGCCAGACCACGCAGGAAGAACTGATGATCGGCTCACTCGTCGAGCGAGGCATCGAATCCCAGGGGCTCATCGACGACGTCCGCATTTCAAAAGGTGCCCGCGATCTTTCTTCCGTCCCAACCGCCGCCGCCAAGCCCGATGACAACACTCTCTCCCTCTGGTCCTTCGACACCGAAGACAAAGGCAAATTCCCCGACACCGGCTCTTTGAAAAACGCCGCCCGTCCCGCCGGTAACGCCCCCATTCCCGCCGCACAGCGTCAAGGTCCCGTCCCTCCCGATGGTTCCAACGCGACCCCCGTTGATCCCAGCCTCCAGGTCAAACTCATCAGCCGCTCCGAGGAAGATGCCTACATGGGGGTCAAAGTCGATCGCGCCGGCCAGATCTTCGTCGGCGCCCGAGATGCCCTCTTTAAATTCCGTCCTGATGGGCAGGGGGGCTTCCTCCCCCGCGAGGAAATCTATCGCTTTCCCAAGGACTCCCTCATCATGGGACTCGAGTATCTGGGGGACGACCTCTACGTCCTTACCGCCAACGCCCTCTATCTCCTCCCCGGTGCCCGCACCCGCACCACCGACATCAAACCGAAACGCCTCATCTGGGGTCTTCCCCTCGATCTTCACATCAGCTTCCATTGCCTTGCCTGGGGTCCCGAAGGGGATCTCTACCTGAACCACGGCGACCCGCTCCTCAACTATGGCGACTACGACCGCGCCGACCACTGGGGGCACTGGACCTATTTCTGCCAGCCTGAAGGAACCCGCGTCCCTTATACCGGCGTCGGTGCCGTCCTCCGCTGCAAACCGGATGGCTCACAACTCCGCGTCGTCGCCACCGGCCTCCGGGGCCCCGTCGGCCTCGCCTTCGATCCCCACTGGAACCTCTTCACCAACGAAAACGACCACGAAAGCCGCGCCGATCTCTACGCCCCCGCCAAGCTCATGCACGTCACCCCGCACATCGACTTCGGCTGGCCCCGGGGCTGGATCGCTTCCAAGACACCCAACCGTCACGACCTCATCGAACCCATGATCGCCACCCTCGGTCGAGGCGTCCCCTGCGACCTCGTCTACTACGGCGAATCCCTCCTCCCCGAAAAATACCGCGGCGCTCCTCCTCATGGACCGCTGGGACCGCAGCACCATTCAAGCCTATCCTTACCAGCCCCGCGGCAGCGATTTCCAGACCACCGAGCAACCCTTTGTTCAAGGGGAAAATCTCGCCCGCCCCGTCGGCCTCTGCACACTCAGACCGGCCACCTCTTCATCGCCAATACCTCCACCAGCAACGTCTGGTCCCCTACTGCGGCAGCGACCTCTGGATGATCACCTCGAAGGACACCCCACGCCCCACCCGTTGATCTCACCCACGCCTCTCCCGACACCCTCTGGAACGAACTCTCCAGCCCTTCCTGAAACCCGCCGCTCCGCCCATCTCGAAATCCTCGCCGCGGCGAGACCACCTCACCGATGCTGTCTGCGCATTCAACTCGCTCGCGACAACGACCCCGCGTATTTTCATCTCCCCTGGCTCGCCGCCTCCGGCAATGTCCCCGGCACGCAGGCCATTCTCGAAAAACTCCTCACCCACACCCGCGCTCCCCGAACTCCGTCAACTGGCTGTCAGAATCCTCACCGAGCATCCCCACCTCGCCTCGTCCAAAGACTGGATCGCCACGGCACATTAAGGACAAAGATCCCACCGTCAACTTGCCGCCCTCGCCCTGTTTCGAGCCTTCCGCCAAGTTCCCCATCGACACGGTTCTCACTCTCGCCACCAGCCCGGACACACCTACCTCCACGTCAAACCGCCACCCGCCTCCTCGCCCAAAAAATGGATGGTCAATCCATCTATGATCTTTTTCAAACACCAGCCCCAGGATCCGTCTCGCCGCCGTCCTCATCGCCGACGCGAAGTTGACTTGTTCACCGTCCTCCATTCCCAGCGAACTCCCCTCAACTATCCCCTCCCAAAACGCCTTCTTCCAACTCAAATTCGCCGACACCCCCCGACCCCATCGATCTCAAAAAGCTCGGCCGCACCGGCAGCTTCACCATCGCTGAATATTGGAAGCAGCTTCCTCCCACAAGCCCCCTCTTTCCCTTGCTAAGGCCACTCGTAAACGCCCTCCACGATTCCGACGACGCCGTCCGTTGGCAGTCCCTCTATTACCTTCATCTCATTAACGACCCTTCGCTCGAATCAGACTCGCAAAGACTCGCCAGAAACTTCGCCTGAATCCGTTAAAGAATTTCCCCGAACGCTCTATCAACCAGGCCTGGTATGTCGGAGCATTCCCTGATGCGGAACCTAACTTCTCCCAGGTTCATCCTCCCGACGAGGCTTGCTGAACCTCGCCGCCACCCCTAGCCAAAATTTCAACGGTCAGAACCTCTCTTGGCAGTCTCTCACCGCAGCGGAATCTCAATTCCCTCTCGCCACTCCCGCGACTCGCAGCTCTCACTACTTCGCCTTCGATCTCCAGTCCGCCCAACGCCACGAAGTCGCTCTCTGGATAACTGGGCAAAGCCGAGCCAAACTCTGGCATAACGGCCGCCTCATCTATCAGCCCCCTCCCGTCGCCGCCCCGCCTGCCCCCATCTTTGTTGACATTCAACCCGGCTCGAACACGCTCCTCCTCCGCATTCAGAACACCTCTCCCGATCCCCTCGGCATCACGTTCCGCGCTCCTTCCGACGTGATCCCCACACTCCCCGAGAAAATCGACGCCGGCGACCTCATCGCCCGCCTCAAAGCCGCCTCATCAGGCCAGGGATCGAACTCCATCCCCGAAGCCTTCCTCAAGGAAGATTGGAACCAGACCCGCACCAAGGAGCAGGCCGCCGAGGGTCGCAAACTCTTCGGCTCCCTCGGCTGTGCTAAGTGCCACCCCATCACCCCCGATCAGCAGGGGAGCGGCGCCCCCAGCCTTGCTGAAGCCAAAAAACGCTTCAACATCCCCCACATCGTCGAATCGGTCCTACTCCCGAACAAACAGGTGGCGGAGCCATTCCGCGCGACGTTGATCGTCACCACCGCGGGCAAGCCCATCAACGGCCTCGTTGTGCAGGACACCCCCGACAGCGTCGAACTCCTCCTCCCCGACACCACCCGTATCACGCTCAAGAAATCGGAAATCGAAGAACGCAAGCTCCTCGAAACCTCCCCCATGCCCCAGGGACTTGTCAAAACCCCCGCCGAACTCCAAGCTCTACTGGCCTATCTACTGAGCGACGTCCCGCTGCCCCCGTAATTTCTTTTGGCCGCATCTTGTAGGTCAGGCTGTGCCCAATGATGTTCGGCACTTTTTTTGCGCAAGACTGAGGATTGTGTCTGGTCCCTGAAGAAGGGAGGGACCCCTGCCTGACCTACAAAATACAACACCTCCTCAAGGAAACACTTCCCCCAGAAACTTCAATATCTCCCCACGGCAGTACTCATTCACCGGGACCGCCGCGTCCATCGTGTGGGGCCACCCCTCCAACCGGCAGTACTTGTGCTTCACCCCTAACTCCGTCAGACGCTTGTCCAGCGCATCCGACTGCTCCACCGGCACGATCTCATCAATCGTCCCATGAAAGATCAGTGTCGGCGGGGCCCCCTTCTTCAAATGCGAAATCGGCGACGCCTCTTTCCACAACTCCGGCGCCTCGTCATATGTCTTCAACAGGAAATCCTTCACCACTCCCTGTTTCTGGCCGAACTCCGTCGTCAGGTCATACGGGCCATACAGATCCACGATCGCATTCACATGGCTGCTGACGTCGTTGTTCCCGCCGTTCCCTTCCAGTTTCTTCTCATCAGCAGAATAACCCAGCATCATCGACAGGTGTCCGCCGGCTGACCCTCCAATCGCCACGATCTTCTCCGGGTCGACTCCCAGTGAGGCCGCGTTCTTCCGCATCCACCGTACCGCACACTTCGCATCCTCCACCGCGGCGGGGTAGGGGGCTTCCTTCGACAACCGGTAGCTGATCGTCGCCGCCACGTATCCCCTGTCCGCGAAGTATCCCGTGTACACCTGGTAATCCTTCCGCGAACCTGCCTTCCACCCACCCCCGTGAATGAAGATCAGCCCCGGCACCGGCTTCGCCTTCTTCTCCTTCGGCTTGTACAGATCCAGCAGTAGCGCCCGCTCTCCCACCTTCCCGTACTCCACATCCTTCTGCACCTCAACCGTCTCCGGCGCAACCGCATCCTTGTTGACCAGCTTCACCAGTCCCAGCGCCGCCGCCGACATCAACTCCGCCCGGGACTTATACCCCCGCGGCGGCGTCAACTCCTTCGCCTCCTCCCCCCGGACGCACATCCCCACCAGCAACACCCACACGACCCCGTATCGCCACAGATTTTTCATCTCCAGATCCCTGCTTTCTACTCGCGGCTCTCTGTTGTGCCCGCCCTCTTAACCTGAAATAATCGACCTTTTCACCACTCATACTGACGAACACCTCCTTCGGTTGCAAACACCGAACACGGATACCACGTTTCCATGCACTCCTCCGATCAGGAAGTCGAGCACCTCTATCGCCACGCCCAGGCCACCTACGCCCGCTGGGGTGTCGATACCGATGACGTTCTAAAACGAGCCGCGACGATCCCCATCTCTCTCCACTGCTGGCAGGGGGATGACGTCGCCGGTTTCGAAAACTCCGGCTCCGACATCGGTGGCGGCCTCGCCGTCACCGGCAACTACCCCGGCCGCGCCCGCACTCCGGATGAACTTCGCCAGGACCTCGACCTCGCCGCCGCTCTCATCCCCGGCCCTCTGCGACTCAACCTCCACGCCTCATACGCCGAAACCGATGGCCACAAGGTTGAACGCGATGCCCTCCTTCCCGCGCACTTCCAGCGCTGGATCGACTGGGCCCGTGTCAAACAGTTCGGCCTCGACTTCAACTCCACCTTCTTCGCCCACCCCCTGGCCGCGTCGGGACTGACCCTCACCCATCCCGACCCCGCCATCCGCGACTTCTGGATTCGTCACGGCCAGGTCTCCCGCCGGATCGCCGCTGAGATGGGCCGGAGTCTCGGCTCTTCCTGCATCAATAATCTCTGGATCCCCGACGGCTCCAAGGACACCCCCATCGATCGCGCCGCCCCGCGCGAACGCCTGACCCAAGCCCTCGACGAGGTCTTTTCTGAACTGATCGATCCCCAATTCCAACGGGATGCCGTCGAAGCCAAACTCTTCGGCCTCGGCTCCGAATCCTACGTCGCCGGTTCGCACGAATACTACCTCGGCTACGCCATCAGCCGTCAGAAAATCCTCTGCCTCGACGCGGGCCACTTCCACCCCACCGAAACCATCTCCGACAAGATCACCAGTGTCCTGCAGTGGCTCCCCGAACTCCTCCTCCACGTCAGCCGCGGCATCCGCTGGGACAGCGACCATGTCGTCACTCTCACCGACGACCTGCAGGCCATCACCTTCGAAGTCGTCCGCAACAACTATCTCGACCGCGTTCACTTCGGGCTCGATTTCTTCGACGCCAGCATCAACCGCATCGCCGCCTGGGTCGTCGGTACCCGCGCCCTCCGCAAAGCGCTCCTCTACGCGCTCCTCGAACCGACCGCCATGCTGCGACAGTTCGAAGCCGAAGGAAACTTCACCGCTCGGCTGGCCCTGCTGGAAGAATGCCGTTCGCTCCCCTGGGGACATGTCTGGGATTACTTCTGTCTGACAAACCAGGTTCCCGTGGGCCCCGCCTGGCTCGACCAGATCCGCCACCACGAACAACACGTCCTCAGTCAACGCTCTTGAGCTTCACCGGAATCTGTCGTGTCGCACCTCCTCCAACTCACCAATATCTCCAAGCACTTCGGCGGCGTCCACGCCCTGAAGCAGGTCTCCTTCGACCTGGCCGCGGGAGAAGTCCACGCCCTCGTCGGTGAGAACGGTGCCGGCAAGTCCACGCTCATCAAGGTCATCACCGGTGCCCATCAGCCCGACGATGGCGAGATTCACATCTCCGGCAATCTGGTCCGCGATCTCGATCCCGTTCGCGTTCACCGCCTTGGCATCGCCGCTATCTATCAGCAGCCTGCTCTCTTCCCGGAGCCACCGTCGCTGAAAACCTCGCCCTCGCGGAAGAGCAGGGGAGGGTCTTCCGTCCCATCAGTTGGTCCGCCCGCCGCAGCATGCCCGCGAACTTCTCGACCGCATCGGAGCGAAGATCCTCCCGACTGGGAAGTCCGCCGTCTCTCGATGCCCCAGCAGCAACTCGTCGAGATCGCCCGCGCCCTCGGGGCCGATGCCCGCATTCTCATCATGGATGAGCCCACTGCCTCCTTGGAGACACCGACAGTCAGCACCTGTTCAACGTCATCCGTGAACTCCGCAACCGCAACGTCGGCATCATCTACATCTCCCACCGCCTGGAGGAACTCCCCCTCATCGCCGACCGCGTCACCGCCCTCCGCGACGGCCAACTCGCTCGGCACGCATCCCATGCAGTCCGTCACTCGCAACGACCTCATCAAGCTCATGGTGGGCCGCGACCTCTCCGCCGTCTTCCCTGCCGCAACGTCTCCCCGGCCAGACACTGCTCGAAGTCCGCCACCCCACCAGCACCTGCCGGAGTCAAGGACATCGACCTCCAGGTCCGCGCCGGAGAGATTCTGGGCCTTTCTGGTCTCGTCGGCGCCGGTCGCACCGACCTCGCCCGCGTCCTCTTCGGTCTCGAACCCCGTAACTCCGGCGACATCCTCCTCGCCGGCAAACCGGTGGAGATCCATTCTCCCACCGCCGCGATTCAGCACGGCATCGCTTATGTCCCGGAAGACCGCCGCCGTCACGGTGTCATCCAGGAAATGTCCGTCGCCAATAACACCACCCTCGCCGTCCTGAAAGAAATCTCCTCCGTCGGTTTTCTCAACTTCGCGAAGGAGAAATCTCTCGCTGCCGACCTCTCCCAGCGACTGCAGGTCAAAACACCTTCGCTGCAGACCCCCGTCGGCAATCTCTCCGGCGGCAACCAGCAGAAAGTTTCCCTTGCCAAATGGCTCGCCGGCAATCCCTCCATCCTCATTCTTGATGAACCGACACAGGGGATCGACGTCGGCGCAAAAGCGGAAATCCACTGCCTCATGGGAGAACTCGCCGCCAAGGGGCTCGCGATCATCATGATCTCCTCCGAACTCCCGGAAATTCTCGGCATGTCCGATCGCATCGCCGTCATACACCAGGGCCGCATCGTCGAAACTCTGGATCGCGAGAATGCCACGCAGGAACTCCTCCTCGAACGGGCTTTGGGGCACCTCGCCCCGCAGGAGGCCCTCTCGTGATCGCTCGTTATCGCCGCGAAATCTCCGTCACCGTCGCCAATGCGCTCCTCCTCGGCATCCTTGCCGTCGCGGCCCCGGGCTTCTTCAAGCCCCAGCAACTCCAGGCCTTCATCGTCACCACCGCCCCCGTCCTCGTCGTTGCAGTCGGCATGACTCTCGTCATGCTCACCAGACAGATCGACATCTCCGTCGGCTCGCAATTCTCCCTCCTCGGGATCATTGCCGGTCTCCTTTCCGCCGCCGGTTGCCCCATGCCGGTTGTCATCATCCTGACCATCGTTTGCGGCATGGGCTTCGGCGCCATCAATGGGACCCTCGTCGCCATCTGGGGTCTCCCACCCATCGTCGTCACCCTCGCCATGATGGTCATCCTCCGCGAATCCCTCGGCTGGTGGCGCGAAGGGGAATTCGTCCGCAATCTTCCCGACGGCTTTCAGTGGTTCGGAGCAGGGCAGGACGCGGGACAGTGGATCGTCGTTGCCGCCGCCGTCTTGATTCTGCTCCTCTTTAGTTGGGCGTTACGATATCTCCCCCTCGGTCGTGCCGTTTACGCCACTGGCTCCGCCCCCGAGGCCGCCCGTCTCATGGGGATCCGCCCCCGCGCCGTCGTCTTCTCCGTCTTCACCGTCATGGGAGGTCTCGTCGGTCTCGCCTCCCTTCTGAATGATGTCCGCTTTGCAAGCGTCGATCCTAAATCGGGCCAGGGTCTCGAACTCCAGGCCATCGCCGCCGTCGTCGTCGGTGGGACCGCCGTCTCCGGGGGGCGCGGCACGCTTCTCGGCACGCTCATCGGCGTTCTCCTCCTGGGCAGCATCGGCCCCGCACTCGTCCACCTGCATGCTCCTCCCCAATGGGAAAAAGCGATCCAAGGCGCCATCATCCTCCTGGCTGTCGCTTCCGATGCCTTCCGCAAGGAGCACAACTGATCATGGCTCAACCTTTACGTGCGATTCGCGATCTCATCACCTCCCAGCAGGGGATCCTGATCCTCTTCCTGCTCATCGAGTCCGCGATCTTCTGCTTCACCGGCCAGAACTTCGCCACAGTCGGCAACGGATTCGAACTCCTGCGTCTCTCCGTGGAAATCGGCCTCCTTGCCGTCGCCATCACTCCCGTCATCATCACAGGGGGCATCGACCTCTCCGTCGGCTCCCTCCTCGGTCTCTCCGCTGTGATCTTCGGCAAACTCTGGCGCGACGCCGAACTTCCTATCCCTGTCGCGGCACTCTGCACCTGTCTCGTCGGCACACTCTGCGGCCTCTTTAATGGCCTGCTCGTCACCCGCTTTCGCATCCCGCCTTTGATTGTCACACTGGGCACGTTCTCTCTCTTCCGGGGTCTCGCCGAAGGGATCACCCAGGGGATCGATAACTTCGTCGGCTTCCCCGAATCTTTCCTCGCCCTCGGCAACGGCTACTACTTCAACACCATCCCCGCTCAACTTCCAATCTTCATCCTCGTCGCCGTAGCCTTCTGGATTCTGCTCCATCGCACCACGATCGGCCGCGCCTGGGTCGCCATTGGCTTCTCTCCCGAAGCCGCCCGTTATTCAGGCATCCCCGTCAATCGCCGCCTGCAGTTGGCTTATCTACTTTCCGGCTTGACCGCCTCGCTCGCCTCCATCGTTTACGTCGCCCGCTTAAGCCAGGCCAAGGCGGATGCCGGCACAAACTACGAACTCCTCGCCATCACCGCCGTCGTCCTCGGCGGAACCTCCATTTTCGGAGGCCGGGGCAGACCACGGCACCCTGCTCGGCCGTCATCGCCGTCTTGCAAAATGGCCTCCGCCCGTCAGACTATCCTGCGGAGTTCGCCGGTATTCTCTCCGGACTCCTTCATCGCCGCTATCGGTCTCCATCAATGGAATGTCCACCGCACCGGCCTCCATCGCCAGTCTTCATCACCACCCACGGAACCTGCGTCATGGAAAACTTTCCTCGCGACTCTGCTCGCCTGCTTCGCTCTGACGACACTCGGCTGCCCCCAACCCGCGAACCAAAGCCAGCTCAATGCCCACTCCATCAGCCGCTCCTGAACCAAGCCCACGGCCGGTAAGCAGATCACCGTCGCCATGATGCCCAAGACCAAGGGGAACGCCTACTTCATTGCCTGCCGCAAGGGGGCCGACGAAGCCGCCAAGGAGCTGAACGTCAAACTCATCTGGGACGGCCCCACCGATCCCGATCCCGCCAAGCAGAATGAAGTCGTCGACAACTGGATCACCCGCGGCGTGGATTGCATCGCCGTCGCCGCCGAAAATCGTGACGGCATCTCCACCGTTCTCCGCAAAGCTCAGGCCAAGGGGATCAAGGTCATCACCTGGGACGCCGATGCCCTCGCCGACGCCCGCAGTTTCTTCTGCAACCAGGCCACCCCGCAGGGAATCGCCAAGACCCTCATGGATCACGCGCACCGCATCCTCGGCGACGAAGGGGAATACGCCCTCATCCCCGCCTCGCTCACCGCCGGCAACATGATCGAATGGCAGAAGGAAATCGCCGCTTACAATGCCAAGCATTACCCCAAGCTCAAGCTCGCCACCACCCGCGCCTGCGACGACCTGCAGAAAAAGGCCTTTGACGAAACCAACACCATCATGAACGCGCACCCCAAGGTAAAGCTCATCATCGGCATCTGCACCCCGGCTGTCCCTGGTGCCGCCGAAGCGGTCAAGCAGGCCGGCCGCAAAGATGTCAAAGTCATCGGCCTCGCTCTCCCGCGCGATAATGCGAAATACGTCCATGAAGGGATCACTGACTGCGTTGTCCTCTGGAACACCGCCGACCTCGGCTATCTCTCCGTTCACGCGGCCAAAGCCCTTGTCGAGGGCAAACTCAAGCCCGGCGACAAGGAGTTCACCTCCGGCCGCCTCGGAAAAATGCAGATTGAAGGGGACAACATCCTCCTCGGCACCCCGTTCACCTTCGACAAATCCAACATCGACAAATTCGATTTTTAAATTCAATCTTATAGGTCTATTGGAGCAACTCTCATGGGCAACAACGTCCAAATCATTCGTAATGACGACTTGAGTGGGACGAACCGGATATCACTCTCGAAGAGTGGGTCGCCTATGTCAAAAGCGATCCTGAACTCTCTTTCGATGCCGAGATATTTCCAGGGATTAATGAAGCCCCTGTCTACCGGACGAAGACGGAAATGGATAAGTGGAGGCAATTTATCGGCCCCGCGAGGACGGACCGGTCTTTAGACTGACCTACCGCGACTTCGATGGCCGCATCTTTGGATAAAACAAAACTGGTACAACGAACCTTCCAGTATCGAACTTCGAAGAAAGATGGGGAAAATTGCTCAACATTTCTCAGCGAGAGTCGGGAGACTGTGAGGAAGAATCTGACTCGAAGGTAACATCATCGGTTATAGCTCCTGACAGCTAACTTCGGGATCCATACAGCCGCGGGGTCCTATACGCCATATACGTCTCCGAGAATCACTCAACAATTCACCTCGTGAGCACCCCATGCGTCTCCTCATCCTTCTGGTCTCCATTCTCTTTGCTCCCTCTCGTGCCGTTCTTGCCTCCAAACCCAACTTCGTCATTATCCTCGCCGATGACCTCGGCTACGGCGACGTTCAGTGCTACAACCCCACCCGCGGCAAGATCCCCACTCCCAACATCGACCGTCTCGCTTCTGAAGGATGCGCTTCACCGACGGCCACTGCTCTTCCGCCTGCTGCTCCTCTCGATACGCACTCCTCACCGGCCGCTATCACTGGCGTAGAAAGCCGCCTGCAGCATGGCATCTGCCAGCTTTGGGAAACCGCTCATCACTCCCGACCGCATGACCATCGCCAACCCTGCCCAGAAGCAAGGCTATCGCACCGCGTGTATCGGCAGTGGCACCTGGGCTGGAACTGGCCCATCCCCGCCGACCAGATGCAGCACTTCAAAGGTCTCGGCGGACAGGCAGGGGCGGCGGTAAAATCGCCACCACCTTAGCCACCGACGAGCAGCGCCGCCTGGAAAAAGCCTTCTCGCAATCCATTCCCGGCGGGTCCCACCGCCGTCGGCTTCGATTTCTACTACGGTACCGACGTCCCCAACTGGCCCCCGTACTGCTTCATCGAAAACGAACGGCCCCGTGGCATCCCCACCGAACTCCTCCTGCGGGATCTCCTTCGCCGCCAGCAGGCCAGCCTCCAGGGCCCGGCTCTCATGATCCGAACCGATACTTCCCGCTGGGCAATCAAGCCGTGCAGTTCATCGCCGAATCCACCCGTAACCAGCAGCCTTTTCTCCTCTATCTCCCGCTCACTGCCTCGGCACACCCCATCGCCCCGCTGGAACGCTGGAAAGGGAAAAGCTCCGTCGGCCCTTACGGTGATTTCGTCATGCAGACGGATAACTTCGTCGGCCGCATTCTCGAAACTCAAATCAACCGGTGCCGCGAAAAACACGTTCGTTGTTTTCACAAGCGATAACGGCTGCTTTTCCGCGTCGCCGGAGTGGAGGAACTCGGAAGCCAAAAGGGCACTATCCCAGCGGCCCCCTCCGGCGACTACAAGGGCCTCCATCTATGAAGGGGGGGCACCGCATCCCGTTTATCGTCCGCTGGCCCGGTGTCGTCAAACCCGGCTCAATCTCAAATCAACTCGTCCATCAGGCCGACTCTTCTCCACGCTCGCCTCTATCTTGGAAGTCTCGATCCCCGACAATGCCGCCGAGGACAGCTTCAGCCTTATTCCTCTCCTGAAAGGGGAAGACAAGACCATCCGCACCCATGCGGTCAACACCTCCGCCCCCGGCCAACCCAGTTTTCGTAACAAGAACTGGAAGCTCATCCTCCCCGCCGAGAAGTCGAAACCTGTGGAACTCTACGACCTCGCGACCGACCTCGCCGAGAAAACAACGTGGCTCCCCAAAACCAGCAACTTGTCGCCGACATGCAGACGCAGTTCGAACAACTCATCACCAACGGCCGCAGCACTCCCGGCCCCACCCAGAAAAACGACGTCGAGGTTGTCCACTACCCGGCGAAATAGTCCTCCCTCAGGATCTTCTTTCATGCGATCCATCCGCCTGCTCCTCACGCTCCTGATCGCCGGCTTTCTCCTCCGCCTCTCCGCGGACACCTCGACTCCCACCACGTCTCTGCAGATCCGACTCGTCGACGCCCAGACTGATGCTCCCATTCCCGGCCTCATTCGCATTCGTGATTCCCGCGGCAACGTCGTTCACTCCCCTCAACTCCTCTCGCGCGGCCTCGGCCTGAATCGCGACAACACCACCCCGCGTAACGCGCCATTCAGACTGGTCCGTCCTCCCGTCAGCTGCCACGATCTCCTCCTGGAGGCAAGCTGACCATCGACGCCATTTCAGGACTCGAAACGGAACAAGCCACGCTCACTCTCGACACCGCTCAGCTTCCCGCCTCGGATGTCACGCTTAAACTCAAACGCTTCACAAATCTTTTCTTCCCAGAACTGGCGTTCCGCCAATACGCATCTCCACCTGATGAAACTCTCCCGCGCGGACGCCGACCGCTATCTGACCGAAATCCCCCGTGCTGACCGTCTCGATCTCCTCTTCGTCTCCTACCTCGAACGGGCCGGTGCCGATCAGGACTACATCTCCAACACCCTCACGACCGCCGATCTGCAAAAGTACCAGTCCGCCTCAGGGGTCCTCTTCGGCAACGGCGAAGAACACCGCCACAACTTCGGCTCCGGAGGCACAGGCTACGGACACGTCATGCTCCTCGACATCCCCCGCCTCATCCAGCCCGTCAGCATCGGTCCCGGGATCATGAAGACCGGCACCGACGGCATCCCCCTCCAGCGCGGCATCGATACCGCCCGCAAAGACAACGCGAAAATACTCTGGTGCCACAACGCCTGGGGACGCGAAGCCCTCCCCAATGTCATCTCCCGCCGCATTGACGCTTTCAACATCTTCGACGGCAGCATCAACTCCACCTACGACGACCAGTTCTACCGCTTCCTGGATACCGGCTTCCCCGTCATCTTCTCCACAGGAACCGACTGGTTCCTGTACGACTTTTCCCCGCGTCTTCGTGCACGCCCCGGCTCACTCTCCGTCAAATCCTGGCTCGACCGCCTCACCACCGGCGCCACCTTCATCACCAACGAATTTCCTGGAATTCACCGTCGCCAATCAACCCATTGGCAGCACGCTGAAACTCACCAAGCCCGGCGAAGTCCCTGTCCACGCCCGCATCCAAAGCCGCGTCGATTTCAAAACTCTGGAACTCGTCCGCAACGGCACCGTCATCCGTACTCTGAATTCTCGTCCTGTCGGCGGTCACTTTGAAGCCGAACTTGATCTCTCGCTACCGATCGATGCTCCTGCTCGGCTGGCTCTCCGCACGCCTCCACCACCGCTCGACAAAGACCCCCCGCCGACTCTCCCCACGGGGTCCGAAACGAACTCGGCCGCTGGCTCTTCGCCCACACGTCTCCGATCTACGTCGAAGTCGCCGCAAAAAGCACTTTGACCGCCGTGTTGCCGCAAGCCTCCTCGCTGATCTCATGCAGCCGCAGCAGGAAATCCGCACTTCGGCACCTTCGGTGACGACACTGAGCCGCGCCCCCGCGTCCTCTGCCCACCAGCCAACGCCTCCTTAAGAACCTTCTCCCCGAGGGAGAAGGTGGCCCGTAGGGCCGGATGAGGGGGCTCGACAATCGTCTCTGAGTTCCCCAAAATAGACACAGCGCGCAAAAAAAGAGGCCCCCGTCTCCGGGAGCCTTCTTCGCATCCTTTGATCAACATTCACGACATGCGGTTGGTGACCAGACTGGACGAGCTTACGTCAAAATCGTACTTCGTCCAGAGCATGTCGTGATATCAAATTAGTATTCGCGTCGCCCGTTCAAACCGGGCAGCGGAATCGGATACGTTCCATCCGGATTCGCCACCAGCGGCAGGCCGTCCAGCGTCAACTCGCCCACCTGCGGGCGCGAATTCGTGATCGCTGTTCAGGATGCCCGTCAGCAGATATCTGTCGGCAAAATGCCGCCATGCGTCCCATCATCGCCAGGCCTGCTCCGCAGCACCACGCTCAGCTTCATTGCAGGCCGACCATGACCGCAACATCAGGTCATCACGCCCCATTCGCGCTGGTGCGGTGACCGACCCGTGGTCAGACACGCCACACCAGGTTCTCCTTCGTCATCTTCTGGTTTCGGTAGAGTCCGCCGCGTGCCGCGTGTGCGACGCACTCGAAATCACCGCTGAGCCCTTCGAACTGTGAGCATAGCTCGCGAATTCCTCGCCGTAATCTTTCCACATGTACCGGTCGCGCAGCCGAGCCATCCGCGAACGTGTATTCCACGGCATACGCGTCGAAATTCTGGTCGATGTAGTCGCCGCGATAATGCCGGCCACCCACCGCCTTCGCTTCCACAGGCCACGCATCCTTCATCCAGCAACTTTCGTCGATGTTGCGGATCAGGAAGTCGCTGAACGCTCCGCCGCTCGCCCATGAACCCGTGGAAATTTGGAATCTGGTACAGCAGTTCGCTCTTCTGGTCCTTCGGCTGCTTCGGCACGAACGCATGCCCCGTCGGACCTTGCATTTCGGATATTGCCCGCAGCAGGATCACGTCCCCGATCTGACCGTCCTTGATCCGGTCGTGCAATTCCTGACGCGCCTTGCAGTGACGGCACATCAAGCCCACACCCACCTTCAGGTTTTTCTTCACCGACTCTTGCGCCGCGAGCATCTTCCGGGGTTGTCGGGCCGTCCACGGTGACGGGCTTCTCCATGAACACGTTCAATCCCTTTTCGATCGCGTAGGAGAACTGCACCCAGCGGAACGCGGGGCGTCGCCAGGATCACCACGTCCCCGGGCTTCAGGCAGTCCATCGCCTTCTTGTATCCGTCAAAGCCGATGTACTTCCGGTCTTCCGGCACGTCCACCTGCGCCTTGATCTTCGGAGAACCCGTCAGCCGCTGATAGCTGCTGCTCAGTTTCGTATCGAACACGTCCGCCATCGCCACCAGCTTGATCGGCCCGCTCGTCGTGGACAGCGCCTGCGACGCGGCACCGGTCCCGCGACCGCCGCAACCGACCAAGGCGACCTGGATCAGGTCCGTCGAGGCGGCATACAGACTCGGCATCGCCAGGTTCGAAATCGCCGCCACCGCTGCCGCGGCGCGACCGGTCGTTTTCAGTGCTTCACGACGGGAAACACCGTGAATCTTCTTCTCGCTCATGGATGCAACCTTCTTTTACGGACTTTGGAAAATGAGAGGCTCGGGCACGCGACAACCGTGCCGCATCACGCCGTACCGCGGGCCGTGAAAAACAGTCGGCACCATCTCCACGGAGACGATCATCAATCTTGGTTGGATGGATATAGCCTACCGCCCCGGCATCCCCCTTGAAAAGCCTCTCCTCGCGTTAGAATTCCATTTATAGCGGAATTCCGCCGCGTAATCAAACGGAAAGCCGTCCTCAGGGCGTACCGCCACCAGGTCGTTACTCTGGAATCTCAGTCTCGAGAGGAGTGCCCGATGGGCGTCTCGCAACCAAATGGTCGGCTGCGCAGACCTTAACTTCTCCGCGATCGGGTCTGCGGATGTCAGCCTCTCACTCGGCCCGATACGAAACCGCACGCACGGGCGGAGAATCCTCTTTAACATGGGATTCTTCTGACGCCTCGTCCAGATCCTTCAGTTCTGCCCCCGCCAGGTCGGATTCGACATCGCCCGCCCCGGCTCATCATTCGCGAACCCATCGGTAAGCTGCTGCTCGCACGGCGCCCCGCACAATGCCCCGCCACCAGTCCCCCGATCTGGAAGATATTTCCGACCACCGGCACAGGCACCAGCATGTCCAAGCGCTCGCCCCCCTTGCAGTCCGTACCGCGGATACAGCACGTTATATGCTTCCCGGATCTCTTCCGTCGTCCCTGTCGCTTCGATATACAAGCAGACTTCATCGCGATTGTCTGTGCCACATGTTCAGCCCGGCGATCTCCTGGGTGAAGGCGTACGTCCCCGGCTTCTCCCTTTGATTTCAGATCCGCCCCATACGCCCCTTCCATCATCGAGATTGAAGGGACGTCTCCATACACATTCAGCGTGTTCGTGTATGGGTTGTAGTAATCTTCGCCGAAGATCCGCCCCGGCATCAGCGTGTATCCCAGCGTAGAAACGCCCCAAACGTATACCGCCATCCCGGGACATCGTCTTGTTCTCGCGCCAGCCGCAGCGCCACTCATCGATGGGGGCGACTGGTTCAACCGCACTTGGTCTCCTCCAGTTCGAAAGGCCGCCAGGAATTCTTCGATCCGCTCTTCACTCTCGGGGGAAATGTTGTGGTTATTCACTTTGAATTCCACAGCAGAACCTTTGAGCTTGAATGGCGAACGCCCACCCCACGCTATCCACCACGACAGGGCTTACCCCGCTCAATCTGTGGCGGGTCGTATTGATGTTCCACCGTCGCGACCGTGGGAGCTTCCCTCGCACCCCCATCCCGCCACCGCCAACAGACAGCACACCCCCGCGAGCCTGATCGCATCGCGCGGTAAAAACTTCCACTGGGTTGTCGTCAGTCGTGTCCGCATCCGTGCGTTCCAACTGCTTTTGTGAGGGGATGGTGTCGGGAGTGTCTGGCGTCGCCTGACCTCAGTCTCCAACGGTTAGATCGTTGGAAAGGAACGAGTGAAACCTGCCGCAAAGACGTGGCGAAACAGAGGGCGATAGACCGCCGGGAAAGCATGACCGACAGCTTCGCACTATCTATCTTCGGCGGATCTATCCTCCCGCTGAATCCCCGCAATCGCCATTCTCTTCCATCGGCAAATGGCTGTCCCACACCCCAAAACCTTATCTCCCGCAAGCGGGAGAAGGTGACCGCGCAGCAGACGGATGAGGGGGCGGTCGAAACGTCTCTGATCCTCCTTTTGCTTCCCTACTTGACCTGCTCTCCCCGGGTGGTCGCCCCCCAATACTCCGGCAGCCCTTTCTTCGTCTCGCAAAGAATCTCCGTGATTGCCTGCCGATCCCCCCGCTCAGGTGGGCAAACGCCGCATCCTTCTCTTTTCCCCGTCAGGACGCCGCGCTTCTTGATAGACGTACCCTTCACTTCGCTGGGGTGCCGCCTCAAAAGAGGACGAGTAAACCAGGAAACTGCACGGATATTGAAACAGATCGCTGCTTCAGGTCGAAATCCCGCAATGACCGTCCCTGAATCCTGCGGGCCCTGCTGCTGTGAACTCCTGCCGGAACTCCGAGGAACCGGCGACTGGTCCGCCGGAGCGCCGCCTCCTCCGAAAACAGCAGGTATTTCACCAAGCGCATCTCCCACGCTCTTGATCCGGCTCGTCGCTTCACCGGTGATCGGGCGCGCACCAGGTCGCGGTTCAGCCGCCTTCTCATATTGTGCCGCCATCCGCGTTTCGGAAACTCGCCCGCGTCAGGTTGTGCCCCTGCGCCTGATGCTCCAGCACCAGGCCACCACACGCTGTACGGCGTCAGCAGGGTCTGTGTATTCACCCGTCCCTTCAGATCCGCCAGGCTCAGGTTCGCGGAATTATCAATCTCCTCCGGGTTCATTCTCTTTGGAGACTGCGGTTTCCTGTGTGTTTTTGCTTCCGATATTCTCGTGACATACCAGCCCCCCAGCGATGTTCCAGCGGACTCGTCTGGTCGATCTGATAACTCCCCGACGCCAGCAGCGGCTCTCCGTGCGGATCTGCGAACACCGATCGCACCAGATGCCCCGGCACTTTCTGGGTATGCGACGAATCAGGAGAGATCAGTGCAGTTATCCAACTGCCGTACGAATTTCGGTTTTTCTTTCTTCTCCTGCGACAGTGTATAAAACACCGTCCCCAGGTCAGGATCGCCGGTCGAAATCTCCAGCACGTCTCCGCTCTGACAGAACCCCACGTAGCTGTCATCGTTGAAGTACACCGCCCGCGGCACCTCCGGTGCGATGCAATGCCGTTGCAGACTCGTCTTCGAAAACACCAGCAACTGGCTCGCCTGCGAAACCTGCAACTCCTTCAACACCGACTTCAGGTAGCCGAAATGTTCCGCGTATTCGAGCTTCGTTCCCCCCTCGTCGATCCGCTTCTGCAGCGCGCTCACCGGATTCTTCGGAGTGGCCTTCGAATATTCGATCGGCTCCCGCTCATAGTCATCTTGCTCCCCACGCCACGGATACTCCCCAGTCTGCCCCCGTGGATCAGAGCCGGCATCGCACACGCCACGCACCACACCCGTCTGCCTCGTGTCCGGGCGAGGGGGGTCTTTTCGGCCAGACTCCGGTTTGTGCCCGTCTGGTATGCGGCAGTCTGGTTTGTGACCGTCCGGTTTTTGCAGGAAAATTCAGCGGAGTTCACGGTCAATCGGTGGGAAAGTGTTGCCCCGTTCATGGCAGGTCTCCGGGGAGGAGCAGGGGGTGACAAAACTGGACAACTTTATCCAGTTATCGTACTCCGCGACCCGCCACTTGAGCAAGTCGAACTCCAAAAATATTTTCTCTCAGGTATTCCCCAGGAAAGCCCGACCCGGTTTTCCTTGCCGTTTTCCCGCAAATTATTGAGTGAAGCGTGGCTCAAACTCTAGAGTGGCCCAGCAAGTGCCATGAAAAAGCACTTATGTCAATTCGGATACGAGTTCCCTGTGTAGCCCATCTACGTCCATGCTCTTTAATGCTTGATGCACTCACACGGCCTGATGAGAAACGTGACACTCCCCCAGGAAATCTGGTCGTCACGTCATCCAATTCCTTCAGGTTTTGCTGAAGCGGAGTCTTGTATACGTCCACCACCATGAGCTGGGGCATATTTCCGATTTTTCTGATCCCCGCTCCCGTAACAGAAGTCTCGAAACCGAAAGATCTTGCAGATTCTTCAACGACACTATTAATTCACCAAGCCCTGCGTCTGAAATTTTTGTTTTCGTGGAGAATCAGACGCTTCAGTTCTGAAAATGGGAAATACTCTTCAACCCTGAATCGGACACAGGAGTTTTCCCATTAACAACATTTCGAGCGCGGAAATCCGCTGGGATCAGAAAACGACTTTCCATCCAGTTGTGTTTTTGCCAGATCAAGATAGACCAGCGTGTGCGATCCTTTCTGCCGCCTCAATTCCGGTACCTGTAAGATTCAGGCCTTTAACGTCAACGACTTCAACTTAGGAAGTCGGGCCAGTTCCGAGACTCCTCGATCCAACACCCGTTTCTGAGAGAATCAATGCTTGCAGTTGCGTGTCGGAAAGGAACGCGACTGCCCGATCTGTTATCCCTGTCCTTGAGAGATCAATTAGCTCCAAACTCTTGAGATGCTTCATCGCGGCGAGGTCGGCATCATTGATGTTCGCGCCACTGAGATTCAACTCCTTGAGCCCTGACAACCTGCCGATTTGTCTCAGGTCATCGCGGCTCCAGACCCTCATGGAAGTCATTTCCTGCGACGCCTTTGGTGATGCTACCCGGAACCAGACAATAAACACACGGCACCAGCAGCATCAAAATCAACACGACTGCTTTCAAGCCTGCTCTTGCTTTTCGGACCGGGAGTTTCCTGGACACAAACGGATGCCGATATTTCAGTCATCATTTTGCACCTTGAATCGAAAAGAAGCGGAGACAGCACAATCGTGTTATCTGCGCGACTCGGCTACCAAAGAATTGAGGTCGGCTGGCAAGTTCCGATTCAGTCGACACGCGTATGATCCTATTTTGGAAGTATAAGTCTTCACGATCTCTGCATCAATCACTTTGCAACTGCGAGGAATTCCTCCTCGTAGTGTTGGAGGTCGTCGCTTGGAGGCAAAAACTCGCCCTCGTCTCGATAAACCGCATTTATGTGTCGTCGCATTCTGCGATGTATCATTCCGGACTTTGCCTTGCCGGGCATAGTGCGAGTCTATGTAAAGCGTCGGCATTGACCTGTGCCGGCCACACGCACAATCACAGATTTCAGCATAAACGCGCTCGAAACGTGATGTTTCATGACTCCCATACAGATCGAGACTTTTGCCGGGATGAATGCGACGCATCGTTGAGGGGAATCACCTTCGCATTTGGCGATGAGAAAAAGAACTTGTCTCTCCTCATAACTGGGAAAAGTAGCAAGTGCTTGCTACGCCTGATGGAACCTCGCCGCACTCCCGCAACGGGGCACCCGATTACCACTCCCCATTCACAGACATCAGCACCTGCACATCACCCGCGGATTGCAGCCACTGAAACCTGTTCGACCGGCCTCGCAGAAAGGCTCGGTTAACCCCGCCACATTGTCCCAGCTCTCCGGACTTAACTCCCAGGCAAACCGATTCTCAGAACCATCCTGCACCACTCCCAGATCCCTCTTTCCGGTACGCAGCGTCAATTTACATCCATTCAGCGACTCAACTCCCTCCATCGCATGCAATGACAACTCGAAAACTTCCCAAGTGCCGGCAAAGCGGCTTCGAGACTCTGCGTGAACCGCTCCACTTTCGGCAGAAACGGAAGATCCGAATCAACGGACCTTCCCCGCCCCTCTCAGGCAGAAACTCGATCTGCATTACGACTGACCTCACCTTCCACATCCCTCGGACTCCCAGAATCTCCTCAGCCAGTTCCTGCCGAAGTAGATCCCGGCGACTTCCTGGCACCAGTCACAAAAACGGGCCGGCCCCTCTTGTCGGAAACAGAACAGCCCGCTCTTCCCTAAGGACGAAAGGCTATTCCGCTTGATCCGGACGTTCAACATCTTTTCGAGTTGGAACAACAGACGAGGGTCATACCCCCCCCAGGTCTCACCGAACAGCCGCAATCTCGTCACAGGAACAGTCCCCTGATTTCCGACGGACTGGCTAGCCCCCCAGGAGTTCACGGTCAATCGGCGGGATGATGTTGTCTCGTTCATGGCAGGTCTCCGGGGAGGAGCAGGGGGGCAGGACAAAACTGGACAACTTTATCCAGTTATCGTACTCCGCGACCCGCCACTTGAGCAAGTCGAACTCAAAATATTCTCTCTCAGGTATTCCCCTCAGGAAAGCCCGACGCCGTTTACCTTCCCGTTTTTCCGCAATTTATTGAACTCACCTCGGCGGCATGGCTTACCCAGCCAAGGTGCGAAAGCCACACTCCATACATTAACCTGCCATTGCCTCTGACCCCGGTTTTTGCGAGAAATATCTGCATCACCTCACCCAATTCGAAGGAGCGAACATGTCTCTCCCCCCAGGCACAGGTTATCACTCCCGCAGGCAGTTTCTCACCGCCACAACCTCGGGGCTTCTCGGCTTGACTCTCGCCCGCCACCTCCCCGCGGAACAGGCCGGCTCCAAGCTCCACTCGAAGTTAACAGGGCATCTCGTCCATCAACTCGCGCTCTGCTCCGCCGCGGCCTATCAGCCCAAAGCGATCACCGATTACGCCAACTGGAAATCGACCTCCGCGGAACTTCTCGGCGAACCGTTCGCGGCTCCGGAGGAAGACATCCGGGGCTTCGTCGCCCGCCACGAGTTTGGACACGTCATCGCCTTTCGCGGCACCGTCCTCACCCAGAAGAAAAATCTCAAGAGCGACCTGGCCTTCGGCCCGGTGTCGATCGACCCTCAGGATACCTGCAAGGTTCACAAGGGCTTCCATCTCTGTTACTGCGCCGTCAAGGAACAACTCCAGGCGATCCTTAAGAAGTTCAAACCCCGTCGGCTCATGATCACCGGCCATTCGCTCGGCGGCGCCCTCGCGCTCCTCGCTGCGAATGACCTCCAGGCGGAATACCCCAACCTCATCGTCTGCACATTCGGCCAGCCTCGCGTCGGCGACAAGGCCCTCAGCCAGAGATTCAAAGGCAGGCTCTACCGCTTCATCAACGACTTCGACCCCATCCCCCACATCCCGATCCTCAATCACTACATTCAATTCGGCGAATCGGTCTGGTTCGACCAGCATCAACACGTCAGCTCCAAACGGGCCATGGGGGTCCGGCTCGCACTCGAATCCGCCACCCTCATCAAGGAACTCCGCGACCTCGAGCCGGAAGAAAGTCTTTCCGACTTCGCCAAGCGCAAAGGGGCCGCCGGTGGAAAAAAACTCGTCGCGGCGATTCTCAACCATCGCCTCGATGGAGAGACTGGCTATCTCGCGGCCCTCCGCAAGAACCTCAACGAGGAATACTGATCTCATAAATTTCGGCCAGACCGCCGCCGCCCAACCTTGCCTGAAATTACTCCCGCGACCCGCTACAATCAGCCTTTTCTCAGTCGCGAACTCGCACCCACACTCTCACGCACACCATGACTTTCTCCTCCGATCAAAACGCCCGACTTGCACTGCTCCGAGGCAAGTTTTCCGCCGCACTCGCAGGCGAAATCACTCCGCACGCGGCCCTGCAGGCGCTGCTGATCGCGACCGGTG
>JAXMBX010000059.1:0-29528 GCA_046349635.1 Planctomycetales bacterium
GCGAGCATCCGTTCGAGGGCCATGAGGCGGCCGTCGTGGATGACCTCGGTGATCTGGGAGACTTCCCCCCCCATGATGCCGCTGAAGCCGGCCCCGATACTGCCGAGAAACCCGAGGGAGTGGACGCTGTTCCCGAGGACGAGTTCGCCGGGGGCGAGTCCCTTGAGGCCGAGGCAGTACATTTCGTTGCCGGAGAGTCCAGACATGATCGGCATGGTTGGGGCTTTCGGGTTGGGGGGGGAGATTAATGCTTTCGTCTCTAAATGCGAGGGGCGGTAAATCGCGTTACTCTGGAGGCCGAAGAAACTTTCAAACAGAGCCTGGCCCCAAAGCGGCTTCATTATGAACGAAAAGCTGTTGTGAATTTTTTAGCGTGTCTGTTGATACCATATAACTTGTCATTTCATAACAGCAATGCCGACATTTAAAAAATGCAAGAAAATCAAAAAAGGAAAACTCCAAATGAGTGAGCGGACAGCCGGAGAGGATGGCGAGGATACCGAAATGCTTTCATTTCGCGATAAGGTTTTCGATGCTGTAGAAGAGTCTGTCGGCTGGATGTGCCCGTCGCTCGCGGGGATTAAGGACGACGCAATTCATGATCTTCGAAGCTGTGTCTTGATCGAGATTGGCGATGAGCATTTCCTCGCAACTGCCTCACACGATATGCAGAGCAATTTAGAGCGTGATGTCATCTACGCGATTGCACCGCCGAACAAAGAATCATCAATGATTCCGCTTTTTACAGAGCATTTCTGGTTCACCATCGATAAGCGCCTCGATCTCTCTGTCACTAAACTGACAAAAGAAACCGTCAATCAGCTTCGGCCTCACTATCGGTTTGTGCACCTGAGTTCGATGATGTCGATGAACGATAGGAAGCACGGGACTGGCATGTACCTGATCCTCGGCTTCCCGTCGTCAATGTTGGGCCCCGATGCGGAGGGCATACGCCGATCGATTCAATGGAAACATCTCACTGCGATGTACCGAGGTGACTTAGACGACATCGAAAATTACGACCGAAATTGTCACATTATTCTCATCTATGAACGAGAAACGTATTACAAAGGCCAAAAACGCGTGCACCCGCCAGGCATGAGCGGTTGTGGGATCTGGTATGTTGGTCATCCAACAAGAGATCGCTTTTTTCAAAAAGATAAATTCCGACTCGCGGGCATTCAGACAGCATGGAGTAAAAAGTTCGAATACGCGAAAGGAACATGGATCGATAGGCTGCTAATGGTGATGTGGGAATATTACCCTGAGACTCGCGCATCCATGAAGTTGAACGGGATTGATTTGGAGAAGTATTCGTTAACATAAGCCCAGATTGGAACGTCGAGCACCAATTGCTTTTGATGTTTCACTCGAACTTATTGATGATGCTTCGGGAAGTTCTCGTGAACGAATAGAAGAGCCTTTCATACAACTGCCTAATCAAACAAGTTTTGCAGCTTTATGTCCGTGAACTCCGGGTTGGGAAACACAAAACAGCCCGTGATCTCCGGGTGGAAATCGCGGGCTGTTTTGGGAAAGCCGCCAGGGGGACTCGAACCCTCGACCTACGCTTTACGAAAGCGTCGCTCTACCAACTGAGCTATGGCGGCAAGTGCTTTTGGGGCAATGGCTTCTGGCTTTCACTTCGCTCCTTGGCAGCCTTGGTGACATCTGTTTGGACACCACCCGAGCAATCCCGGAGAAAGGTCAGACCAAGGGACAGAATACCAAAATCACGGTTTCGGACAAGCCAGCAAATCCGCGGAGGAAATTGCCCCTTTTTGAAGAGACATCGAGATTGGCCGCGGAGGTTCGTTCCTTCCGGCCGAAACGCCCTCTTTTCCCAATTCTCACCCGAAAATCCGCGTCGTTCAGGTTAGGGAGATATTGACCGTCTCCGATTTGATCACCGTTCCGCCATTCAGGACGTCGGTCAGCTTCCACTCGATGGTCCGAGCCGTGGTTGAAGGGGCGGCGAGAGTGTTTTTGAAGATGATCCGGCGGGCGAGAGCCTGGACCGCGGCGAGCGTCGCGTTGTTGTTGAGCGTAATTACCAAAGCCGTGTTCCCCGCTCCTCCGGTGAAGGTTCCGATGAGGAGGCCGCCGTAGGTGACGCTGCTGCCGGTTACGCCGATCTGACCTGCACCGGTCCCGACGCTGGCGATCGACAAGACATCGGTGGTCTGCGAGTTCGTTTTGGTCTGGATGGAGAGTGAGCCGCCGTTGAGGATGGGATTGTCGATATCCGTCACGACCGCCGCTGAGGCGAGGAGGACTCCCGAAGATGTGGGCGTATAGCTGACCGAGGCGGGGAGGCCGGTCAGGTTCGGATTGGCCGCGTTGCCGAAGTCCCCGTTGCGGACGGTCTTGCCGGCCGTGACATTCGCGGACCAGCCCAGGCCCGGCGCGCCGGGATGCGTCTGGACATAGCCGGAGGGAACGACCTCCCGAATGACATACGTCCCGGGGGTGAGATTCGTGAACCGGTAGATCCCAGTCTCGTCGATGGTGTCGGTGTCGGGGTCATCGTCCAGCGTCACGGTCTTCGGCTCGCCGGCATCCAGCACGCCGTCACTGTCCAGATCGAGATAGACCTGCACCCCGGCCATTCCTTTCTCGCTCGCGAAACCGGTACTGTTGTTGAGCTGCATGGCGGAGAAGAAGTCATCGGTGTCGGCGTACACTTTCGCCCGGGAATCAATCGCCTGCAGGGCGGATAGCGGTGCGGCCGAGCCTAATCCGAAGGCCCGGGTGTTGACCCCGAGGTTCTTCAGCGAGTTGACCGCAGTCGTCACCGCGCCACCGTCGGTTGAGGGGCCATCGGCGAAGAAGATCAGATTCCCCTTTCCCGCCCCGGTCACCAGGATGGAGAACGTGCTCAGGGCCTGTTGGAGGGCGGCTTCGTAGTTTGACCCGCCCCCGAAACGAATGGAGTTCAGCGTTTCAATGACGTCGAGCGTGGCGTCTCCGTCCGTGTTGGCGTTTGGCGGGGCTGAGACCTGCACGTTCGCCTGCGTCGGATTCATGTCGAGCTGTGTCGCGAAGGCGTTATAAGTAATGACTGAGACCCGCGCGGTCGAGCCGTACCCTGCCGCGTTCAACTGCTGCACGAGCGATGTCGCGGCGAGAATTTGCGCATCCAGGATCGTGTTGACCAGTCCGTCTCCATTGACGTCTCCGACCGGCGACCCGGCATAAGGCTCGCTGGTGCTGCCTGAGATGTCGATCGCGAAGATGATATCGGGGGTGGCCCCCTGCAGGAGGGCCCCGTCCCGGATCTTGTTCCGGTTGGCATCGTTCCACACGATGCCTTCGATTGCGCCGGGGAGCGGATGCAGGCCGACGGTGAAGGGGAGGCTTTGTCCCGGTCCCAAGACATAGATCCCGGTGTTGCCGTACCCGCTGCAGAGGTAGGTGATGTCGCTATCGGTGGTTTCCGGCCCCACGTTGGGACTCGTGAATTCATACCCGCCGGGCAGATAGACCCGGACGTAATAGTTCGCGGGGGGCAGAACGGGGAACGTGACGTTTCCACCCGGATCGGTCACTCCTCGCACGACGAAGACGTCATCCGAGTCGCCGGGGATGTTATTCACCGAGTAGAACAGAAGCACATCGACGCCGGGGTAGACTCCGCCGGGATTAAGGACTCCATCGCCGTTGTCATCGGGAGAAACATGGACGGTAATTGTTGAGGCGGTGAGCAGGCCCGCGTCGAGGGTGAGGTTATCGGCGTAGTTCGCGATGGTGAACTTGGCAGTCCGGCCGTTGATCAGCCCCGCGTCGCTGTCGGTCGTGTCGGCCCCGATGTCCCGTTTCGTGAAGACGTATCCAGCCGGCTTCGTGAACTCGACGTAGTATGTGCCGTTCTTCACAGCATAGAACAGGTAGCCCCCCGTGGAGTTGCTCGTCGTCTGCGAGACCACCACGTCGTCTCCATTGCCGGCGATCCCGTCAGCTCCTAATGATTTCAGTTTGACCGTGACCCCCTGCTTGCCGAGTTCTCCCGCGTCCTGCACGCCGTCGGCATCGGTGTCGAGCCAGACTTTATCGCCGACTTTTGCCCCGAGGAACAGCCCCGCGTCCCACTGCGTCTGGGACTGGCCGGCGGTGAGGGTAATCAAAGGGGTGACTGTCGAGGTGGGATCGACGTCGCTGTCGAGGGTGTCGTTGCCACCCTGATCCTTGGGTGAGAACAGATAACCGAGCGGCGCGGTGACTTTGACGTAGTATTGACCCGCCTGCAGGCCGTTGAAGGCATAGTTGCCTGTCGCATCGGTGACGATCGTGCTGCCGATCTGGACGTTGGCCGAGTTGAATAGCTTGACGGTCGCGCCGGCCAGCCCTGTTTCACCGGCATCCTGGACACCGTCCCGATCGAGATCGTTCCAGATGAAATTGCTGATGGAGGCGGTCCCGATCTGCACTAACCCCGCGTCCAAATTCAGATTGTGGGCATAGTTGGCGATGGTGAACGTGGCGGTCCGCCCGGTGGTCAGGTCCGGATCGCTGTCGGTGGCGTCGCTGCCGACATCTTTGGTTGTGAAGTTGTAATCCGCGGGCTTGGTGAACTCGACGTAATAGGTTCCGTTCTTGACGGCGTAGAACAGATAGCCTCCTGTCGAATTCGTTGACGTCTGCGAGACCAGAACGTCGTCGGTTGTCCCCGCCGTGTTGTCCGCTCCCAACGTTTTGAGTTTGACGACAACCCCCTGCTTGCCTGCCTCTCCCGCATCCTGCACTCCGTCGGCATCGGTGTCGAGCCAGACTTTATCGCCGACTTTGGCCCCGAGGAACAGCCCCGCATCCCATTGCGTCTGCGACTGCCCCGCAGTGAGGGTGATGAGCGGAGTGACCGTACTGGTGGGATCGACGTCGCTGTCGAGGGTATCGTTGCCTCCCTGATCCTTGGGAGAAATTAAATACCCCAGCGGCGCAGTGACTTTGACGTAGTACTGACCCGGCTGCAACCCGCTGAACGAGTAGTTCCCCGTGGTGTCCGTGGTCAGGGTTGCGCCGACCTGGGCATTCGTGGAGTCAAACAGCCGCACGGTTGCCCCGGCCAGACCTGTTTCTCCGGCATCCTGGACCCCGTCCCGATCGAGATCGTTCCAGATGAAATTGCTGATGGAGGCAGTCCCCGGAATGAATCCGACGTCCACGTTGGAAACGGTCCCTCCCGCCGCGACGGTCACCATGCCAGAGCTTCTGGTGGTGGGTGAAAAGTCGCTGTCCTTCGTGTCGTCCGCCCCCTGGTTCAGGAGCGTGATGACGTAGTTCGCGGGGATGATCGACTTCACGTAATAATTGCCGGGAGTGACCCCGGTGAACTGATAGTTGTGCGCGGCGTCTGTGGCGACGCTCGATACGAAGGTGTCATCCGCATTCCCCACCGTTGTGTCCGTGGAGCGATACAGTTCGAAATTCTGGAGCCCGGTCAATGCCGTTTCCGTCGTCTGGCGGATTCCGTCTCCGTTATCCAGCCAGGCCAGTCCCTTGATTGTTCCCGTGACGACCGTGGGGTCCTGGAACCCCGCGTCAAAGTTCGTCTGCGTCCCGCCGGGGGTGAGTGTGAAATTGATCGTGTTCCCATTGGCTTGGTCGGCATCGCTGTCTTTCGTGTCGTCCCCGCCCTGGTCCTTGAGCGTACGCGTGAAGGTGGGATGCGTGAAGACGAGGTTGAATGTCCCCGGACGGACGTTACTGAACGTAACGAGGCCATTCGCCCCGGATTTTTTCGCCGTCGAGGCATAGAATTCTCCGCCGGTGGAACGGAGGGAGACGTCCACGTTGGAGAGGCCGTTCGCTTCCGGGGCTCCCGGATCCTGAATTCCGTCCCCGTCCGCATCGGTCCAGCAGAAGACGGTGAGCGTGGCCCCCTGCACAATCCCCGCGTCGATGTCCAACGTCTGCCCTTCCGTCACGCTGATGAAATCTTTCTGCGCAATCGTGGCTGCATCGGTGCTGTTGACGTCGAAGTCGTTGTCTGTCGCGTCCGAGCCGAGATCGCGCGGCCCCAGCGTGTAGCCATTGGGAAGCGTGAACTGTGCGTAGTATGTCTGTCCCACCGGGACGTCGGCGATCGTGAAGATTCCGTTCACGGCCGTTGCCGAGCGGATGACGTTTCCCGACTGCAGGAGGGAGACCGTGACGTTGGAGGTCTGCGTTTCCGCGGCATCCTGCTGGCCATCGGCATCGGCGTCGATCCAGATTCGTCCGGTGACGGTCCCCGCCGGAAGCCAGCGGCTTTCCAGCGACTGCACCTGGTCCAGTGATTGCACGAGGGGAGCTACAGACCTGCGGCGGCGGGAAGATTTCAGCCGTTGGGTAAAGACGTTGCGAATACCATGCAGAGACTGCTTCATGATTGGCCCTTAATCATGAGTCCGGGAAGAAAATCAGGGAGTGTGCGGAGCGACGTGCGAACGGAGGTGGGCCTATTCTAGCCCTCCGCAGCTGGATCTGTGCTGCGGAAAATGGGGTTGGTCGGGAATTTACCCCGAATTCAACTTTGGAAATGAGAGAGTCCGGCTCGTCGCACCAAAATGATTTGCACGCGAATCATTCTTTGGGGTTATCCCCAGTTCACGAGGCAGATGCTGCAGCGAGAATCTGTTCGCGTGATGCAGGACGAAGAGCTCCACCGGTTCTTTGGAGATCCCCGCTTTGGTGAGGAGGGGATCCACAGCGATCAGGTCGTGTAGTCCGCGTTCAGCCGGACATACTCCGCTGTCAGGTCGGCGGTCCAGTAGCGGATGCCCGCCGTTCCGAGGTCGAACTTCAGCTCGACGTGCGTTTGGCGCTGGTTACGGATTCCCGCCGAGACGGCCGTGGCGTCGAATTCCTGAGGGACGCCGGATTTGTAGAGGAGTGTCCCGTTGAGCCACAGCGAGATATTTTCTTCCTGCAGATCGACCCCCGCATAACCGCAGGAGGAGACGATCCGCCCCCAGTTGGGGTCCGCTCCCGCGATGGCGGTCTTGTTCAGCGGCGAATCGGCCACGGCTTTCGCAATCGTGTAGGCCTCTTCCCGCGTCCGGAGCCCTTCCACATCGATGGTGATGATGTGCGTGGCCCCTTCGGCATCATTGATGATCGCCTGGGCCAGGTCTTCCGCCACCTCGGTGATCAGCTTCTGCAACTCTTCCAGTTCCAGCGGCGAATAGTTTTTCGTTCCGGAAGCACCATTCGCCAGCAGGAGGACTGTGTCACTGGTGCTGGTGTGTCCCTCGACGCTGATGCAGTTGAAGCTGCTGCCGACCGCTTTCCGCAGCATGGCGTCGGCAGTCGGGGAATCGATCCCGGCGTCCGTCATGATGGTGCAGAGCATGGTGGCCATGTTGGGGGCGATCATGGCGGCTCCCTTGGAGCAGCCACTGACCCGGACTTCTTTCCCCTGGATCGTGGTGCTGCGGGTGCTTTGCTTGGGGTGGGTATCGGTGGTCATCATGCCGCGTGCAGCCTGGTGGAAGTGGTCCGCCGTTGTGCCTAACTGCGGGACGATCGCCTCGATGCCGCTCTGCAGCGGTTCACGGGGGAGGAACCGGCCGATGACCCCGGTGGAGCAGACCAGGATTTCTTCCTCGCGGCAGCCGATCCGCTTCGCGACTTCCGCCGTCATCCAGCGGGCATCAGTGATTCCCCGCTCTCCGGTGCAGGCGTTGGAATTTCCGGAATTGATCACCACACCGCGCACACCCGGGGCCGGGACTCGCTGCCGTGAGACCTTTACCGGCGCCCCGCAGACCCGGTTTTGAGTGAAGACACCCGCAGCTGCGCAGGGGGTGTCGGAAATAAACAGCGACAGGTCGAACAGCTCCGGATCTTTCTTGACGCCGCAATGCAGTCCGGCGGTTTTGAAGCCTTGTGGAAGAGGGGGCAATGTACTCACGGAAAGTCATCCTTGAATCGGTAAGAAGAGAGGTGAATGAAAAATGTCGAAATGGATTAGCGACAGAGATGCGCGGGGAGCAGCCCGGTCCCTTCCGGGAAACCGTACATCAGGTTGAAGTTCTGCACCGCCACGCCGGACGCCCCCTTGATGAGGTTGTCGAGGCATGCCAGCACGATCAACTGTCCCCGGCTGAACCGGACGGTGATGTCGCAGTAGTTGGTGAAGGCACTGTCCTTTGTCGTGGGGAGATGCTCGACGATCCGCATGAACGGCTTCCCGGCGTAAAAGTCGCGATAGAGGGCCAGCAGTTCGGCCTGCGTGCGCGGTTGCTTCAGCCGGGGGTAGATCGTGCAGAGGATGCCCCGGTCCATCGGGACAAGATGGGGGGTGAAGACGACCTCGACCTTGCTCCCCGCGACGTCGCTCAGAACCTGGTCGATCTCCGGAGTGTGGCGATGCTTTCCGACCGAGTAGGCGGTGAAACTTTCATTGCACTCGGAATAGAGGTTTCCGAGCTTGGGAGTCCGCCCTGCCCCGGAGACGCCGCTCTTGGCGTCGATAATGATCCCGCTCTGTTCAATCCAGCCCGCTTTCACGAGCGGCGCGAGCGCGAGAATCGACGTGCTGGTGTAGCAACCCGGGTTGGCGACCAGCATCGCGGCGGGAATTTTTTCGCTCCACAATTCCGGGAGGCCATACACGGCAGTCGTCAGGCGCTCGGCGTCCGTATGCTCGTGCCCATACCACTCGGCGTAGACCTGTGCGTCCCGCAGGCGATAGTCGGCACTCAGGTCCACGACCCGGCAGCCCCCGGCCAGCAGTTTCGGGACCACCTCCATGCTGGCTACGTGCGGCAGGCAGCAGAAGACCAGTTCCGCCCGCTGGCAGACCTGTTCGGGGGTGAGGTCCTCACAGCGGATATCAATCCGCCCGGCCAGGCTGGGGTGCACGGTCGAGAGGGGCGGAGACCCTTCCTGCCGGCTGGTGACGGCTGTGATCTGCACGTGGGGATGGTTCAACGAAATGCGGATCAACTCCAGCGCGGTGTAGCCTGTGGCTCCCAGAATGGCGACTTTTACGGTCATCGAAACAGCTTCCGTCCAGATTCGGTTCCAGATTGCAGTGAATTGTCACAAGTCCGCACCCATCTTACGCGTCAGACACTTCGGAACAAGCGTGAGTTCACCCGCCCGGTCACAATCCCCGAAAAACCACGTCGTTCGGAACCGCACGGGTCTCCTGGGGAAAACACTTTCGCGACGGATGATCCCCCTGCTACGATTTCACTGCCCCGTTTTTCTCCCTCACATTCATGGTGATCCCATGCCCGCCTCGACGAAGTTTTTTTCTCTTTGCCTGCTGTCTCTCTCCGCTCTGTTGCTTTCAGTTCAGCCTTTGGCGGCGGGACTTCGGGCCGGGGTGGCCAAGGTGGACATCACCAACTACGAAGCGGGCCCGGTCAACGATCCGCTGTACGTCAAAGCCCTGGTCATCACGGATGAGACGACCACGGTGGTGATTGCCACGGTGGATGCGGTTTCGCTGGGGGAAATCGGGTACATCAAGAACGACTACCTGGGGAAAGTCCGTGCGGAGTTACAAAAGGATCTGAAAATCCCCCCTGCGCATGTCATCATCAACGCCAGCCATTGTCATGGCATTGTCTGCCCCGACGTCGCCCCGCGCACCGTGAAGGCGGTCGAACAGGCCCATAAGAATCTTGTCCCGGTCAAAGTGAAGGCTGGCGTGGGAGAGGAAAAACGGGTCGGAGAAAACCGCCGTCTGAAGCTGAAGAATGGCAAGGAAGCGGATGTCAGGCATGCTTATTCCCTTCCGCCGGACTCCGAGGTCGCCGGTATTGGCCCTATCGACCCGGAAATCGGCCTGCTGCGTCTTGATACGGCTGATGGTAAGCCCCTCGCCGTCTTGTATAACTTCGCCTGCCATCCGATTCAGGGGGTCCCCAGCGGTGGCAACACCGCGGACTATGTCGCCTTCGCTTCCAAGGTCATAGAAGACAACTTCGAAGGGGCACTCGCCCTCTTCCTGCAGGGGTGTGGTGGTGATATCAACCCTGTGCAGTACAAGGATCCGGATAACCCCCGCAACGCCGAACAGCATGGCAACTTGCTCGGCCTGAGTGCCATGCGGGCGCTTCACAAGATCCCCGGCACGGAAACCGGGCCGCTGAAAGTCATCAACGAAAAGCTTGACCTGCCGCGGGCTGATCTCACCGACAAGATTGAAGCCAATCAGGCGGAGATCGACCGTTTGGTCAATTCCCTCAACGGGACCAGCCTGAACTTCAAGACATTTCTGCCGCTCTACATCAAGCACAAGGCTTCCGGGGACTATCCGGGTTATTACTCGCATCGCTACATGCACGACAAACTGATCGGCCGGGAGGATATGCAGAAGCTCGATGCCCAGAACCGCAAGAATCTGGACGACTACCTGGCGAATATCCAGACGATGGAAAACATCACGCGCGTCCGGACCAATCTGGCGCTGCTCAAGATGCACCAGGCGCAGAATGTCGCCGCCGGAAAGCGGACGATCGAGGTCGAGATCGTCGGCATCCGGATCGGCGATTTTGTCCTCCTCACGTTTCCGGGAGAACTGACCGTGCAGATTGGACTGAACATCAAAGGGAAAGCCCCCCACGAACTGACGTTCGTCGCCGGCTACACCAACGGCTATATCTATTACTGTCCCACCGCGGAACAGCTCAAAAATGTCGGCGGCGCCCAGGAGGATAGCGATTGCCTCCTGGCCCCTGAGTGGCAGGCTGTTTTCGAGAAAAAAGCGGCTGAAATCCTGCAGAAGCTGTAGACGGCGTTGCGTTTTCGAAGAACTCTAACGCTCCATATCCGCACGATAGGGAGCGTTTTTTAATGCGCTCGCATGGTTAATACCGAACTCCGCTGACGGTTACTTGTGTGTGACCGTTTTGCACAGGACGAGGATTTCACCATGCCCGCGACTCTCTTTCCCGACATCGATCGCCTCTCCGCCGCACGCCGGCCCGATCGCTCCGCCGCAGGCTATCAGCAGTGGCTTGACCTCACGTTTCTCCACTGGCGATTGCCCCCCGAAGTCCTCGCCCCTTTGCTTCCGCCGGAACTGACGATTGATACCTGGGAGGGTGATGCCTGGCTTGGAATCGTGCCCTTCCGAATGAGGAATGTCCGCCCGTGGTGGTGCTGCTCCGTACCCGGTGTTTCCCATTTCGAGGAAACGAATCTCCGCACGTACGTCCACTTCAAAGGCCGGGAGCCCGGCGTCTGGTTTTTCAGTCTCGATGCCGCCCGCAGGCTGGCCGTGTTTCTCGCCCGCGTCGGCTGGCATCTCCCGTATCACTTCGCCCGGATGGAGATCAAGAAGAGCGACAACGAGATTCATTACCTCAGTTTCCGGCAGCAAGCCGGTTCGCCCCCCGCCCACGTCCACGTGCAGATCGAACTCTCCGAGCAAACTCCGCAACCCGCCGCGCCGGGTTCACTCGAAAGTTTTCTCGTCGACCGCTACCTGCTCTACTCCCACGCCCGCAACGGTGCAATTTTTCAGGGACAGGTGTTTCATCAGCCTTACCGGATCACCCCCGTGACGGTAACCCACCTCAAGCAATCCCTGACGACGGCGGTGGGGATCGCCGTCCCCGACACGTGCGACCATGCGGTGTATTGCCCGGGGGTGGATGTGGAAGTCTTCGGGCTGCAGAAGGTCGTTTAAAACAGATGCACTGAAATTATGCATCGCCTTCCGGCCTCCGGCGTGGATACAATCAGCGTCTCATCGAGATGACCACTGATTCTCCTGCATGCCGAGGCCTGCCATGTCCGCTCTTTTCGCCCGCCGCGATTTCCTGCACCACGCCGCTGCCCTCTCGACCGGCCTGGCGACGGCGAACCTTTTCGCTGTCGATCAAGAAGCATCCGCAAAGCAACCGCGCATCAAGATCGGCCAGATCGGTGTCGGCCATGCCCACGCCAGCAAGATCTCCGCCTATCGCGCCTCGCCTGACTATGAAGTTGTCGGGATTGCCGAAGCTGATCCGGAACTGCGCCGCAAAGCGGAAACGCAGAAGGAATTTCAGGGGCTCACCTGGATGTCCGTCGAAGAACTCCTCAACTTCCGCGGCCTGCAGGCGGTCCTCGTCGAAACCAAAGTCCGCGACCTGCTCGACGTCGCCGAACTGTGCATCAAAGCCGGCAAGCATGTGCATCTGGACAAACCCGCCGGGGCCTCGCTCCCCAATACAAACGGATCCTCGATACCGCCGCCGAGAAGAAACTGATGGTCCAGATGGGGTTCATGTATCGCTACAACCCCGGCGTGCTGTTGCTCAAGGAATTCTCTCCGGCAGGGCTGGTTGGGTGAAATCTTTGAAGTGCATACCGTCATGAGCAAGGTTGTCCTCCCAAACACGCGAACAACTCGCGGAGTTTTCCGGCGGGATCTTCTTCGAACTCGGCTGTCACATCCTCGATCTGGTGATCGGTGTGCTCGGTGCTCCCCAGAAAATCGCTTCCTTCAACCAGCACTCTTCCACGCTTAACGACGGCCTGCTGGACAACATGCTCGCTGTCCTCACGTATCCGCGTGCGACGGCGAGTGTGAAATCAAGTGCTCTCGAAGTGGAAGGCTTCGATCGCCGGCATCTGGTCGTCTGCGGTACGGAAGGGACCTTCCACATCCAGCCTCTCGACGATCCGCGGCGTGTCCTTTGTCCGCTCCGCATGGCGACTACAAACGAGGCACCCAGGAGATCAAATTTCCGCGCTATCACCGCTACGTCGGTGACGCCGCCGACATGGCAAAAGTCATCCGGGGTGAAAAGCAGGCGGACTATTCCTATGCCCACGATCTGGCGGTCCAGACCACGCTCCTGACGGCGTGCGGCATGCCCCTGACCTGATTTCGATCACCCGAAAAAGTCCGAAAACCGCGCGAAATCATCGGCGGTTCCTCTCGGCATTCCTGAACCCGGAATGTTACGATGAAGGATCAACAAGGTTTGATGGATTCGGTGTCGAGAATGACCGGACAAGTACCGGCCAGGATGAAGGTATAGATTCATGAGTGTGCGGCTCACTCTGGCCTGTTTTGGCCTGTTGATTCTGGCGTGCAGTGGCGGCTCCGTGAGAGCCGCTGAACCTGCCACACCCGCGGTCGCGGCCCCTGCTTCGGCCAAACCTGCCGCCCCAAATTTCTCGCGCGAGATTCGGGTGATTCTCGCTGAGAAGTGCATGAGTTGTCACAGCGGGGAGAAGCCCAAGGGGGGCTGGTCCCTGGCGGACAAGTCCCTCGCCTTCGCTCCTGATTCTGAGGAAAGCCGCGGATTGTCCCCGGCAAGCCGGATGAGAGTGAACTGATCCGCCGCATCCTCTCCAAGGAGGATGACCGCATGCCCCCCGCCGAGGCGAAGCCTCTACTCCCGCCGAGACCGACAAGCTGAAGCAGTGGGTGTCCTCCGGGGCCGAGTGGACTTTGCACTGGTCGTTCCAGCCTCTCTCGAAAGCTGCTCCCCGCGCCGTGAAGCAGGAGAACTGGCCCCGCAACGACATCGACCGCTTCATTCTTTCCCAGCTCGAAGCCAAAGGGATTGCTCCTTCTCCCGAAGCGGACCGTTACACCCTCATCAAGCGACTCTATTACGATCTGCTCGGCCTGCCTCCCACTGTCGCGGAGGTGGACGCTTTCATTCTCGACAACCGTCCCGATGCCTATGCAACTGGTGGACCGGCTGCTGAAGTCCCCGCACTTCGGCGAACGCTGGGGCCGTCACTGGCTCGACCTGGCCCACTACGCCGACTCCGATGGCTATGAAAAAGACCGCGCCCGTCCCGACGCTTACCTGTACCGCGACTGGGTCATCAACGCGATCAACCAGGACCAGCCTTTCGACCAGTTCACCATCGAGCAACTCGCCGGCGATCTCGTTCCGAACTCCACTGCTCGCCAGAAAATCGCCACCGGCTTCCTAAGACAGACCCTCACCAATGAAGAAGGGGGAGTTGATCAGGAGGAGTATCGCGTCGCCGCATGCTTTGATCGTGCGGAGACTGTCGGGACCGTGTGGCTGGGGCTGACGGTCGGCTGTTTCCGCTGCCATGACCACAAGTACGATCCGCTTCCCCAGAAGGATTACTACCGCTTCTTCGCTTTCTTCAACGAATCGGATGAGGTCAACGACCCCCTGCCGATTAAAGCCAAATCGATGCCGGATCTGGAGCAGAAACTGCATCCTCTGGAAACGGCTCCGCGGCGCTATGTCGCGTTAGCTCCGAAATGTGCCGAATGGGAAGCTCGTGAACACAAGCAGATCATGAGCCTGCCGGATGAACCGCTAAAAACCCGTCCCGTGGAACTGGCGAGCGTGACATCTCGTGCGCAACCCGATTTGAAATTCGTCATCCAGGGGGAAGCGGTCAGCCTTCCGCTCCCCGGCCACCGAGGTTGCTACCACTGGTGCCGCCAGTTCCGGCCCGCGAAACCAGCTCCGTCGCCGATCGCCGTCGAGAAATTCCCCGAGCGGGATGCCTACCGCGTGACGTTCCGCCTCAAGGAGGATCTCCGGCTGACCGGTTTTGAGGTCGCCGTTCCGCAGGATGAACGCCTTCCCAATAAAGGTCCGGGACTGGGGAAAGAGGGGGCGTTCGTCCTCACCGGTTTCCAGGCTTACGTCTGGCCTGCGGGGACTTCACCCGAGACCGCGTCCAATCCGGACAACCTCAAGCAGGCCAAGCCGGTGGAACTGCATCGTCCGAAGGCGCGGCGTTCCGACAAGAAACTCTCTGCCGATAACGTCCTGTTGAATGAGAACTCCGCGGAAAAGCAACGCGCCCAGCGGACCGGCTGGGGGGCACATGGGGACAGCGACAAGGAAAACGCGATCCAGTTCCGCACGCCGACTCCGCAGGACTTCAAGGCGGGACAGTTCTTCACCGTCATCCTCTCGCAGGAATTCGGCGAGCATCGCCTGATCGGGAAGTTCATCCTGACCGCTCTCGTCGGCGACGAACGGGGCCTCAACATTCCGAGCGATGAGATCGCCAACTTCCTGGAGATGTATCCGGAGAAGCGTGTCGCCAAGACCCGGAAGGCCCTCTTCGATTACTTCGTGGCGAATGTTGCCAAGGATGAGCAGAGCAAGAGTCTCAAGGCGCAGATCGCCGCGATTGAAAAAGAGCAGCAGGCGGAGTTGATGGAAATCCGGACTATCGGCACCCCTGCTCTGCCGCGCCGGACAAACATCTTCCACCGGGGAGAATTCCTGTCGAAGGGGGACCGGGTTTCCGCCGGCACCCCTGCGATTCTGTCTCCGCTCCGTGTCCGCGAGCGGAACGCCAACCGTCTCGACCTCGCGAACTGGCTTGTCAGCCGGGAGAATGCCCTCACCCCCCGCGTAGCAGTCAACCACGTCTGGCAGCACCTGTTCTCGCAAGGGATCGTTCGTACCCCCAGTGACTTCGGCACGCGGGGGGAACCCCCCACGCATCCGGAACTCCTCGACTGGCTGGCCAGAAAATTCCAGACCGATCTGAAGTGGAGTCGCAAGGATCTGATCCGCTTGATTGTCTCCTCGGCCGCTTATCGCCAGGCGTCGATATATCGTCCGGACATCGAAACGCAGGACCCGCGCAATCTCCTTGTCTTCCGCCAGAACCGATATCGCATCGAGAGCGAGCCGGTCCGCGACGTTCATCTCGCGGTCGCCGGACTTCTCTCCGACAAGGTGGGAGGCCCCAGCGTCTTCCCCCCGATGCCGGATGACCTCGCCAAGCTGAGCTATGCGAATAACTTCTCCTGGAAGAACAGCGAAGGGGAACCGCGCTACCGGCGGGGGATGTATACGTTTTTCAAACGGACGATCCCGCATCCGAACCTGATGACCTTCGATTCGCCGGATGCGAATGTCGCCTGCGTTGCCCGGACAGTTTCGGATACGCCGCTGCAATCTTTGACGTTGTTGAATAACGAGGTCCACGTGGAAGCGGCTCAAGCTTTCGCCCAGCGCCTGCTCACCACAAAATTTGCGTCCGATCGCGATCGTCTGCTGTTCGCCGTCCGCACCTGCATTGCGCGTCCACCGGTCGACCACGAAGTCCAGACACTCGACCACGTTCTCAAACAGGGACGGGACTTCTACGCGGCGCACAAAGACCAGGCTGCGGAACTGATCAAACAGCATCCTCCCAAGGATGTTGACCCCGCAGAGGGGGCCGCCTGGGTGAGTGTGGCCCGCGTCTTGTTGAACCTGGATGAACTCGTCACGCGCGAATAAAGAGGATTAGCCGCTGAAACGCGTCTCTCGATAAAGGATCACGGCCATGGCCGAACGAACCCCGACACTCCTGGAACAACTCGCCTGGGGACAAACCCGCCGTCACTTTCTGACGTCGGCGGGCTATGGCCTCGGGATGGCCGCGTTGGCGCAACTGCTCGTGGAGGAAGGACACGTTTCCGCCGCGACTCCCTCCGCTTCCTCCCCCACCGCGCACGACCCGCTGACTCCCAAGCCCCCCCACTTCAAGGGGAAAGCCAAGTCCTGCATCTTCATCTTCCTGGAAGGTGGGCCCAGTCAGATCGATCTGTACGACCCGAAGCCGGAACTCAATCGACTCCACGGTCAACCGCTCCCCGAATCCCTGACCAAGGAAGTCCGCTTCGCGTTCATCAAGAAGGAGACCGCGCGCCTGCAGGGGAGCAATCGCAAGTTTACGAAGCACGGGCAAAGCGGCATGGTGTTCAGCGACTTCCTGCCGCATGTCGCCACCTGTGCGGATGACATCCTGATGGTCCGTTCGATGCATACGGACCAGTTCAATCACCACCCCGCCCAGTTAACTCTCTTCTGTGGGCGCCCCTTCTTCGGCCTTCCGACCGCCGGCGCGTGGCTCGCCTGGGGCCTGGGAAGCGAATGCCGTAACCTCCCCGGTTATGTCGTCCTCACCGCCGGCCGGGGTACCAGCGGCGGTGCCTCGCTGTGGCAAAGCGGTTTCCTTCCCTCCGTTTACGCGGGGGTACTGTTCAGGAATCAGGGAGAACCGGTTCTCAACCTCAGCAACCCGCAGGGACTTTCGCCCGAAATGCAGCGGGCGGACCTCGATGCGCTCCGCGCCCTGAATCAGTCCCACCTCGACGTTGTCCGCGATCCCGAAATTGCCAGCCGGATCGCCAGTTACGAGCTCGCCTTCCGGATGCAGTCCTCCGCTCCGGACCTCATTAATCTGAGCAGCGAGACGAAGGAAACTCTGGATGCTTACGGGGTGGATCGCCCGGATCCTGAAATCAAAGCCAGCCGAGGCGGCGGTCCGGGGCAATACCAGGCGTTCGCCAAGAACTGCCTGCTCGCCCGCAGGCTGGTGGAGCGGGGTGTCCGCTTCGTCCAGATCAACCACGCCTCCTGGGACCACCACTCCAATCTCGATGCCGAGCTGCAGGTCAACTCCGGCATGGCGGACCAGCCCGTCGCCGCCCTGATCAAGGATCTCAAGCAACGGGGCCTGCTCGATTCCACCCTCGTCGTGTTTGCCGGCGAATTCGGCCGCACTCCGCTCGGCGAGAACCGGCAAGGCTCCGGCAGCGTTACGGGACGGGATCACCACCCGTATGCCTTCTCTCTGTGGATGGCAGGCGGCGGTGTGAAGGGGGGCCTGACTTACGGGGCCACCGACGACATCGGCTGGTCTGTCACCCAGAACCCAGTGCACATCAACGACTGGCATGCCACCATGCTGCACCTGTTCGGTTTGAACCATCTCAAACTCACCCAGCGGCACAATGGCCTCGACGCGCGCCTGACGGGGATCGCCGGAAAAGTCATCCCCGATTGGGTCGCCTGAGTCCGGTCTCGCGGCGAATTCTGCCGATTGCTCGCTGGGAGACCACGGTCGCTCGCTTCGCCGCGCCAAAAAATGTGCCTTGCGCTGCTCTCCGGCGGATGGAATTCGTTCTCTATTCTCCCCACATTCCGTGCGCATGATGGTACGGCTCTCTGCCTCTGAAATTCCTTCTCGCGCAAAGTTTCGTCTTGCGGTTCTTTCTCAAGTCATACTCCATTCAGAAGTTGTGATGGGGTTGATCCGCGTCATGGGCATATCGCGATCGATCCGTTTTATGAGCATGGCCTGAGTAACTGTGCAACTAGGTAATCTGTGCGTAGTCAGCACCCCGGAGTTAAGCCCTCCGATGTTCCGAAGTCGATCAAAAATCGAGAAACATGGAGGAATTGCGCGAGCCTGATTCATCAGGTCTCTCAAAGCTTTTGAATCCCGCGGATTCAAAGACGAGAGGGCTGGGCGATTAGATTCCCGCGACACTTGGAATCTGCCGACTGCTGGAAGCAAGACGCAGAAAACTGACCCACAACGCCCAGAGAAGACCACCGAACCATGTCGAAACGGCTTCAAGCGACCGGGATTGTTCTTGCTCTCTTCTCAGTCTGTTGTCCCGTATTCTCTTCCGGCGCATTGGCGTGGGGAACCGAAGCCCGCCAGACCCCCATGGTCCGCGCCGTGGAACGGGCCAAGGCTTCCGTCGTGAATATCCACACGGAAAAACTGGGGCGCTCCGGCAAGATCAACGGCATGGGGACCGGCATCCTCGTGGACGAACACGGCTATATCATCACCAACCAGCACGTGATCTCCGAAGTCGATACCCTTCGCGTGACTACGTGCGACGGGGCCACGTACCAGGCTCGTGTCATCAATTTCGATCGCAAGCACGACCTGGCTCTGATCAAGATTGATTCCAACCAGCTCTTCCCGGTCATTCCCCTCGGCACCTCCAGCGACCTGATGCTGGGTGAAACCGTCATCGCCGTCGGAAATGCCTACGGCTACGAACACACCGTCACCGCCGGCATCATCAGCGCCCTGCACCGCAACGTGGACGTCGATGAAAAGAAGGGGATCGGCTACAAGAACCTGATCCAGACTGACGCCAGCATCAACCCCGGAAACAGCGGCGGACCGCTCCTGAACCTCGATGGGGACGTCATCGGGATCAATGTCGCCATCCGCCAGGGAGCCCAGCGGATCGGGTTTGCCATCCCCATCGATGACGCCCGCCAACTGATCGCCCATCGCCTGATGAACACCCGTGAACTCGACCGGATGTGGCACGGCCTCGTCGGCACCGATCGCAAATCCTCCAAGACGATGCAACTCGTCGTCCAGAAAACCGAAGACAACAGCCCCGCCCAGCAGGCCGGACTGAAAGCGGGTGACATCGTTCTGGAAGTCAACAAGCACTCCATCCGCGACCTGGCCGACTTCGAACGGTACCTGCTCGGTGCGACCCCCGGCCAGAAAATGTCCGTCGTCGTGAATCGCAACGGCACGCAGACCCCGATCAGCCTGGAAATGGTCAAGCTGAACGGCGGCAGCAGCGTCCCGGTCCACACCGTGACCCACGACGGACGCCCGGACTATGCCTGGCAGATCATGGGAGTGACCCTCGTCAAGGAACCCGAGCAGAATGTTCAGAAGCTCGGCATGGCCTACTCCGGCGGCATGCGGGTCGTGAGCGTTCGTCCCGGCAGCCCCGCCCAGCAGCAGCGTCTGCAGGCCGGTGACGTCCTCGTCGGACTGCACGTGTACGAGTCCGCCAAGCCTGAGGACGTCAACTACGTCCTGACCCGCGAAGAACTGCAGACCGAATGGAACCCGCTCAAGGTGACGTTCATTCGGGACGGCAAGCCGTACTACGCCCTCTTGCAACTCGACTGAGATTCCCTCAGAATCGGCTGTGACAGGCTTCCGCATGCCCTCAATCCAGCCGCCACTCTCTGATCGGAATATCCGGTGAACGATACGTCAGGGGAATTCGACTTTATTCGATCCCTCCAGTCCCGGATCAAGGCTTCCCCTTACGTCCGCCTGGGGATTGGTGATGACGCCGCCATCCTGGCCGAGACCCCGGCTCAGACGCTCGTCACGACCGACATGTTGATGGAGGGGACGCATTTCGAAATCCCTCCCGCGACGCCATTGCAAGTGGGGCACAAGGCGCTTGCGGTCAATCTGAGCGATATCGCCGCGATGGGAGGGACCCCGGCGACCGCCTTCGTCAGCGTGGCCCTGCCCCGTACCCGCCCTGCGTCTTTTCGCGAAGAGGTCTTTCAGGGAATTCAATCGCTCGCCGACCGTTTTCATGTTTCTCTGGCCGGAGGAGACACCAACTCCTGGGACGGCCCTTTTGTCATTGCCGTCACGGTTCTGGGGATCCCGACCCGTCCCCCGGTTTTACGTTCCGGTGCTCAGCCCGGCGACTGGATCATGGTGACCGGTGACTTCGGGGGCAGCCTGCTGGGGAAGCATCTCAATTTCACACCGCGCGTTCGGGAGGCCCTGCTGCTGCAGCAGGAGGTGAAATTGCATGCCATGCAGGACGTCAGTGATGGGCTTTCCGCGGACCTCTACCACATTCTCGAAGAGAGCCGCGCGGGAGCCAGGTTATTCGCCGACCGCATTCCGATTTCCCAGGGGGCGGTTCAATCCGCGGTCGATGGACGGACACCGCTGGAGCATGCCCTGGGGGATGGCGAGGACTTCGAGCTCCTGTTCACCCTCTCCCCAAAGGAGGGGGAAAAACTCCTCCGGAATCCCCCCTTCGACACGCCTCTCACTCACATCGGCGAAATCACCTCTGATCCGCGCGCGCTGCTGGTCCGACCTGATGGTACGGAAGTCCCGCTGCCCCGCATTGGTTGGACTCACGCCCTTTAGGTGCTGATCTCGCAGATCATCTAACTGCAGAAGTCCCGGATCATCTAACTGCAGATCTCACGGATCATGGCGTGATACAGGGATGTCCCCTTCTCCAACTGGTCCAGCGCGATGAACTCATCGTAAGTGTGCGCCTGCAGGATGCTTCCCGGACCGAGGATGACCATGTTCTTGAGTTCCGTGAACATCACGCCATCGGTCCCGTAGGCGACGGTGTGGAGTTTTTCCTTCCCTGCCAGTTTTAAAGTTTGCTGGACAAATTCCGATTTCGGGTCAACGTACACCGCCGGTCCCTTCACGTTCACCTCGAACTCGAGACCGCATTTCTCCGCCGCTTTGCGGGCCCGTTCCAGGAGAGCTTCGGAGTCTGTCCCCGGCATCGGTCGAAAATAGACCGTGCAGACGCTCTGCGGGGCCGTGATGTTGACCGCGCGGGTGTGATCGTTGATCCCGATATTCCAGTTCAGAGTGGGGGGATCGAATTCCGGATCCTGCCACTTCGGATCCGACTGCAACTCGTCATGGATCGATTTCATCTCCGCGAGGAAGGGAATCATCGCCAGGTTGGCGTTCAGGCCGAAATTCGTGCTGGAATGCGCCGCCTTCCCGCGCGAGGTGGCCTTGAATCCATACGTCCCCTTGTGGGCGTACACGACTTCCAGTTCCGTCGGCTCTCCGATGATGGCTTTCGACTGGTGGGCGACCATCTCCCGGAAGAGTTGCGACCGTTTCGCCACCTCCAGCGCCCCGCCGTATCCCACCTCTTCGTCCGCCGTGCAGGTGAAATACAACGGCTGCTTGAGATCGGATGCGGAAACGCGTCCCGCAGCCGCCAGCATGCAGGAGAGGGACCCTTTCATGTCGCAGCTTCCGCGTCCGTACAGCCGATCCTGCACCAGCGTCGGGGTGTACGGCCCATGCTCCTTGAATTTCCAGGTGTCCGCAGGGACGGTGTCGCTGTGGCAGAAGTAGGCCAGCCCCCCGAGGCCGGAACCCTTTCTGGCAACGAGGTTCACTTTTCGGACCCCGGCGGGAGCATCGTATTCCACGCGCTCCACTTCGAAGTCCAGTTGCTTCAGCACCGATTCAATGTGATCGCTGACCGCGGCATTCGAGAGGCAACTCGTCGACTCGTACCGCACCAGTTGCTGCGTCAGATCAAGTGCATTCATAAGGTTTTGGTCGAAGTCTGTCCTGAGTGTCGGAAGGGTTTTGGAACACCTCGATTATAGCAGATATTGGCGAAAGACCCGTAGCGCATGCTGCCACATTGTCTCCGACAGGACGTGCCCCGTCTGCGGTTCGATGTAGAACGAGAATTTTGCCTCGGCCCCCTGCTCCGCATATTTCTTCGCCACGGTCTGCATTCCTCGCCGCACTTCGTCGATCGGACTACCGTGGTCCAGTTCTCCAAAGTTCATATGCAGAGGGCGCGGTGCGATGAGTGCCACGATGTCGGGCGTGTCCCATGTCGGATAAATTCCCGGCACGAAATTCGGGAAACAGTGCAACAGGTGCTCCCGGTGAATCCCCCGGTAGGTCGGCATGCAGCAGTTCGTGACGATGCACCGGATCCGTTCTTCCCACGGTCCCACCAGGTACGAATGCGTGGCTCCCATGGAGTGCCCATAGCAGCCAATTTTATCCGCCTTCACCTCGGGCCGGCTGACGAGATAATCGATCCCTCGTTTCATATCCAGAATGTTTTTCCACGCCAGGCATTTCCCCTCGACGATGTACTGGAGGAACCGGAATCGCTCGTAGTCTCCCGCTTTGAGTTTCTGCGTCGGGTCCTGCCGTTCCCCGAACACGAGTGCATCCGGACAGAGGACCACAAACCCCTGTTTGGCAAGTGCGACACCGGTGTGGTGCATCGGCTTTCCCCCCACCCCGGCCGGCTCGACCTTGCCCACGGTGTATGCCCCGGCGTGCTGATGCCACACCGCAATCGCGGGGGCCGGATGCTGCGGATTGACTCCATCGGGAATCAGCACATAGGCCGGAATCCGGTCCCCGTCTTCCGGAGCGTAGCTCACTTTCTCGATCCGGTAGCCATCCTTCTGGAGCGGCGGCTCGAGGGATGTCGCCCGCAGGTCAAATTGCGCCGGCCACTCCCCGCCCAAGCCCTGCAGGAGTTTCGTTCGAAATTCGGAACCAGACATGGCGATCACATTCCTTCCTGGTCACAGTCCCCAGATCTGATCATCGACCCACAGGAAAAACTCCTGGGCAAACGGAATGACTTCCAGTCGCAGCGCCATGCAGGTGAAGTATCCGAAAAATGCGCAGGACCACATCATCATGGTGAAGCGAAACGCGCTCACCGCCACGCTCCGCGAGAGGATCTTCGTATTCAGGTACAGCAGCAGGATGGTGTAGATCAGCATTACGCCGCCATTCATGGCCGCGGACGTCTTGAGCAGGAACAAGGGTTCCCGGAAGTTCGCGATGTTCAGACCCGCGATCAGAATTCCGATACTGGTCACGATGCTCCCCCAGAGGAACAGGAAGTACAACCGCGACTGCGACCAGTTCGGATTGTTACGGAGGTAATTGACTTTCACGATGTCCGCCGAGATCCGGGCGCTCGCGTCCAGAACCCCCAGCTCCGTCGTCAACAGCAGGCTGATTCCCATGACCAGGAACAAGTCTCGAAACAGCACCCCCAGCCACTGAATTCGGGTACAATCTCTCGATCAGCAATGCTTCTCCCCACACGAAATTCATTCCGGTTCCGAAATTCGGCAGTCCCGACAGCAGTTTTCCCTTCGAGGTGTAAAACAGCGAGTACGAAATCAGCGATAAGAGCATCAGGCAGACGACGCACGTCAGGAAAAACGAGAAGAAGTGCTCGTAATTGGCCGCTTTCCACCACGCCTTGAATCGTCGCTGGTTTTCCGGGGTATGGGGAAAGTGAAACCCGACGTCCGCGACTGGCTCTGCCTGACCGGTCAATGGGCTGGTAATTCTTCCGACATATTTTCCCATCCCGTAACCCTTATCGCGGATGAAATTGCTCTGCCCCAGGTTCATAGTTCCCCCCGCCCCGGCAAAAGCGACCGCCCCGAGCAATGCCATTATTTCAATCCCGGTTTCATCGGGAGGGAAGCCACCGAAGTTCACAGCCCCCTTGATCATCGCTCCGACCGCATCGAGTCGGATGATCTGCACTCCCAGCACAAATGCGATCACAAAAATCGTCGACACCAGCCAGAACTGCAACTTCTCCACGGTGTTATAGATCACGGGCCCCGTCGTCAGGACGACTCCGATCAGCAGCAGCGATGCAATCGCAAAATAGGGCGCGAGCGGTGTTTCATACCGGTAGCCCCCCTGTTCTCCGACCTTCAATCCCAGGACATACACGGCCCGTTTGAATGCCCGATCGGAACTCAAATCCGACAGGCTTTTCTGCTGATCGCCGGTCATCGGGCCGCTCCACACGAAGAGCGCCCCCAAACCCGTTCCCTGGATCCGCACTTTCTCGTTCAGAGTCATCGGGATTTGAATGTCCTGTCCGCTCGGAGGCATCGGATGGCGTATATCGATCGGCACCGGACTCGGCCCCAGGAACAGCCAGCAGATCAGCGTCCCGGCCCCGGTTGCCCATCCGGGCCAGATCCACGGCACGATGTTCAGGATCAGCATCACCCAGGCCCAGTGGCGGCTCAATCGCGAGAATCCCGTCACCGCGGTCTCGCCGGTCACGAGCGTCCAGCGCTCGATCTCCATATTGATGAAGAATTGGGTGATCACTCCCAGCATGCACGCCCAGAAAAAGACGAAGCCGCTTTTGTAGGTCAGGTACGGCCAGAAAATGAACTCTCCCGAACCGAGCGCCAGTCCCGCGAGCATCACGCTTGGCCCCACCAGCTTCGTCCACGCGGGGGCCTCCGGCATATCCCGATAGCGCAACGGAGGCAACAGGCGATGCGGAATCACATCGTCGGGGACGAGTTCGTCCGTGTGAGGGACGGGTTCGTCCGTATTAGGGACGGGTTCGTCAGTGGCCGAGACCGAGGGCGAAGACTCCATGCGGACGCTCCTGCGCTGAAGCTGAAGGAGACAGTTAGCCCGTCCCCACGAGATTTAACCAGTCTTGGAATCGTTGATCCACGCGAGATTTTAATGTGATCAGGGGCAAACTTGCCAGTCGCCCCGATTCCACGAGTCCGAATCCCGCCTGCCGTGCCTCCAGCAGGATGGCCTGGTCCCGGGGGAGTTCCGCCACCCGTAAGGGAAGCTCGCCATGCTGCTTGCCGCCCATGATGTCGCCCGGTCCGCGCAGTTCGAAATCCGCCTCCGCGACCTCGAAACCACTCTTCAGGCGCACCAGACAATCGAGCCGGCTCAATGCCTCCTCCCGATCCGTCTCTGTCATCAGGAAGCAATATCCCTGGAATCCTCCCCGTCCGATCCGCCCGCGCAACTGGTGGAGTTGCGACATCCCGAAGTATTCCGCGTCGTAGATGACCATTAACGTCGCGTTGGGGACGTCCACTCCCACTTCGATGACCGTGGTCGAAACCAGCACCTGGATCAGCCCCTGGCGGAAATCCTCCATGATCCTCGCCCGTTCCGTTCGATCCATCTGCCCGTGGATCAACCCCAGGTTGAACGGCCGCAGTTCTCCTGTCGACAGCCCTTTGTAAACCTGTTCCGCGCTGTGCAACGGCTTTTTATCGAGTAACCCGTTCTCTTCCGCGGAAACGTCTTCGATCCGCGGACACACGACGTACGCCTGCCTCCCGGATCGAATCTTCTCGCGCAGGAATTCCCACATCTTCCGCTGGTCTTCCGCCCGTTGCACCAGGCTTGTCACCACCGGCTGGCGCCCCGGAGGCAACTCGGTCACCAGCGACAGATCCAGGTCGCCGAAGACCGTCAGGCAGAGGCTGCGTGGAATCGGCGTCGCGGTCATCACGAGGACATGGGGGGCCCCCTGGACATTCGAGAAATGCGCCCGTTGCTCCACGCCGAAGCGGTGCTGCTCGTCAATCACCACCAGCCCCAGTTTGGCGAATCGGACGTCCTTTTGAATCAATGCCTGTGTCCCCACGACCAGTTGAACTTCTCCGGAGGCAATCTGCTGGAGCGCTTTCTGGCGTTGGGATGTGCTCAACTGTCCTGACAGATACATCCGTTTGACCCGGCTCTCGGACAACAGCCGTTCAATGACTTCCCAGTGTTGCGATGCCAGGAGTTCCGTGGGGGCCATCAGGGCGACCTGAAAGCCGTCCGCGACTGCCACGAGCATGGCGTAGATCGCGATCGCGGTCTTGCCCGCCCCGACGTCCGCCTGCAAAAGGCGGTGCATTGCTTCTCCCGACTCCAGGTCCGTCACGATTTCCCGGACCGCCGTTTCCTGTCCGGCCGTCAACTGAAACGGAAACAGGCGTCGAATCCGCGCATCGATCTTCGGCGTTAAGGCCAGCTTCGGCGCCTCCTGCCTCGTTTGCCAGCTCTTTCGACGCAGCGCCAATGCAATCTGCAAATCGAGCAGGTCGTGGAAAATCAGGCACCGCTGTCCCTGTTCGATTTCCTGGGCGTTCGCCGGGAGATGCACGAACCGCAGTGCCTGTTTCAAGGGGGGCAACCGGTAAGACTGCCGCAAGTCCTCCGGAAGCGGATCGTCGACTTCCGAGACGAACTGCTCCACGCAATTCCGGGCGATCCGCCGCATCTCGTGCATCTTCAGCCCTTCCGTCAGGCTGTATCGGGGCAGAATCACTCCCCCCGCCGCGGCGTCATCCTCATCCGTCAACCATTGCACGCGCGGATGCGCCATCTCCCATTTACCGCGGCTTTTCTTGGGCTTTCCTGAAAACAGCACAAGGTCGTCAGGGCGGAACTTCTTCAGCATCCACTGCTGATTGAACCACATCCCCCGCAGGTATTCTCCCTCGGCCTCGATCAGCACCGCCACCAGCGAACGGTTCCCGCTCAGCTTCCGTCCATCGAGGTCGACAACCCGCCCCTGGACCGTCTGCAAATCACCAGGGGACAGATCCCGGATGGGGCGGATATCGGTCAGGTCGAGATAATCCCGGGGGACGAACCACAACAGGTCTTCGACGCTCTCCAGCCCGAGTTTTTTCAGCAACTCCGCACGATGCGGTCCGACTCCCCGGACAAACTGCAGCGGTGTGTCGAGAGGAGAGTCTTGCATGAGGCTCGGGAATGCAACGAGGAAGTAATCGCGGGCTTGAAATGCTCTTTCATCGTAGAGCGCGTAGCACTTTAGTGTCGCGTCCAAATCGATGATTTTTCAGAGTTTTTCACCGCGACAGACGCGCCAGATCAACGCAATGCGATCTGGCAGAAAACCCGCGCTTACGCAGGTTATCAGGGTGCTGGCCGGTTATGACCCTCGGGCGACGGCAGCCGCTGCCTCGACTGCCAGCTCGTCGCACCGCTCGTTCTCCGGATGTCCCGCGTGCCCCTTCACGACATTGAAGGTCACCTGGTGCTTCGCGAGGAGTTCGTCCAGCGTCTGCCAGAATTCGACGTTCTTGACCGGCTTCCAGCTTTTCCCTTCCCGCCGCCGCCAGCCGTTCCGTTTCCATCCGGGGAGCCATTCATGGCATCCTTTGGCGACATACGTGCTGTCGGTGATGACTTCCACGTGCGATTTCCGCCGTAGCGCTTTCAACCCCTCGATCAGGGCCTGCAATTCCATCTGGTTGTTCGTGGTGTCCAGCACTCCCCCCGCGACTTCTTTTTCGACGCCGCTCGACGGATGGCGGAGGATATATGCCCAGCCTCCCGGCCCCGGATTCCCCTTGCACGCGCCGTCCGTGAACAGTTGCACAAACGGCAGCGCTCCGGAACTTTTCTCTGTGGAATCTGCAGACATGGGAATCACTCAGAATCCCCGCCCTGACAGGGCTGGGCGATCATGCCGGGAAAGCGAACGTCAAGCAATTTGTGGGGGGATATGTCTGAAATGTCGCGGCGACGTTCGCCTACGCGCGAGAAGGGCTTACCGTTCCCGGAAGATAATGCGTCCCCGGTTCAGATCGTAGGGGGAAATCTCAACCACCACCCGATCACCCGGGACAATACGGATGAAGTGCTTGCGCATCTTCCCCGCGACGTGGGCCAGAACCTCGTGCCCGTTATCGAGTTCCACGCGGAACTGCGTATTGGCCAAGGCCTGGCTGACCGTTCCTTCGACTTCGATGGCCCCTTCTTTGGCCATAAACTGCTTCTCCTGAAACAAATAGGTGGGGGGAGGCGTGGAAATCCCACTCGAATTCGACACCCTCTCCGAGCGCAATCCCCGTTGCAGGCCATAATTTAGTCACACTCGCGTCCAAATTGCCAGTCTGATTCGAGAGTTACGACCGAATTTCCACTCGCTTCGCGAGCCCCAAACTCGCTCCGGAAAGTTGCGGATCACCGTTTGTGACCTATGTTTAAGCAAAGGGATCGAATTCCCGCGAAATTCTCAGCATTTCTCCATCGCGTCCTTCGAGATCATCGGGCCCGTAAAAAATCTCCCGTCTTTCGTCAGCGAGTTGTCACATGCGTTGGCTCAAATCTTTCTGCAAGGATGAGTGCGGCACCACCTCGGTGGAATACGCCGTCATGCTGGGGATGATCTTAATGGTCATTTTTGTCACCATAGTCTCCTTCGGGCAGGCCCAGAATCTTTACTGGGGTGGCATCAACAACAATCTCAAAGGGGTCGGTTTCTGATCCTGCTCCGGTTTTGATCTCGCTCCGGGCGGGTCACCACCTGCCCCTGCTCGCAGGTCAGAAATGAATCGCTGCTGGATCGCTTTGGGAGGGAACCAGGGAGACGTCTCCGCCACTTTTCAGGCGGCTCTCCGCGATCTTGAGCACACTTCCCAGGTCCAGGTCCGCGCGGTCAGTTCCGAATTTCGGACCGTTCCTGTCGGTCGCAATGCCGGTTCACCGTACCTCAACGCCGCCGCGGAACTGACGACTATTCTTGAACCTCTCCCTCTCCTCGACCTGCTGCAGTCGGTCGAAAACCGTCACGGTCGCATCCGAGAGAAGCACTGGGGACCGCGGACGCTGGATCTCGATCTGCTGTTGATCGACGACCGGACCGTCCACGAACCGCGGCTCACCGTCCCCCATCCGTACCTCTGGTTCCGCCGTTTCGTCCTCGATCCCCTCGCGGAAATTGCCCCTGATGCCTGGCACCCGGACAAGGAGTGCACGATCGGCGAACTCCGCTCTCAGTTGCTCCCCCGCCCCTTAAAGTGCCAACTTTTCGGTTCGGATCAGCAATGTCTCTCCGAAGTCCGATCAAACATCGTGAAGGATTTTCCCGAGGTTCAATTCAGCTTCGAGAATCCCGCTCTGAATATCTGGCTCCCGGGGGATGGAGAGAACGCCTCAGCCCGGCAGGTGTGGGAACAACTTCCCCTCCGCTCCCGTCTGGACCTCAGCCAGTATGCCCCTCCCGCCCAAGCTGAATCCACCCTTCGCGACATCCTGCACGCCGCCCTGGGACGTTAATGCCGACGTCTTACAGCCGCCCGCTCCTGCGGGTCGCGAAGGCACACGGACTCGACGGAAGCCTCCGAATGAATCGCGTGCTGCCTTACAGCCGCCCGCTGCGGAACACGCCATAGATCAGCCAGATCCCCAGCATTGATGACAAGAGGAACGTCGGCACGGTGAACCAGTTGGCATTCCCGCCTGCCCGCATGATGATCGCCGAGGAGACGATCAGCGAAGACATCACGACCCCGATCACAATCCGGTTTCCCGAGCGGTCCAGTTCCGTGATCAGGTGATCCAGGTTCCGATGTTCCAACTGCACCTTCAGCTCGTTTTTGTTCAGCTTGTCCAGCGTCCGTTCGATCTGCAGAGGCATCTGCTTGAGGGACATCAGCAGTTCCTGGGAGTCCCGGAGCGAC
>JAXMBX010000060.1:0-28377 GCA_046349635.1 Planctomycetales bacterium
CCGTCCTCCAGAACCACTCGATGTTCGATCTCATAAATCGATTGCGTTTCGAGTGCCTGCCGAATCGATGTTTCGATCCGGGGACGATCGTCGGGATGGACGCGGGCCCAGAAGACGTCGTTATTGGCGACGACCTGCTCGGGGTTATAGCCCATGATGCGATAGACTTCGTCGGTCCAGCGCAGTCGGTTGGCATCCAGATTCTGCGGATTGGAAAGGTCCAGCTCCCAGCTTCCGACTTTGGAAATCCGCTGGGAGGCGATCAGGTGCGCCTGGCGTTCGTACAGGGCCTGTTCACGGCGACGGTTATGAATGGCGATGGCCGCCAGATGTGTCGCCTGGCTGACCAGGTATTCCTGGTGAGAGGTGGGGCGCGTCGGCTCGGCGTAATACAGCGCGAACGTTCCCAGCACCTCACCTTGATGGGTCAGGATGGGAGACGACCAGCAGGCGCGGAATCCGAAGGTCCGCCCCAATTCCTTGAAATCCGCCCACAGAGGATCGGACTCGATATCTTCGACAATAACCGGCTTGCGCCGCCATGCCGCCGTGCCGCAGGATCCGACCCCTTCCCCGATTTTGACCCCGTCGATCAGTTGAACGTACTCGCGCGGCAGGCTGGGAGCCGCCCCGTGGCGTAACCGTTGATCTTCCGGATCGAACAGCAGGATCGAAGCCCTCATCGCCGGTTCCATGGTCTCCACGGACCGGGTCAATTCCGTCAGGATATCCGTCAATGGAAATCCGGTGGCGAGCATTTCCAGAACGCGATTCTGGAACGCCAGTAATTCCTGGGCCTGCCGGCGGGGAGTAATGTCCACCATCGCCGTCAGGAGGCATGATCGCTCTTCAATGACAACTTGTTCGCCGCTAACCAGCCCGATAATTTTGCGCCGATCCTTGCCGTGGAATTCGACCTCCATGTTTTCGAATCGGCCATCGCGCGCAATCGCGTCCTTCATCCGCTCCCGTTCCCCGGGAGAAATCCACCCGATCTCAAGAGAGCTTTTTCCAATCACATCTTCGCGCTGAAATCCGGAGACCCGCAGCGCTTCGTCGTTAAAATCGACCAGCATTCCCGTCTCAAAGTCAGTGATGGCAAACAGGATCGGGGCATCCCGGAAGACTTTGGCGAACTTTTCTTCGCTTTCACGGAGCTTTATTTCTGCCTGTTTTCTCGCCGTGATATCCTGCATCGTGGAGATCAGGCAATCGTGTCCCCCGATCTTCACGACACGCACGCTCATCAACCCCAGCAGATGCTCCTGCTGCTTGGTCAGTAGCGTGATTTCCATGTCGTCCACACGGCCTCGTTCGCTCAAGGCCTGCTTGACACGCGACCGTTCCTCCTCGGTAATCCAGCCCAGATCCCGTGAGGTTCGTCCCAGGATTTCCGGCTTCGTATAACCGGAAATACGCAACACCTCTTCATTGAGATCGACGAACATTCCATCTTCGATTTCAGTGATGGAAAGCGGGACCGGGAGTTTGTGAAAAACCGTCGCAAATTTTTCTTCGCTTTCGCGCAGGTTCTGCTCGGCCGTTTTTCGATCGGTGATATCGACCATGACGCCGCGCAGCGTCACCGGTTCGTTATTCTCCAGTTCCACGCTGACGAAATCATGCAGCCAGACAATGCGCCCGTCCGCGGCCAGCATGCGATATTCAAACTTGTGGCCAAGTCCCCGTTTGGTCTCCCGCATGCAATAACTGATCGCGAACTCCCGGTCTTCGGGATGGATGTGATCCTGCCAGAAGGTCGGTTCATCCAGCCAGCGGTGCAGAGGATAACCCAGGATTCGTTCCGCCTGTTTGCTGACAAACAGGAATCGCATGTCGCGGGCATCGACTTCCCAGACGATGCCGTCAATATTGTCAACCAGGCTCGAATAACGAGCTTCGAAATTTTGCAGGGCGGTTTCAATTTCGCGCCGTTCGGAAAGATCGATCAGGATGTTAACCGCGCCCGTCAGGTCTCCCTTTTCCGAAAAGAGCGGATTCACATGGGCGAGGGCATGGATCCGATGTCCATCCTCCCGTTGAATGATGACTTCCTGCTTCGTATAGGCACGGCGGTTCCTCAGTCCCAGGGCCATCCAGCAGTTTTCACGAGGGATGGCGTCTCCTTCGACGGTAAAGAGGCGAAACGATCCGCAATACCGGTCGCGAGGATCGTTCAGCAGCGGCTCGCGCCCCCAGACTTCCACCGCTTTGCGGTTGAAATAGGTGATCAACCCCTCCGCATCACAGGCGTAGGCCGCCACCGGCAGATGTTCCAGCCAACTCTGATACGGCAGCGAGTTTTCGAGGGGAAAACGGGACACCTCCGGTTCGAAGCCTCCATGTTCCGGCAATCCGTGCAAGTCGATCTTCCTTCCATCCATTAAATTGTCGTAACCTGCCCTGTTATGAGGGTTTAATCATAAGCACTGGACGGAATTCCTCGAAGTCAATTCAGTGAATTATTACGTGAATCGGCGAGGGGCCGGCGAAATGAGGTGATCACCTGCCGATGACCGAGGGGATCTCGCTCCGATGCTTTTCAAACGAAAAACCTCCGAGGAAACCTGGAGGTTTTGAAAATGCAAAATCAGTTCTTCGCCCTGGAATTACGCGGCATGACTCTGCTCCGGCAGATACACATGAAAGTTGCGTCCCTGTCCCTCCTGGTCAGATTCCGCTTCGCTGTGCGCATCTTCCCGTCTGGCGGACATCAGCGTCAGAATCGAGGGGAGCAGGACGACCGAGACGAACAGGCAGCTTCCCACGCCAATCGTCAGCACCAGCCCGATGCTCTTAAGGCCCTGGTGAGCAGCGAGAATCATGCTGGCAAACCCGGCCATGTTGGCGAAGGAGGTCAGAAACAGTGCATTGACCAGGCTGGGGGAGCATTGATAGCGCCCCGTCTGATGCCGGAAATCATGCAGGACGTGAACGCCGTTATCCACGCCGATCCCCAGGATCAGCGGCAGGATGATCAGGTTAGCCGGATTGAGGTCGACATGCATCAGCCCCAGGATGCCCAAGGTGAATGCACCACCCACAAGGGGCGGCATCATGGCCAGGAAGATATGGCAGAAGTTGCGCAGATCGAGCACGGCCACCAGCGTGAGGGTCATCAGTACATACGCCAAAGCGAGCTGCGACGCCACCAGTTGGTGACCCCACCACAAGGCGCTCGCAATGAGGATGGCCACCCCCGCCAACGGAACGGAGAGCGCGAGAACCGCGTCTCGACCCTTCACAAAATCCACCAGCAGGACCAGGAAGCAGGCGAGCAGGGCATACACGGCGACCGTTTCATAGCCCCGGCGAATCTGCTGCAGCGCTTCCAGGTTCTGCAGCGGAGTGCCAGTGACGTCGGCATCGACGGAGCGGACTTCCGCAGTGAATTTCCGTAGCGGCTCCACTTCCCACAGTTGTTCCTTGGGATGGATCTGGAGCAGCCATTGTCCCTGTTTTCCGACGAAGCGAGTCGCCAGGCCTGCGGGGAGATCCGCAACTCCCACCGGTTCGGGATGGGAGACGGAAGCCAGCATCCGGAGACGGGTGATCAGATCCGCCGCGATTCGGGTTTGAAATTCGGTCAGCAGGGCAACTTGCTTCTCAAAGGTCATTCCGTCCAGTTTGTCGAGGAAACGGTCGAGCGCCTGATGGAGGGGTTGAGCCGCCGGAAGTTGCCGCTTCATCGCATCGAGCGTTTGATACAGTTCGTCCATCCGTTGCCCCACCAGTTTGGGATCGACGGGACCATACTGTGGGAGCCCCTTGGGAAGACGGGAGAGCAGAACCTGAATCCCCTGCACCATCAATTGGGTCTGTTCGGCAGGATGGGCCGGCAGCATGGAGGCGATTTCATCCACGTGATGCACCGTCGGCAGCGCCTCGAATTTTTTCTTCAGCTGCAACGCCTCTTCAGGAGAGTTGCACATCGAAACGGCATACAGCAATCGGCTGTCGGATTTCTCCGCGATCGTTTTCTGCAGGCGGACCGATTCCAGGCTCTGTGACTGCAGGTTCATCAGGTTGTAATCGTATTTCACCCGCTCCCCATACATTCCCACCCAGATCACTACTCCCAGCGATCCCAGGACGACGGGCAGGGGCTTTTTCCAGATCGTTTCACGCAGCCAGGCCACCTGGAACGGCGTCGGAAGCTGCTTGGGCTTGGCCTTGCGATCCATCAGAGCCACCATCGCGGGCATGAAGACCAGCGCCGCAACGGCACACAGGATGATCCCACCCCCCGCAATCAGTCCCAGCTCGGAAACCCCCAGAAAATCCGTGAAAACCGCACACAGGAAGGCGAGCGAGGTCGTGGCGGCGGCCGTCAGGATTCCCGGGCCCACCTGCCGCGAAGTCTCCACCACCGCGGGTTGCACGGCGGTCCCCCCACGGCGGACTTCCATGTATCGCGACAGGAACAGAATCGCGTAGTCGATCCCCAGCCCCACCACGATCGCCACGAAGGAGACCGACAGAATATTCAGATGCCCCACGGCGAGCGTCGCAAAGCCGAACGCACACGTCATGCCGATGCCGAGCATCAGCATCGCCAGGAACGGATGCCGGAATCCCCGGAAGCCGAAGATCAGCAGCAGGCTGACACCCGTGTACGAGACGATCGATTCCAGCATCATCGCCTGCTCGGAGGAACGCATTTCATCGCATTCCAGAACGGGGATGCCGGTCAGGCCGATCGTCGTGCCGGAGACCCGCGATTGCACATCGGCAATCAACTTGCGGAGCTGATCGACAGATTCGGACGCACCTTCGAACGTGCCGGAAAGTTTCGGGCGCGCCGTGACGAACCCCATCGTTCCCTTGTCGTTGATGAGATATTTTACCTGCCCCAACTGCGAGAAATCCTGCGCATTCAGCGACATCAGATCTTCCCACGGGGATTGATAATGAGCGCGAATTTGCGGCGAACTGGTCCAGGCTGTGAACCAGGGACGTGGCGAGATGCAGAGCACCTCCCAGCGCCATCTGCGCTTCCGGGGTGTTTGCTCCCTGTTGAAGCTGGATGTTCAACCGCTGGAACACCGACTTCAAGCTCAGCAGATCCCACTGTCCTCGCAGCACGGGGCTGAATTGTTCCAACCGCTGCAACAGGTCTTCCAGTTGCCCGGGTTCGAGATACTGCAGCCCTTTCTGGCTGAGCGATCCGGGATCGACCTTGTACAACACATCGGAGAAATGCTTCGGCTGCTTCCGCATCCGTTCGCCGATCTCGTCCATTGCTTTCGTCACCTGGGCCGGCTTGTCCGACTCCACGACGACGACCATGTCTTCGATCTCTCCGAAGTTCTTGGCGAAGTTCACCCAGCGGCGCTGGTAGTCGCTTTTGGGGTCGATCAGGTCCGCCCGTTCGGTTTTGAACCGCAGAGTCGTCCCCGAGTAATAGCTGCAGGCGCCGCACAGCACGATCGCACCCAGGACCGTCAGCAACGGTCGGCGCGAAACCGCCTGGGCCAGGTTCACCAGCCAGCGTTGCACAAGCGAGTCGTGTTCTTCTTCAGCGGGAGCGCTCATCCGCTTTCCGTGTGAGGAAATTCAGGCCTACGAATGATTGACGCACGTTCTCCGGTCAGCATGGGCGGACAGGGCTACGGACTGGCCGGGAGAACCGCGAAAAATCGTTGAAACAGGGAACGTTCTTTCGTTCCGAGCGCTGGGACGTATTGTTCAACGCCAAGGGGCCGCCCGGAAGAAAGCCGCAGAATAGTACTGAATACGGGAGTTTGTCACAAGCTGTTCTCTTGCTCCCCCGTCCGGACGGCAAATTCGACCTTAGTATTCCAGCTCGGATCGGCAAACATTGTCCCTCTCTGGGTTTACGGCGTCAGTTCCGAGGCTCCACACACGCGTGATTGCTTGCCGTCACTGGAGGATCTCGGTATAAAGGAGACTCCGCCACAATGTGGCCTGAGGGCGATTAACTCAGCGGTTAGAGTGCTATCTTCACACGGTAGAAGTCACAGGTTCGAATCCTGTATCGCCCATTTTCTCCATTCTGCGGCAATGTTTTCCTGCCGCAGCCAACTCTGTGTGGCTGTCGATTCGCCGGTCTACTCCTGTAAAACAAAAAAAGCCCACCCTCGAACTTTCTCGTGGGTGGGCTTCTTCTTTTGGTCTGATCGCCTACGCCATGATTTTGTCGAGCGAGAAATTATAGTCAACGGCCGGTGAGCCTTGGACCTTCACGCGGGTTGGGCCTTCCATGTGTGTCGGGGTCGTCAGGGTGACATGCCCTTTGAAGTGTTCCTTGGCGCCGAAAGAATCTCCCTTGGCGTGAACCGTCATCGTGTTCCCATTCACCTTCCCCTTGATGGTGATGTTGATATTGGAGTTGTGGCTGACGTTCCCCGTGACTTTCGTCCCTTCCTGCGTAAAATCGACCTGACCGGTCTTATCCGAGAATTCCCAGGAGCCCGAAAAATCTCCGGGCATTGTGTCCGCCGGGAGGGCATGATGTCCGGCACTCAACAGAGTCCGGGTTTCCAGTCCTTCGAGTCCTCGAACGGTTTTACGGCGACGCTTCTGACCGGCAGTCGAAAAAATTCCAAACATGGTCTCTTTTTTCCTCAACGTAAATTTAGGCCCCTTATTAACGGTGAAATGACAGTATCAAGGCTCACGGGAACCCAGGTCAAGTTTTATTTCTGCAACGGGTTCGGTACTTGCAAACAGGAGAGTGTCGCGATTACGGTACACCTTCGATAATGATCCTGATCATCAGGAAAGGACCGACCTATGAGCCATCTCTTGCGCGTGTTGTCCTGCGTTGCCCTCTCTTTCGCGATTGGCTCGGTCTCCTATGCCGAGCCCAAAACAAAAATACTGTTCATCGGCAAGCAGCCGGATCATCCCTTCGCCACACACATGTATCTGCACACCAGCAACATGCTGGCGAAGTGTCTGGCGTTGAATGGGGAGTTCGAGACCGTCGTCTCCGATGGCTGGCCGAAAGACTCCGCGACTCTGGAAGGGGTGCGCACGATCGTGCTGTACATGACCCCGGCTGCGGAATTTCTGCTCGATGGTCGACATCACCAGAAATTCAGCGAACTGATGGACAACGGGGTGGGGATCGTCACCCTGCATTGGGCCTCTTCGGTCAATCAGCAGAATCTGGAACGCCTGGGGCCGGAGTGGATGAGTGTCATGGGGGGAACGTGGGTCAGCAATGTCGGCCTGCACACGGGGAATTCTCCCTTGAAGCAACTCGTCCCGGCGCATCCCATCTGCCGCGGCTGGAAAGAATATGACCTGCACGACGAATACTATCTCGACCCCACGATCAAGACCGCGACTCCGTTATTGCAGGTCCAGGCGGGGGAGAAGTCCGTCATTGTCGGTTGGGCGTATGAGCGTTCGAATGGAGGACGGTCGTATGCCACGACGCTGGGGCATTTCTACGAGAACTTCCAGCGTGAGCCATTTCGAAAGATGGTCGTGAACGCGATCCTCTGGTCCGCGAAAGTGGATGTCCCGCCCGAAGGGGCGAAGGTCAACCTGAGCGAGGCGGACCTGGCTCTGCCGCCAATGGAACCCGCGAAGAAGTAGTAGTATCAACCCGCTTTTCAGGCAACCGGCTTTTCAGGCATCGTCATCGCCGAACGGGAGCAGCACGGCGGGATCGGGGCTCGGAGTTTCTTCCGCTTCCGCGCTGCGGCGTTTGATCATCGTGACTTCGTTACCCCGGTCGTGGTAGTGGCTCTCGGACATGAAGGTCCGCATCAGCAGAATACCACGACCCTACAGCGACTCCAGGTGCATTTAATCCGCTTCTCCCTGCGCATTGGGGATCGTGGCGAGGTCGAACCCTTTCCCTTCATCCCGGATGACGATCGTCACCTGCTCCGGCGTGTAGCGGACCTTCACGACGATCTTGCGGTCCCGGAACTGAGGATCATTCAGACGCTTTTGCAGCAATTCCTCGCAGGCGGGAAAATCCTCCGTCCGCAACTTGGAATCGATCTCCATGTTGCCGTGGTAGAAGGCATTGGACAAAGCTTCCTCAATGGCGACGCACAGGCGAACCCGCTCCGAAGGCTGGCAGATCCGCAACTGCAGGATGTTATTGGGTAACTGATCCGCGAGCGCCATCAGGATCGGATAGTCCGCTTCCAGGACGTATTCTTCCTCGCGATAGGTCATCCGGTTGATCAGGCGGTTCCGGTTGACGTTTTCCAGCGAGGTGGCGAGCACACGCCGGACCGTGCGCACCAGTCCCTGGGCGAGGTTCCGCTTCGGAACATAGTGGGACGCCCCTTCCTGCAGCGCCTGCACGGCGATCTCCTCACTCCCGGCGGCGGTCATCAGGATGATGGGAATGAGCGGGTGCCGCTTCTTCACTTCGGCGACGAGTTTGAAGCCGTCCATGACCGGCATCTGCATATCCGTGACGACAGCATCGGGAAGATGCTCGTCGATCTGCTCCAGCGCTTCTTCACCGTTCTTCGCATAGACCACTTCCAGATCGGATTGCTTCGTGAGCAATCCCCCCGCCAGGATGCGGTCGGTTGCGGAATCATCGACAACCAGAATTGTGGCCATGGGGTCTCCTCGGTTGGAAATCGGTGTCCGGCGAAACGGGACAGGATGTGCCAGTCAATTCTAACCGATGAGTGCCCCGGAAATTCCAGTCCTCATCCGTCATTTTCCATTTCGCTGCAGGTAATTGGTTAATTCCCGCTGCAATTCGGTGACCTTCGTGGAAAGTGCGTCGATAAGGGGGAGAATCCCCTCCCAGTTGGCAGTCTTCCCCCGGAGTTCGACTTGGGCCGCCAATTCAGAAACCGGCTCTGCCCCAAACATCCGCAGCGAGCCACGCAGGGTATGGGCGGTCCGGCGGACGAGTTCCGCCTGTTCCGATTCCGCGGACTCTTTCAGAATTTCAATCTGTTCCCCGATCTCGTGGATTCCCGCCTCCACCAGTTCCCGCATCAGGGATTCGTCCCCCCCGGCGGCGTTGCGCAGTTCCTCCCACCGGACCGATCCCGTTCCCGAAGAACCCGTTTCCTGCGCAACTTTGACGGACGTTTTTTCTTCTTTCTGGTGCGGAGCAAGGAAGGTTTCCAGCAACTGTCGCAATTCCTCGGCGCGAATGGGCTTGGAGAGATAGCCGTCCATCCCCGCCGCGAGACAGGTTTCCCGGTCCCCCTTCAGGGCATGGGCCGTGAGGGCGATGATTGGAATCCGTTTTCCGGACCCCGATTCAATCTCCCGGATCCGCTGGGTCGCCTCCAGGCCTCCCATCACCGGCATCTGCAAATCCATCAGGATCAGGTCAAAGGATTCACTTTGCCATTTGTTGATGGCGTCCCGGCCGTTTCCGACGATCTCCAGCGTGTGTCCCCACTTTTCCAACAGCCCGCGGGCGAGCTTCTGATTGATGACGCTATCCTCGGCCAGCAGGATATGGCCCGTGATAACGGGGGCATGCGCAGAACCATCGGCCCCCTGTTCCGGTTCGATAATCTCCCCTTCGCCGATCCCCGCCACCACCGCGTCAAACAGTTCCGACTGTTTAACCGGTTTCAGCAGCCAGCGGGAAATCTCCAGCGCCTTGCAGCGAGTGTGAAAATCCGACTGGACACCCGACGTGAGCAGGATCGTCGGCAAGTCCGCGAGGTCGGGATCTTGGCGCACCCTCTGCACGAGATCGAGTCCGTCCCATTCCGGCATGTTCAGGTCCGTCACGAGCAGTTCGAAGGGACGTCCCGCGGCAAATTCCCGCTGCATGACCTCCAAAGCCTCGCGACCGCTTTGCACGACGTGCGGGAGCAACCCCCAACTGAAAAAGATCTCCTGCATTATCTTGCAATTGGTCGGATTGTCATCCACAACCAGCACTCGGCGGTCCGAAAGATTGTGGACCCCCTGTTGTGTGGTATCGGAGGTTTCTTCTCCCAGTTCCAGCCGGCACGTGAAGCGGAATGTGCTTCCGGCTCCGAGTTCACTCGTCGCCTGCAGGCTTCCGTGCATCAGTTCCGCCAGCCGGGTGGAAATGCTCAGCCCCAGGCCGGTTCCACCAAAACGGCGGGTGGTCGACGAGTCTGCCTGCTCGAACGGTGCAAAGATCAGGTCCAGTTTCTCCGGCGAGATCCCGATGCCGGTATCCGTCACGGAGAACAGCAGCAATGCCTCCTTCGCGTCCTTTTCCAGGCACGCGACACGGACCACCACTTCTCCCTGATCGGTGAATTTAATCGCGTTCCCGACCAGGTTGATGAGCACCTGCCGCACGCGCCCCGCATCTCCGACCAGATGCTGCGGCACATCCAGGGGAATATGGCACACCAGCTCCAGCCCCTTGCGATGCGCCCGAATCGCAAGCGACCGGACCGCATCTTCAATGCATCCCCGCAGATAGAAAGGTTCCGGATACAGGTCGAGTTTGCCCGCTTCGATCTTGGAGAAATCCAGGACGTCGTTGATGATCCCCAGCAGCGATTCCCCGGACTCGTGGACCAGCCGCAGATATTCCCGCTGTCCCTCCGAGAGTGGGGTATCCAGAACCAGTTCCGTCATCCCAAGGATGGCATTTAACGGAGTCCGGATCTCGTGACTCATATTCGCCAGGAAAGCACTCTTGGCCTGGTTCGCGAATTCCGCCTCCTCTTTCGCCGCCCGCAGCGCGATCTCCGCCTGCTCCCGTTGCGACTCGGCCAGGTGCCGCTCCGTCACGTCCCAGAAGACCGCCTGAATTTCAGTGATCTTCCCCTGGCCGTTCCGGACGGGGGATTTGCGGACTTCGTAATAGCGGGTGTCGTCTCCCCGTTTGTTTTCTTCCACGGCCGTAAAGACTTCGCCCGTCTCGGCGACGTGAATCTCGTCATTCCGATATTTCTGCGCGTACTCCGGAGGGTGAAAATCGAAATTCGTTTTCCCCAGGATTTCCTCACGCGCCAAGCCCATCAACTGGCAGTAATTGTTGTTGACGTAGGTGATCCGCCCGTCCAGGCCGATGCGGGTGACATAGATCGGCAGGTTATCCACAAGGGAGTGATACAGCGCCTCAGAGTCCCGCAGCGCCGTGTTCGCGAGCGCGCGTTCCGTCACTTCGTGCTGCAGGCGGCGGTTGGAGTCGGACAGGTCGGTCTCCGCCTGCACGCGGCGGGTCACATCCCAATACATCCCCTGCACGCCGACGATTTCTCCCGACGAATTTCTGACCGGAGATTTCAACACCTCGATGTACCGGGGGGTCGTTTCCCCATCAAAGATCTGCCGTTCGACCGATTCGAAGGTCTCCCCCGTCGTGATCACCCGCCGATCCGTCTCCTGGATCTTGCCGGCCAGTGTGGGGGGCAGAAAATCGCTATCCCGTTTGCCCACGAGCTTGTCGAGGGGCAGTTTCAACAGGGAGCAGAACCGCTGATTGGCGAAAAGATAGCGTCCCTCGCGATCTTTGCAGAAGACGATCAGCGGGAGGCTCTGCAGGAGCGAGAGATACAAATCGCCATGCACGCCCCCGTTGCCCGCGGGGGAGTTGGAAGGATCCGAGTTGTTTCTCTCGGGAGAGGACGCGGCCATGAAACGACGAACTCCTGTGCAGACAATCGCGGCATCGAACGCGACGCTCCCACAATGAGTGTCTGGACGCCAAATTCAACCGCTGAGAATGAACTCCGCCGTTCTCGCGCGGTGATTTGCGAAAGCCTCCCTGCTCCGATGTTCAGAGTATCCAAATCGAGAGAGAGCTTCAATGTCTCTCTTCAGCGAATACATTAGCAGCATTAATACCGACAGGTTTCCGACCGAACGGTCGATCAGGCGAGAAAGCGTACCGATCCCGTTTTCAGATCGTAGATCGCCCCCAGAAGCATGGCCTCACCACGCTCTACCGCTTCTTTGGCTGCGGGGATTGAGGAGCAGCTGCCGCATCGAATAGCGGACGTTGGCTTCCACTGCGGCACTCACGGCCTGTTCGGACGACACGGTCTCAGACACGGGAGGCAGGCCGGGTGAAATCAGTTTGACCAGGGCTTTAATCGCAGGCGCTTTTTCAGTGGGCTTCTTTCGTTCCGCCAATGCAGCCGTCACCGCGCCGCAGCTTTCGTGTCCCATGACCACGAATAATTTGTTATGCAGATGCTCGAATGCATACGCGATCGAGCCGACAATATCGGGAGCGATCACATTCCCCGCCACGCGGATGACAAACAGTTCGCCGAACCCCTGATCAAAGACCAGTTCGATGGGAACGCGGGAATCGCTGCAACCCAGAATCGTCGCAAATGGGGCCTGCGTGGCCACGAGGTGCTTCCGCCAGTCCGCGCTCTCATGCGCATGCAAGGTCTTTCCGGTAACGAACCGCTGGTTTCCTTCTTTCAGCCGTCGCAGGGCTTCTTCCGCGGACTGAACAGGGGAGGCATCCTTTTGAGATTCCTCTCCCGGAGATTCCGCAGTGAAACAGAGGGTCAAGGCCGCGGTCCCGGTCATCATCGTACGGCGTGAGATGGGTTCAGACACGGCTCCGCTCTCCTCGCTTCAGGATGTCATTGAATCTTCCAGATCCGCACCGCACCATCCCGCCCTCCGGACGCGAGCAGCGTTCCATCCCGATTGAAGGCAATCGTGTGAATGGCCACTTTGTGTCCCAGGTACGTGGCGAGCAAGTTATGGGTGTCGATATCCCAGATCTTGACGGAGCCGTCGTTGGCTCCCGTCGCCAGTTTCTTCCCATCCGGAGAAAACGCAGCCCCCCACACATCCACGGGATGTGCTTCCCAGGAGGTCACCAGTTTTCCATCCGCCATATTCCAGATTCGGACCATGTGGTCCCAGCCGGACGAAGCCAGACGCGTTCCATCCTTGCTGAACGAGACGGAATACACCGGCCCCTTGTGACCTTCGAGGGTGAATTTGGACGTGAGCGTCTGGGCATTCCAGATCCGGATGATGCCGTCGCTACCGGCCGTGGCGAGAATGTCATTGTCCGGCGATAAAGCCATCGAGTAAATCGCGCCCGCTTGTTGTGCCTCGCGGACCGGCTTATCGGACTCGACGGACCAGACACGCAGATTTCCGTCCCGGTCCCCGGCATACACCGTCTTGTCATCCGGAGAAAAAACCACGCTCCGCACCGCATTGGTGTGCTTATAAGTTCGAATGGGCTCCGGCTTCGTCAGATCCCACAGCTTGATTGAGTTGTCATCGCTGGCGGTCGCCAGCAACTTCCCGGTATGTGAGAACAAAGACGCCCACACTCCGCTCCGATGCGCCTGGAAGATCGACTTCACACTTTGCTTGTTGAGATCCCAGATCCCGACTTTGCCATTTTCAATCGCCATCGCGATGGTATCGCTGGAGGGGTTGAACGAGACCGACCAGATCGAGCCGGTGTCGCCGCTCAGGACCGCCACGGGCTCAGCCGAGGAAACCGCTTTTTCAGCTTGCGGAGTTCCACGCGCGAAAAACGCTCCCACCGCTAAGCCGACCGCCAGGAATGTCCCGCCGATTGCGATCGCGATGCGGCGATTCCGCACCGCCCGCTTCTGTTCTTCGATCTGGCAGACCACGGGAACTTCTTCCGAGGTGGTCTTCATCAATGCCCATTCGAAGTCCATCAACTCCGCCAACTGCGCGGCGGACTGCAGGCGATCCTCGGGCTTCTTCGCGAGCAGCTTGTCGACGGTTTCCGCGAACCACTTCGGGATCTGGGGATTCAGTTCCCGCAACGGACGATGCTTCGCATCGACGATCTGTTTCAGAATGGCAAGGGCCGAGTTTCCGGTAAAGGGAGGCTGCCCGGTGCACATCTCATACAGAATCGCTCCCAGGCTGAAGAGGTCGGAACGGTGATCCGCCTGTTCCCCCATCGCCTGCTCGGGAGCCATGTAGAGAGGGGTGCCGGTCACTGCACCGGTCCGCGTCAGCTTCACATCCTCCGCAGCCCGGGCCAGGCCGAAGTCGGTCAACTTCACCCGGTCATGCGGCGGTTCGAGGAGAATGTTTCCAGGCTTGATGTCCCGATGAATCAGCCCCTGGGCATGCGCGGCAGCCAGACCATGCGCCGCCTGCATCGTAATCCGGACGATTTCCCGGAACGGAAGTTTTTCCTCACTCAGCAAACGTTGTTCGAGCGATTCTCCCGTGATGAGCTGCATCACCAGATACGGGATCCCGTTGTCGCCCCCCGCTCGTTCCACCTGATGGACTGCGACGACGTTCTCGTGTGTGATTGACGCCGCGGCACGGGCTTCACGGCAGAACCGCTGGCGGGCCGTTTCATCTCCCACCAGTTCCGGGTCCAGCACCTTCAGCGCAACGCTCCGTTGCAGCTTCGTGTCAAACGCTTCGAAGACAACCCCCATCCCTCCTCGTCCCAGGACTCTCATCACGTCGAAATGTGACAATCGGCCGAGATACGCAGGGTCAGTCGCAGGCTGGAGGAAATCGAGGGACAATTCGCGCAGCCGCTTCAAGGGAGACTGCGGAACCATCGTCTGTTGCGCATCGATGTCGAGCTCTTTCAGCGCGGGCCAGTAGGCCGACGCCGCAACCGGTTCCGACTCTCCCAGATGCTGAATGACATCCGAAAGATTCGACCCTTCGACCGCCAACGCTTCAATCTTCGCCTGGCAGCATTCGCAGGAGTCCATGTGCGCGGTGCATTCCTGCTGCCGCTCCGCCGAAAGTGAACCATCGATCAAATGTCGCAAATCGTCCACGGGGGGACAGGGTATTTGTGTTTTCATTTATTCATCCTCCTGCCGCCGCAGAGTTTCGACCTCTTGCTTCAGGCGTGCGAGGACACGACTTTTGGCGACGTAAACCGCACCCGAGGAAAGGCCGGTCTGTTTCGAAGCTTCCGCGGTCGATGCCCCCTCCACGGCGGTCAACCAGAACGCCTGCCAGGTATTGGCCTGGAACTCGGACTTGATCCGTTCCATCGCCATCGCGGCCACTCTCCGCTGATATTCCACTTCCCACAGATCCGCACCGTCGTTCCCCTCCGGATGCGTGTCGAGCATCTGGTTGGTGGCGGTGTCTCCCGATCCTTGAGGCCGAATCCGGCGCGCGGAAAGAAAGTTGTAGACCTTGTTGCGGGTCATGGTGAACAGCCACCCCCGAAACGATCCCTGCCGCGGATCGTAGTCCAGCCGTCCGATGGAAGTCGACACCGAACGCATCACTTCCTGCATCAAATCGGCGGCGTCGGCGTCCTGGAGACCCCTCTTCCGGGCGAATCCATATACGATCGGTCCGTAGAGAGTCAGAAACTGCTGCCACGCCCCATAATTCCCTCCGTCGCGAAGTTGCACGAGGAGGCTGGCTCGAGTCAGGGGCGAATCGTCTACGGACATAGTGGATTTTTCGCAGGGCCGACACATCCTCAGTCCAGAAGAGCGCGCTCCCACCGGGCAGTGTCATTGCTCGCAATAATACTCCCTGACCGGCCTCTGGACCAGTCACTCCCCCGGACGATGATTGAACTTCGCAGCTTAACATGGTGTGAAATCCCGACTAGGGATCAAAATCCCTTGATAACTGTTATTCCTCGAGTTGCGCCACGGTTCGCGGACCCTCAGCCGGGGGGGGCAACCGGAATTTGCATTCCCGTCCCCAGGCCGTCACCGGGTTTGACCACCGGCTTTTCATTTCCCCCAATCCCTTCCTGGCGATCTATGATCTCATGGCTTTGATCCGCGCAATCATTTTGTTCGTTCTGTTCCATTGAGTCTGATGGTCCCAGCCTGCGAACCGCATTCTCAAGTTGCCGTTGAAATCGAACGCGATTGAGCACCCGGGAACCGATTCGCGGCGGGAAAGATCTTGTATGGCTGACACAAGTCGTCTGCTGCGAAAAAACAGAAACTCTATTGGAGATACCCCCGATGGCCGGGAACCTTACAGAAAAGATCGTCGCCTCCCTGAACAAGAGGTAATGAACCCCTGTCGAAGAGGTAATGACCCTGACCGGGTAAAAAAATCCGATTTGGTGTAAGACCGGGAATTGAACGCGGTATTCCCAGATGACAGGCCGCAACATCAGCCTGTCGGGCGACACACCAGACGATTTCGACGTTGTTCGTGGATTTCCGTCGGCCACACGCCAAGCCGTAGATGGATAAGGAGTTTATGATGACCGCCCGCCTGCTCCCCGTTGACCCCGCCACTGTTCAAGGACAAACCAAAGAACTCTTCGCCACCATTAAGGGTAAATTCGGCAAGGTGCCGAACATGATGAAAACCATGGCCCACTCCCCGGCATTATTGGCCGGTTATCTTTCCTTCAGTGCCAATCTGGCCCAGGGCGAGCTGTCTCCGAAGCATCGTGAACAGATTGCACTGTTCGTGAGTCAGTCGAATCGCTGCGAGTACTGCGTCTCGGCCCACTCACTGACCGGTAAACTGGCGGGTCTGACCCCGGATGAAATCGTCGCCGCAAGACGGGGTGAGTCGAACGACACCAAAGGACAAGCGGTTCTGGATCTGGCTCGTGGTCTCGTGAATTTCCAGGGGGACGTTTCCGATCAACATCTGGCCGACGCTCGTGAAGCGGGATTGTCGGACGCCGAAATCGCGGAAGTCGCAGGACACGTCGCCTTGAACACGCTCACGAATTACTTCAATCAGATGGCGCAGACGGAAGTGGATTTCCCAAAAGTTTCGATCACACTCCCCCGTCGGGACCATCATCACAGCCACGAAGATTCCGATTTTACCTCCCTGAGCCTGAGTTGAATTCTCCAGCAGGGGTTTGCAGCCCGAAACCGGATCGCAAATCCCTGCTATCATGCATGTGAGACTGGAAAGCCGCTCATCCCCAGTTTCAAAATCACGAATTTAAAAACAAACGGTCCGCTCCCCAGGGAGTCGGACCTGCATGGGGCGACAAGGAGCCAATCATGTCCAAAAAATTGTCCGGTAAGGTTGCAGTCGTCACGGGTGCCTCCAAAGGCATCGGTGCGGAGATTGCAAAACACCTCGCCGCCGCGGGTGCCGCCGTTGTCGTCAACTACTCCAGCAGCAAAGCAGGCGCCGACAAAGTCGTCTCCGAGATCCAGGCTGCCGAAGGGCAGGCCGTCGCCGTCCAGGCCAACCTCTCCAAAGCCGATGACGTCAAGAAACTCTTCGCCGAAGCGAAGAAGGCCTATGGCCACGTCGATATCCTGGTGAACAACGCCGGTATCTATGAATTCGCCCCGCTGGAAGAAATCACCGGCGAACACTTCCACAAGACCTTCGATCTCAATGTTCTCGGCCTGCTGCTCGCCTCTCAGGAAGCCGCCAAAGCCTTCGGAACTTCCGGCGGAAGCATCATTAATATCAGCTCGGTCGTCTCGGAAATTGCACCACCCAATACGGCCGTCTATAGCGCCAGCAAAGCCGCCGTGGATGCCGTCACCAAATCCCTCGCCAAGGAACTGGGCTCCCGCAAGATCCGTGTGAATACCATCAACCCCGGCATGATTGAAACCGAAGGGACTCATTCGACCGGCATCACGGAGAGCGATTTCCGCAAGCAGGTCGAATCCCAGACCCCGCTCGGACGCATCGGCCAGCCGGACGATATTGCACCCGCAGCCGTCTTTCTTGCCTCGGATGATTCCAAGTGGATCACCGGCGAGCACTTCTTCATCTCCGGCGGAATGCGTTAGGCCGCCGCGGTCGCAATCTGCATGAAAATCCTCAGGCCCGCCTGAACCACGGGCACACTGTTTGCATCCTCCTGACAAGGTTCCGATCGGAGTTGTGGCCGGTCGGAACCTTGATCGTTTTGAGTAATGAAATTCCAGGAACGGAGGATGCCATGTTTCCCTCAACCGTCGATCGGGTTCCCGCCAATACATCGGACGAAATCAATGCACAGATCCGCCGGCAAACCGAGGAATCAATCCGCGCTTATCAACACGCCGGCAAAGCCCGTGTTCGCCAGCGACTCCAGGAACTGGACGAAGAATGGGATATCGAGCGAACTCTGGAAGCCAATGCCTCTACGCTGATGCTGGCAGGACTGACTTTGGGAATCACGGTCAATAAGAAGTTCCTCGCCATTCCGGTCCTGGTCTCCGGCTTCCTGCTCCAGCATGCCTTACAAGGCTGGTGCCCCCCGTTGCCCATCCTCCGCCGAATGGGTTTTCGGACCGCTTCGGAAATTGACGAGGAGAAATACGCCCTCAAGCAGACACACGGCGTCTGACCAATTCAGACCCGCAAACTGCTCTGTAATCTCACGGACTGACCGGTTTCCCTCCTCGGCTGCTTTTATTGCTGCCGGGGGACCGTAGTCCGTTTTTTTATTCTTTGTTATCTTGATCTACTTCCCGAATGTGACCTCTCTGAGGCATTTTATTCGGGAAGTGTTTTTCCGGGGCCGTAGCTCAATCGGTTAGAGCAGCAGACTCATAATCTGTTGGTTCTGGGTTCGAGTCCCAGCGGCCCCATTTGATCCCAGTCCCACTTTAATTACTAACCCGCCTAAATTTTCCACACCGCATTTTCTCCTCCATCCCACGAATAAAATCTCTTGCCGCTATTCCCACCTTGCTAAATCGTCGGAGATGCACAAAATGGCCGGGGTGTGGAAGGTGTCGAAATTCATTGTCAGCGAGTCCCCCCGCCGGTGATTCCTCCTGGTTCAAATTCTTACGTATTTCAAGCTCTCACGTATTTATGGCGCACCAGATCCGAAGAAGTCGCTCGTTTGAAATGAGTGTCCGTCGCCATGGGAAAAGCCAATGCATGAAGTCCTGATCGGCCGACAGCCCATCTATGATGCCGCATTGGAAATCAAAGCTTATGAGTTGCTGTATCGCAGCAACCATGAGAATGCCGCGCACATTCCCGAAGCGACCGATGCCACCGGCCGGATGCTGGTCAGTGCCCTGATGGATATCGGCCTGGATAACCTGGTCGGAAACTCCCCCGCCTACATCAATTTCTCACGCGAATACTTCACCGACGAGAACGTGCTCAGTCTGGATAAAGACCGCATCGTTCTGGAAATCCTCGAAACGATTGAGCCGGACGACGATTTTGTCGCCGCCATTCGCCGCTACGTGGGACTTGGATACAAGGTCGCCCTGGATGACTTCGTCTACGACGATCGGTTTCGTCCGCTCATTGATCTCGCCTCGGCCGTGAAGATCGATATTCGGATGTTCGATCCGGCGAAGCTCCAGGAACAGATCAATCTCGTGCGGCAATCCGGCACCAAATGCCTGCTCGCGGAAAAGATCGAGACCTATGAAGAATTTCAGTTGTGCAAACGGCTGGGGTTCGAACTCTTCCAGGGTTACTTTTTGTCCCGGCCGAATATCGTTCGCGACAAGGCGGTCCCCTCGAACCAGATCGCCGCTTTGCAGATCCTCGCGAAGATGCGCGATCCCAGGATCACCTTCAAGGAACTCGCGAATATCATTTCCCAGGACATCGGTTTAAGTTACCGGCTGTTGCAATTCTGCAATTCCTCAGCCGTGGGGATCGGTCGCAAAATTGAGTCCATCCTGCAGGCCGTGACGTTATTGGGGATGTCCCGGCTGCGAATGATGGTGACGCTGTTGACGTTGAAAGAATTGAACAGCAAACCCCTGGCCGTCGTGCAGACCGCGATGATGCGGGCCAGATTGTGCGAATTGTTGGGGACCGCCCTGGACGCTAAGGAAGTCGAATCGTTTCATCTCGTCGGCCTCTTCTCGGCTCTCGATACCTTGATGGATCGACCCCTGGAGGAAATTCTCCCCGCGCTTCCCTTGTCGCCGGAAGTGACACGCGGAATTCTCCATCATGAAGGTCGGCTGGGAGAAGCCTTGCGGTGTGCCATCTCCATGGAACGGACCTCCTGGGAAGATTCGCATTGTCCGGGGCTGAGCAGAGACCAGATCCAGACCGCCTACCTTCAGGCCGTCGCCTCGGACGTTCACGGTGAACTGGTCTCCTGAAACGATCCCCCCTTAAAATGGAAAACGATGCCCCGTTTGGGAATGACTTTTCGTTTTCATTCAAATGATAAGGCGGTTGCGAATGAACCAGGATCAATGGGCCTCCGTGGACGATTACCTGGGGGAGATGCTCGTACAGCCTGATGCTGCCCTGAATCAGGCCTTGCAGGACAGCGCCGCCGCGGGACTGCCGGCAATCAATGTCACTCCTCCGCAGGGAAAGTTTTTGCATCTCCTGGCGCGAATCCATGGAGCAAAAAGGATCCTGGAAATCGGCACGCTGGGAGGCTACAGCACCATCTGGCTGGCCCGCGCTCTCCCCTCGGATGGAAAACTGGTCACCCTCGAAATCGAGCCGTTACACGCCCAGGTCGCCCGCCAGAACCTCGACCGCGCCGGTCTTTCTGACCGTGTGGAAATCATCCTCGGGAAAGCGACCGACACGCTCGCGAAAATGGTCCAGGAAAACCGCGGCCCGTTCGACCTGATTTTTATCGACGCCGACAAGCCGGGTAACCCCGAATACTTCCAATGGGCCCTGAAACTGACGCATCCCGGAGGCGTGATCATCGTCGATAATGTCATCCGCAAAGGGGCCGTTGTGGACGCCGCCAGCGATGACCCCAACGTGCAAGGAGTTCGCCGTCTGAATGAGTTGATCGCGGCTGAAAAACGGGTGACGGCAACCGCGCTGCAGACCGTGGGCAGCAAAGGGTACGACGGGTTCGCGGTGATCTTTGTCAACGCCCCCGTGCGTCAATGACCCCGCGAATGCCCGAGAGTACTCCCTCCATTCTGGCATCGCGGCATCACATCGCGGAGTCACGTCGCGGAAGAGCTGTTTTCATTCTCCAGCTTCCAGCGGACTGCGGCGTGAGTTAACTCATGTCCGTTCTTGAGATTCAATTTTCGCCGGATATTCTCCCGGTGCGAATCGATCGTGTGATTGCTCAGGTGCAGTTTCTTGGCGATCTGCGTCGTTCCCAATCCCTCGCCGATGAGACCGAACACCTGCAATTCCCTGTCGGTCAAACGCGCAACCGAATCGGGTTCCTGTGCGTCCTCCTGCCCGATGGCCTGCGTCAGAAGTTTTTGCATCAGCTCCTCGCTGATGTGCCGCTTACCGGCCCGAACGGTCCGGATCGCCCCCAGGATCGTTTCTTCGCACTGTTCCTTGTTGACGTATCCCATCGCCCCCGCGCGAAGCGCTCGTTCTCCATACAGCCGTTCATCATGATGTGAGATGACGAGGATCTTCGACTGTGGCAGCATCTGCCTCGCGCGCTGGATAAGGTCCAGTCCCGTGCCGTCCCGCAGGGTAATATCCACGATGATGACCTCGGGCGCAGCCTGTGGCAATTTTTGAATCGCATCCGCCACTCCGCTCGCCGTTCCGCAGACCTCCAGGTCTTTCTCGGAATTAATGAGCAGCATGAGCCCGTCTCGGATGAGCGGATGGTCATCGACAACGAAAATTCTTGTCTTGCTGGCCTGCATGGGAATTCGTGGTGTTGAATGTGGGGGGATTCGCGGGATAGATCCATCTTAATATCCGCCCGGACGGGAATCTGCACCGCAGGGTCGTGAAAATTCCGGACCGGATGATTTTCTTCGACCTGCCGGAAACCCCGGTTTTTGCAGAGATTTCGCGGGATTTTATCCGGCCTCTGGCGGAATCCACCATCACCTTTCCCGCAAGCCGCCATAGGGAATTAGCGTCCGGCCCGATTCTGGAATTCGCTTGCCTGTGGGATACTTTCCCCCGTTGCGGTCATCGATCCTTTGCCTCAAGGAGTCACATGATGCGAATGCCTGTCATGGAAGAATCCCGCCAGATCCACCACCGAGCCATGCCTGTTGCGGTGGAGTCGATTGTCGAGTCGACTTTTCCGGATTCGCCCCGGATCAGGGCTGCCTTGCAACAGGCCTTCGAGGGATCGCCATATCGCGAATTGCAGAACATTGAAGTCGAGATCTTCTCCCAGAGGCTGCGGCTTCGCGGATCCGTCCCCTGTTTCTATCTGAAGCAGTTGGCACAGGAACTCGCCTTGAATCACGCTCCGGAATACCTGGTTTCAAATGAAATTCGAGTCCTCTCAAATTGTTGAATTGTCAAAGTTGAACCCCGTCGAAAGAAACCGGGAGATAAGAATATGATCATGAGCCAGACTCCTCCTTACCGTTCGTCCGTCTATGTCGATCTGGCCCGCTCTTTCATTTGTCGTGAAGTCGCCCGTGTCTTGGAGCCCGGCGGTGTCGACGAGGTCAGAATCTGCGTCCACCACGACGGACTTCCCAGTCATGTCTGGATTTATGCCCGGCGTGATAATGCCTGGGTCAAACAGCGCGAAGCGATCGACCAGGCCGAGTTGTCCGATGAGGTGAATACTCAACTCGAAATCCTGGCCCGCAGGGGTAAGACGGATGAACTGTCGGTTCGGCGGCACTGCAAACCGGACTTCGATGAGACTGATCTGCAATTCAATTCGGAATGGCTCGAACGCTGTCGCGGTGCAAGCTTGGCCTCTCGCTTGGCGTCGGTCCTGTTCCGGGATTCCCACAATTCTCACAACGACGCACGGCAACGGATTCGTACCCCCCATCCGGGAGATCAGCGACTTTAGTTGTCCGCTGCCAACTCGCCCGAAAACATACCAGAGCTCATTCTCTCTCCCCTCTCTTCCGCTTACGGGGCAGAAGATGCGAATTGAGAGGGGAGAGAGTTTTATCAGATCGACTTGTCGGGAAGTTCCTTAATTCAAAGGAGTGAAGTCCAATGCTGATCTTAAGCCGTCGCCCGCACGAGCGCATCGTCATCAGCGATTCCATCGAGATCGAAGTCGTCCGCATTCAGGGAAATCGTGTCAGGCTGGCGATCTCGGCCCCGGCGAAGGTTTCCGTTCGCAGGCAGGAACTTTGCGATCTGAAAGTCGCGGAACCTTGCCTGCCGGAGTGAAACGCGCCTTTCTTCAAGGCTCAGCGATTGGAACGAACGGTGATTGGAACGGAATTCGTCGATTCCTTGCGGTCGCAAAGCCGCGACGGATCCATCGAACAGCGCCGTTGGTCTACCTCTCGACGGGGGGCAGCGGGATGATGCACCTCACGAGCGTCCCTTTTTCCGGAAGCCTGGTGATCTGTAATCGCCCCCCCATCAATCCCGCACGGTACTCCATAGTCCGCAGTCCCATGCCGGAACAATCCGCGGCTTTGGGCAGATATGGCCCCGCATGGTCGAAGCCCGTGCCATTGTCGCGGATTTCGAGGATGATTTGCCGATCTTCCGAAACCAGGTGAATATCAATCCGCGTGGCGTACCCGTGGCGCAACGCATTACTCAGGGCTTCCTGCGCGATCCGGTACAGGTGCGTCGCCGTTGAGTTGTCATTAAAGGCGACCGGTTCACCGCAGGCAAAATGACAGTCGATTTCCGGGAGTGCATTCGTCAAGTCAGCCAGCTTCTGCAGGGCGACCTGCAGACCCTCGGTATCCAGTTGCACCGGAAGGATCCCATGGGCCAGCTTTTTGGCGTTCCTCATCGAATCAGCCAGACCCTGTGCCAGGCGTTCCGCAATGCCTCGCACTGTTTCAAAAGTGCCGCTGTCAAGCACACGATCCGACTCTGCTTCCCCCTGTTTGGCCGGGAGTGAATCGAGCGACTTCAGCAGGGCCGAGCAATACATCGACAGCCCCGTCAATTCCTGCCCCAGGCCATCGTGCAGTTCCTGCGCAATCCTGTTCTGCTCCTCCGTGACAACCTCCAGAACGTGCCTCTGCAGATGTTTGCGTTCCGTAACATCCCGGATCATGCCGGTGAAATAGCCGAGGTGATCGATCTCACTGACCGCCAGATCGACCGGAAATGCCGTTCCGTCCTTGCGTAACGCGATCACTTCCCGACCGATGCCGATGATGTGCGGTTCCCGGGTCTTCAGGTAACGTGCGATATATCCATCATGTCCGTCCCGGTAGGGTTGAGGCATGAGGATGTTAACGTTCTGCCCCACCAGTTCCTGCATCGAATATCCGAACATGATCTCGGTGTGTCGGTTGACGAGCCTGATAATCCCTCGCTGGTCCATCACGATAATCGCATCTACCGCGGTGTTCAGGATCGATTGCAACAACTGTTCTCGCCTGTCATGGCTCTCCCCGACCAGTTCGTTCAGCACATTTCGAAACTCTTTCTCTTCGAGAGAAACAGTCGGCGATTTCGGGTCGGCGGGCATCATGGCGGGACACTCGAGATTTGGAAACGGTGACGGGATCAATCCTACAATACCAGCCGAACTTTTGGAGGGGAGTTCAGTTCGTACCAAAGTCACGCAAAAATGCCGGAGTTGGCGGGCCTCACCACCCATTTCTCCAGTCGACCGAGTCGCCCCGCAAGTGCCATTCGCACACCTGGGAGGGGGGATCCGGAATTGACCCCCGCCTCTCAGACAGAGACAATAAGGAGCCTTAAGGAAAGGAACGCATGCCTGACACGTTTATCTTGATTCCGGGACGGACCAGCCGACAGGGAACAGGCCTGAACGAGGGGAAATACTCCTCCGATTATCAGGACGAAATCAACACTTTGTTGATGAACCCCGCCGATATGAGCCGATTGGGAATCAATGACGGCGAACAAGTCCGGATGTGGAACGACCTTGCATCGGTTCAGGTCGCCTGCAAATCCGCGAAGGAGGAATGTCCTCCCGGAATTCTGTTCATCAGTTATGGAGACAAGTCGAGCCGGTTGATGTCCGGTGACACGCACGGGAGCGGGATGCCCACCAGCAAAGGGCTGGATGTTTTTGTGGAAAAATTAACGTAGTCCCAAACCAGTCATCGCAGGACCGATATGAGTATCGACATCTCCCCGCCGCAGACAGCCCCTCAGGCGCCCCCTCCCGCACTCAAGGTGATTGCGGATGCGACCTGCACCTTCTGCGGTTGCGTCTGCGACGACATCGAACTCTCCGTCGAAAACGATCACATCACCAAGGCCAAGAACGCCTGTGTCCTCGGGAAGTCCTGGTTTCTCAATCACCACGTTGAGGACCGCCCCGTTGCAACCATTGAAGGCCAGCCCGCCTCGCTCGAACAGGCGGTCGAAAGAGCCGCCCAGATTCTGGCCAACGCAAAAAATGCGATCACCTACGGCCTGTCCGATACCACCTGCGAAGCCCAGCGGGTTGCCCTCGCGATTACCGACTGGATTGGCGGCACCGTGGACACCACCACATCCGTCTGTCACGGTCCCTCCGGCATGGCTTTCCAGGCGGTTGGAGAAGTTACCTGCTCCCTCGGAGAGATTAAAAACCGGGCCGACTTCCTCATCTTCTGGGGAGGGAATCCCGCGGAAAGTCATCCCCGCCATTTCACGAAATACAGCCTGATGCCGAAAGGGGAATTCGTTCCCAATGGCCGCAAGGATCGCACCGCCGTCCTGATCGACGTCCGCAAAACGAAGAGTGCCAAAGCGGTTGATCTCTTCCTGCAGATCAAGCCTCGGTCCGACTTCGAACTCGCCTGGGCGCTCCGTGCGTTGGTGAAGGGGGTCTACGTCGATCCGGAAATCGAACAGATCACGGGGATCTCGCTGGAGGTGCTGCAGGATCTCGCCGAGCGGATGAAGCGGGCCAAATTCGGCGTCATCCTGTTCGGCATGGGTCTCACCATGACCCGCGGCAAGCACACCAATACCGAGGCGATCCTCGCTTTGACCCGTGACCTGAACCGTTTCACGCGCTTCACGGCGAAACCGATGCGCGGGCACGGCAATGTCACTGGGGCCGATAATGTCGTCTCCTGGACCACCGGTTATCCCTTCGGCGTGAATCTCAATCGGGGGTATCCCCGGTTCAATCCGGGAGAGTTCACCACGTCCGACCTTCTGGCCCGCGAAGAAGCCGACGCGGCGTTCATCATCGCCTCCGATCCGATGTCCAACTTCAGCCAGCCCGCCCGCAACCATCTGCAAAAGATTCCCTCGGTCGTCCTCGACCCCAAGCTCAGCGACACCGCGAAGGTCGCCACCGTTGCCTTCACGACCGCGACCTACGGAATCAACATTCCCGGGACCGTCTATCGTATGGACGACGTCCCTCTGATGCTCAAGCCCGCGTTTGAATCTCCTTTCCCCAGCGATGAACAGGTTCTGCGCGCCATCGAACGTCGCGTGCGGGAAATTCTCTTCTCGCAGTCGTCGCAGCCACAGTAATTCCTCCCTCCGGACTTCAGCACACGACAGACATCCCCAGGAACGACAACGTGCCCTTCTTCAAGATCTCCGGCGGGACGGTTTACGACCCGAAAAACGACATTCATGGTGAAGTGCGAGATCTGTGGATTCAGGACGGCAGGATTGTCCCCCCTCCGACGGATCCTTCCGTTCGCGCGGAAAAAGTCCTCGACGCCCGAGGCCTGTGCGTCATGCCGGGCGGCGTCGATATACGCATCATATCGCCGGGCCCAAGGTGAACGTCGCCCGCAAGATGATGCCCGAGAACAAGCGGCTCGCTCCCAAAGTCGAACGGACCGCAACAACCCGTTCCGGCACAATGGGGAGCGTCCCCAGCACGTTTGCGACCGGCTATAAATACGCAGGCCTCGGTTACACCGCCGCCTTTGACGCCGCGATTCCTCCCCTGGCCGCGCGACATGCCCATGAGGAGTTTCAGGACACCCCCATGATCGACAAGGGGTTCTTCGTCCTCGTGGGGAACAATCATTACGTCATGGAACAGATCCGGGAGGGCAATCCCGATCGGGTCCGGAACTATCTCGCCTGGCTCATGGAAAGCACGCGCGGATACGCCGCGCCAAGCTCGTGAATCCCGGCGGCGTCGAAGTCTGGAAATCGGGAGGAGGAAATGCCTCTTCTCTCGATGCCACCGTCGATCATTTCAACATCACCCCCGCCAGATTGTGCAGGGCGTGGCACGCGCAGTCGGTGAACTCGGCATGCCCCACCCGGTCCATATTCACTGCAACAACCTCGGCATTCCCGGGAACTGGCAGACAACCCTTGACACCATGCAGGCCCTGGAAGGGGAACGGGGACATCTCACCCACATTCAGTTTCACAGCTATGGTGGCGATCCCGATGACCAGCGGACGTTTCGCTCGGAAGTTCCAAAACTGGTGGAATACATCAATTCTCATCCGAATCTGACCGTCGACGTCGGCCAGGTGATGTTCGGCGAGACCACCTCCATGACCGGCGACGGACCGCTCGGCTACTTCCTGCACAAGATCGCTGGTCGAAAATGGTTCTCCAGCGACACTGAAATGGAAGCGGGCTGTGGAATCGTCCCGATTGTGTACAAGGACAAGAGCACCGTCCATGCCCTGCAATGGGCGATTGGCCTGGAGTGGTATCTCTTGATGCAGGACCCGTGGCGGGTCGGAATGAGCACCGATCACCCCAACGGCAGCTCATTCCTCGCCTATCCGCAGATTATCGCCCTGTTGATGGACCGGGAACGCCGTCGTGAAGTCCTGCGAAATGTCCCCCCGCAAGTCCTCGAGCGGTCGGTCTTGAATGATCTCGACCGGGAATACACCCTCTCGGAAATTGCGATCATCACCCGCGCTGCCCCGGCGAAAATCCTGGGACTGGTGAATAAGGGGCACCTCGGTCCGGGGGCGGATGCGGACATCACCATCTATTCCCCGAACGATGACATCCAGTTGATGTTCGAACTCCCGCGATATGTCATCCATGCGGGCGAGATCCAGGTCGATCAGGGGGATATCCGCACCCAGCATGCCGGAAAACTGCTGCACGTCAGCCCCTCTTACGCGGAAGATGAACTTCCGCTCATCAAGGATTGGTTTGAGAACCACTATTCGATTCAGTTCTCAAACTATCCGGTCGATGACCATTACCTCAAAGAGCATGAGCAGGTTGCCTGCCGCCCTGCCGAGTAACGTGCTTCTCTTTTGAGCGTCCGATTCTTCAATCACACTCCAAAGCGGAGTTCGTGAACCGACGCCGCGTTGTAAGTTTGACAAAAATACGCGGAAAATGCCGGAAGTGATCTCGACGCTCAGTGGGCGATGAGGTATGAGCCTCCCTCCGTTTGCAGGCTTCTTCGGCAGTTCTTGCGAGGTCCAATTCTGGGACCGGCAGGATCTGCCCGGATCATCTCGACAGGTCTCTCACCCGCGAACTCTCTCAAAGTCGCGGCCAACCCGGTCGGGAAACAAATCCTGCAGGCATTTCGCATCCTCTCTCTCTCGCTCTCTCAACTCTAATCTCTCATGAGGTTCATGATGGACCTTCCTCGTCGTACGACGGCGCTGACTCGTCTCAGCGGTTTTGCCATGGCCACGATCGTGGTTCTCTTCACGGTGGGCTGCATGTCCCCCTACGGACAGGGATCTCCCTATGGTCCCGGCGGAACCGTCTCGTATGGACCCGGCGGCGTCCCCGTCGTGCTAGTTCCAGGAGGCAACAACGGTGGCGGAACGGTCGTGAATTATC
>JAXMBX010000061.1:0-26404 GCA_046349635.1 Planctomycetales bacterium
TGTTTTCGTTTTTCTCCAGCGACGGTGCGGATCTCGTGCCACTGCTCGGGGCTTAAGGGACAGGGTTGGGCGAACAGGAGATGTTTCCCGGCGTTCAGAACTTCACACGCCGCAACGACTACTTCGCCCGTCTCTGCAGGAAGATCTCCCAGCACAATGAGGTCCAAGTCCGCACCGACGAGATCCAGCAGCCGATCGAACCTTATCCCCGGTTTCCGATGTGCGGGCCAGACGACTTCCGTTTCCGGAGGCACCGAGACGGCGACCAGTTCAAAATCCGGACACAGGCTGAATTGCTGCCATTGATACAGGCCGAACGAATCCAGTCCATGCAGTCCGACGCGGATAGGGGTGTGATGTGCCACGAAGATGCGAATTCAATCTTGGGGAATAAAGAAAAGAGACGTCTGTCACGAAGCGGTGAATTTCACGTTTCAGATAATTTGATTCTGGGCAGGGTCGCGCGTGGTTGCAACACCGTCCGCTTCTGTGATAATCAGAGCATCAAAACATCGGGAATTGTTGATCCCAGTTCATCTCAGACGCTCTGGAAGAGGACTGCCATGCGGACACAACCGGGAAGAATCATTCACTTGGGACAGGCACTGGCCCTCACACTCTGCATCCTCACTCCTGGTCTGGCGGGATTGACCCAGGCCGCGGAACCGGTCAAGGAGATAAGGGTCGGAATCATCGGATTGGATACGTCGCACGCCGGGGCGTTCGCCAAGGAACTGAACAATCCCAAAGCGTCCGAGGACGTCGCACACTGCAAAATAGTGGCTGCCTACCCCAAGGGAAGTCCCGACATCAAGTCGAGTGTGGAACGAGTCCCTCAATATACCAAGGACATGCACAGCCTCGGCGTCGAGATCGTCGATTCGATTGACACCCTCCTGACGAAAGTCGATGCGATACTGCTCGAAACCAACGATGGCCGTCCGCACTTTGAACAGGCCCTCCCCGTCTTCAAGGCGAAGAAGCCGATGTTCATCGACAAGCCCGTTGCCGGCTCCCTCTCTGATGCGATCGCCCTCTTCATGGTCGCGGAAAAGACCGGCGTCCCGATGTTCTCCAGTTCCTCACTTCGCTTCACCCCCGGTGCCCAGCAGATTCGTGACGGAAAAATCGGCAAGGTCCTCGGCTGTGATGCCTACAGTCCCTGCCACCTGGAAAAGACACATCCCGACTTCTTCTGGTACGGGGTCCACGGCGTTGAAAGCCTCTTCACCTGCATGGGATCCGGATGTCAGTCGGTCTCGCGCACGAGTGCCGCTGACTTCGAACTAGCGGTTGGGGTGTGGGATGAAGGCCGCGTGGGGACGTTTCGCGGGATTCATGCCGGCAAACAGACCTACGGTGGAACTGCCTTCGGTGAAAAAGGACTGATGCAACTCGGTGACTACGGCGGTTATCGCCCCCTCGTCGTGGAGATCGTCAAGTTCTTCCGCACCGGTGTTGCTCCCGTTTCCCCGGCGGAGACGATTGAGATTTTCGCCTTCATGGAGGCCGCCGATGAAAGCAAACGCCAGGGTGGTAAACCGGTGACGATTGAATCCGTGATGAGTAAGGCTCGTACGGAGGCTCAGGCCCGTGTTTCCCAGGCCGGTTTCTAGTCTTCTTTCTTCCTTTGTTCTTCGTTCGGAAAGTGAGCCTCTCTTGGCCAAGATCTTGCGCACTGCCACCTGCCAGTTTCCCGTCGAAGCCTCGCTGCAGAAAAACCTCAAGCATATCCTCCACCAGATTGCGGAATCGGCAGAGGGAAAAGCAGACGTGGCCCACTTCTCGGAGACCTGCCTGACCGGCTATCCCGGTTCGGATATTCCCGACCTCACCGTGATCGATCGGGAGGAGCTGATGGATGCCATGCACCAGATCCTGGCTGCGGCCAAGAAACACAAGATCTGGACGTTGCTCGGCTCCAGCCATTTTCTGACCGGCAACCACAAGGCCCACAACTCGGTCTATGTGATCGATCCCAAAGGGAAGATTGTGGACCGTTACGACAAGCGGTTCTGCACGGGGGTCTCCGGCAAAAAACCGACGTTCGACCTCTGCCATTATGCCCCCGGCAACCACAACACGATTTTCAAGATCAAGGGGATCACCTGCGCCGTTTTGATCTGCTATGACTTCCGTTTTCCGGAACTCTACCGCGAGTTGAAGAAGCAGGGGGTGCAGGTCATTTTTCAATCATTCCACAATGCCCGCAAGACGGTCGTGGACGATCCCAGCTACAACATCTGGAAGACGATTGTTCCGGCGACGATGGCCTGCCGCGCTGCTGAAAACAGTTTCTGGATCAGTTCCAACAACAGCCAGGCGCGGCGATCCTGCTGGGCCAGCTTTGTCGTCCAGCCGGACGGTGAAATCACCGGCCAGTTGAAACTACATAAAGCGCAGGTGCTGTTCACGGACATGGACGTCGGCAAGGAGTACTTCGATCCGGCCAAACCCTGGCGCGAACGGGCTATGAGCGGCGTCCTGCATAGCGGCGAACTGCTGACCGATCCCCGCTCCACGGATCGAACCTGCATCTGAGGGTCTACCCTAGAAAAGGCTTCAGCAATTCCGCCGTCTTCGCGTGGCGAAGGTCGTTCTTCCCGAACCCCTGCTCACCCCCGGCTGCAACTGATTCAGCCTGGTGCTCCGCGTAATTCGTCACCAGCATCACCGGCGTTTGACCGATGTCCGGATCCTGCTTGATCGCCTTCAGAATTTCCAACCCGTCACTGTAGTCTTCGTCCAGCTTACGGTTGATCAGGACCAGGTCAAAAGGTTGTCGCCGCAACGCTGCCAGCGTGTCCGCGGGCAAACTCGTCCGCTGGATTTCCACGTCAAAGTGGGTCTGCAAAAAATGGCGGATCGCGGAATGATCCGGCCCGCACTGCCCCACATCAAGCACTTTTTTCATGAAGCTTTTCCTTCGGTTTCCGTTTCCACTTCCGGAATTATAGCGATCCCTGCGATATCGCCAATTTCACCCCTGGATGAATCCCGGATTTTGGGCCTTGAGATCGTCCCAGACGGCGCGTTACGCTTCTCGACGTGGGGATGTTCGATACGGGATTCTCACCGAGATTCTCACCGGGACTCTCACAAGGAGCATGACAGTGGGCAAAACACACATGGCAAGTCCTGCGCGAATCGCAAAAAAGATCCGGCCTCGGGTCAAAGTCTGGCTCGACCTGCAGGGAGAGCATGTCTTTTGCGCCGGAATGTGCGCCATCCTGGAAGCGATCGAACAGACTGGCTCAATCAAGGAAGGAGCCGCGCTCGTCGGACGGAGCTATCGTCACGTTTGGACCCGCTTGAAGGAAGTGGAGCAGGCACTGGGGCACCCTCTGGTCGATGCTCACGTCGGCGGAAAGACTCTCCGCCGGACCGAGTTGAGCCCTGCGGGGAAATCCCTATTGGCTCTCTTCCGGAAGCTGCGAGAGCAGATGCAATCCGCCTCGGACGATTTCGCCAGGGAATTCAAAGCGGAACTGAGCCGGATTTCCGCAGGCGGTTCCTGAAAGAGAAGAGCGTTCAGCCCCTTGTTCCCGGTCTTTGACGTGATATACTGCGGTCAAATTGCAATTCCATGCCATTTGCCTGCGGGAGATCACTTCATGATCGCGCTCCCCTTGTCCCCGAATCTTCCCCTCAGGGAATCATCACGTCTTCCCGTGGGTGTCTCGACATCAGGTTTGAGCATGCTGCGAGACCTGGCGTTGATCCTGCTTGCCGGATTTGGCGCGGCATTGTCGGTCCACTTTCTGGATTCCAGTCTCCGCATTCCCGGCCATGCCATTCTGCGGTCAATTCTTCCCATCTCGCTCGGGATCGCGCTCGTCCCGCGCCGTCTTTCTGGGTCTTTGATCGCGGCCGCCGCAGTGGGATCGTCGATGCTCCTGGAGCGTGCCGGAGTGGAAGGTGTGGGAGCGGGAGCATTCACGAGCATGCTACTGTCGGGTCCCCTTTTCGATATTGTGATGTGGCAGGCGAGCGCCGGGTTCGGCATTTATCTGCGGTGTATCCTGGTCGGACTCCTGACAAATTTCTTCGCTTTCGTGATTCGAGGCGGCGGAAAACTGGGGGGCTGGGATGCCCTCACGATGCGCCCCTTCTCTCAATGGTGGTCGCAAGCGGCAATGTCCTATGCGATCTGCGGCTTGATCGCGGGATTGATCGTCGCCATCGCCTGGTTTCGCTGGTCCCCTCGCAAGGCAAGCCTCCCCGTCGAGTCCGCCCCATGATCTTTCTTGGTATCGATGACACCGATATGCCGGAAACGCCCGGCACCAATCAACTGGCTCGCAAGATTGCGACCGCAATCCGCGAGCAATATCGGTGCCTCCGTATTGTGCGCCACCAGCTTTGTGGCGATCCCTCCATCCCCTGCACGAGCAAGAACGGCAGTGCCTCCCTCTGGCTCGAACCTCTCTCATCGCATGATTCCACGACGCTTCTTAACCGCGTGCGTCGCCTCATGCTGGATAACTTTATTCCCGGGAGCGACCCCGGCCTGTGCCTCGCGCTCGAAGTACCACTTTCCATCCAGCAGTTTGGCCTGCGGGCGAAAGAGGCGATCGTCACCCAAAGCCAGGCCCGCACACTCGCACACGATGCGGGAATGACTCTCATCGGACTGGGGGGAACAGAAGGAGGAGTCATAGGGGCTCTGGCAGCTGTCGGCCTGGCCGCGACTGGCAATGACGGCCGCATCGTTCAGATTCATGGCTGGGAAGATGACCTTTACGGCAAGGTCGACGTCACTGCGATCCGTGAACGGGGAATCGTCGTTCGTTCCCTCTCCGATCAACGCCCAATCAACCACGGTATCGTCGATCTCGTCAAAAAGTTGAGGCCGAATTGTTCTGCCGGTGAGATTGTTCTGAACGTGATTCCCGGGGAATCGGATTCCCACTGGATTGCCGTCAAGGCCCCCTAAGGAGGACCACCATGCGACGTGGATTTTCCCTGATTGAACTGCTCGTGGTGATCGCGATCATCGGAGTCTTGATCTCTTTGCTCCTCCCCGCAGTGCAACAGGCCCGCGAGGCGGCCCGCCGTACTCAATGCAAGAATAACCTCAAGCAGATCGGCCTGGCGCTGCATAACTACGAATCGGCCCATCGCGTCTATCCGCCCGGTGTCGTCGGGACGACGGGAAGTGTCGCCTCCGGACACCTGCTGCACACTTGGTATGCACAGATCCTGCCTCATCTGGACCAGCAGAACCTCCAGTTCGCGTATAACTTCAACTATCGCTTCGACAATGTGGTGAATGCCGTTGCCGTTTCAAAAACGGTCCCGGTCTTCATCTGCCCGACCGTTGTCAATCCGCCGATCGACAATACATTTGCTCCCGGACACTACGCCGGGAATGCGGGAGTTTCTCCCGGGGACAATGACGGCATACTCTATCCGAGTTCTAAAATCCGTCCTTCGGATGTGCAGGATGGACTGAGCAATACCATGTTCGCCGGCGAGTTAAACTACGAAATCGGAGGTTGGGCACGCGGGGCCATCAACTCCGGAGGCGGGGGTGGCGGAGGAGGGAGCCAGGGCTTCGCCCGGGCCGTCCTGCGTTGGTGGAAATGTGCCTCAGCCTGTGCGTCTCCCGGACTCAACCCGCCGGTCACCACCTGTTCGAGCAGTTGCGAGCGGCAGTTTCAGATGTCCAGCCAGCACGTCGGCGGGGCACATATCCTGATGGGTGATGGCCGGGTCACCTTCATGAGCGAAAGCACCGACCTCAATGTCCAGAAGGGGCTTCTGACCAGGAGTGCCAGCGATCTCACCAGTGACTTCTGATCCGCGAGGTTTTGAACGCCCGACCGAGCTCACAGGCTGGCAAACAAGCGGTCGATTTCCTCGAATTGCTGATCGATCCGCGATCTCAGTTCGTTTCGCTCGTACCACGCCTCCAACGCCCGGACGCAATCCCCATCTACGGCCGTCCCGATATCCTTGTTCAGGATCTTCCGAACCTGATCCCACTGCATCTCTTCCCGGTAAGGACGCTTAGCCGTGAGTGCCTCGCAAATATCCGCCACCGTGAGAACCCTGCTCCCCCACGCGATCTGGTCCCCCGCCAAGCCCCGGTGATAACCTCGCCCATCCAGGCGTTCGTGATGCGCGCCCGCCACGTCCCCCATGAATTGGAAAGCCGACACCTGATTCAGAATCCGCTGGGTGTACTCCGGGTGCTTCCGGATCTGGGCGAATTCCTCATCCGTCGGTTTCCCCGGCTTGTCGAGGATCGTGTTTGAGACTCCCAACTTGCCGATGTCGTGCAACATGGCCGCGCGGCGAAGATCACGTACCACTTCCGGAGTCGCGGGAAATTGTGATGCAATCCCGACGGTAATCTCAGCAACCCGCGTCGAATGCTGATACGTCCACGGGGATTTGGCATCGACCACCATCGCGAATGCTTCCGCCACGCGATCCAGGCAGGCCTCATCGGCGATCATGACCGCATCGTCCGGTTCCCAATCGTTCAGATTGGCGATCAGCTTCCTCCCCATGAGGCGGTCCCAGAATGTTTCCTCCCGATTGAATTCGAACAACAGATCGACGAGTTCCGGATCGAACCATTTCCCCCGCCGTTCCAACGCCATCTGCAACGCCCGATCCATCCCATGCGATGTGAAAAAGACCTCGACGGTCTGCGCCAGGCAACAGATCCGCCCCAACAGAGAGATCTCGGACTTTTTCAGTCCCAGGGGTGCCCCGCCGCCGTCCCAGTGTTCATCGAGGTCGAGGATCGCCCGGGCTGTCGCTTCGGGCAGTTGGAGCTTGCGGCTGATGTCCGCCCCCCGTTCGCAGCGAATTGCGGCAATTTCCTTGGAGCCTTTATCTCCCAGGCTGAGGATCCCCGCCATCTTTTTCATTTTTTCAAAGACGGATCCACCCGGTGCGCAATTTTTCCACGCCGCCTTCATGGCCTCCAGGGGATTGCAGAAATTCGTCAGCCGCAGATTGTGTTTGAGCTCCCGGTCATCCGCTCCGAACAGGTAGCACATCTTGGCGGCGTTGCTGGAGCAACCCAGGTCTTTCAGCAGCAGGGCATAAAACAACGCGGACCGATCCGCCGAGGAGAGCCGCAGTTCCTGCGCGATCCGCATCCCGATCAAAGCCGACCGCATGCAGTGGCCGGCGGGATGCCCCTGAGTAATATCCAGCGCGACGGAGAGGGCGGAAATGACTTCCGAAAACCGGATCTCTTTCGCCATGATCAGGCGCGTGGAGAACGCCGCCTGATTTTGAATCGAAGTTCCCAAACCCGTCGACTGAACCTGCTGAGCCATAAACGACCTCGAACGAGTTGTGCGCGGGAACCGCCGATCAGAACGACTTGTCGGTATCGACAAGGAAATAGCCGTTGTTGGCGACCGGCAGCATCGGAGCCCACTGCTGCCCCGCCACCGTACTGCTGCGGGCGTTGCGACCGGGGAAGTACGAAAAGCCGACGGTGAAGTTCCAGGCTTCCCCCGTCGCTCCAGCCGGACCGATGCTGGCGGATTGGTGCATGTAGGTCACCAGGGCATACGCAGACATCCGATCACTCAAGGGAGCAACCAGCGAACCGCCCGCCAGGTAATCCCCCAAGGTTCCCCCCTCCGCGGCCAGACGACTCTGCTCCGGAATACCGGCCCACATCATTGTTTCCGGGCCGCCATCTCCCCATTTATGGCGATGGAACGCATTCAGTTGACCGAGCGGACGCCAGGTCGTCTCACCGAAGAATTGCACATCGCGCGAGTCGGAGGCCCCCTTCCACGCCCCCCGCCACGTTCCCCACAGGCCGACCTCATTGGACGGGCTCAGCACATACGAGACCTGGGCACGCCACTGAGTCAGCGTCGGATTCTGGGCGAAGACGCCGTAATTGTTGCTCAGCATCCAGTCCCTCACGATGGCGCCACTCCAGCGAGATTCCGCCGTCGCGTGTCGGAACAGTCCGTTGGTGATGAACCCCTGAGTCGTTACTTCCCCCTGGTCGGTGAGCCGGTAGTCGGTTCCCGCCCAGTCAAACACGCCCACCTGCGCTCCGGATTGAAAACCAATGCCGGTAAGATCACTGAACGTTCCCAGCCGCGACCCAAAATTGAAGCCCGTCATCAGGCCGTTGTTTTGCCATCCCCCGTCAGAAATTCCACGGAAGGAATCGTAGGAGACAAACACTTCGAGATTGCGGGACAGAGGCGCACAGCAGTCAGAAGCGGACGGAGGAACAGAGGGCTGTAACGACGAGGGCCCGCACGACTCAACCTGATCATGGGACGTCTTCGTCGTCTCGTTCTCTTCGACCTGGTCCGGATCAAGCCGGGAGTGCCCCATGGGAAGAAATGGGTCCTCCGATGCGGAGAAGACTTCTCGCGGTTCCGTGGGAAGACGCAGTCCCCCGTTCCGAACCGGCAATTCCTGCCCGTAGACGGGGAGCGCGCCGGACGGCATTGCGCCGGACCCCGCCAGCAACAAAACGAATCCCACCAGACTTGGACGGAACGAGCAGCGCATCACATCGTCCAGTACATTCGAGAGACGGACATGCCTTCCACAGACCGATTGGTCCCGATGAAAAAGGCTCATCGGTATGATTCGGTCCGGATGAATCGATTCTGCAACCCGAGGCTGTCTGCACGGACCGCACGGCACGATCACGAATTCCGCGCCAAGCCGCAAAGTTTTCGCCAGGTCCCTGACCGGAGTCTCATTTCAGCGATCGTCAAACAAAAAAACACCCGTCGTCTATGTCAGACAACGGGTGTCATCAAGTGGAGCGGAAGGGAGTTGAACCCTCGACCTCTGCATTGCGAACGCAGCGCTCTCCCAACTGAGCTACCGCCCCCAATTTCCATCGCTCCCGTCTGCACGAAGAGCAAGGAGACGTATCTTACGCAATCCCAATCTCGTTGAAAAGTCTGAACCGGACCTCCGAAAATACCCCGTTTTCGACAAAAGCTCTTGGCGGGAAAACATTTCCGTCGCTATATTTCCTCCCGTTAGGACGCTCTTTCAGCCGGACTGGTTCGGATTTCTCTCGGGAACTCCGAATCCGACCAAAACGCAAATTTCACCCGCAATGCACGGAGGCACCGCGTGGATAAGATTCTCATCGCAGGTCTCGATACCCTGGCCGGAGCCAACATCGCCGCGATTCTCAAGGATCGCTTCGAACTGACCGGCCTCTGTTTCGAACACCCCCTGCAACTGAAGGGGGCCGACTGCCAGACCTGCTCTCCCGATGACGCCGCCGGGATCACCCAGCTGGTCCGCAGCCTCCGCCCCGCGTGGATCATCTACTGCGGCCAGGCTTCCATCCCCTCCTGGCATGCCGATGCCGAATGCGGCAACCCCGCACTCCTGACGCAACGGGCCAAAACCTGGTCCACCGTCGCCGGCCAGACGCAAACCCCCCTCACCGTCCTCTCCTCCGATGGCATCTTCACCGGCCCGTGGATGTTCCACGACGATGACTCCGAAAAATTCTGCGAAAGCACGACAGCCAAAGCCATCCGCACGATGGAACGGGAAGTCCGCTCCGCCTGTCCGCAGGCATTGATCGTCCGCACGCAGGTCTTCGGCTGGGCTCCTTCCGAGGAGATTCCCAGTTTCGCCGCGGACACCGTCGAGCAGTTGCGGGCAAACGTGGAAATCCCCCTCGATTATCTCCGCCATGCCACCCCGATTCTCGCGACCGATCTGGCCGAGATTCTGGAGCAGGCCTATGTCCGCCGTCTCGCAGGGACCTATCACATTTCCGGCAGCGAGCGGATCAACCCTTACCGTTTCAGCGCCCTGCTGGCGGAACAGTTCGGCCTCCCCTGCTGCATTTCCGGGACAATGGAACCGGTCTCCACCCGTGCCCAGATGTTCGGGGCGGGAGAATCCTCCCTCACCTGCCGCCGGATCAAGGGAGAACTCGGCATCTCTCTCCCGATGATGCTGGAATCGATCCAGCGGTTCCACGCCCAGTCACTGACCGATTTCTGCGACCAGTTCGCAGGGGGCGGACGCCGCTCCCCGCGACCGATGGTTGCCTGAGCGACCCCGGACTTTTGAATTGACGCGTCGCCTCTGTCGCGGTGGAATTCTCGGGAAAAACGATCGACTCCGACGCGACGCAAAAACGCCACGCGTTTTAGCCGTTGGGCGTCGGCTTGCGTGGAATTGTCCAGCAGGACTCGTGCTTCGCCATCCCGATATGCGGATAGTAGCTCTGCGCCTTGGGTGCGGCGAGCAGGATCAGGGTGGTTTGCAGTCCCGCCGCTTCATGGGTTTGGCGGATCAGTTCCTGCCCAATCCCCTGCTTCTGGTAATTCTCGTCCACTGCGAGATCCGACAGGTACGTGCAGAACCCGAAGTCGGTAATCGCCCGGGAAACCCCCACCAGTAACGCCCCATCCCGCGCTGTGACGATCACATCCGCGTTCTTCAGCATCGCTTCAATCGTCGCCGCATCCTTGATCGGACGTCGCTCCGCGAGCGTGGAACGGATCAGGACGTCCACGAATTCCGCAGCGGTCAGCTTCGGCTCCACCTGGTAGGAAATCGCCACAACCCCTCCCTCTCCCTCCGGTGAGTGATCGCGAAAGATATTCACACGATCTCAATGCGAGGTATCGCGTCTATCGCGGCCTATCGATTGGAAACTCCTCTCGATGTTGTCGCGACGCTAACGCCGAGACGGCGTTAGCGGTCGATTTCACCCATCACAATATCCAGCGAGCCGACAATCGCAGGGATATCGGCGATCAGGCAGCCGCGGCACAGGTTCTCCGTGACCGACAGGTTGCAGAAGCAGGAGCTTTTCGCCCGGGCACGCAACGGCTTGTCTTCGTTGTTCCCGATGATGTGAAATCCCATCTGGCCGCGGGGACATTCGGTTTCCAGGTACACCTCACCCACGGGGAGCTTGGTGCTCATCTTGTAGGGAACGCGGTACGCCCCTTCCGCCTTCTTGTACTTCTCCATACCCTGGCGAACCAGCTTGATCGCCTCGGAGACTTCACGCATCCGGACATAGAACCGGCACCAGTTGTCTCCCAGCAGCACTTCCGGGGGAGCGTTCTTGAAGGGTGCGACCGGAATGTCAAAGCTGTATCCCTTGTACATCCGGGTATAGATCGGATCGCCGTCGCGACGCAGATCGTGATCGACACCGCTGCCGCGCAAGACAGGCCCGGTACAGCCGTATTGAATGGCCATTTCGCGGGTCAGGATGCCGATACCGGCCGTCCGTTTGATGAAGATCTGGTTTTCGGTCAGCAGCGTGTGATATTCGTGAATGCGCGGCTCCAGCCAGGAGAGGAACATCTCCACCGCTTCCAGCCACGACATCTTCATGTGCGGATTCCGGTTGGTCAGGGAAGCCAGCCCCGGCGGAATCGTGATCGACGCGGGCAGGTCGTGCGTCGCCCCCCCCATCGTCAGGTAGCTGTACGTCAGTCGCGCGCCGCACGCCTCTTCGAACAGGTCGAGAATGATTTCCCGCTCGCGGAAAGCATACAGAAACGGGCTGAACGTCCCCAGGTCGAGACCATACGCCCCCATCCCCACCAGGTGGCTCGCGATCCGTCCCAGCTCGGCGATGATCACCCGCAAGTGGATCGCCTTGTCGGGAACTTCCATGCCGACCAGTTTCTCAACCGCCAGCGACCAGCCGAGGTTCATGTTCATCCCGGCCAGGTAGTCCATCCGGTCGGTGTACGGAATCCACTGCGGCGGAGACAGGTTCTCGCCGATTTTTTCCGCGCTGCGATGCAGGTAGCCGATGTGCGGCGTCACCTGATGGACAACTTCCCCGTCCGTCCGGAGCAGCAGACGGAGCACGCCGTGCGTGCTCGGATGCTGCGGCCCCATGTTGACCAGCATTTCGTCCGTGCGAACGTCGAACTCAATGATCCGGGGATCTTCCAACTGCATTGTCATCGCGAATTCACTCTTGGTTTCCGGACGTCGGTCCGATGTGGTCTACAAGGTTTAATGTGCGTTACTTGCCGCGAATCTCGTGATACTCCAGCGGGAATTCATAATCCTTCCGCAACGGGTGCCCCACCCAGTCTTCCGGGCAGAGAATCCGACGCAGGTTCGGATGGTTCTGGAAATGAATCCCCATCAGGTCATAGGCTTCCCGCTCGTGCCAGTCGGCAATCGGCCAGACTCCGGAGACCGAGGGGATCTCCGGCAATTCACCTGCCTGATCGTTCCGCCAGCGGGGGAGCTTGGCCTTCAGCACCAGGTGATGCTTCAGTGTGTAGCTGTAGAGGTGGTACACCACTTCCAGGTGCGGCTCGTGACCGAACTTTGCCACCTTCTTGGGATCAGGCTGGAAGTAATCGACTGCCGACAGGTTATTCAGCGAATCGAACAGGAACTGCGGGTCGTCCCGCAGCGCCATCCCTACCTCGACGACTGCAGCCGAGGTGACCTCAATCCACGGATTCAGAACATCCGCCTGGCAGGCGACAATCTTGTCGCCGAATTTTTCCACCAGCTTGGCATGAATTTCAGAAACTTGCATGAGTGAGATCCGACCCTTCGAACTCTGGTTCAGTGATCAACACAGAGAATAGCATCCGGCTTGACGCAGCGCGATCAGTGCGAGTAACTCGTCGCCTTCTCGACAGGCGGACTGGGCGGTAAGGGGGTCCGTGCCCCTACCCCCTCAGTAACATTCCGGACCCAATCCAGATCGCCGCGCTTCCAGACATAAGCAAATCCGACCAGCAGCACGCCGAAGAACACCAGGATGTCCATCAGGCCGGTCACGCCCATCTTGTAGGCGGTGTCCGCCGAGACGATGTTCCCGGTGTTCAATGCGGAGCCTTCCTGCACGTTCAACAGACGGGCACTCAACTGCGTCCGCACTTCGGAACTGGCGGGGATCCGCTTGTCCGCAAGCTGCATCGCATTGCCGTACACCATCGCCCACGGGAAGAAGAACGCCACTTCGACGTCGAAGATGATGAACAGCAGCGCCACCACGTAGAACCGCAGGTCGAACTGGATATAGCTCGATCCGATCGCCGGTTCGCCACATTCATACGACGACAGCTTTTCCGAGGTCGGATTCTTGGGGCGGACCAGCAAGCCCAGCAGCAGCGGGAAAATCAAAAACACGACCCCGACCGCGATAAAGATCAGGAAATGGCTTACCAGATCTGTCATTCCGCACCTGCTTCCCACATCCGACGAAATAAAATGTGTTTCGATTCACCCGGCGATCAACAACTACTGAGACTTGCCCGATTCGGGGCTATCGCCCAGCGACCCTGCCAGGAGCGATTGTCGTCCCGAAAATCCCGCGTCCAGTTCATGCCAGAAAGAGACTTCGGGTTCACCCAGCTTCCAGCAGAGATACACTTCCCGGCCATCAAACAACGCCGGAAAGTCCACCAGCCCCTTCTGGAAATCCTTGATTTCCACTCCCAGGGAGCGGAGTTCCAGGACATATTCCTGAAGCTTGGCGACCTCTTTTTCCAACTCTTCTTCAACGTGCCGGATTTCTTCCGCATACATGGAGTCGGTGTCGACCTTCTTTGCACTCTGAGCGGGGCGGATCCGGGCCAGTCGATCTTTCCGCTCCTGGATATCCTGATATTGCCGCACAATGTCACCCACCACCGCTTTGACCAGGGGAAGCGTGTGATTCGCTTCCTCCACGGTGAAGTGCTTCTTGTGCATCGGATTTGCGGGGCCGTCACTCATAAGATTGTTCTGCCATTTCTGATCGGCCGAGTCCCTCTCGACCGAGGACTGCTCGCGACTGGACGGACGTTAGTGTTCTTCGGCAGGAGCGAATTCGTAAGGACTCGGTTCCCCCTTGACCCACACCGGCTGATACAAGACTTTCGATTCCGCGACGGCGGTCGGGTTGAGGGTCGCCTGTCCCCAGGCAATCTGCAGCGGAAGCTTGGCGTAATCCACCACGCAACCGTCCCGGCTGTAACAACTGAGATCGAAATTCGATCCCATGAAGATGCAGTCCACCGGGCAAGGCTCCACGCACAGGGCGCAGAACATGCACTTCGTGTAATCGATCGTGAACCCGTCGATCCGGAATCCCTTGCCGACGGGGCTTTTGACTTTGTCGATGTAGATGCAATCGACCGGGCAGGCCGCGGCGCACTTCTCGCAACCGATGCAGGTCGTCAGATCGAAGCGATGGAAACCCCGGTAACGCGGTTTCACGGCCGCGGGCACTTCCGGGTATTCGTAGACCTCGGTAAAGGTCCGACGCTTGTAGGTCTTCATCATCGTGATGAAGGTCACCCACATCCCGTAGATCACCGTCGAAACAGCCGCATAGACGTTCCGAAACCAACGCAGCATGGCAGTCCCTTGTGGATTCCCAATGGTCGCCTGAGGAAAAGCTTCAAAGGCTTGAACTTAAACAGGTTCCAAGACATCAAAATGAGACGAAACAGACCGGCCGTTCCGCATCCAAAGTGAACCTGCTTCTCAACTTCTGAATTATAGGCCCCCCTCCGCAGCCCGCAAGGGAACGGAGCGCCCCAGTTCGCCCGTATTCCTATTCTTGAGACTCCGCACCGCAAATTAGACTGACGCATGGGTACGAATTTCCGGCAGAATGCCACCAGTTCCTCCAGCTTTCCGGTGACGAGTCCCTGATCAATCGCCTCCCCCGCGATTTTCACCCCTGATTTCAGGTCTGTCAGTGGGATTCTCTCCACGGCCGCCAACGCTAATGCCGTATTCGCCAGCACCATATTCCGACTCGGACTTTGGTTTCCCCGCGAAAATCTCCCGGATGCGGGCGGCACTTTCCTCCGCGGAATTCACTTTCAAATCCGCCGGGTCACATTCCGGCAATCCGAAATGACCGCTGTTCAACCGCTGCTCTCGGACCGGTTCCATTCCCCGGACTTCGAAGAGAATTGTTTCACCCCACAATGAACCCTCATCCAGCCCTTTTCCGCCGCACTCACAATGAACGCATGCTTCCGCCCCAGCAAGCGACTCGCTTCCGCCAGCAGCCGTCCGATCTCAGGCTGATTTACCCCCAGCAGTTGATAGTCCGCCCCGGCGGGATTCGTCAAAGGCCCGACCAGATTGAAAATCGTCCGGAACTTCAACTGACGGCGGACCGGCCCCACGTTCTTCATCGCGGGATGAAACACCGGTGCAAAACAGAAGCCAGGCCAATCTTGTCCAGGCATTCACCGACCTGGGCCGGGAGGAGCTGAACATTCACCCCCAGTTTTTCGAGGACATCTGCGGAGCCCACGCTGGAACTGGAGACACTCCGGTTCCCATGCTTGGCAACAGGGACGCCACAAGCCGCTGCCACGAGGGCCGTCGCCGTGCTGATGTTAAAAGTGTGGAGTTGATCCCCGCCTGTCCCACAGGTATCCAGCAACCCCGTCCGTTGCGTCGGCAATCTGGTGGAAAACTCGTTCATCACCCGTGCCGTCCCGACGATCTCGGAGAGCGCACTCCTTTTCATTCTCCAAAGCAGTCAGGAACGCGGCCATCTCCGCTTCCGTCGCGGTCCCCTGCATGATGCCGCGCATCAACGCCTGGACCCGCTCCTCCACGAGATCCCGCTTCGAAACCAGTTCCTGTAACGCCTCGGGAAAAGGAGAATTCGCGCTGGGGGAAGTTGTCATAGTGTTCAAGAGTGACAGAAACGGGGGTGAATTTTGCGGTGGAATGAATTCCTGGAAAATACGATCCCACTGGTCATTTTGCGATTCAGAGCAAGTATAATGAGCGTTACAGCGGCGGTCTTGTTCGTTTGAGGCCCCGAACACACAAAATTCTGTGGAATCGATGACCGAAACCATGTCAAGTTCATCCCCCCGCAAGTTGATTATCGACGTCGATCCCGGGATTGGGGATGCCCTCGCGATTATTCTGGCGCTTAATGATCCCCAGATTGATGTCCTCGGGCTGACAGCCGTCGCGGGTTGTGTTTCCCCCCGGAATGCGACCCGTAACCTGCAGCGGATCGTAGAGCAGCTCGATCCACCGAAATGGCCCCGCATCGGGGCCGCCATTCCTCTGGCGTCGGGACGGGAAGATCTCGCTCCCATCGATCTGGAGCATCTCTCCCCCCTGAATGGCGGCTTTCCGGACTGGGGGGAAACCGATTTCCCCTTTGTCGAACTGCACCATCGCCACGAATCCCCCAAACTCCTGGTCGATCTGGTCCGCAACGATCCCCATCAAATTACGCTCCTGACTCTTGGCCCGCTGACAAACGTGGCTGCTGCCTGCGAACGGATGCCCGAGTTCCTGTCACAACTGCAGGGGGCTGGTCTGCCTGGCGGGAACAGTCACCGCCCCCGGGGACATCACCCCCGTCGCGGAACTGAACGCGTTCGTCAATCGGAGTCTGCTCGCTCGGTTCTCGCTTCTCCGGGGAACGAAAACCCTCATCCCGCTGGATATCAGCCGCCAGGTGATTTTCACATTCGACCACCTCCAGCGACTCACGGAAAAGTGTGTCTCACCTGCGGGGACTCTGCTGCAGCGACTCACCCCCTATGCCCTCCGTGCCTATCACCACCATCTTGGTGTTGAGGGGATGCCGATCAAGGAGGTCCTCGCCATCTCCCGCGTCAATCGCCCGCCCGGCCCTGTTCAAGACCGAAGCGATGTCCCTCGACGTTGAAGTGCGCGGCGACCCGGCCCGCGGTATGACGGTCTTCGACCGTCGGCAAGGCCCGAACCGTCGCGGGAATATCGAAGTTATTACCGAAGTCGACGTGCAGGAGACCTTCAAACTACCCTGATGTCGGTCCTCGAAGTTTGATCGGACTCCACTCCGTTTCCAGTCTCTCTGCTTCCTCTTGCGCCACAACCTGCTTCCCATGGCGATCCCTGGCTCCATGAACAATTAGAAGCCCTTCGTCAGCAGGGACTCTGCAGAGACTGGAAGAAGCATTCGCCCCTCCCGGATGGATGGTGCAGGTGGAACGGTCGGAGGCTGCGCAATTTTGCCGGCAATGACTATCTGAATCTGGCGACCGACCCCGAGTCATTGCCGCCGGAGAGGCCGCCACACGGCAAGCCGGCACAAGGTCCACCGCCAGCCTCGTCTCCGGAAGAACTCCTGGCACGCGGAATTGGAAGAACGGATCGCCGATTGGCTTTCCGCCGAGCGTGCCATGTTGTTTCCGACCGGATTCGCCGCCAATGTCGGCACGATCGCCGCGCTGGCGGGAAAAGGGGATGTCGTCTTTTCCGATGTCCTCAACCACGCTAGTTTGATCGACGAAGCTTGCCGCCTGAGCGGTGCAAAAATCGTCGTCTATCCTCATCGCGACCTGACGGCATTGGCAGAGGCATTGCGACAAATGGCTCTTCCCGGAAACTGGTGATCACCGACTCCCTCTTCAGCATGGACGGCGATTGCGCTCCCCTTCCGGAACTGGCGGCCCTCTGCCGCGATGAACAAGCCTCTCTCCTGATCGACGAGGCGCACGCCCTTGGCACCTGCGGGTTACGCGGGGGAGGTCTGGCCGAAGAACATCAACTTCAATCCCGGATCGACGTCCGCATCGGAACCCTCAGCAAAGCGATCGGCACTCTTGGCGGATTTGTGGTCGGCTCAAAAGACCTGATCGACTGGACCTGGAACCGGGCACGGCCTCACATCTTTTCGACGGCGCTCCCTCCCGCGATTTGTGCCGCCGCATCAAAGGCGATTGAGATCCTGCAGGCCGAGCCCCAGCGCCGCCAGAAACTTGACGCGCTAGCCGAGCAATTGCGCACCGGTTTGAAGCGACTCGGCCTGAAAATCTCCTCCGCCGAACGAGGCCCGATCGTCCCCGTCATTCTGGAGACGCCGCAACGGGCCGTGGGGATGGCCGCTCAACTCGCCGAACGGGGTTTCCTGGTCGGGGCAATCCGCCCCCCCTCCGTTCCGCCGGGAACGTCTCGTTTGCGGATCACCCTGTCTGCGGCGTTCGACTCCGCCGACGTGGAACAACTCCTTGCAGCCTTGGCGGACCTTTTGCCTGCGTCATCAGCACTCCAGTGACAGTCCCGCCCCCGATGAAACGGACGCAGGTCGCGAGGCGGCTCCCTCTTCGGCCAGCCGCTGCATCAATTGCAGCCACGTCTCCCGGTGCATCTCCAGAATTTTCAGCCCCGCTCCCGCCAGCGCGGAATCCTGCTGGATGTCCGCCAGCCTCAGGTTGCGGTGGACGAACAGGAACAACTGTTTCAGGTTCTCCACGACTTCGGGAGTGTGGCTGTCATCCAATCCCGTCAACAGCTCATCCACGCACGCCCGGGCTTTGTTGAGGGCGAAAAACGCCACTTCCCGATCCTGGGCCTTCAGCGCCTCTTCCCCCTTGCGGGCGTGCCGAATTGCGGCATCCACCACCATCAGGTGCAGTTGCTCAGGTGTCGCTGTCAACACGCGCGTTTCCAGGTAAGCGTCAATTCCCGTCATTCGGCCCTCTCATTCGTGCTTGAAGCTATCGTGCGATGCGGATCTTTTGCATTCACGTCACTTGCTGGAACTGCTGCTGCCGCTGTTGGCCGACCACGAGGCCGCGAATTGCGTCAAAACAGACTGCTGTGACTGCAGATGGCTGAGGATGGTTTCCATGTTTGTGAACTGCAGGTTCAACGTCTCCCGGCGCTTGTCCAGAATCGTATTCAGGTCGGTGATCCGGGCTTGTGTGGTCGTAATCGAATCCTGGAAACTCTTGTCTTCCAGCGTAATCACACCCGTATATTGATCCGTCAGGTTCGTGACCGCCGAGTTGAGTTTTTTCCCCAGCCCGGACGTCGCATCGTTCAGGAATCTTGTCACCGCGGTGGGATTCGCATCCCACGCCGCCTGGAATTTATCCTGGTCGAACGTGATCGCTCCGTTATCACCCACCCGGAACCCCAGATCCACCAGCGTCTTGATCGGGCTGGAGGAATCCGGATTCACATAGTTCCGGACCGCGCTGATCCGATCCAGCGACCGCTGCACGATCGAATCCCCCAGCAACGGCCCGCTTGTCTGGGCGTCAGCGTTATACGCGGTCAAGGCATTCGTCGTTGCGATCAGCGCGTTGAACTTTGTCGCGAACGTATTCAGGGCACCGGCGATCTGCGTACTGTCCGAATCAATTTGGATTTCCGTCGGCTGTGTCCCGATGTTCTTCAGATCGAGAGTGATCCCCGGGCCCACCTGCGTGAACTTGTTATTACCGGACGAATAGACATATCCCCCGGTATCTGATCCCACTCGGATCACGGCGTCCTGGGCCTGCGTCGTCGTCGTCAGCCCCAGATTCAACCCGGAGTCATCGACGATCAACTCCCCCGCGTATCCGGACGTCGTGGAGGTCAGCGACAACCGCAACGGGTTGATAGTCGTTCCCGTATCCAGAATCGAAGCGGTCAATCCCGCATTTGCATTGTTCAGCTTCTGCGTCAGCGTCGTCCAGGTGTCGGTCCCATCGACCGTGATGACGGTCGTCTGCCGGGCGGACAACTCCGAGTGCCCCCCTACCGTTGTCCCGGTCCCCTTGATGCGCAGGTTATCCGCAACCGTCCCCCCCAACTCGGCGACCTCGACCTGGTCCGCCCCCCCGGCGTGATCAACCAGCTTGAAGCCATCCCCGGTGTTGTTCAATTCCGCCGTCACCTGTCCCCCGGTGACGGTGTTGATCTTGTCAATCAGGTCTCCCACGGTGGCCGTTGCGCTCGTCAATGCCACGACATAGCTCGCGCCGTTGGAATCCTTGATCGAAAAACTTCCGGTGCTGAGCGCCCCGTTCTTCGTGAAGGAGGTTAAAGCAGTTGATTCATTCACGTATTGACGGGACAGGCTTCCGGAACTGACCGACGTCTGGGCGGCATTCACCGTAATCCCCAGGTCCGCCGCGATCGTGCTTCCCCCCGCATCCGAGATGACCAGGTTACTGCTCGTCGATCCCGACGTGTCCGTGATCACAATTCCGGTCTTGGAGGAGTTCAACGTCGCCGTCAGTTGCAGCTTCACGTTCCCCGCGCTCGTCGCGTTGTTGATCGCGGCGATGACGTCATTCAGGCTCTCGGCGGAACTCAGATCAATCGACGCGGTCGTTCCCGTCCGGTCGGTGAGATTCAAAGTTCCAAGCTGGGTGATTCCCTTCCCCCCCTTGAGATTTCTCAACAGGACGGAATCGATCCCTGCTCCCAGTGACTTGCCGGTCAGCGTGTCTCCGACCGCGGTTCCATTCAGCCCCAACTGTTTGACGACAGAACTGCCGGTCAGGTCGGTCACCTGCAACGGATTGCTTCCCCCGCCCCCCGTCAGGTCATGCAGGACGATCCGCCCGTTCTGGACCTCCGCCGAGACCTTCCCGCCGTTGTTGCTGCTGTTATTGATCTTGTTCACCACATCCTGCACCGTCACCGCCCCGTTCAAATCCACATCGACCGTGGAGTTCCCGGCGTCGGTCAGACTGATCCGGATGGTGGACGTGCTGGGAGCGATCCGGACCCCCAGGCCATCGTTGATCTGCGAAAGCTTGAAATCTCCCGTGACCTGGTAAACGTCACTCCCCGTCAGCGTGTTCGACGAGACGTTCTGGGCAATCCCCAGCTCCGACGCCGTCTGGGTCGTCCCCACATTCGTGACGATCAGGTTGGAACTGGTCTGCCCCGTCTTGTCCGCCAGGACCAGGTGCCCCCCTTCGACTCGGGCGGAGACCGCGATATCCGTGTTTTTGTTGATGGCATCCACCACGTCGTCGACGTTGATCGCCGCGGAAAGATCGATCACCGTCGACGCGCCACTCCGGTCCGTGATCCGGATCGAGCATCGATCGACTCCGGCCCCCTGGTTCAATGCATCCAGCTTTGTCCGGCTGGCGACCTGGCCCCCCTTGGCAATCGAGATGCTGCCGCTCCCCACCAGCTGCGATGCGTCTGCGAAGCCTTTCGAGGCCTGCTGGTGAGTCGCCGCCTTCCGCAGCGCCTGGACGTTATACGTCCCGACCGTCGCCCCGCTCGACAAGGTAATGCCAAACTGCGTCGTGTCGCTGGCGGTGTAGCTCGTCCGGTTAAAGACCGTCTTGTCCGTCAACGCGGACGAAACCGTCTTGAAATCGTTGATTGCGGAACTCAACTTCAGCAGGCCGGCGTCCTGCGTCTGCAGGTCGGTCACGCGCGCGGTCAGGCGATTGACCGTCCCTTTCTGCGCATTGATCAAGGCATCGACGATGGACTTAACATCCAGTCCGCTTGCCAGCCCCGTTCCGGATTGAATCGTTCCCATCGCAGTGGCTTCTACAGGGCTGCCGCCCGAATCATCTCCGTGACCGCATCCGCCCGGGTTCTCTCAGGGACACCCCCTGCAGCCTTGTTATAAAACTCATGCAGTCAGAAAACTTTCACGGATCAGATCAGTTTTCCCAACCGGAGTTTTTCACGAATACAAATTCCACTGGCCCACAGATTCCTTCGTCCAATCCCACGCCGAAAATCAAAACGAATCCCCGGCAACCGGCATTTTTTGCCGTCCCCGATGATCGTGTCCTCCCGGTCTTAACGGGAATTCGCCGGGCCTGGGGTTCTGAGTAAGAATCCCGGACGTCAGGCACAATTCCGGCGCATCCCCTGCAGAATCGGAACCAGATCCCGCAAGGTCTGCCGCATCTCGTGGATAATTCCACGTTCGAGATCTTCCGTCGAAATCCCCTCGCAGGCGATCAGGCAAGCCTGGATCCTGCGGAACGAATCGGGGTGCAGATTCGGGTCTGCCTGCGACATCGCAAGGACTTCGGCTTCCTGTACCTGTTCCCCTTCGAGAGCTCCATCCATGTCCCTCTCCTTACCCATTCGGCCAGTGGTGGTAAAAGACCTCCGCGCAGGGGCGAACCCTGCAACCGCTGTTGAGTTGGATCGGCCCCAAACCCTTGTCCCCTTGAGGCTTTCTGGCACCTGCAGAGCATGACAAGGGAGAAAGCTGCTCCGGGAAAATAAACAGCAGGCGAAAGCCTCGCTCCCTCTCCGGCCGGATCGCATCAATTCTATGTGCGGCGTCTGTCGCGATAAAAAGCTCGGAACAATCAGCGATTTCAACGTGACACGAAAGCGCAACGCGCTCTAGAAAATCCCCTTCCGCCGTTCCGACTGAATCTGCGACAGCAATCGTCGCAATCCATGAGCAATATTTCGCATCGTGGCCGGAATGTCGTGCCGCTGCCACGCCTCTTGGGCGCGCTGCATGCACTCGTTGTACGCCTGCCAGTTGATCGCCCACCCCGCTTCCCGCGTCGTCTGCTGCAGAATCATTTCCAGCGACATTAACTGCGTCAGGAACCGCGGATTAAACTGGGCAGAGGCCTGTCGGTAAGGCTGGGCCAGCCGTCGTGCCGTCGCTTCGTTCTGCTGCCGCGTTCCGAAGATCCGCATCCACGCCACGAATAATCCCCCCGCCACGATTAACACCAGCCCCAGCATCAACAGCCCTTCCACGACCCGCCCCAGCGCAATCATCGTGATCGCCAGGAAAAACAAGGCCGCGTGGCCGCAGAGCGCGGTGAACCAGCCCCACCCAGGCTCGGGAGCTTCCTCCTGAATCGCATCCATCGTGGTGGAAGAGGCCGGCGGCAAACCGGGCGGAACGTCTCCCACCCTGACGACCACGACCGTGATATTGTCGCTCCCCCCCCGCAGATTCGCCAGGTCAACGAGCATCTGGCACGCTTCCGCCGGGGGAAGCTCGTGACACGCCATCCCGATTTCTTCATCGCTCACCAACCCCGAGAGACCATCGCTGCACAACAGGTATTTGTCCCCGGGCTGCACGGTGTAAGGCCCCTCCACGTCCACCTGCACCGAGGGATGCGGTCCCAAAGAGCGCGTGATCACGTTCCGATATTCCATCATCATCTTCGGATCGACCGGCACCTGGCTGTTTCGCGCCAATTCCCATTGCACGCTGTGGTCGAACGTCAACTGTTCGATCAGCCCCCCCCGAACCCGGTACAGCCGGCTGTCCCCCACGTGCGCCGCAATCGCCCCCTGCGGGGTCAGCGCCAGCGACGTGCACGTGGTACCCATGCTCAGGAAATCCTGGTTCTGCAACGCACGGTTGTAAATCGTGGAATTCGCTTCCACCAGGGACTGCTGCAGCGCGGCGGACATCGGCAGGTTCACCAGCTTCGCATAGGTGTGGGGGATGACATCTGTCGCCATGCGGCTCGCAAGTTCCCCCACGGCATGCCCCCCCATGCCATCCGCCACCACAAACAGGTGGCCCCGACTTTCGTACATCTCGCGGTCCGGAGCGATACGGACGGCGCAACTGTCCTGGTTATTTGTCCGACGAAGACCGATGTCGGAAAGCGCCGCGTATTCGACTGTTTGTTCCCAGTACATGAAAGTTCCGTCGTCCTGAAGCTGACTGCTTATTCAGGACATCTCATCACGAAGGGGGTCGGAAAATCCAGTGGCACGAACGAGACTCGACTCTCTTGCGAGCGCGTCGTTTCCCGGTACCTGGTTTGAGTTCTGACTTGTGGAAGCCTGATTGTAGAGAGAACGGACCGCACTTTCCTACCGAAAACCCTCTGTTTCCCCCTTCTTTCCGCTCCAAGTTTCCCCCAAAAAGGGGAGTTTTACCCACCTCTCTCAATTCCTCTTGGCAGATTTTCCCGGATCGGCAAAAATCCCCGCCTTTAAGGCTCTTTTGATCCGATCTTCGAGCCCGTAAATCTCATGCGTCCCATGCCCCGCCATAAGACTCCCGGAAATCACAGGGCGATCCTGTTCGGGCTGATGATCTGCGCGGCGGGTTTTTCTGGTTGCGTCCACCGCCGCATGAGTATTAACTCCAATCCCCCCGGTGCCCTCGTTCTGCTCGAAGGGGAGGAAGTGGGCTATACCCCCATGTCCCTCGATTTCACCTACTACGGAACGCGCGAGCTGACGCTCATCAAGGATGGCTTCAAGACCCTCACCGTGATGCAGAAAGTTCCCGCCCCCTGGTATCAGCGGGGACCGATGGAATTCGTGACCGATAACCTCGCTCTCACGAAGATCAATAATCGCCACGAGTTCACATACGCGCTCGAACCCCAGGAACCGACCTCCAGCCAGGATCTGTTGCAACGTGCCAACGGCTTGAAATCCAAGGCACAGATGCCGGAGTCGAATTAAGCGTTCGCTGGTCCCGCCAGCCTCTTATTCCCTGGGCGGGCTCTTATTCCCTGGCCCGCCGCTGATCGCTTGTCTGCTTGATCGGACCGCGTGCCGAGCGGACCGGGACTTCGTCCTCAGCCGGAAGTTCGTTCTTCGTACCGTTGCTCCCCCGAATCGCTCCTCCCAGACCCAGCAGTTCCGGATGCCGCGCGATCTTGTCCGATGTCACCCGCGCATCCCCCAGGATCAACTCCAGTTGTCGCATCAGGGTTTCCATCATCCCCGCCGATTTGCTCAGGTTGCGATACAACTCCGGATCCGAGGCAAGCAGTTTCAACGTCCCGTTCTCGGACGACAAATACCGCGCGAACTGGCTCATCTCCACCAGGAGCACATCCAGGCTTCCCAGTCCCCGGTCCAGTTTCTGCGTGATTGATTCGCTCCGTTCCGCGAGGGGAGCTGTCGCCGCACTTACGTTCGCCAGCGCCTGATCCGCCTTTTGCACCGCTGAGCGAACGGCGACGATCGTCTTGCGCGTGTCCTGCACCAGTTCCGGCAACGAGGCCAGCGTGGCCTGGATGCTCTGCTGATTCTTGGGGTCAGCAATCAGCTTGCTCGTCACCCGCATCACTTTGGTAAATTCCTGGAGCGACACCGCCGCGTTTTCCACCAACTGCTCCAGGTTTCCGCTGTTCGTCTCCAGCAAGGCATTAATGTTTTTCGCCACCTTGCCGAATTCCTGGCTTGTAGTCGCGAAGGATTCCAGCGTCCGGTTCACTTTCGCATCCAGCCGGGCCACCATCTTCATCGGATCCGCCGAGGATTCTCCCGCCACTTCGCTTCCGGGCTTCAGCACCTCCTTGCTTTTTCCGGAGATGAATTCGATGCTCGCATCCCCCAGGATCGACAAGGACAATCGCGGGGCGGAGTCCTTTCGCAACTGGTGCCGTTCGGAAATATCCATCTGGACCGCGACTCCCCCCTTGTCGGTGTCAAAGTCCAGTTTCCGTACGTGGCCGATCGTGACGCCGTTCTTGCGGACTGGTGTTCCGGCGAAAACCCCCGGTGCCTCATCGAAGATGACGGTGACCCGATAGGTCTTGTTCCACAGCCAGCGCGCCTCTCCCAGGCGGAAGATGACACCTATGCCCAGCGCCATCGCGACGATTACGAACAGCCCTACTCGAAATTGCAGCCGGCCTTCATTCATCATTTCATCCTTGAGTTCTTCCTGCACGGCGAATTCCCGCCGTCAGGCGACCGCCATTTCCTGAATCCGTTCCCCGGCTTCTCCGTTCACGAACTGCGAGACACGCGGATCGGCACACGCAAATGCCTCTTCCGCACTCCCCTCGAACACGATCTGCGATTCATTTCCCTTCGCCCGGGCCAAGGGCTGCAGCATGACCACCCGGTCTGCCACCTTTCGGACGGTGCTCATCTCGTGCGTCACCACGATGCTCGTCACCGGACGCCGCGCACGCGTCTGCAGGATCAGTTCGTTGATGACGTCCGTCATGATCGGGTCCAGCCCGGTCGTCGGCTCGTCGTACAGCATGATTTCAGGTGTCATGGCAAGCGCGCGCGCTAAGCCGACCCGTTTCTTCATCCCTCCCGATAGTTGTGCGGGCTTCTTCTGGCAAACTGAGGCCGGCAACCCGACCTCGTGCAAACGTTCCTCGACGATCTTTTTCAGCCGTTTCTCCTCGATCCGCTCGTTCTGTCGCAGCCCGAATGCCACGTTTTCGAACACGCTCATGCTGTCGAACAGCGCCGCTCCCTGGAACAGAAAACCGAATCTCAGCCGTTCCCGGTTCAACTCGAACTCGCTCCGCTCGGAGAGTGGTTTTTGATCCAGCAGCACCGTCCCTTCCGACGGCTGCAACAGGCTCACCATCAGTTTCAGCGTCACGCTCTTTCCGCAACCGCTTTCCCCGATGATGACCAGCGTCTCCCCCCGGTACACCTTCAGGTTGACGTTGCGCAGCACGGTCTGGCTGCCGAATCGCTGGGTAATCCCCCGCAATTCGATCGCGACGTCATTCGATTGGCAGCGTTTTTTCGGCAGACTCATGGATAGAAACTCAACAGATACTGGTCGAGCTTGAGCACGTACCACAGCATATACATCGTGTCGAGCATGACTCCCAGGAAGAAATCGATCATCAGAATGGCGACGAAGGAGAGCACAAAAGCCTCCGTCGCCGCCTTCCCGACCCCTTCCGCCCCGGCATCGCAATGGAATCCCCGGTGGCAGGACACCAGCGCGATCGCCCCGCCGAAGAAAAAACTCTTCAAG
>JAXMBX010000062.1:0-26096 GCA_046349635.1 Planctomycetales bacterium
TGATGGAAGTGACGGGGAGCGCCCTGGCCTACGCGGAAAGTGAGGATGGCCTGAACTGGAAGAAACCGGCCCTCAACGTGTTGTCGTTCAAAGGCTCCAAGGGGAACAATCTCGTCAGCCCGTTCAATAATGGCGGTGGGGTGTTCCTCGACGAACATGGCACCGCGGAGGAACGCTACAAGGGATTCCAGTTCGACAAGCTCCCCCCCGATCAACTCGGCAAAGGGAACTTCGGGAAGTACGGGCTGTATGGCGTGACGTCGCCGGATGGGTACCACTGGAAGAAATCCGACAAGCCTTTGATCCGGTATTTCTGCGATACGCAGAATATCGCGGCGTGGGATCCGGTCATGCAGAAATATGTCGGCTATTACCGGCATCATCTCAGCGGGCGGACGATTTCCCGGGCGGAGACAGAGGACTTCTGGAACTGGCCCGAGCCTCAGCCTCTGTTGTATGCCGGCCCGCTCGATTCCCCCGCCGACGATTACTACACGAATTGCTACACCACGTACCCCGGGCAGCCTGCGCTGCGGCTGCTGTTTCCGGCGATCTATCACCGCGCCAATGATTCGGTGGATGTCCGTCTGGGTGTGAGTCGCGACGGCCGGTCGTATCAATGGGTTTCGTATGCCCCGATCATCAAACTGGGGGGAGCGAAGGATTCGAACGCCGGTTCGATTTATGCGCAGCCGAACCTGGTGAAGCTTCCCGATGGACGGCTGGCGCTGCCGTACGACGCCTCGAACATCACGCACAATGAGGTCTGGTTCGAGAATTTCTACGGGAGCTATCCTCACACGGACCACATCAGTTGGGCGTTGTGGAAAGAGGATCGGCTGGCGGGGATTGTGGCGGAAGAGCAGGGGCAATTCACGACGACGTCTCTTTCTTCGTTCCAGGGGAAGCAGTTACAGATCAACGCCCGGACGTCACGCAGCGGGAGTGTGGAAGTGGAAGTTCGCGAGCGGGGAAAGCCGGTCCCCGGTTTTTCGTTTGCGGAGAGCATCCCGTTCAGCGGGGATGAGATCTGGGCGGACTGCCGTTGGAAAGGGAAAGAGACCCTGAAGGAACTGCGGGGTAAGAGCCTGCAACTCTGCATCCGGCTGCGGAGCGCGAAGATATTTGCGTGCCGGTGGGTGTGAAGCGCCCTGTGGGCGAGAGCAGGTGAGCAGTGGAACAGGTGAGCAGTTGAAGGAGGGAAAGAACCCCGCGCTACCGCTTGGGGCTAGTTCTGGTGTCAATCACCTGCTGGTAAATTTCGCGGAGGTGACGGGTCATGTTTTCGTGGCGGAATTGCTCGGTGAAGCGGGTGCGGCCGGTTTCGCCCATTTTCAGCCTCAAGTCGGCAGAGTCGGCGAGTGTCAGCAACGCTGTCGCGAGCTGGTCGATTTCGCGAGGGGGAATCAGGAAACCGGTTTCGTCGGTGATGCAGACTTCCCGGGCGCCGTCGACGTCGTAACTCACAACCGGCTTGCCGGAGATCAATCCCTGCGGCAGGACGCGGGCCAGGCCTTCCCGCAAACTCGTGTGGACGACGATATCCATCGCGCCGATCAGTTCCGGAACCTTCTGGCTGGGGACCAGACCGGTGAAGACGAATCGCCCCTCCAACCCCGCGGCGCGAATCTGTTCTTTCAGGGTGTCGCGGAGGATCCCATCCCCCACGAACAGGAATCGCACTTTCGGATTCTTTGAAGCGATCACTTTCGCGGCGGCGATGACGTCATCGTGCCCTTTCAATTCGAACAGCCGGGCGACTTTGCCGATCACAATTTCATCGGGCTGGAATCCCAGTTCCCGGCGGACTTCCTCGCGTGTTCGGGCGGGGTTCAGGAACTGCTCCACTTCCATGCCGCTGTAGACGGTGACGAATTTCTCGCGTGGCGCCACTCCGGCGGCGATGTACTGTTCGGACATTGCGTCGCACACGCTGATCAGCTTGTCGGTCCCTTTGGCGGCCCAGCGTTCCAGTCCGCGGTAGAATTCGTACGCCAGTCGCGATTGCTGGGCATGAAACGCCGGTCCGTGGATGGTATGGACGACGGGAATTCCGAGTTCCCAGGCGGCAGCGCGCCCCATGATCCCCGCCTTGGTGCTGTGCGTATGGACGATCTGGGGGCGGATTTGCTTCAACAGCTTCACCACGTCCCGATAGCTGGAAGCGTCCCGCAGGAGGTGAATGTTCCGCCGGAGTTGCGGAATGATCCGGACATCCAGCCCGCCCCCTTGGGCCCGCTCGATCAGGCTTCCCTCGGGACCGAGTCCGGGGCCGGTGATCAGCGTGACGTCATCCTGGAAGAGATGATGTTGATCCTCGACGGTCAGGAGGGTGTTTTCCTGTGCGCCTCCCAGAATCAGCCGGGTGATGAAATGGACGACTTTCATGGAGGAGCTACAGACTCAGCAAATCGTTGAAAAGAGAAGAGGGGTTTACTGATAGTCTACGCTCATCAGGTACAAACCGTGGGCAGGTGCTGTCATGCCTGCCTCGCGGCGATCCTGGGCCTGCAGCGCCCGGGCGATTTCATCGGAGTTGCGGTTTCCCCGTCCGATTTCGAGGAGCGTCCCCATGATACTGCGGACCATGTTGTACAGGAAACCGTTCCCCACGATGTCGAAGCAGACAAAGCAGCCTTCCGCTGTTGAAACCGGCAGATGCAGTCCCCCCGGCTGTCCCCAGGCGGGCCAGGCCGCCAGACGGGTGACGGAGGCTTCGAACATCGTCCGGACGCTGGACTCCTTGTTCGGCCCCTTCGTCTCAAAGCTGCGGAAGTCGTGCGTTCCGATCAGTGCCTGGACGGATGTGTGCATCGCTTCGACATCCAGCGGGGTGTGATGAAACCAGGCATAATTCCGGAAGAACGGGAGGCTGACGGGATGATTGTCGACGACGTAACGATAGCGCTTGCGCTTGGCCTGGAACCGCGAGTGAAATTTGAGCGGGGCTTCCTCGACGTCCATGATCACGATGTCGAAGGGGAGGTAGCTCTGCAGTCCTCGCCGGAATTTGTACACCGGGATTCTGGAATAAGTGAGGAAGTGTCCCACCTGGCCGACCGCATGCACGCCGGTGTCTGTCCGACCCGAGGATTCGACGACGGACCGTTCGCCGGTCATCTTGAGGACTGCTTCTTCCAGGGCCCCCTGGATCGTCGGGCCGTTCTCCTGGATCTGCCAGCCGTGATAGGCGGAGCCGTCGTAGGCCACTTTGAAGCGGAGATTGCGGAGAACACGTTCTGAGGTGTCGGTCATGGAGCGGGGAGATCAGCGGTTCGAGATCGTTTTGGTCCGGGTGAAGAGGGTGTGGGTCAGCCCGCGCGTCAGGCAGCCCAGCAGGTCTGCTTTGGTCAGGACGGGGCGGGTCTCCCACACACGATACCCTGCCTGCTCGATCTTCTGAAGGATCCGCAGTCCTCCGCGGGCGAACAGCTCCACGTCCAGCGCCAGCTTGCGGGGGAGATAGTCCGCCAGCGGGAGCCCTTGCAGCAGCAGTTCCTTTGCCCGCTGGACCTGAAACGCCATCAGCTCCACGAATGCTCCGTTGGTGATCCGTTGCTCGAAATCCTGCTGCGCGTATCCGAACCGGCGGCAGTCCTCCTGCGGGAGATAAATCCGCCCGATGTCATAGTCCCGGGCGACGTCCTGCCAGAAGTTTGCCAACTGGAGTCCGGTGCAGATGTCATCCGACCAGCCGAGGGTCTGCGGAGTGACCGTGCGGAAGAGGTGCAGCAGGATGCGTCCCACGGGATTCGCGCTGCGGGTGCAGTAATCCCGCAGTTCCGCGTAGGTTTCGTAGCGGGTCTGTTTCTGATCCTGCAGGAAGGCATCGATCAAATCGAGAAAGGGCTGAATCGGTAATGCATATTCTTTGCGGGTCCGATTCAAGGCGATGAAGACGGGATGCGTGGCGTCATTTTCCCAGCAGCGCAGGACCAGCAGCCGCCACCACTCCAGCAGTTCCACGGAGCGGGCGGTGTCACCGACTTCGTCCCCCAGGTCGTCCGCCCAGCGGCAGTAGGCGTACACGTTGTAAAACGGCTGCCGTAGTTCGCGCGGGAGAAACCGGGTGACGACCGGGAAGTTTTCGTAATGCCGACAGGCGACGTCGCGGCAGTAGTCTTCCGCCTCGTTTGGAGTGGGAATCCCTCTGTCCGGCGCGCCGGGCCCCCACTGGGCGAGATCACGCTGCACAAAGAGGCTCTCGGCGAGGGTCATGAGGGAAGATCGATCGAGGGGAAAGGGGGGAAATCCTGGTCCGTTATACCAAGCCGGAATGCCTGTGTCCCGTGCCGTTATTCTCCGAGCAGAATCCCGCGGGCCTGGACCTGGCTTTCAAAGGTCTTGCGGGCCGATGTCAGGGCCGGGGAGTTTCCGTACGGAACGACGTGGTAGATCCGTTTCTTCATCAAAGTGGCCAGGCCTGCCAAGCCGCTCGGATAGCGTGCCGCTTGCAGGTCTTCGGCGTACAACTCCAGATAACTTTCCACGCTGTACCCCGGCCAGGAATAGACGTAGTTTTCTTCCGATCGTCCCTTGGAGACCAGTTGCCGCATCTCGGTGGGAGTGGGGGAGAGATAATCCCGCGTGTCGAGCGGGACCGTTTTCCAGGTGATCTGGTTCAATGAGCGGTTGTCGAGCGCGGTGATCAGATCGAAATAGGTCGCCGGCTGCTTGCTCCCCCGTTTGAGGAAGATCGCACCGAACGTCGGATCGAGCAGGTAGAATTTCCATTTCCCTTCCACCTGAACCGGAATGACGACGGTCACGTGGGTGAGCTTGGGGAGTTCCCCGAAACTGACGTTCAAGGAATCGATCTGAAACAGTTTCAGGATGCTGGAATAGTAGTTCGCGTATCCACCGCAGGACATCCCGACGACGTTCGGCTCGAACTTGTTGTAGTAGAAGTCGGCGACGGTCTCTCCGCTCGCGAGATGGACTCCATCCAGTGAGAAGTCGCCAGTTCGGGCGGCCCAGCCGAGAAGCAGTTCCGCGGCTTTCAGGGTCTCCTTGTTCTTGAGGGCGGGAGCCAGTTCGGGAATCTCCCGCAGGATCTGTTTCTTCAGTTGGGTATCGCTGACCTGTTCCGGGGTGGTGTTGCTCGCGAGGACAACGGGGGGGGCGTTGGAGGGGGCAGCGTTGGATTTCGCGGGGAGACTGAAGTCGGCGTGCGTGACGGCGGACTTCTTGCTCCGACTTTCTTCACCGTCCTGCAGCTTCGCCAGTTCCTGCAGCCCTTCGACCCCGTGGCTGTCGACCAGCGGATGCAGTTGCTTCTGAAACTGGCGGACGAGCGTCAGGTTTTCCTGGGGGATGGAACTCATGACTTTCAGATATTCCTGCATCGCGACCGCTTTCCCCAAAGCCATGGCGGTCTGCGTCCGCTGTTGTGTGGTGTCGCGGGTGACTTTCTGCTTGGGAAGGGCGTCGAGAGCCGCCAGTTCTTTTTTCAGGCGGGCGACTTCGCGGCTTGCTTTTTTCTGCAGTTGTTCGGGATTCTGATCGGGGGTCATCTGGCTGCGGGAAATCGTGGAACTGAGGGTCCGCATCACACCGGCCAACTGGACGGTGCTCCATTTCGATTTCGCAGCGGCGTCGCGAACCTCGGGGGTGTTCAACCAGATTTTACCCTGGCGTTTGGGATCGAATTGCCGTTGAAACTGGGCCTGGCATTCGCGGATCAGTTGTTCGGGCGGATCGCTCAACTCGAGCGGTTCGGTCAAGGAGAAGAAGGCGGGGGGCTGGCGGTCGGAGAGCCGTCCCACGATCTTCAGGAAGGTTTTGACTTCCTGCTCCGAAAGCAGATCATGAGGCTGCTTGATAGCCTCTTTCTCATTGACCGCATACTCCGCGGCACAACCACAGGCCAACAACAGGGCGCAGGTCAAAGAGGAACCACGTTCGATTCATGAGGGGTTCCATTCCTCCCGGAGGAAGATGAGAGTTGGCGCTTTGCGAAAAGTGGGGAAAGATCCCTGAAATGCCCGTTTTGGTCAAGGTAAGATCCACTCCTGACCCTGCTCCGGGACGCAACTGGCAGGTCATCTGACCGCCTGATAACATGGCGAATCCCTGCAGTTGTGCAGGTTCTCGCCGCGGGACGGATTGCCCCGGCGGAATTGCGTGAAACGCCGCAAACTTATTCCGCAACCGAGGCGAACGGATGAACATCGGTCGAACCCTGCGGGATCGCATTCTGGCCCGTTGGACGTTGGGGGACCGGTCACTATTCAGCCTGTGTCGCTCGGGGCTCGTGGGGCTGCTGTTCGCGGCGGCTCTCTGCTTTCCCGGCTTGCGCGTGACCGGTCGCCGGTTTGCGCGCCACGCCCCGGCGCAATGGTTGGTGCTCTCGGCGTTGTTTCTGGGGTTGTTCACGGTGGCGGCGCTGTGGCCACTCAATAAAGTCGAATGGGGTCTGATCGACGATCACGAGATCCTGATTGAGACCAACCGCCCGGGCGGGTTCACGTTCGGGAACTTCGTCGACAAATTGCGGCAGCATCGCGAACTGGGAGGTTGGGGGACCAAAGAGGACAACATTGCCCGGTATCGTCCCGGCTATTACTTTTTCCGGTTTCTGGAAACGTGGTTGTGGCAGTCGAATGCACACGCCTGGGGGCGTGCCCGGATTGTCATCGCGGCCCTGTCCCTGTGGCTCTTCTGCCTGGCGCTCGCGCGGTTCAGCGACCCGCTGTTTGCCCTGGCCTGTTCTCTTTCGGTGACGGCTTTTCCCTGCTGGCCGGATGTGTGGCGGTATCTCGGCCGGGGCGAGGTGTACTCTGCCCTGGGGACTGCAGTGGCGATCTACGGCTTTGCGATCCTGTGGGGGGGATGCGCTCAACCGCCGATGCTCTCTCGCTCCGTGCGATCTTTCGGCTGGCTGGCGATGCTGTGCGGTTTTCTGATCGCGTTCGGAGCCAAGGAGAATTTCCTCTTCCTGATGCTTCCGATCCTCGCGGTGTATGTGCGTGATCTCTGGAAGAAAACCGCAGTCCCGATTCTGGGTCACCTGACGGTGATTAGTGCTCTTGCGTTCATCGCGGTGATCGTGGTGATTCTGAAGCTCAAGCTCGCGCAGATGGGGAATCTGGACGTGTATGGCCGGTCCACGGAGTCGGGGCATCGACTCACCTTCGTGCTTCCCGCCCTGAAGGCGTTTTTTCTGTCCGGGCAAGGTCTGGCTTTGCTGGGGATGTCCGGTTGCGCGTTACTGGTGGCGTTCTTCCGGCGGAAAAAACCTCGCGATTTCCGAAATGTTGTCGTGGCAGTTGTTCTCACGCTCGGATTGAGCGCGGGATTGTTTGTGTTCCAGTATGTGTTTTATGTGGGCGGTCTGGAGAACCGCTATCGCTTCCCCGCGGAGTTCTGCTGGTTTGGTGCGATGGTGAGTCTCGCCTATTGGATGACCGCCACGCCGCGATTGCGTGGCCTGGAAATGAGCCGCTGGAAGAAGTGGCTGTGGCGGGGGGTGTCTCTCCTCGCGTTGGCACCGGTTCTGATCCTGGGGCCACATCGGCTGACTTCGGAAACGATTATCCGGGTCAATCAGACGCAGCGGTTCGAAGAGTTTCTGAGCCGGTTTGCGAAGGTGTGCGCCGTCGACCCGCAGCGGCCTGTTGTCCTGGAAGTGACGCAGATTTATGCCTATGAACCGGCCTATGCCATGCCGATCATGCTGAAGCATTTTGGCGTGACGAACCCGCTGTACCTGCGGTATGCGCCGGGTGTGGATCTCACCGCGACGCAATCCCAGCATCTGTACGACAGCTTGATCAAGGAACTGACGGCGATTTCGAACGAAGGACGGTTCGGTTATCGCCCGTGGCCCGCGGGAAAGGATGCCACTCCGGCGAATCCGCTGGTCGTGAACCTCGATGCGGACAAGGCGGTTACCCCCGGCGAGTGGCACGGGAGGGCGCCGTGGTGAATGTTTATGTGCCGCGTTGCCGGAATTGATCGACAGTCACCGCCGAGATGATGATCAGGCCGAGGATGATGTCCTGCACGGGGTTGTTGATGTGCAGATGCGTGCAGCCGTTACTGATGACGGACATGATCGCGGCTCCGGAGAGAGTCCCGAGGACGGTTCCGCGTCCTCCTTCGAGACTGGCCCCGCCAATGACGACGGCCGCGATGATCTTAAGTTCCAGCCCGGTTCCGGAGGCGGGATCGCCGGAGGATAACCGCGCGAAGTGATACATCCCCGCGAGGCCGGTGAAGAGGCCCGCGAGGGCATAGATGACGATTTTGGTGCCGGGGACGTTCACTCCGCACAACCGCGCGGTGGCCTCATTTGAACCGATCGCATACAAGTGCCGGCCGAAGACGGTGTAGCGGAGGACCAGCGAGAGGAGGAACGCCAGGCCGAATGCCAGCCAGATGCCCGCAGGCAGGCCCAGGAACAACGGCTGCGAGGTGCTCAACAGATGATCCAGCCAGGGGGGAATCTGCTGGGGGAGGGGATGGACCGTCGACTCTTCCGCGATCATCTTTCCAATCCCCAGGCAGAGGGTCATTGTCCCCAGGGTGACAATGAAGGGGACCACGCGGAGCGAATTGATCAAGGTTCCGTTCCAGACTCCGATCAGGCAGCCGGTGAGGGTACACATCAGGATTGCCAGCCAGGGGGGAGTTCCGGCTTTGAGCCGGTCCGCGAGGACGGTGGCACACAGCGCCAACGCGGTTCCCGCAGAGAGGTCGATTCCCCCCGAAATGATGATCAGGGTCATCCCTAATGCCCCGACGACGATCGGCGCGGCCTGGACGGCGGTCGTCTTCAGGCTGCGGGTCGTCAGGAAGGTGGCCCGTTCTCCGTTGCGGATCTGATCGGCTATGGCGAAAAACGCAAACACCACCAGCAAGGCGAGCAACGGCCCGATCAGGCTGGACCAGACCCACCGCCAGGTGGAAATTTCCGCGGACGTATTCGTCGAGGCTGCCGTCACGCCGTCACTCTTGCCGGGATTAATGTTCGGAGAACAGGGAAATGCGTTCCGAAGAGGATAACGGTTTTCCCCACCGACGGAAACGACGTCAGCGTGAGGAGAGACGGGGGTCGGACCAGACCGCCCAGGCGAATTCATCCGATCCCGAGCAGATCACTTTCAGTTCCAGCCGGCTGACGGTGGTGATCGGGATCTTACAGGCCTCAACCTGTCCCGCGCGGGTGATGGGGTTCGACTTCCATAGCCGGGTATGATCCCCCCAGACTTCGAAGACCAGCGGAGATTTCAACCGGCTTCCGGCGGCATCATGGACCCCGACGGCAGCGCGGAAGAAGGGGAGGCTTATTTTTCGGACGTCATAGACGACAGTGGCGGTCCCCTTGGGAGGAGGGGGGGTGTACAGCCCATGCGCGGGATGCTTGTCCTTGATGCGGAGGTACTCTCCCGTGTTGTTCCGTCCGTTCTTTCCGAACGCGTTCCGGATGACGCGCACTTCCTGCTCTTTCAGATCCGAGAGGTACACCACCTTTCCGGGCAACTCTTCCAGGGCGAAGGTCGTGCGGGGGGGCTTTACGGCGTAGTCCTGCAGCCTGCGGGTAATTCGAGCTTCGTTCAGGCCCTTCACGTTCGGCAATGCGAGGTTGTACCACTCGACGGCATGTTGCCAGGCGTGACTCTGTTGCAGTTCGTTGTTGCACTGGTTGCCCCAGTTCCACCACCCATCCGCGATCTCGATCAGTTCGTTCGGATTTGTCGGATTCTTCAATTCCAGGCTGGCGAGACGGCGAAACGTGTTGTCGTTGGTTTTCGCCAGCAGGGGCAATCCGCGGTCCCATTCTCCCAGCGAGAGGGCATAATACTGGCCCGCCTTCAGGCAGGCTCCCGGCTCGTTGGGGTTCTGCTGCAGCGTCCGTTTGGCGAGTTGCACCGGTCCGTATTCCAGTTCGAGCGTTTTCAGATCCTGCGACCGGGCGGCGATGAGCTTTTTCAGTTCGGGGTTGCGCCCTTTCTGGCTGGCGGCGTCGGCTGCCTGGCGGAACGATGCCGCGGAGAGGTAATCATCGCTGCCGATGGCCTCCTGCATGGCCCCGAGCGCGTGGACTGCCAGCCGTTCGAAGCTGTCCGAGCCGCGCACCTGCGGGAGCAGCTCGCGGACGAGTTTTCGCTTGGCTTCCAGGCGGGGGATATTGTGCGAATCGGAGAGTTCTTCGACCGCCTGAAACGCCAGGTCGACCTCGCCGTTCTCAATGGCCCGCGACTTCGCGATATCGAGCATCACGTACCGCCCGATGGGGTCGTCTTCCGTGAGGGAACCCTTCTCCACCAGCGTGCGGATGAGGACCAGATTCCCGGCGGTGGTGTTGGCCTTGGCGAAATCATCCCGAAAGGCGTGTTCGATGACCTTGCGTGCGGCCCGCTGCTCGTTGACCGATGGGACCGGTTGTTTTGTGGGGTTGTTGGTGGCGGCGGCGGTCCCTCCCGGACCGGATTTGAATTGAATTCCGTTGTCCGGACCCTTCCCCGTGATCGGGGCGGAGGGGACGTTCTCGCCCCCTTTGTCGAAGGCGTGGAGCCAACCGCAGGCGATGAGAAGCGCGCAGCCGAGGAGCAGAGGGCGCGTTCGGGAAGAGGAGGGGAGGGTCATGGCTGGAGGCTCCCCGTCGTCTCCTGGGGGGGAGTTTGCTCGTCCGGGGTGCAGATCAACTGCGGGCGCAAACGGGCGACGGTCTTTGCTCCGATTCCATTCACGCGTTCGAGATCGTCCACCGATTTGAAAGGACCATGAGCGTCACGGTCGGCGACGATTTTCCGGGCGGTGTTCGGGCCGATCCCTTCCAGTTGTGCCCACTCGACCCAGGTCGCGCGGTTGATATCGAGCTTGTAGACGAGTTCCAGGGGGGACTGGCGGCGGATCTCGATCGTTTCCCGCCCCCAATGGCTCAGGCGCAGACCATAGATGGTGAGCAATGTCAGCCCGACGGTGAGCAGCGTCCCGACGAACCAGCGGTCCGCACGGGAGAGGCCCAGTGCAATGGAACCTGCCGGAGACGTTGACTCCCTGGCGACGGGCGCGGAGACACTCGGCGGCGGGGCCGGGGGAGAAATCGGTTCGGTGACTTCTGTGGAGGTGTCCATCAGCAGCCAACAAGAGGAGGATAGACGCATTTACTAGAGCAAAGGACGTGCGTCTATCCTAACGGCAGGGGATCGAGCGGTGAAAGGGTTTAATTCATTCTTCCTACATCATGGTCGATTTCCGCTTCGGGAAGCTCTCTTCCTGTTCTTCTTCCGGCGGGGGACTGGCCGGTTTGCGGGAAGCCCGGGAGGGGCTGCTCGCGCCGTCCTCTGCCTCATTGGTGGCAGTCCGCTGCGGACGATCCTGAGCCGTGTTGCGGAACCCACCCAGGGGACCCCGTGACTTGGGTTTGGTGGGATCTTCCTCCATCACTTGCTTGTTGTCATGGACGACGGGCTTGTAACCGAACAGATTGGGTTTGAACGGATCGTCCAAAGGCCAGTGCGTGATCCGGGTCTTCATGTTGCTGAAGGAGTGAACGGTTTCCTTGGTTTGCGGCGGATCGAGCAGGCGCACCGCTTTCGGTAAAAACGTGGCCCGGTCCAGGATGATGGTCGCTTCGGAGTAATTGACGAGGTCGTGCTGCAGCTTGGGGATGACATGGATCCAGATTTCGTAGTCGGTCTCTTTCCGCAAGGCCAACGTATAGCGGCGCTTGGCCTGCTCCGCTTTCATCCCGAACAGGAAGGGGAGGGGGCCTTCGATGATGTTTTGGCCCCGGTTCTGCTGGGGGATCGGCATCTTGTCGTAGGTCCGGTCTGCCTCGTTGAATTGATAAATTTCTTCCCCGGTGCAGAACCACTGTTCATTGCTGTCGGTCATCAGCTTGAATGGATTCCCCCGCTTGTCGAGCCGTTGGGATTTCATTGTGGAAGAGATTTTCGTCCCACGAACTTCGTAGACCCCTTTGTCCGGCGCTTCGTACTTGAAACTTCCCTGGGCACGCTTCTCGACGGAGAAGGTTTTGTCGTAGGAGTACTTGATGAAGTCCCCCTGGAGCTTCTTGATCTTGGCGGTCTCGGTCTCCCAATCCTTCAGGATTTTTTCCAGCTTGGGATCGAGCTTCTCGACCTGCAGGGCTTCGCCGGCGGGACGATCTTCTCCCGAACGGAGGGGACCCATCCGCCGGTTACCCGTGGAGGGGCGGACAGGGGTGGTTTCTTCATCACCCTGCTCGTCGGTGGCTTTCGCCGGTCGGCGCGGGGTTGTGGGAGCGGGGGTTTCGTCCCCTTCTTCCGTCAGGGCAGAGACCGGGCGCTTGCGGGGAGTCGTCTCCTGACTCTCCACCCAGCCGATCGATCCTGCTGTGAGCGCGTAGCACAGAACGACTTTCAGGCAGCGACGCATCCCTGTCATAGTCGAAATCTTCCTGATGACCCCGAGGGGGAGGCCCGTGACGCATCCGCATTGGCCCAAACCGGTTGCGATGAGTCTTGGCTGAAGGCATAACCATTGCGTTCACAAGGTGTTATCCCCTGTGAACGACATGGGGGGCGGATTCTAGCAGTCCCCGAAATTCGTGGCTACAGGAGTTTTTACCCTCCTAAACCGATTTCAGGGCTGGGCTTACAGCCCCAGGGCGGTGCAGATCGCGGTCAGGCTGGAGAAGCTTTTAATTCCTGCATCTGACCCCTTGCGGTCCAGATAGAAGGCGGGGAGGCCCAGGGTGCGGGGGGTGCGGACGTCATTTTCCAAGTCGTCCCCCACCATCAGGACTTCGCTCGGGCTGCAGTCCACCTTTTTGAGGAGCGATTCGAAAAACCGGGCGGAGGGTTTGCGGGCCCCGACCTCGGAGGAAATGATCCGGGGAATCAGTCCCTGCAGTTCCGGGTAGCCGGCGCAGACGGAATGCAGCCGACGGTCGAAATTGGAGGCCAGGACGATCTTCAATCCGCCCCGTTGCAGACGCTGGAGTCCTTCGGGGACGTCCGGAAAGAACTGCCAGGACTCCGGCTTGCCGAAGTGGTCGTACAACTCCTGGAAGCAGACGTCCGGATTGGGGAGGTCGGTCAGGACCAGCCCGACGATCTTCTTCCAGCGGGCGAATTCGGCCTCTTCATCCGTCCACCAGGGGTCTTGTCCAGCAGATGTCTCGGGAGCGGGTTGCTGTTCCGTGGCGGCGAAGGCCTCGCGGAAGCGGTGTGTGACTTCGGCGACGGAGAGCCGGGAACCATGCTTGGCGCCGATGGCGTGGTAGACTTCGCCCACGCTGGGCGTGGGGGCCATGACGGTACCGACAAAATCCAACGCGACGTAACGGAGGGACGAAGCCACAAGCGGCGGTAGGGAGATCATGAGGTTTTTTAGCGGAACAGGAGGGAGGACGACGTATTTCTACTTATTGTAGGGGCGCGTCACGACCTCGGGCGCGAGAATTTCTCGGAAAATCACTTCTGGGTGACCCCTGCGGCGCATTCACTCAGCAGCTTGATCGCGGCTTCGGCCAGCAGTTCTCCCGAGCCGGGTTCAAGCGTCGAATTTGTGGGTTCGTACCCGCCGCCAACGTAGGCGTATCGCGTGGGGACGTAGAGGGTCTCCAGATTGTTGCTCAATTCCACGACGAGCGTCGTCTTGAAGGGGGAGGCGTTCTTGATCGCCAGACCCAGTTCGACGAAGACTTCCCCCGGGAGAGCGACGATGGCGACGTCCCGCCCCAGCGTGATCACCTGCACGTCCACGGTCAGGAAATCCCCTTTCCCGGCCAGTTGGATCGACATGCCCCACATCATGAGCTTGTGCAGATCGGGGGTGCCGTTGTGGCGGAGGTGTTCCACGATCAGCCAGCGGTTGGCTTCGACGTGCTCGTAAAACTCGGGCGTTTTACCCCCCTGGAAGAGCTGAATGATCTGCTTCGACTTGGCGAGTTGCTCGGCGGTCGGCTTCCGTAAGGGGAGGGGGACCGTCGTCCGGCGGATCTGTAACTGCGGGGACTTCACTTCGCCTAACTTCGGGACGGCGGTGAGGATGGTTTTGCCGAGGGATGTGCCGATGACTTCGGCGCTGTTTCGCTCCGGTTTGGAGGGGTCGACGTGGTTGATGTTTCCACAGCAGCCATTTCCGAACAGGGAGACGACCTGGTTTCCGAGCGCTCCCTGGAGTGTCCGCTCCATAAAGAAGGGGTAGTCGGCGCTCCATTCCGATCCGCCAACGGTATCGAGGTGCAGGGCGAAGGAACTCAGGATGGCGGCGGGTTTCTGCGTCGCCGGGTCTTCGAACAGGACCATGCCAACTTCCGGATCGATGGGGCCTTCCGCGTGGACGACCCCCGGGCTGTTGAGGCTCATCCAGGTGCGGACTTTGCCGTCCTGCATCAGGAACCGCCGATTGAACGAGACGGTTTTTTCCTGCTTGGCGGTTCCGGACTTCAGAATGAGCGGCTTGGTTTCGCTGTCGGCGCGTTTCACGGCGGCGACGAGACTTTCGATCAGGCGGGGAATGTAGGGCTGGCGGGGCTTGGTGCCTGTGGGAATCGGCTGGCCGGTCATGACGGCGTACAGCTCGCGGTTGTAGTCCGGACCGGTGTGGGTGTGCGTCCCCGCAATCATCACGTTTGCGGCCGGGATTCCGGTTTCCTTCTGGACCCCTTCGCGGACGGCATACCCCAGGTCGGTCCAGATGCCAATCAGGTCGCACAAGATGACCGCGGCGGGTGTCTCCTGTCGGAAGACGAGGACCTTGGCCTGCAGCAGGTCTTTGAGTCCTGTGGCCGAGCGCTCATAGTAGTAGCCGCTCATGGGGAAGTTTTCGCCGGGGGTGATGTCCGCCGTGGCGACGCCGACGCGGAGTTCGTCGGCGTGAATGCGTCCCGCGAAAATCAGCAGGCATGCCACAAGACAGACGATGGTTCTCAACCGAGCGTTTTGCATGATGATGTCCTCAAAATGTCAACAGCTTTGTCGACTACCCCACGATTCCTGCGATGGCTTCGAAGTCTTTTTCAGTGATCGGTAGAGGTCGCCGTAGATCTTGTAGGACTTGTCGAGGGTCTTCTTCGTCTTGTTGTCCGGCTGGGTGGATTCCACGACGCGGATTGTCGCGGAGCAGGCTTCGACGACGTCCTTGTAGGCTCCGGTTCCCGCCGCGGCGAGGAGGGCGACGCCGTAGGCGGGGCCTTCGGAGGCGTTGATCGTGACCACTTTTTTGCCATAGATATCGGCCTGCAACTGTCGCCAGAAAGGGCTTCGTGCGCCTCCTCCGGAGAGGCGGACTTCCTTCACGGGGATCTTCAATTCCTGGATGATTTCCAGCGAATCGCGCATGGCGAAGGTGGCTCCTTCGATGACCGAGCGGATGAGGTGCGGCTTGCCGTGGCGGAGCGAGAGTCCCACCCAGGCTCCGCGTGCGTGCGGATCGGCGTGCGGGGTTCGTTCGCCGGTCAAATAGGGGAGGAAGATCAGGCCTTCGCATCCGGCCGGGGCGGTTTGGCTTCCTCGATCAGGAGATCATAGGAATCGACTTTCCGCTTCTTGGCGGCGGCGACTTCGCTTTCAGCGAACTGGTTGCGGTACCACTGCAAACTTCCCCCCGCGGAGAGGACGACACCCATCACATGCCACTTGCCGCGGACGGCGTGGCAGAAGGTGTGTGCCCGGCCCAGCGGATCGACCTGGACTTCGTCGCTGTGGGCGAAGACCACGCCGCTGGTTCCGAGGGTGGCGGAGATGACCCCCGATTTGACGATCCCGTGCCGACGGCTCCGGCCGCCTGATCGCCGCCGCCACCGACGACGGGGACTCACCCGGCAGTCAGCAGCTTCGCCGTGGCCGCGGAGAGCTTGCCGCTGACTTCCTCGGATTCGTAGACCTTGGGGAGCAAGGGCAGGGTCGATCTGCAGTTTTTCCAGCAGCACGCTGCTCCAGCGGCGGTTACGGACGTCGAGCAGCAGCGTCCCGGAGGCATCGCTGACTTCGGTGGCGTATTCCCCCGTCAGGCGGAAGCGGATGTAGTCCTTGGGGAGCAGAACTTGTTTCACCTTGTCGTAGTGCTTGGGTTCGTGGTTCCGCAGCCAGAGGATCTTGGGGGCGGTGAACCCGGTGAGGGCGGGATTCGCGACCATCTGGATGAGCTTCTTTCGGCCCCCGGCAGCGGCTTCAATCTCCTGGCATTCGGCGACGGTGCGCTGGTCATTCCAGAGGAGGGCGGGACGGAGGACCTGGTGCGATTTATCGAGGAAGACACTGCCATGCATCTGTCCGCTGAGGCCGATCCCTTTGACGTCCGCCGGCTTGATCTTCCCTGTTTTCAGGACTTTTTTGACGGTACTGATGGTCGCCTGCCACCAGTCTTCGGGGCTTTGTTCCGACCACCCGGGCCTGGGATTGGAGAGGGGATAGGTTGCGGTCGCGGAGGCCAGAATCTCGCCGTTTTCCGCGATGGCGAGGGTCTTCGTGCCGCTGGTGCCAATATCGATACCGAGGTAAATCCCCATGGTGTGCAGTCTCGCTGATGATGGTGGGCGGGAGGAATGTTGCGTCCGATTTTGACGTCGCGGCTCCCGGAAATCCACTGGCAAATCGGGGAGTTCACTGCACCGAACTCGCTCCAAATCCGCCGGATAGTGGCGGAATGCTGACTCCGGGACTACGATCTGGAGGACAACATTGCCCCCTCTCACGAAGGAGACATCATGGACTGGGTTCCCGTTATTTCACGCTGGGCGCACATCATGCCCGTCATCGTGCTGGTGGGGGGGAGCTTCTTTATGCGGTTTGTCCTGCAGCCGGCGATGCGGGGGCTGCCCGCAGAAGAGGCGGGTGCGCTGCGGGAACGAGTGACCCGGGTCTGGAAAATGTTCGTCCACATCGGGATCCTGTTCCTGCTGTTGAGCGGGTTCTACAACTACCTGTTTGTGATGACCCCCGCGCATAAGGGGGACGGCAAATATCACATGTTCATGGGGATCAAGATCCTCGTCGCGTGCCTGGTGATTTTTCTCTCCATCGCTCTTACCAGTCGTGGTGCCTGGAGTGAAAAGTTCCGCCGTTCTTCGGGTCTGTGGCTGCTCCTGAACCTGCTGCTGGCGTTCACGGTCGTGGGGATCTCCGGGTTCCTGAAGGTGCGTGGAGTCCCGGAGAAAGTGACTGCCGCGGTCGCGGCCCCCGAAGCGAGTTCTCCTCCGGCTGAGACGAAGAAATAGGCCCACTGCGGTTTTGCCTAAGATGCCGTATTGACCCCCATCTGGCCCGTTGGCTGCCAGATGGGCTTTTTTTTGCGCTCCGTGTCCTGCCGCCCGCTGGCACTCTCTTTGGGTTCCCCCAAAAACCGTCATCGAATTGACGTCGCTTTGAGTCAAATTCGCGACGTCTCACTGTCTCCCGGTCCGGTTAAGCCTGAGGAATGGCTTGCGGTTAGTCTGTTGAATTCGGGCTTTTGAGAGGCTTTTCCGTGCCTGCCGTGCTTGCGGAGAGAGTCTCTAAGAGACGTTCTTGAAAAGAGTTGCAGATTTCCTTGTAAAAACGTGTAAGGTGCCTGCTTTGCGCCGGTAAACCTTCACAGATGAACATTGCAAAATATTCATTCGCGTGCGAACTTTTTTTGATCCGACAACGTCTAAATCACCGTAGTCTTTGTTGAATGTGAACCGCACAGCACGTTCAAACCACTATGAGGCCCTTTACAGCCCACGTGGGAACGGGAATTGCGGTTCCTGGGTACGGCAAAGGATTGATTGGGGGCCCCGAGAGGAGTGGCAGCTATGACCCGCTATCGTAACCCGGCTTTGAAACAATTTGCGGACCAACAGGTCCGCTTCGCACCGCGTGAAATTCGGCTGGCACAGATCGACCGCGCCGAGGCTCTGCTCTACGAACTGAAAGACTCCGAAGAGTACGCCTACCCCGAACTCTGCCGTCGCATCACTACGCGCCGTACCGAAATGTACCCCGATCTGGTGATCTCCGGCGAAGAGGCCGCGCACGACCTGCGGCTGTTCGTGGAGGAACTCTCCGACAGCGCGAATATCGACGCTGCCGTCGTCACCGAACCGGTCATGACGGTCGAGGAAGTCAGCAAACAATTCAACGTCTCCACGAAGACGGTTGATCGTTGGCGTGCCCGCGGGCTGGTCAGCCGGCGTTTCCTGTTCGGCAAACGGAAACGGGTCGGCTTCCTCCGCTCGTCGGTCGAACACTACGTCCGCAATCATGCGGATGACGTTCGCCGGGGTGCGCACTTCAGTCAGCTCAGTTTTGATGAGAAAGAACGGATCATTTCCACCGCGCGTCAGCTTCGCCAGAAGGGGATGTGCGCCGCGGAAATCAGCCGTCAGGTGGCACGCACGATGGGCCGCTCTCCCGAAACGATTCGATATACGCTGAAGCAGTTCGACGCCGAACATCCGGACGTCGCGGTCTTCCCGAACGCGCTGCGTCCGCTGAGCGACGATCAGCGCGAACAGTTGTACCTGGATTTCCTGCGGAATATCCCGGTGGAACGGCTGGCCGTCCGGTACGGCCGGACGCGCACGAGCATCTATCGGATCCTCGCGGAAATCCGCGCGGAGAAGCTGATCGCGCAGTCGCTGGATTTCATCGACAGTCCGGAATTTCACGACGAAAGCCGCGAAGCGGTCATCCTCGGTGCGGCGCCGCAAGTGGATCGCAAGACCACGAAACAGCGGGTTCCGCCCGGATTGCCGCCGTATCTGGCCAGTCTGTACAACGTGCCGCTGCTGTCGCGGGAAGAGGAAGTGTACTACTTCCGCAAGATGAACTACCTGAAGTTCCGCGCTTCGGAACTGCGCAAACAGCTCGATGTCAACAACGTCAAGGCCCGCCTGATGGACGACATCGAAGACCTGGTGGCCCAGAGTATTGAGGTGAAGAACCTGCTGATCCGCAGTAACCTGCGGCTGGTGGTTTCGATTGCCAAGAAGCACGTCAAACCGACGGGGAACTTCTTCGAGATGGTCTCCGACGGGAATATGTCCCTGATCCGGGCGATTGAGAAGTTCGACTACACGAAGGGGAACAAGTTCTCCACGTACGCCACGTGGGCGATCATGAAGAACTATGCACGGTCCATTCCGGCCGAGCATACCTGGCAGGACCGTTACCGAACCGGTCAGGATCTGCTGTTCCAGACGTCGAACGACTCCCGGACGGACCAGTACGAACAGGAACTGACCAACCAGCGGCAGCACGATGCGATCATGGGGATTCTGGGCCAACTCGACGAACGGGAACGGCAGATCATCATGTTCCGCTATGGGCTGACGCAGGGGACAGAACCGCTGACATTGGAAGAAGTCGGCAGCCGGTTCGGTGTGACGAAGGAGCGGATTCGCCAGCTCGAAAGCCGCGCGATCGTGAAAATGCGGAAGCTGGTGCAGTCGGATAAGCTGGATGTTCCCGGCCTGTAAGGGTTTGGTTCCGAGTGTCTGTGGAGCGGAAGCGAACCTCTGCCGATAATGCCTTCTGACCGTTCGGTTCCGGTTTTGGGGACCGAGCGGTCAAATCTTTTGGGCTGGGGATGCGGGCTGTTAATCTCGCTTGCATCAGCCTTTAGGATTGCTATATTGGGCGGTTCGCTGTACGGTTTCAGATTCGTTTGTTGCGGGAAAGTCCCTCGGAGATTTCGAGCTAACTTCTGTCCACAAGCGGGTTTCGAAATGGCAACTGCTCCTCGGCTGGCTTGCCGGCATCACTCGCCTGGCTAGCGTAGCTCAATTGGCAGAGCTCCGGTTTTGTAAACCGGAGGTTGCGGGTTCGAGTCCCGCCGCTAGCTCTCCGGTTTCGATCTGCTTCGAAATCTCTAACACTTTGCCGTAGCGGGATTTATTTCCGATTTCGGCAAGTGGTATTTGCGTCTGTCGGACTGTGTTTGAGGATCATCGGGAGAATACCCAAGCGGCCAACGGGGCCAGACTGTAAATCTGGTGGCTCTGCCTTCGCAGGTTCGAATCCTGCTTCTCCCATTTTGGAATTGCATCAAATCTGCTCAAAAGAGATTATCAGTCGGTCACTTTTGGCGGTATTTCGTGTCTGAGTAGAATGTTGCTGCTGGAACGCGAGTTGTTTTCGCGGGTGTAGCTCAATGGTAGAGTCCCAGCCTTCCAAGCTGGTCACGTGGGTTCGATTCCCATCACCCGCTTTTTGTTCAGGTCGATGTCGGGGTTAGTGCAAAGCAGGACAGGACAGGCCGCGGCTTGATTCCGTCCGGCAAAGCAGGTCTCGGCGGTGTCAAACCGTCCCCATGTATTTGCGGGACTTGTGGCAATCCGTCGTGCGGTTGGCTGGCGAGAGTTGCCAGCGAGTGATAACCTGTGTAAAAAACTGGTTTCGGTTATCGTGCATTCAGGGAATTTCCATGAGCTTCATGGGGTTCCCTCAAATGTTTCTGGTGCCGAAACAAGCTGTGCGATCAGCAGCGGTTTCCGGACAGGTTGTGAGACGTTGGCTGCTGTAGCTCAGTTGGTAGAGCGCGTCCTTGGTAAGGACGAGGTCGCGGGTTCAAGTCCCGCCAGCAGCTCTGTTGGTTCGGTGGTGGCTCTCAAGATGCGAGTCACTTTCCAAAGTCGGTTTAGCTGGTTGCGGTGATCCCTGTCTCTTCGGCGGGATGCGCGCAGTTTATACATCATGGCTTGACTCTGGCGTGTGTCAGACAGCGGGCCGTCCACGTTGAACAGATCAGAAGAAATTTAGGAGAAGCGATGGGGAAGGACACATTCGTCCGCACAAAGCCGCACGTCAATGTGGGCACCATTGGACATATTGACCACGGCAAAACGACTTTGACGGCGGCCCTCGTGGCCACGCAGACCGCGAAGGGTCTGGCCCAGAAGAAGGACTACTCTGAAATCGCCAAGGGTGGTACCGTTCGCGACGCCACCAAGACGGTTACGATTGCGGTCAGCCACGTGGAATATGAGACGGACACCCGTCACTACGCCCACATCGACTGCCCTGGCCACGCCGACTATATCAAGAACATGATCACCGGTGCCGCCCAGATGGACGGCGCCATCCTGGTGGTTTCCGCCGCTGACGGTCCCATGCCCCAGACTCGCGAACACATTCTGCTCGCCCGTCAGGTCGGTGTGCCCCGCCTGGTGGTCTTCCTCAACAAGTGCGACCTCGTCGACGACGAAGAGTTGCTGGAACTGGTCGAGATGGAAGTTCGCGACCTGCTGACCAAGTATGACTTCCCTGGCGATGAGATTCCGATTACCCGCGGCAACGCCAAGGCGGCCTACGACAACCCGTCGGATCCCAAGTCCACGGAGTGCATCGCCAAGCTGCTTGAGACTCTCGACACTTACATTCCCACGCCGCAGCGCGATACCGACAAACCCTTCCTGATGGCCATTGAAGACGTGTTCTCCATCAAGGGTCGCGGTACCGTCGCCACCGGCCGTATTGAGCAGGGTGTTGTGAAGGTCGGCGAAAAGCTGGAAATCGTCGGTTTGGCTCCGACGCGCGAAACGGTCTGCACGGGCGTCGAAATGTTCAAGAAGCTGCTCGATGAGGGTCAGGCCGGTGATAACGTCGGTCTCCTCCTGCGTGGTATTGAGCGTGACGACATCGAACGCGGCCAGGTGCTTGCGAAGCCCGGCTCGATCAAGCCGCACACCAAGTTCAACTGCGAGGTGTACGTCCTGAGCAAGGAGGAAGGTGGCCGCCACACTCCGTTCTTCAGCGGTTACCGTCCCCAGTTCTACTTCCGCACGACGGATGTCACCGGTGCAGCCAAGCTGCTCGGCGGTGCCGAGATGTGCATGCCTGGCGATAACGTTCAGCTCGAGGTTGAATTGATTCAGCCGGTCGCGTTGGACGAAGGAAGCCGGTTTGCTATCCGCGAAGGTGGCAAGACGGTCGGTTCCGGCGTCGTGACGAAGATTCTCGGTTAGTTTTTCGGATTGATTGTTTGGGTTGATTTCCTCGGTGCGGCTCGCTGCACTGTTGATCAGTGACTTTTCCGGCCCCGCCCGATCTTGCGTCGGGCGGGTGCCTGATTTTTTCAGGTGATACTATGGCGCGCGAATATGTCTGGCTGGAATGCACTGAAACCGGTCAGCGGAACTATCGGACTCCCAAGGAAACGCGGGGAACCGAACGTCTCGAATTGAAAAAGTACTGCCCCAAGCTGCGGCGACACTCGATCCACAAAGAGTCTCGCAAGAAGTAGTCGGCTGGGCCGTGTCAGGTCTTGCTCTGGTCTTACGGGTGTAGCTCAATTGGCAGAGCACTGGATTCCAAATCCAGCGGTTGGGGGTTCGACTCCCTCCGCCCGTGCTCGGATGGTTTGGCGGGGTTGAAATGCCCCGCGTCGAATTGCGTCTCGCGGTGAAGTGTCGGTTGGTTCCGGATAAGTTTGGTTTTTGGGCTGCGGAAATCTCATGGCGAAATCGGAAACTGCGAACGGACTCGTGAATGAGCTGTTTTCCGCTGGGATCTACAAGCGAACCCAGGGGAAGCTGGCCCGTCAGGGGACCGCGATCGCCATTGCGGCGATTGTGATCATGGGGGCATACACGCTCTCCCAGACGTTTTTGTCGAATGCCTCTCAGCAGATTCGGATCGGCGTTCCGGTGGCGATTTCGCTGATCGGGTGCTGGTTTGCGTTTCGGGTTGTGAATTACATCCCCTTCGCGGAGTTTCTGATCTCCGTGGAGGCGGAAATGGTTAAGGTCTCCTGGGCTTCCAAGCAGGAGCTGTATCGTTCGACGCTGGTGGTGCTTGGGACGATGTTCTTCCTGGCGGCCATCCTGATGGTTTACGATTTGCTCTGGTATCGGATCCTCAACTTCTTGAATATCTTGAGGATTTGACGCTGTCGAAGATTTGACGCCTTGGGGGCAGAGCCGCTAAACTGTTCCTCTTTCGAATTTCCCAGTTTGAAATTTTCCAGGTTTCCGGAGACGTCCTTGGGGCGCCGGTCACCCTCTCAAATGGCTTTGGTCAGGCCTGTGTGACCGCTCAGGATGTTCCGCAAATGGTTGACAGTGTTCCCGAAACACCCGCTGAAGCCGAAAGCGCCGAAGAGAAAATGCTCTGGTATGTGCTGAAGGTCCAGAGCAATCGGGAAAAGTCCATTCGCGACAACCTGTTGCGGAGGATCAAGCGGGACGGGCTGGAGCCGTTCTTCGGCGAAATCAAGATCCCGACGGAACGGGTGGTCGAAACCAAGGGTGGGAAGAAGAAGGTTACCGAGCGGAAGCTGTATCCCGGCTATATCATGATCCAGATGATATTGAACGAGGAGACGTGGTATCTGGTTCGGGAGACGAGCGGTGTCGGGGACTTCACGGGTGCGGCGCGTCAGCCGCAGCCGATGCAGGATCACGAGATTGCCCGGATGCTCGGCAGCGAGGTCTCGAAGGCGACCGAGCCCGCCAAGGTGAAGATCGACTTCTCGCGTGGAGACACGGTGAAGATCAAGGAAGGAACGTTCGAAAGCTTCGAGGGGTCGGTGGATACGATCGATGAAGCGAACGGGCGGGTGACGGTACTGATTGAAATTTTTGGTCGGTCCACGCCGGTGGAGCTGGAATACTGGCAGGTCGAAACCATTTAGCGCAGCCTTCGGTTGCGGTTTGATACATAAAACATTCGGTAGATAAGCGGTTGGTGAGCAGTCATGGCGAAGAAGCAGGTTACGGCACAGGTCAAGATTCAATGTACCGGCGGTCAGGCGACTCCGGCTCCCCCCGTGGGAACGGCGCTCGGCCCGCACGGCGTGAACATCGGCCAGTTCGTCAAGCAGTTTAACGATCAGACGCGCGACATGACCGGGGTGACCATCCCCGTTGTGATCACGATCTACAGCGATCGTTCCTTTGAATTCATCACCAAGAGCCCGCCCGCTGCCGTGCTGCTCAAGCAGTATGCCAAGGTTGCGAAGGGGGCGGCGAATCCCAAGACCACGAAGGTGGGCAAGGTGACGATGGCGATGTGCAAGGAAATCGCCCAAAAGAAGTTCGCCGATCTGAATGCTCCGAACCTCGATAACGCCGCCCGCATTATCGCCGGGACGGCCCGGAGCATGGGCATCGAGGTGACTGACTGATTTTTGCGGATCGAGAGGGCCGTGCTCTCTCGGTTCGATGCGTGAATAGTTTTGAAGTATCGAGTTTCTTCCGGGAGCGCCTGCTGACGCGGGCACGTTTGACCGGGACTTATGAGGTTGAAGATGGCTCGTGAATCGAAGCGGATGAAGCACCTGCGGGAGCAACTGCAGGGTGTCGGAACGATGGACCTGTCGGCTGCGGTTGAGAAGATGAAGTCCCTCGAGGGGACTCTTCCCAAGAAGATCCGCAAGTGCCGCATGGATCAGACGGTTGAACTGGTGTTCAATCTCGGGATTGATCCGAAGCAGGCGGACCAGATTGTCCGCGGCTCCATCGTGCTCCCGCACGGTATCGGGAAATCCAAGATCGTGCTGGTGTTCGCCCAGGGGGAAAACGCCGTGGCCGCCGAAAAGGCGGGTGCGGATTTCGTGGGGGGCAAGGACCTCGCGGAGAAGATCAAGGGTGGCTGGACGGACTTCGACGCCGCGATTGCCACTCCGGACATGATGGGTGTGGTCGGCCCGCTCGGTCGCGTGCTCGGTCCGCGCGGATTGATGCCGTCTCCCCGTGCCGGCACCGTGACGCAGGACGTCGCCAACACCGTTCGGGAATACAAGGCGGGTAAGGTTGAATTCCGGACCGATGCCGCCGGCAATGTCCACTGCATCGTCGGCAAGCTCTCGTTCTCCGAGACACAGCTCGCCGAGAATGCCGAGGCGATGTTGAAATACATCCGCAGTCTGAAGCCCGCCAGTTCGAAGGGGATCTACATCAAGAATGTGACCCTGACCGCGACCTTCAGCCCGGGAATCGTGATCGCCGCATAGTGAGGGAGCGGTAGCAGTGTCGCTTCGCTCCAGTGCATCGCGATGCACGGCGTTGAATCGATGCACGTGTTGAATCGATACACAGTGTTCAATCGCAGTCAATTCAAGTCAGTTGAATTATCATGAGCAAAAACATCAAAAATCTGGTCATCTCCGAGTTGCGGCAGCGGATCGGGGACAATCGGGACTTCCTGGTGGTCAACGCCTCCAAAATGGATGCGTTCTCCGTCAACCGTCTCCGGAACTCTCTGCGTGCCGAAGGGATCTACATGCTGGGGGTCAAGAATGCCCTGGTGCGTCGGACCCTGACCGACATGGGGATGACCGCGTTGGATCCTTATCTGAAGGGTCCGTCTGTTCTGGTCTGGGGCTCTTCCGACATGGTCGCGTTGTCGCGCCAGATCGCGAAGACCGCCGCCGAGAACGACAAGCTGGAAATCAAGGGAGGTGCCCTCGACGGGACCTCTCTCAATGCCGCCCAGGTGGATGCGCTGAGCAAGAGCCCGGGCCGCGAAGAACTGATCGGCAAGATCCTGACTCTGATCCGCAGCCCGGGTGCCCGTCTGGCGTCCCAGTTGCTGGGTCCTGGCGGACGGATCGCCGGCCAGATCGAAAGTCGCAGCGAAGAACCGGCTGCGGCTGGTTGATCCGATACAAACGGCCGCGCGCTCCGTTGATCGGGAGGGGCGCGGGGCTTGTCGAAACTGAAAATTTTCCGAGCAGTGCAAGACCTGGATTCATCGAGAGGTCGAGAAAGGGAGAGTTGAGATGACTGAGGCAACCGTAGAATTCGACGCCGCAACGAAGGAACTGGGGGACAAGATTGTCGCCCTCAGCTTGCTTCAAGCCAAGGCGCTGGGTGATTACCTGGAAAACGTGCACGGCATTAAGCCGGCCGGTGGCGGCGTGATGATGGTCGCCGGTGGAGCTGGTGCCGGTGCCGGTGCTGCCCCCGAAGCCGAGAAGAAGACCGAGTTCGACGTGGTCCTGACCGGTTTCGGCGACGCCAAGATCAACGTGATCAAGGTTGTCCGCTCCGCGACCGGCCTGGGTCTGAAAGAGGCCAAGGACCTGGTCGAAGGTGTGCCCAAGCCCCTTAAGACGGGTCTGCCCGAAGAAGAAGCCAAGAAGCTCAAGGCCGAAGTCGAAGCCGCTGGCGGTACCGCCGAGATCAAGTAAGGTCGAGTTACGCTCGGAAGCTCACTCTCCGGTCGGTGCTGGTTCGGCGCAAAGCCTTGTGA